>JAFGLJ010000002.1 GCA_016928075.1 Bacteroidales bacterium | reverse complement strand
ATTTTTACCGGAGTATCCAATGCGTCCCATACAATCACGGTAAGAACATCTGCAGGGTGTACAACCACCGGTCCCAGTTTCATTGTAGCCTGTGGCTGTGCAAATCCTCCAATAGTTACTTTAAGCAGTTCTTCAGGCAGTACCTGCGGTACTACTCCCGTTACGGTAAGCGGTAATACATTCGGTGGGTCAGCCTCAGCGGTAACCATAACCGAGAATGGTGCAGGAACAGTTACGCCCTCTTTATCAGGCTCATCTCCATTCTCATTCACCTATACCCCTGCATCTGCCGATGCAGGTAATATAGTGGTGATTACTGTTACAACTGACAACCCACTTGGTGCACCATGTGAAGCTGCAATTGCAACCTATTCCTTAACTGTAAATGCATTACCATCGGCTCCATTAATTGGTTCAATAACCCAGCCTACATGTGGTGTTGCTACAGGAAGTGTTCTTCTAACCGGTTTGCCGCCAACAGGTGTATGGACATTAACCCGCACTCCGGGAAATGTAACTACAACAGGAACAGGTACCTCCCGAACGATTACTGGTCTCGCACAGGGTACATATACCTTCACCGTGACCAATGCCAACGGGTGTACGTCCGGTCCGTCTGGCAATGTGGTTATCAATGCACAGCCACCTACCCCAACAGCTCCTGTAATAGGCTCAATCATTTCACCAACATGCACTGTTTCAACAGGTGGTGTTATTCTATCAGGTTTACCGTCAACAGGTACCTGGATTATTACTCGTTCCCCGGGAGGTATCACTACATCAGGAACAGGAGTGACTACTACAATACAATTAATTCCTTCTGGAAGTTATACTTTTACAGTAACAAATTCATATGGCTGCAATTCTCCATCATCAGCGGTAGTGGTTATTCCTGCTCAACCGCCCACACCTACTGCACCTGTAGTAGGTGCAATTACAGCACCCACATGTACTGTACCTACAGGTAGTGTTGTTTTGAGTGGTCTTCCAGCAACAGGAACCTGGACAATTACAAGGTATCCCGGAGGGATTACCACAACGGGAACAGGTACAAGTACTACGATTGCCGGTCTTCCAACGGGAACGTTTAACTTCACGGTTACCAATGAGTTTGGCTGTGTATCGCCTCTCTCAGCAAACGTAGTTATACCTGAACAACCAGATTCTCCGCCAGCACCAGTGGTGGGTACAATAACCCAGCCAACATGTAATCTGGCAACAGGTAGCGTTGTTTTAAACGGTTTGCCAGCTACTGGAACCTGGACTCTCACAAGGAATCCGGGAGGCGTGACCACTACCGGTACCGGCACAAGCACAACAATAACAGGACTGCCGTCAGGAACGTATACTTTCACAGTAACAAACGCAGACGGGTGTGTTTCGTTGCCCTCAGCGCAGGTGGTGATAAATCCACAGCCGCCTACTCCTTCAGCACCCATAGTAGGCGCTATAACTCAACCAAGCTGTACCCTTGCGACCGGAAGTGTATTACTCAGCGGACTGCCTTCAACAGGGACCTGGACAATTACCACCAGTCCAGGAGGAACAACAACAACAGGAACGGGAACATCTGGTACAGTATCAGGTCTTTTACCGGGCATTTATACTTTTACAGTTACGAATTCATATGGCTGTATATCAGTTGCTTCAGCACCTGTTGTTATAAACGAACAGCCACCTTTACCTGATGCCCCGGTACATAGCATTGACTGCTCGCTCGGATTTGGAAATGCCATCATCACTGTCATAAGCCCGACAGGTTCAGGGTACTCATACAGTTTGGATGGAGGAACTTTTCAGACTAATACCTCTTTTAGTGGCGTGGACAACGGATCTCATACCATAACTGTGAGAAATTCCTACGGATGCACAACAACAGGGCCAAGCTTCGATGTATCATGTGGATGTGCAAATCCACCCACACTTGCACTCGGCAGTTCAAGCGGTTCCACATGCGGTACTACACCAATAACTGTCACCGGTAATACTTTCGGAGGAAGTGCAACAGCTGTTACTATCACAGAGAATGGATCGGGTACCGTAACACCATCTTCGAGCTCCACTTCTCCGTTCTCATTTACATACACGCCTGTTGCAGCTGATGTTGGACGTGTTATTACAATAACAGTAACAACGAACAATCCACTGGGTGCACCCTGTGCCCCGGTATCACTAAATTATGCTTTAACTGTTAACCTGGTTCCCGATCCGCCAACCATTGGTACTATTACCCAACCTACATGTGAGGTTGCCACAGGAAGTGTATTATTGTACGGTTTACCCTCATCAGGAACCTGGGAATTATTAATCATGCCGACCTTTGATGTAATAACAGGCACCGGTTCCACCACAACTATAACGGGTCTTGGTCGTGGCACTTATAACTTCACTGTGACCAATGCTGTTGGGTGTGTATCATCTCAATCTGCTGATTTGATAATAAATGAACAACCGCCAACACCGGATGAACCATGGGTAGAATCAATTACACAGCCGACATGCGCAACATCAACAGGAAGTGTTGTATTAATAGGATTACCAACATCGGGTACATGGATCGTCAGGCGAACCCCAGGGTCGGTTAGCACTACAGGGACCGGCCCAACTGTCACCATAGCAGGTATTCCTGAGAATGGGGTATATACATTTACCGTAACCAATAGCTTTGGGTGTACGTCGAGTCCATCAGAAGATGTGAATATTTTTCCACAACCTGAAACACCAGCAGCACCATCCGTGGGTACCATTGTGCCACCAACATGTTCTGTTCCAACAGGTAGTGTAACTTTGTTCGGATTACCAGCAGCTGAAGGATGGATTCTTACACAATATCCAGGTACAATAACATACTATGGTACGGGAACAAGTATAGCCCTGGACAATCTTGAGCCGGGAACATATAATTTTACTGTCACAAATGAAGCTGGTTGTATTTCACAACCATCTGAGAATGTAACGATACCTATGCAACCACCCACACCGTCAGCCCCTGTTATAGGAACAGTAACTCAACCAACATATGCCGTACCGACAGGAAGCGTAGAGCTAAGAGAGCTACCTGCAACAGGCACCTGGACAATAATAAGAGATCCCGGAAATGTTACCACTACAGGTACAGGTATGGTTACAGTTATTACAGGCCTTGAGCCAGGAGTCTTTACATTCAGGGTAACCAATTCATTTGGTTGCACCTCCCTGAGGTCAGACGAAGTTACTATATCAACACCCGGTATACCAACATTGGTCATCACTAACCCTGGTCCTGTATGTTACCCATCAACTGTTGATATAACAGCAGACTTAATTACTGAAGGATCTACTCCGGGCCTCACATATACTTACTGGCAAGACTATGAATGTACAATTGAATATGAGACACCTAACATAGCCACTCGTGGTACTTATTATATAAGAGGTACAACAGTATCAGGATACTTCGACATAAAGCCTGTGGTTGTAACTGTGGTGCCTCCGCCTGTGCCAAATGCAGGTACTGACCAGGTTTTGAATTATATATTTGACGCACAGCTGAATGCATCTCTCGGAACCGGTGAGAAAGGAAACTGGCAAGTTATTAAGGGCTCAGGTGTTATAGAAAATGATACGGTACCGGTCACAACAATAAGAGGTCTTTCACTGAATGAAAATATCATTCGCTGGATGGTAACAAATGAAGTTTGCCCACCCGCGGCAGATACTCTAACCATAACAGTAAATGATCTGATCATACCTACACTGATTACTCCCAATCTCGATGGCAAGAATGATTATTTTGTTTTGCGGGGGATTATAACGCTTGGCAGGACAGAATTACTTATTTTTGACAGGAGGGGAATACTAGTGTATAAAAACTCCAACTATGACAATAAATGGGATGGAGTTGATCAGAAAGGCAATCCTCTGCCTGCCGATACTTATTTTTATTCTATCAGGCCAGCAAACGGACAACCTTATAATGGATACATAGTAATAGAAAGATAATATGAAAAAGACTATTCTGACAATATCGGCCTTGCTTCTAATAGCTAATATTGGAGTTGGACAGTTAAATCCGACTACCAATCTATATATCTTAAATCCTATGTCTATAAACCCGGCCTACGCAGGAGAATCAGGAGCATTGAATGTTTCCAGCTTTTATGGAAGACAATGGGTCGGCGTGAATGGTTCACCTGCTATACTGGCATTCAGCGCTGATGCTCCCTTTGCTGATAGAAAGCTGGGACTTGGTTTAATGATCATAAGTGATAAAATTGGAGTAACCAAGGAAAATCAGCTAGCTACCAGTTACGCATACAAGATTGAACTGGAGGAAGGCATTTTATCCTTGGGCCTGGGTGCAAATGTTATGACCACGAATACTGCATATTCAGACCTGGTTGTAATAGATCCCGGAGATGAGATATATCTGATAGATTCAAAACTTTATGTGGTAGCCAACTTTAGTTTTGGTATGTATTATTCAGGTAAAAACTACTTTGCAGGCTTTTCAGTACCAAGACTTCTAAACTACAATTTTGACTTTACCAGAAACAAGTATGTTATAGATAATAGTATCCGCAACTACAGTTATCTATTAAATACGGGCTATATTTATGATATCAATGAGAGATTTAAAATTTTTCCGTCACTTCTCTTAAGATATTCTTCCGTACCATCGCAGTTAAAACTTCAGTACGATATAAATGCTCACTTATGTTATTTAAATAAATTCTGGATTGGGGGTTCATACAGGAATAAGAGAACATTTGCAACCATGTTTCAAGTTCAGCCAAATGATCAATTAAGAATTGCTTATACTTATAATATTGAAATAAGTCAACTTGGGAAATACAGCAAAGGTTCGCATGAGGTTATGCTCAGGTATATTTTCAGGTATAATGTAGATGCCCTTAATCCTCTAATCTTTTAATAGTAATTGGAAGTAATGAAATTAAGAGTATTGTTGATTTTCCTTTTAGTGGTATTGATTCCTTTGAATCTACCCGCTCAACCAGAAAATTTCTTTGTTGAAAAAGCTTCATTTAGTTCTGATAAGTATGATGAATTTTCACCGATTTGGTTTAATAATGGATTAGTGTTTTGTAGTAACAGAAAGAATAACCCTTTTCTTGACTTTTCAGATTCACGGGATCGTGGGATGATTAAAATGTTCTATGTAGATACAATTCCAGGAATAGAATGGACAAAATACACTGAGTTTGCTAAGGAAATACAGACACGACTAAATAATGGACCGGTTACATTTAATCCCACGGGAGATACTATGTATTACTCACGGAACAGGATAGTTGAGGGAGATGTTAAAAAGCTTTCTGTATACCGGAATACACTCGGCCTTTTCTCGTCGGTTTATAACGGACAGGAGTGGACAAGGGTCAGGGAGTTCAGGTTTAATAGCGAATGGTATAATATAACATCACCATGCCTTTCCGCGGATGGTCGGAGATTATATTTCGCAGCAGACAGGCCTGATGGATACGGGGGAGCAGATATTTACTATTGCCAGATGAGAAATGGCTACTGGGGGGAGCCTTTAAACCTGGGTCCAGCAGTTAATACCAGCGGTAACGAGTCATATCCCTTCATTAATGAAGTTGGAGAACTGTTTTTCTCATCAGATGGTCATCCCGGATCTAAAGGAAGGGATATTTTTATCACAAAGGAAAAAGGTCCAAATATCTGGCATCCTCCAGTGAGATTGGATGCTCCAATAAATTCAGATTATGATGATTTTGGTATTATAACTGATAATCTGATGACTGAGGGATATTTTTCTTCTAAGAGGGAGGCTACTTTGGATATCTATAAATTCAGAACAATAAGGGAAGAAATTTGGTTTAATGAACCCCAGAAGGAAAACCAATATTGTTATACTCTTACTGACACAGGATCAATTTTTATTGACACTCTCAACCTTGAATATGAATGGATTTTTGAGAATAACTCGAAAGATTATGGACCAACTGTTAATCATTGCTTCCCCGGATCAGGTAATTATAAGGTCACACTTAATCTAATCGACAGAGAAACAGGAGATTTATTCTTCCATAAGTGTACTTATAATATTGAAGTTAAAGATTATGAGCAACCGTTTATAACCGGTCCAGATTATACATTAAAAAATCAGATTCTTGATTTTGATGGGCTTAAGTCTTATTGTCCGGGCTATTTAATTGAAAGATATTATTGGGACTTTGGAGACGGTACTGTAGGTAAAGGAGAAAGGATTCAGCATTTATTCTATGAAGCCGGAGAATATAATGTTAAACTGGAACTCACTCTTAAGTCATTATCGACAGGAAAATATCTTAAAAGAGCTGTTTCTAAAAAGGTATTGGTATTCAACAATGAAAGAGAAAGAACCGAGTCCTTAAGCGGTAAATATGATGTAGAACAGGATTATCTAGACATTGGCAAGTATATAAATGTTACTGTCGGCAGTGATTATAATGCTGAATTATATTATGGAAAACCAACAGCATTCAGGGTTGAGGTATTATCCTCTCCAACGAGAATTAGACCTGATAATATTCTCTTTAGTAATCTTCCTTCAAATTTTACTGTAAACGAGATATTAAGCGAGGAGGATTCTATCTACAGGTATTCAGTATTTGAACAAACAAGACTGATAGAGACCTATCCAACATACAAAAAGATGATATCACTTGGATATCCAGATACACAGGTAAGGTTATATTTACTTGAAGATCCGGTTGAAATAGAACTATTTTATCTTAAGGAAAGATACGGTGTGCTTAGTGAGTTGTATTTTGATATTGATAACAGACTTTTAACAAATGCATACCTTATGTTTAACAAGGTTGCCAAGTTGATGAATGATTACCCTGAAATAAGCCTGGAGATAGGGGTACATACTGATGATCAAGGACCAGCTGAGTCAAACCTTAGAATGTCTCAGACCCGGGCACAGTTGTTGGTGGATTATCTTATCAGTGCGGGTATGGAACGTGACAGGATTAAAGCAAAAGGTTACGGAGAATCCCAGCCGGTTGCTTCAAATACGAGGGAGAGAGGAAGAAGGTTTAACCAAAGGATCGAAATAAAAATTATTAAATAATGATTATTGACAGATATCCTAAATTGAAGGATCTAGTCAGGCGTAGAGTCTTAAAATTATTTTTAAGGTATAATCTACCCAGATGGGTAGTCTTTGTGGCAGACAATACCCTGATATTCCTTCTCTTCCTGTTTTCATACCTTGTACGTCTTAACTTCGCTTCAGAAGAGATAAATATTTTATTATCTGTAGTACAAGGATTAATTGTCACAGGTGTATATGTTGTCTTTTCACTGGTTTTCAAGTCATATGCTGCAATTCTAAGACATACAACACTTACAGATGTCGCGTTATTATTTGTTGATACAACAACATCTCTGGCCGTTACTGTTGGTATATCATTCATAGGTAGGTTTTTTGAGTGGAGTGGTTATCTTATGATCCCGTTATCGGTAATTCTTATTCATTATGTCTTTGTAACAGTTATCCTGTTTTTCATTCGTTTGTTTGTAAAAATTGTCTTCCGCTTTGCCACCATGAACAAGAGAACAACCAAGAAGGTACTTATATATGGTGCAGGGGAGATGGGATTTATTGTCAAACGTGTCATTTTAAGCGATCCTATCGCCGGTTTTGCTGTTACAGGTTTTATTGATGATAACAGGAGACTTCAGGGATTTAAGATTAACGGTATACCAGTATATGGACCTGAAATATTCACAAATAATTTTCTTCTCAAGAATAGAATAAATACACTGATCATTGCCATCAGCAATATTTCACGTGGAAGAAAAAGTGAAATAATCAGGAGGGCAATGGACTCAGGACTTGAAGTTCTTGAAACCCCATCTATTGACAATTGGTTGCATGGCAGACTTGAGGTAGGCCAGTTAAGAAAAGTAAGACTGGAAGATCTGCTCGGAAGGGATCCTATAAGATTGAACCTGGAATTGATAAGTCTGGGATTGAATAACAAGACGATACTCGTAACAGGTGCTGCAGGATCAATAGGTTCTGAAATAGTACGTCAGCTCGCTCGTTTTAATACAAAAAATGTTATACTGGTTGATCAGGCTGAAACACCAATGTTTCATATAAAGAATGAACTGGAATCAAGATACCTTAATTTGAACTTTAACTTATTATTGGCAGATGTGACCAACTATGAAAAGATGGAGTTAATTTTCAAAGAGTTTCGACCGGAAATAGTATTCCACGCTGCAGCTTACAAGCATGTTCCATTGATGGAGGATCATCCTCATGAAGCCTTCAGGGTTAATGTTGGAGGGACAAAAACTATTACGGACCTTTCTGTGAAATACGGAGTTAGCAAATTTGTTATGGTATCATCAGATAAATCTGTGAATCCTGCAAATGTTATGGGGGCAACCAAAAGGCTCTGTGAAATTATTGTACAAAGTAAAGCTCAGGAAGCAGGAGTTAAAACACAATTCGTAATCACGAGGTTTGGAAATGTGCTGGGATCAAATGGCTCAGTAATTCCTCTTTTCCAGAAGCAGATAAGGGAAGGCGGACCTGTAACAGTAACCCATCCTGAAATAACACGGTATTTCATGACCATTCCTGAAGCCTGTGAACTGGTACTGGAAGCTGGTTTTATGGGGAAAGATGATGAAATCTATGTTTTCGATATGGGAAAACCAGTCCCGATAGTTGACCTGGCCTATCAAATGATAAGACTGTCAGGATTGGTTCCAGAGAGAGATATTGAAGTTATTTTCACCGGTTTGAGGCCAGGTGAAAAACTGTTCGAAGAATTATTGACTGACAGGGAGAATACTCTTCCAACTCATCATCCAAAAATAAAAATTGCGAAAGTTGAAAAGGTAAAAGAATCGGCACATCTTAAAGTAATTGACGAAGTGCTGATTAAGTTATATACTATGTCTAAACAGGATGTAGTCAATGCAATTAAAAAAATAGTTCCGGAATATTTATGCAGTAATGGTAAATACAATGGATCATTTAAAACAAGAGCAATCCATAAATCTGAACCCGGCGAGGATAGCCAAACGATAAACCCCGTATCTAAGGGTGGAGTATCTCTTCCTGGCAGATCTATTACAGCAAAAGCCTCAGGTGATAATACCCAGCCAGACATGGAAGTTTAGATAATTAATACTGGGGAAAATAATAAACGATAAATATATTGATATGAAAAAACATCACTCCATTTTCATTTGTTTTGTAACAGTATTTTTGATTTTAGACTCTTGTGCTACAAAACAAAATATGACTTACCTGCAATACGCTGAAGCAATTGACATTTCTGACATGGAAATTTACGAATCCAGGCCATCAATCACTCCTGGTAATTATAAAATAATACCTCACGATATATTGTATATTAGAGTAATAACCCCGGATCCACAATGGTCTGAAATATTCAATCCCTTAACCGGAGGAACAATGGGTGCTATGACTCCAGAGAGTGCATCTTTATTCGGATATCCGGTAAATGATGATGGCTTTATAGAAATTCCTTATGTTGGCAAGCAGAAAGTGGTTGGCAAAACGATCGCACAAATAAAAACTGCACTTGATTCGACTTTCCAGGGCTATGTAAGTAATGCAGTTATAACGTGCAGGCTGGTGAACAATCATGTTACTGTAATAGGGGAGGTTGCACGACCAGGAAGGTATGTTCTGAACAAGGACCGTATAAACGTATTCGAAGCCCTTTCAATGGCCGGTGATATAACTGAATATGGTGACCGTGGGAATATACAGCTAATACGGCCTTCACAATTTGGGCCCATGGTCAATGAATTCACTCTGCTAGATAGAAGTATCCTTTCATCAGAGTATTTTTACGTAATGCCTAACGATGTTATATATGCACCACCAATGAAAGGAAGGACATTCCAGATGAACGCTTCAATTTATTCAATCATCTTAACTGCTGTATCTACATTTTTTACCTTATTGGTACTGACCAGGTAATTTAATAAGTGAAATGCAAGTGAGTTGGACTAAGAATATTTAAACTGAAATTGCTATTTAAATATTATTAAATAAAGATAAAATAATACGTAAATTTGTGCTTATGACAAATACTATTGATAACAAAAAGGGCCCACAGGATAAATTACCACAGCAGGAGAGTGGCTTTAATCCGATGATGATCCTTACCATCTTGAAGGATAACTGGTATTACATACTCCTGGGTCTCTTCATTGCACTCGTGATCGCCCGTTTTTACATTGGCCATACCTTACCTGTTTACAGGGTATCAGCCACAATTCTTATTAATCAGGGAGAGGAGAGGGCACTTGGGAATAATGAGGAAATTTTACAGGGAATGGGGCTGCCAGGAAGTATGAGAAACCTGGATAACCAGATAATGATCCTTACTTCGAAATCTCTCACAGGAAGAGCACTGGAGGAACTTTCTTTTGAAACGGACTTTTACTATAAGACATTCAGGAATGAACTTTCATTATATCCTGAAAGGCCGGTGAGACTGATAATTGATGATGCGACAGAATTTCCGAAAGATACGGAATTCTCAATCACGTACCTTGGTGATAATAGGTTTAATATTGAATGTACACATTCTTATTATGACTTCCAGGAAACTGTTCTGTTTGGACAAGCCATTGAATCACCCTGGGGTGAATTCAGAATTGAATGCCTTGATCCTGAATGGTTCAATTATAATCAGGATCAAGAGTTCTATTTTGTGATTCACAGCCCCACCTCTCTGGTAAATTATTTCAACAGGAGAATAGATGTAGACCTGTTGTCGAGATCAGGATCAATCCTGGAAGTAAGTATGCTCGGGACTAACAGAATAAGGGATGTCGATTTTGTTAATAAGCTGCTGGATGTTTTCCAGGACATTTCGCTGGATAAAAAGAATACAGAAGCTTTAAGAAGAATACAGTTCATTGATGAACAGATTGTCGGAATATCCGATTCCCTGCTTATCACTGAGAATAAACTCCAGGATTTCCGTTCCGCTAACAGGGTGATGGACCTTTCTGCACAGGGGCAATCTATAATAGAAGAGTTAACTCGTCTGGAAGCTGAAAGGGCCAACCTTAACCTTGAAGCCGATTATTACGATTACCTGGCAGACTATCTGGCTAAAGATATAACCCAGGAATTGCCCATCGTACCAATAAGTATGGGGATTAATGACCCGGGTCTTACAAGGCTGGTGGAGAACCTGGCTGATCTGCAAGGACAGCTGCTTAATGAAGGAATAGGTGAAATGAACCCCATGCAAAACCTCCTGCAACAGAGGATAAGCAGTACAAAAGATGCTTTGCTTGAAACACTCAATGGTCTGCGGAGAGCAAATAGCCTGGCAATATCTGAGAATCAGGAACAGATTGCAAGGGTTAACAGACAGGCTTCTGCCCTGCCTGGCACGGAGAGACAACTGCTGGGTATTGAAAGACAGTTCAGGCTGAACGATGAACTGTACACATTCCTGCTTGAAACCAGGGCTGAACAACAGATGCAGAAAGCATCCAATACAGCTGACAGCGAGATTATTGATTCTGCAAGAGAAGAATTCAGCTTTATAGTGTCACCTAATCCGCTAAGAGTATATTTTGTTGCGATGTTTGCAGGTGCCGGATTACCCTTCCTGATAATATTATTATTATTAATGCTTAATAAAAGACTCAAAGAAGAAGATGTAAGGAAGATCAAGAATATTCCTATTGTGGGAAATATACCTCATAGTACCAGTAAAACAAATACCGTTGTATTTAGCTATCCCAACTCGGGAGTATCCGAGGCTTATCGTATGCTAAGGTCGAAATTACAGTTCTATGCACAGGAAACTAAAGCTTCGGTAACACTGGTAACATCATCAATGCCAAAAGATGGGAAAACGCATACAGCAATAAACCTTGCATCGGTATACAGCCTGCTGGGGAAAAAAACAATCCTTGTGGGCTTTGATCTGAGGAAACCAAGGATATACGAAGATTTTAATCTTGAAAATGATAAGGGTATTTCCACATGGTTGATAGGTAATGATAAGCTGGAGGATATAATCCAGGAAACGTCTTATGAAAACCTGTCGGTTATTACCGCCGGACCTATTCCTCCTAATCCCTCGGAACTTACAGCACGGGAGAAGACAGGTGAATTATTCCAGCTGTTGAAAAAGAAATATGATATTATAATAGTTGATTCTTCCCCCATCGGATTTATTTCTGATACAGTCCAGATTGCTTCCCAGGCAGATGTTTGTCTGCTGGTAGTCAGGCCGGGACAAACCCTGAGGGATATGCTTGACACAACTTTAAAGGAAATGAGTGCCAACGGTTTCAAGGGAGTAGGAATAGTAATAAATGATATTCAATCAGATAAGAAGCATTATGGTGATAAATACGGTTATACGGAAGAAAAGAAGAAATCCAGATGGCTACCATTGAATAAATCCAAACGCAATTCAATAAAAAGAAAGGATACAGAAACTCAACAAGTATAATTCTCTTTAAATCTGTAATCTGAACTATCATCCATTTTTATGAATCCTGTTCTGATTGATCTTCCAAAGTTTCTGGATCGTCGTGGAAACCTGTCTTTCATTGAGGAGGATAGTCAATTACCGTTTAAGATTAGACGCGTTTACTGGATTTATGATGTCCCCGGAGGGGAACTAAGGGGGGGACATGCATTCAGGGAAACAGAGGAAATGATTGTGGCACTATCGGGTAGCTTTGATGTGGTATTGCACGATGGTGTCAGAGAGTATAGATTTTACCTGAACAGGTCGTACTATGGTGTATTTGTACCAAAAATGATGTGGCGAATGCTTGAGAATTTCTCAACAAATTCCCTTGCCCTGATTATTGCTTCAACTTATTATGATGAAGATGATTATATCAGGGACTTTGAAGAGTTTAAAAAATTAAAAACTCAATGAACAGATTCGTGTCAGATATTCACAGCTGTAATGTTGTTGAGTTGACAAAAATACATAACCCGGCTGGTAATATTACTATTATTCAGAATGGCAGCCACCAACCATTTGATGTTAAAAGGGTATATTACCTTTATGATGTACCTGGCGGGTCAGAGAGGGGAGGTCATGCACATAAAAATTTATATCAACTTGTTGTCGCAGCAAGTGGTTCATTTGATATAATAGTTGACGATGGTAAAAACAAGAAGATTGTTCATCTAAACAGGCCTAATTTTGGCTTAATCATAGTTCCCGGAATATGGAGAGAGATTGTGAATTTTTCATCAGGGGCTATTTGCCTGGTATTAGCATCAGAAAAGTATGAAGAGAATGATTACCTGCGTGATTATTCTGAATTTAAAAAATTGAAAAATTCCTGATATGCTGATCGAAGTTGAATCAAAAACATTCTGTAATTTTTTTCCTACAGATCCACACCCTTTTATTTCAGAATCATTTATCGAGTTGAATAAAGATAAGGCGCAAAGAATAGTCCGTCTGGTTGAAAATACCGATAGACCCGAAATGGGACTGATTGCAGGCATAAAAAACGGGTTTATTCTTTCACCCTTTTCGGCTCCTTTTGGAGGCTTCCATTTTCGTAAGGATATAATGTATATAAGTGAAATGGATAATTACATATCTTCATTGAAGAAGTTTATTGTATCTCAAGGATTGAAGGGAATTGAAATAATACTGCCACCTGATATTTATCACTTAACTTTTAATGCGAAAGCTGTTAATTCATTAATGCGCAACGGGTTTCAACTTATGCTTCCTGAAATTACTAACTGGGTAAATCTCGAACATTTTAACGGGAAATTTACTCAACGAAACAGCAGGGAATATTACCGGCAGGCATTAAGAAATAAACTTTCTTTTAATTTAGCTACTAACGAGGAAGAAAAAAGACTGATTTATGATCTTATCTATGAGAACAGGGCTAAGTTTGATCGTCCTATATACATGACCTTTAATGATATCCTTAACACAGGCAGCTTATGGCCGGTGGATTATTTTAGGGTGATCGCGGAAGATGGTACAATTGTGGCTTCAGCTATATTCTATAGAAACCATCCTGATATAAGTTATGCAGTATTCTGGGGCGATAACGAAAAAGGCAGACCGCTGAGAGCAATGGATTATTTAGCTTTTGAACTATGGTCTTATTACAAAGCGATGGGTTATAAATATATTGACCTCGGGATTTCGACTGAGAATGGGAATCCTAATGAAGGTCTGCTGCGGTTTAAAGAAAGTCATGAATCCACCTCTTCATTACGATACAAATATGTCTGGAAGGTAAATAATCAACAATAAAAAAGTATATGTTTGTTCTTAATCCTGATCAATATAGTCTACCCTGTTATAGAATAGGACCATTTCAAACCAGAGATTTATCAATAAATCATAATCTTCAGAATAGTGATGTCATTGATGACTATTTCCAGGACAGGTTTGGGGATAAAGACTTAATTTATACTATTAATGGCCGAAGAGCAATTAACATCGCTTTAGGGTTATGTAACCTTAAGAAGAATGATGTTGTAACAATCCTGACAACCACTGAAAATTTCTATATAAGCAGTTGTGTTACGAAAGAAATTGAGAACTACTGTAAATGGTCGCGTAAAATAATACCTGAAACTAAAGTCTTATTTGTTAACCACGAATTTGGGTATCCTTATATTGATATTAAAAAGCTTAAAGAATACAAATTGCCGATAATTGAAGATTGTGCACATTCATTTTTTTCCAGGGACACCGATGATTCAATAGGTAAAACAGGTGATTTTGTTATTTACAGCTTTCCCAAAATGTTCCCTTTGCAAATAGGAGGGTTGCTGGTATCAAATATTCCCAAAAAACCGGAAACAAATTATCAAATAGGTGCCGATGAGCTCAGGCATATAAAAAATGTTCTTTCGGCGCAAATAAAATTCAAGGACGAAATCATCCGGGATAGGATTTCTCATTATAGGTTTTTAAGAGAGAGATTTGAATCACTGGGGTTTAAGGAAAGATTTAACCTTGATAAAGGAGTGGTGCCCGGTGTTTTTATGTTTAAAACAGATGGGCACAAAATAGATCTGCCTGAATTAAAGAAATATTATTGGGATCACGGCGTTCAATGCAGTGTATTTTATGGTGAGAATGCCTTCTTCATTCCTGTGCACCAGAATCTAGGTGAGCATGATATGCAATATTTCTATGAGATCATGGGGTCATTTATTCAAAAAAATGAGTGATTGAATTAGTGCTAATCATAATCAAATGATTAAATTTCTTGATATACAAAAAATCACTGCAAGTTTTCAGCCTGAACTATCAAATGCTATTAACCGGGTCCTGAAGAATGGCTGGTTCCTCCTTGGTGAAGAAGTCGCGGAATTTGAGAGGGAATATGCTGGTTACATTGGATCCAGGAACTGTATAGGTGTTGCAAACGGGCTCGATGCCCTGCGTCTTATTCTTAAAGCATATATTGAAATAGGGATTATGAAGGAGGGGGATGAAGTGATAGTACCTGCAAATACGTATATTGCATCGATCCTTGCTATTACCGATAACCGTTTAAAACCGGTGCTTGTAGAACCTGCTATAAATACCTATAATCTCGATATTTCTCTTGTTGAGGAGCATATCTCTCAGCGCACGAAAGCTATAATGGTGGTTCATCTATACGGTCGGGCCTGCTGGTCAGCTCAAATCGAGAAGATTGCCAGAAAATATAATCTCAAAATTATTGAGGATAATGCACAGGCAGCAGGAGCGTTAGTTCCAAGTTCAATGTTTCAAGTTCCGGATTTGAAATATTCTGAACACGGAACGCGGAACAAGGAACAAGGAACAATGTTAAGAACGGGTTCGCTTGGTGATGCAGCAGGCCATAGCTTCTACCCGGGTAAGTGCCTGGGGGCACTTGGTGACGGCGGAGCCATCACAACCGATGATAATGAGCTTGCTGAAGTAATAAGAGCACTGGCAAATTATGGATCTGCTGAAAAATATGTGAATAAATACCAGGGCCTGAATTCAAGATTGGACGAAATCCAGGCAGCAGTTCTACGGGTTAAACTTCCACGTCTTGATGCCGACAACCAGCGCAGGCGCGAAATAGCACAATTGTATATTAACAACATTACCCATCCTGATATAATCCTCCCTCAAACCAGCAACCAGAAAAAAGTAACCAGAAACCTGGATCATGTCTGGCACCTTTTTGTAATCCGCCATCCTAATAGGGATGAAATACAAAAATTCCTGGCCGGGAAGGGTATTCAAACCCTTATTCATTATCCAATACCACCTCATAAGCAGGAAGCTTATAAGAGCTGGAACAGGTTTTCTTTACCCATAACTGAGAAAATTCACAAGGAAGTGCTTAGCTTGCCTATTAGCCAGGTTATTCCAGCAGATGAAGCTGAAAGAATAGTCACCTTAATAAATCAGTTCAGGACCTTGTGAACAAAAACCAAACCCCACCTTATAAGTTGAGTGAAACCGATAAACCGGGAATTCTGGACCTGGAAGGGGTAACATTGGATATGGAGCGAGAATCTTTGAGCCAGGAACAGGGAGCGTTGGACAGAGAAAAATCTTCTTACCGCCAAATTTTCAAGGCAACCTCACTTTTTGGCGGAGTACAGGTTTTCCAGATACTAATTGGTATTGTCAGGGTCAAATTTGTGGCTATACTGCTAGGCACAACGGGTGTTGGCATCATGGGCCTTTTGAATGCACCTGTTGATCTGATTATATCAATTACCGGACTTGGGATATCTTTCAGTGCTGTGCGTGATATCTCCGAAGCTCATGGATCAGATGACAAGAACAGAATTGCAGTGGCAATTAAAACCTTACGTCGCTGGTCATGGTTTACCGGGATGCTGGGAGCAGTGGTTACAATTTCCCTCGCCCCTCTTCTAAGTCAATGGTCATTCGGCAACAGGGAATATACGTGGGCCTTTGTATGGCTTTCAGTAACATTATTACTTCATGCAATAAGTCAGGGACAACGTGCAATACTTCAGGGAACCCGTAGATTGAAAGATATGGCAAAAGCAGCTGTTATTGGTTCTGCTTTAGGCCTGATAACATCCATTCCTTTATACTACTGGTTTGGTCTTAAGGGCATTGTTCCGGCATTGATAATTAGTTCTGCTACATTACTTTTTCTTTCCTGGTACTTCTCTCGCAGAGTGGAAGTGGAAAAGATTGAATTAACAATTAAAAAGACTTATACCTCAGGTCTTAATATGGCAAAGCTGGGCATATCCATGACCCTTGCCGGATTTGTTGCTTCTCTGTCAAGATATATCCTTAATGCATTCATCAGCAACATCAGCGGAGTTGACCAGGTCGGACTGTATAACGCAGGATGGGGAGTTGTGGGCCAATATACTGCAGTTATTTTTGCCGCAATGGCGACGGATTATTTTCCGCGCCTATCAGCCGTGCAAGCTGACAATGAGAAGGTAAAAGAACTTGTACGGCAACAGGCTGAGACGGCTGTATTAATTATGACACCTCTTCTTGGCCTATTGATTATTGCAATGCCCATGGTTGTTCGCATTCTTTATACTCCTGCCTTCATGCCAATGGCTATGTTTGCCAGTATCACCTTGCTCGGTATGCAGTTTAAAGCAATATCATGGGCATTGGGTTATGTCTATCTTGCAAAAGGGAATGGTCGTTTGTTTCTGATTTTAGAAATCATTTCCGGAATGCTGATACTGGGCCTTAACCTGTTTTTTTATTATTTCTTCGGGCTGAATGGTTTAGGTATATCATTTATTTTGTCTTATTTTTCTGGTATTATTCTTGCCTACAGTGTTTTAAAATGGAAATACGATTTTAGTTTCCCTCCTAAATTTTACGGAAAATTATTTATTGCATACGGATTTGTGGTAGCTACCTTTCTAACCGTTTTTATTTCGGGTGCTTTTTACAAATATCTTGCTGGTATACTGGTTCTTTTAGGAGCAACTGTGTTTTCATTTATTAAGCTGAATGAACTAATGGATCTGAGGTCATTTTTCTCGGGGATATTTAAGAAATAAACTATGTACTTATTACCCCTGATAACTTCTTATTTATGATATGAGACCTCTGGTTTCTATAGTCGTTGTAACCTATAATTCTTCTCAATTTGTTATTGAAACGCTTGAGAGTGTTTCACAACAAACCTGGAATGACATTGAATTAATTATCACTGATGACTTCTCCAGCGATGACACCATTGAAGTATGTCTTGGCTGGCTTAATACTAATAACAATAAAGACAGGTTCATACGTACTGAGATCATTAAAGCAAAAAGTAATTCAGGTGTCCCGGCAAATGCAAACAGAGGCTTATATGCTGCTAAAGGTGATTGGCTGGCTTTTCTTGCGGGAGATGATACTCTCAAGCCGGACTATATAAGGGACAATATGACACATATTGCTTCCAGGCCCGAAATTAAAGTCTTATTATCAGGTGTTGAAGTGTACAAGGACACATTTGAACCTCAAAATTTACTTAGAATAACACCCGAGGATGCATATAACCAGAATAGCATTGTGGCACCTGGCAGAAGTGCTGATTCTCAATACAGAATGTTATTATTACATGACAGGATACACTATACGCCTTCATTGTTTATTAACAGGGAAACACTTACCAAGGTTGGAGGATTTGATGAGAGATTCAAACTTCTGGAAGATTACCCTTTATGGTTAAATCTTACCAGGAACGGTTATAAAATATATTTCATGGATAAGGTTACCGTGAATTACCGGCGGCATTCCAAATCAATATACAATACCGGTGATACATACCTGATCGAGCCTAATTATTTTCAGGAAGAGAATTTCCGTCGCATATACACCTACCCGAATATGCCTGCTGATATAAGGCTTAATGAACGCTTTTTCTGGTATGCGTCGCAAATATTCAGATGGAAATGGTTAAACAAGAATATTTTGCCAAACAGGATGCTCCTGTCTCTTCTTACTTTATATCTGAATCCATTTAA
Source organism: Bacteroidales bacterium (assembly GCA_016928075.1). GTDB lineage: Bacteria > Bacteroidota > Bacteroidia > Bacteroidales > VadinHA17 > UBA9300. Next base: position 79,193 of record JAFGLJ010000002.1, on the reverse strand, counting down.
ATACTTTATCTGGATAAGAAAGAGATTAAACAAGGGCCTGAATAATAATGAACTCTATATGTAAGAATTTGATCGTTCTCAACTCCTGATGTCAAATCTAAACCTGGAATTATAAACTGTATTGCATGAAACAGCTCTCGGTCATAATACCAATGTACAACGTAGAACCATATGTCGATAGGTGTATATGCAGTCTTGAAGATCAGGATATACCAAGGGATGAATATGAGATCATTTGCATAAATGATGGTTCGCCCGATGACAGTCGTGGAGTTATAAAGCGAATGCAGAAAGAATTTGATAATATTATTCTTATCGATCAGGAAAACCAGGGAGTTTCACGTGCAAGGAACAATGGCATTGAAAAGGCTACCGGCAGATACCTTATGTTTATTGATCCGGATGATTATGTTGATTCTAAAAGCTTTGGCAAAGTATTGAAAAACGCCAGCGAAAAAAATGCTCAGGTTTCAATACTTGGATTTACTTTTCTATACCAGGATGGATCAGTGCGCAAATGCATCTTTAATGAGAAATATATATCTGATGTTCACGTGGGTATCAGAACCTATTTTTTGATTCGGGCTGATGGTCTTACAGATCCCGACAGGATGGTAGCAGTATTGTTTGAAACTGAATTTATGAATCGCAATAAACTCCGCTATCTGCCCAATGTCCCCTATCTTGAAGATGGTGAGTTTATAGCACGCATTCTATGCCTTGCTGAACGATGCATTTTTGACGGATCCTCGTTTTATCAAAGGACTACAAGGCCTGGCTCTGCAACCAATTCGGAACTCTATCGCTCTGAAAAATCAATTCGGGGGTTTTTACTGGCAGCAGTAAATTTGAGAAGGTTTCAACAAGAACCAAACCTGAAGGAAGAGCAAAGGATATTTTTGAATCATCCAATATGTAAGTTTGTATTATTAACATTAAATTCTGCTCTGCAGAAACCCTATATGAAAAATTATAAGAAAATAAGGGAATTGTTATTTAATAATAGTTACAGGAGAATTGAATTGAAAGGTGTAGAGAAGCCTTACAATTATTATGTTCATATATACAATTCTTTTATGCCGGCGTTTCTTATAAGTGCACTTGTAAAAGAAATAAAGCAAATAGTGAAGAGGTTTTTTGGGAGATAAAGGAAAGTAATGGTTCTAGTGAAGTAAAGTATTCAAATTTAAATATATACATGATTCCTTTTAATAAACCCTATCTAACAGGCAAAGAGATGCATTACATGTATCAGGCTGTTTATTCCGGAACGATTTCCGGTAATGGCATATATACCAAGAAATGCCAGCATTTTTTCGAGGAACGTTACAGATTAAAAAAAGCTCTGCTGACAACTTCATGCACTGATGCTCTTGAAATGTGTGCCATTCTTGCCGACATTAAGCCCGGTGATGAGGTTATTATTCCTTCATACACTTTTGTTTCAACAGCCCTGGCTTTTGTGAGGCAGGGTGCGAAAATTATTTTTGTTGATAGCCGTTATGATCACCCGGGTATTGATGAGGAAAAAATTGTTGAATATGTTACTCAAAAAACCAGGGCTATTGTGCCTGTTCATTATGCAGGTGTTGCATGTGATATGGACAAAATAATGTCGATTGCCTCTAAGTATAACCTGCTCGTAATTGAAGATGCAGCACAGGCAATTGATGCTACATATAAGGGAAATCCGCTTGGCAGCATAGGGCATCTTGCAGCTTTTTCATTTCATGAGACCAAGAACATTACTTCAGGAGAGGGTGGCCTCCTGGCCATCAATGATGACAGGTTTATAAAAAGATCAGAAATAATCTGGGAGAAAGGGACAAACAGGGCTGAATTCTATCGAGGGGAGGTAGACAAGTATGGCTGGTGTGATACAGGATCCTCTTTTCTTCCTTCCGAAATCACCGCAGCATACCTGTGGGCACAGTTAGAAAACATTGGGGAAATCCAGAAAAAAAGGGTTAGTATCTGGTGGAAATATTATGAAGGTTTAAAAGAATGGGCCGGGGATAACGGGGTTCAGATACCTGTAATACCTGAGTACGCATCACAAAATGGCCATATGTTTTATCTTGTGTTTAAAAGAGGGGAACAAAGGAATAAGATGATTGAAAAATTGAAAAATAATGGCATTCATGCAGTCTTTCATTATTTGAGTTTACATAAAAGCAAATATTACAAAGAAATACATGGAAATCGTGAAATACCAAATTCTGATCACTACACCGATGCCCTGGTCAGGTTACCATTATACTATGACCTTACAGAGAATGATGTTGATAAAATTATTGAAGTTATCACATTGAGCTAAAATGCCTGAAAAAAAAATCTCCATTCTTCATATAGCTACTGACGAGAAGTTTATTAATGCAGCCAATTATATTTTTGAGAAAGCTTTCCCGGGATGCAATCATTTTGTCATTCGCCGTTCCAGGTTAAACAGCAAACTGGAACATGTGGAGAAAAAAAAGAATGTCCAGGTTGTCTTTTATAATAACGGCCTGGTTAAAAAGTTATCAGAAATGACCCAAAACTACGATTGTGTCTTTCTGCATGGAATAAGTGCATACAATAGTACAATATACCTGCAATCAAAGCAAAAAGAGAAGTTCATTGGCATGCTATGGGGAGCAGAATTGTATACAGAAGAGAATCTTCCCGACGATAAATTAGTTGGGGACTTAACTGCTTCAATTAAGCTACCTGAATCAGGACATTCATTGAAAGAAAGGATAAAGGAACTCGCAAGGAATATTATTTACTGTAAGCCATCAACAATTACAGATGCAACCAGGCTTGCCACTTCGGAATTAAGATATATCTCCACCTTACACGAGGAAGATTTCAACTACTTCAGAGAAAGAAATTTGATATCGGAGAAGTGCAGGCATATCCCCTTTGCTTACTACCCCCTTGAGTTTATAATGCAGGGCAATGAATCAGCAACCGTAAACGGGAATAATATCTTACTCGGGAATTCCGCATCGTTTACTAATAATCATCTTGAAGCCCTCGATATACTTAGGAGGATGGATACAGGTATCCGGAAAATCGTAGCGCCGCTAAGTTATGGCAACTCAAGGTATGCAGATTATATCCAGGATAAAGGAACTGAACTTCTTGGTGAAAATTTCATACCCCTGCGTAAGTTTATGCCCCTGAATGAATATACATCAATAATCAGGGGTTGTGGAATAACAATAATGAATCATTACCGTCAGCAGGCTGAAGGGAATATTCTTACGATGCTATGGCTGGGAAGCAAAGTCTATTTAAACGAATCAAACACTTTTTACCAGTACCTGAAAAGAGTAGGTGCTGTAATTTTTTCTATGGAGAAAGACTTCTCTGAAGGTAATCTGTCTGCTCTTGAAAATTTGTCCCATAACGAAATTAAGCATAACCGGGATATATTAAAAAAAGAGATTGGTGAAGAACGTATAATTGAGAGATTGAGGAATTCGGTCCAAAAATATTTTCTTTATCATACCTGAATTAAAATGAGTGAGAGCAAGAGTCTGAAGATTTTATTGGTCAGCAGTGCTTTTTACCCTGAAATATCCCCCAGGAGTTACAGGGCTACAGAACTGGCTAAGGAAATGGTAAGGCGGGGGCATTCATTGGTGGTTATAACAAGATACAGGGATCATGATTATTCTGATTTTCTGAGGGAGTATGACATTAAACTGAAAATGTGGGGCAAAGCGAGATTCCCCGTGGTACCGGCCTTCAGGAGAAAGCCGTTTTCAATCATGAGCAGGGGATTAACAAGAATAATGATGGTTTTGTTTGAATATCCTGCGATTGAGGAAATGTTTAAAGTAAGGAATTTTCTTAGGAATGAGTCAGGATATGACCTGATGATTTCTTTTGCTGTTCCTTATCCGGTACACTGGGGAGTTGCATGGTCAAGGTCTGAAAAGCACCCGATTGCAGATAAATGGATAGCTGACTGCGGGGATCCCTATATGGGTGATATCCTTGATTCTTTCAGAAAGCCCTTTTATTTCAAATATCTTGAAAAAGGATTCTGCAGAAGAACGGATTTTATTACAATACCTATTGAAAGCGCAAGACCTGCCTATTATACCGAATTTCAAGATAAAATAAGAATAATTCCACAGGGATTTGATTTTGACATTACCGAAAGAGAAAGCAATAAACCTGCAAATGAAGTTACTACGTTTGCCTATGCCGGTGGGTTCCTGCCTGGTGCCCGCGACCCCGGGCCTCTGCTTGATTATCTGCTGACAGTGGATTTACCCTTTAAATTCAAGGTTTATACAAATAAGCCAGATATGATCACCACTTATAAGGATAAATTAGGAGATAAACTTGAAATATCGGATTATATACCACGGAATGAACTACTGAAGGTATTGGCTAAAATGGACTTTCTTGTCAATTTTGATAATAACACCATGCTTAATTCTCCCAGTAAGCTGATAGATTATACTATCGTTAACAGGCCTGTATTAAATATTGAAAGGAACTTCAACAGTACTTACCTGCTTGAATTCTTAAACGGGGATTATAGTAACAGGCTGCAGCTGCCAGATCCCGGACAATATCACATAAAAAATGTCACACAACTTTTTTTAGACCTTTTAGAATACTAAATTTCTTTCATGAATAACGATACTTACTATACATCATACCCTGTATCTGCTTCCAACCCTCTGAAATACGTCATTCTATTTCTGATATGGCCTTTCCTGGCCTTCATAACAGCAATATTTACCTATAGCCAGAAGGATTCGAAAAAGACCGTCTACATTTTCTTCATTTATTATGGACTGACTTTCGTGCTGGGTGATGCAGGTGTGGATGCAGAACGTTATGCAGCGGCTCTACAAGACACTGCCGAACTGCCATTTTCAGATTTCTTTGCAATTGTTGGCGGGCTGTATACTGATACTACAGTAGATATTATGCAGCCGCTGGTTACATTTATTGTATCAAGGATTACCACAAGTTATAGTATTCTTTTTGCAGTATGGGCAGCTATTTTTGGGTTCTTTTATTTGAAATCCATCAACCAGCTGCATAAACAGTATGTTGAAAATCCGGGGTGGAATGCTTTTATCTTTATGGCTTTTTTTGTTTTCGTAATGCCAATAACCACACTGGGAGGTATCAGGATGCCACTTGCAACATGGGTGTTCTTTTTAGGAGCTTATCACGTTATTATACACCGTGATCCCAGGTATCTAATCCTGGCCCTTTCTGCATCACTGGTTCACTGGAGTTTTATCTCAGCAAATGTGGTGCTGTTCATATACTTTTTAGCAGGTAATCGAAATCTGATATACCTCCCGATTTTAGCCGCATCATTTATTCTGCCCGGATTAATGACTCCGGTTTTTGAGTCACTGGCATACTCTCTGGGTGGTCCTATACAGGACAGGTACGAGGGCTACGCCAATGAAATGTATATTGAAGGTATGCAAGACTCTTTCCAGGGCACGCCATGGTTCGTGACAATGGGTTCCAGCCTTTGTTTTTACTTTTTTATCCTTGCAATTGCAATTATTCAGATTACGGATAATACCCAGGTTAAAGATAAGCCTCAAAGGAACTTATTCAGTTTTCTGCTACTTTTCCTGTCATTTGTGAATTTTGGTAAAGTCATACCAACTTTTGGTGGACGGTTTCAGGATACATTCTTTCTTTTTGCCACATTATATGTATTCCTGTATTTCCTTAAAAAGCCCGGGAACAGATTAAATTACCTTACAATAATTGGGCTATTCCCAATATTATTATTCGTAGCTGTTATGCTCAGAGTGGGATCTGTGAGCATTAATGCCTGGCTTTTTGCTCCGGGAGTTGGGTTCCCATTACTTATCCCGGGTGTACCGATTTCTGAATTAATATTCTAAACCGTAAACTGCTGATGCGCAAGCTCCCTTTTGGATCAGGTCTTATAAAGAATTTATCAAATCTTCCGGGATGGAGGACGAAGCGAAAGCTTGTGGTACTGGAATCGGATGACTGGGGAAGTATCAGGATGCCTTCAAGGCAGGCTTTTGAAAGACTGCTTATAGAAGGCATTGATCTTATATCTGATGAGGGTTCCAGATTTAATAAATATGATTCACTGGCAACTTCCAGGGATCTTGAATTATTGTTTGAAGTTTTATCATCTGTAAAAGACAGCTGCGGGAATCCGTCAGTTTTAACTCCGGTTTCTGTTGTTGCAAATCCTGACTTTGAGAAAATTAGACAATCAGAGTTCACTGAATACCATTATGAACCTTTTACGGAAACACTAAAAAGATACAAGGGTTGCGACGAGTCTTTTAAGCTATGGAGGGAAGGGATTGAAAATAGAATATTTTTACCTCAGTTTCACGGACGTGAACATTTGAATGTAAAAGTGTGGATGAGAGCACTGATGGGGAGACATGAAAATACTACGAAAGCGTTTAATCAAAACATGTGGGGGATATCCACTACGAATGATCCTGATATTAAAATGGAGTTCCAGGCTGCTTTTGATTTTATTGACCCCGGTGACCTTGAATACCACGAGGAGGTAATTTCTTCCGGGCTTAACCTGTTTGAGTCCTTGTTCGGTTATCGAGCAACCTATTTAGTACCCCCTAACGGACCCATGAGTTCAAAGCTTGACAAGGTGTGCTATGATGAGGGTATCAGGTTTATATCAGTTCCCAAATTACAGATTGAACCTCTGGACTACGGCAGGACAAGGAAAAAAATACACTGGCTGGGACAGAAAAATAAACACGGGCTAAGATATATCACACGCAACTGCTTCTTTGAGCCCGGAGAATCCGGCCGGGATTGGGTTGATAGTTGTATGAATGAAATTTCAGAAATGTTTGGATACAAAAAGCCCGCTATAATAAGTTCTCACAGGCTGAATTATATTGGTGCTCTATACCCGGAAAACAGAGATAACGGGCTTAAACAATTAAATACCCTGCTCAGACAGATAATAAAAACCTGGCCGGATGCAGAGTTTATAACCACTGCCCAACTTGGAGAGATAATAAATAATGAGTAACCCTGTTCCCCGGCTGAAAGCAGCTGTTTCACAGAATTTTATTAATATACCTGGCTGGCGTACCAGGAGAAAGATCGTAGTAATTGAAAGCGATGACTGGGGAAGTATCAGAATGCCATCAAATGAAGTGTATTCAAAATTTGTGGCACAGGGTTTGGCTATTGCAGGAAGTGATTACAACCGTCTCGATACACTGGAAAGCAATGAGGATATGACCTTGCTGTATGAAATTCTGAATTATATTAAAGATTCAACGGGTAAACACCCTGTAATTACCGCAAATTTTGTCGTGGGCAATCCTGATTTTAAAATGATAAAGAAGTCTGATTTTACAGAATATCATTTTGAACCCGTTACAGAAACTCTTAAAAGATATCCCGGACGTGAAAGAGTCGAGTTCCTCTGGAAACAGGGCAATAATACCGGAATATTCAGGCCCCAGTTCCATGGCCGCGAACACGTAAATGTTGTAAGGTGGATGAATGCACTCAGAACCAGAGCACCTGAAATGATGTTCACATTTAATAATGAAACAACCTTCTCGGGTAATGGTGATTATAATTTTATGGAAGTTCTTGATTATAACACTCCTGATGATTTGCTGAAGATGAAGGAAAGCCTGGCTGAAGGTCTGGACCTGTTTGAAGATATTTTCGGTTTCAGATCAAGATCATTTATTCCTCCATGTTACACGTGGAATAGTGATGTTGAGGAGACATTGCATGAAAAAGGAGTCAGATATATCCAGGGTCTCGTTATTCAGTCGATACCTACGGGATCATTCGGGAATTACACGAAAAAGTATCATTTCCTGGGGAACAGAAATAATTACGGTCAGTATTTTCTTATCAGGAATGTATTCTTTGAACCATCTCTTACAAAATCTTCAGATAATGTTGGAGAATGCCTCAGGCGTATTAATATTGCTTTCAGATGGAGGAAACCTGCAATAATAAGTGCACACAGGATCAATTTTATCGGCACACTCGACGAGAGGAACAGAAGCGAGAATCTTAAATTGTTAAAAGATCTTCTTGAACGCATTATCAAACTGTGGCCGGATGTTGAGTTTATGAGCTCTGATCAGCTCGGCGACCTCATTGCAAGTACTAGTTAATCATGCTTAAGTCAATTATAAAAATATGAGTTCAGATTCCATCAAAATTTTGGTAACGGGAGACTTCTGTCCGATTAACCGGATGGAAGAGCTGGCACTGAAAGGAGACTACAGGTCGATATTCAATGATTTTATTGATGTATTCATGGATAATGATCTGAATATTGTTGACCTGGAATGTCCTTTAACAGAATCGGGATCTGCAAGGTTAAAAACAGGACCGCACCAGAAGGCCCACCCCGAGTGCATCAAAATACTTACCCATGCTAATATTCATTTGGCTGCAATGGCTAATAACCACATTATGGACTATGATGAAAGAGGTGTCCTGGAAACCCTGGAGTTATGCAATGCAAATAATATTAATACTGTTGGTATTGGCCTTACCAAAGAGCATGCCAGGAAACCATATTCTGTATTTATTAAGAACAGGAAAATAGCAATATTGAATTTTGCTGACAACGAGTTCCTTTCCACTCCGGATGGCACATTTAACTGTAATCCCCTCAATCCCGTGCACTGCTTTTATGATATTGAAGCAGCCGGAAAATATCATGATTATATTATTGTTATAATACATGCAGGTAACGAATTCTTTGAGTTGCCATCTCCCCGCACTAAAGAGCTATACAGGTTCATTATTGATTCAGGTGCCGATGCTGTCTTTTCCCACCATACCCACGCATTTTCAGGCTACGAATTATACAGGTCGAAACCAATATTCTACGGGCTAGGTAATTTTATCTATGATTGGCCTGGAAAGTTAAATGAGAACTGGAATAAAGGATTTGTTGTGCGGCTCATTATATCTGATAAAGCCGAGTTTGAGATTATACCCCATAAGCAAAATAATGAAAAGCCAGGTATCTTTCACCTGGATAGCAAAGAGACAGAAGATTTCTTTAAAGAAATAAACCAGCTCAATACAATAATTGAGGATGACAGGCAGCTGAAAGCTGAATTCCTGAATTACTGCCAGTCCGTATATCCCATGTATGATGCTTTTATTGAGCCATACTTTGGCAAGAACATTGCCTCACTAAGGAAACGGGGCTTCTTTCCGAGATTTCTGTCGAGAAGGAAACGTTTACTATTGCTGAACCTCACCCGCTGTGAATCGCACAGGGATGTTCTGGTAAGATTCCTTAAAAAGTACGAGAAAAAAAAGTAAATTCAATCCGGGTGTATGTGCGGAATAACAGGCTATATTAACCTTGGTTCAAAACCAATAAAGGACAGTTCCCAAATCCTTTCGATGCTTGATGTGCAGAAACACCGGGGGCCTGACGATTCAGGTATTATGGCTTTCAGTCTTAAATCAGGGGAGTCTGCCGAACTTGAAATAAGAGAGCCGGGACCGGTGAAAGATAATCTTGAGGGGGTTCTTGGCTTTAACCGCCTGAGCATACTGGACCTTTCATTCAACGGGCACCAGCCGATGGTAAGCCCTGATAAAAAGGTTCTGCTGACCCTTAACGGAGAAATATATAACGCATTTGATTATAAAAATGAACTTGAAGACTGGGGCTATGTCTTTAAGAGCACCACTGATACGGAAATAGTGCTAGCCCTGTACCTCAGATACGGATTTGAAGGAATGCTGAGCCGCCTGAACGGCATGTTTGCAATTGTGATAGCCGACCTGGGGATTAATGAGATTTTTATTACACGTGACCGGTTTGGTATAAAGCCCATGTATTATATTCTTACCGATGATATATTTGCTTTCTCATCTGAACTGAAGAGCTTCAGGTATATTGACGGTTTTAATTTTCAACTGGCGGAAGAACAGCTTGATGAATTTCTGCTCTTCCGCAACAACCTTAAAGGTACTTTATTCAGGGATATACAATCATTGGACCCGGGTTATTATATTGCATTTTCTCATAGAAAAGGTCTTGTGAGCAAACATTATTTTAATCTTAACACTTACTCAAGGGTAAATGATCTATCCGTTGATATCGGTACATATGGTAACAAACTTGAAGGATGGTTGAATAAGAGTGTCAAAAGCCAGCTTATGAGTGATGTAAAACTGGGATGCCAGCTTTCAGGAGGTATTGACTCCTCTATTGTGACCTGGCTTGCCAACAGGAACAGTGATAAGGGGAAATTTGAGTCTGTATCCATTGTTTTCAACGACCAGAGGTTCAATGAGGAAAAGTTTATAAACAGGGTTAAAGACACATTACGGATTACTTCGCATAAATTTCTGCTTGATTCTGATTATTATCTTGATAATATTGAGAGAGCAACCTGGCATCTGGAAGCACCTTTGAACCATCCAAATACTGTGGCCATTTATAAGTTATCACAACGGGCGAAGGAATACGTTACGGTCCTGTTAAGCGGTGAGGGTGCTGATGAAGTCTTTGGAGGCTATGACAGGTTTTATAATTTAAGTTATCCTTTCAGAGGACGAAAATTGCTTCATGAAATAAAGAAAAACATAAAGCATCCCATCAGGCTGAAAGATTATTTTGACCATAAATACCGAGCTGTGATGGCAACAGCCTTTATGACACCCTTTCTGGCTGGAAATCTCATGAGCAATTTCGATGAACACAGAGCCATTGCAGGAAGAAGATCATTGTATGAGTCTTTAAACGGGTCATTGTTTGACCGCCAGGTTAAATACGAGATGCATTCCTACCTTCCTGACCTATTAATCCGGCAGGACAAGATGTCAATGGCCCATTCAATCGAGAACAGGGTCCCGTTTCTTGATAATGAGGTAGTTGAGAATTCGTTCACCATCCCTGAGAAGTACCTGCTTTTAAGGAAAAGCCCTGAAGGATATAATACCGAGAAGTACCTTCTTAAGAAAATGACGGCAGAAACTTTTGGCTTTGATTTTGCTTTCAGGGATAAAATGGGATTTGGAATTCCGTTAAAGGAATTCTTTCTTAAAAAAGAATTTGCCGATTACCTCAATAATAAGATATTACCCGGAACAAGAGAAAGGGGACTTTTCAATCATCAACTTGCAACTGGCTGGCTGTCAAATATTCAACTCCTTAAGTATTATGAGCTCGAGGCCTTGTGGGTAATTGTTTCATTTGAGATATGGGCTTCCTTATATTTGGATACTTGATATAAACTTAGGAACAATAATATGAAAATTGGAATACATCATTCAAAGGATTCTTTCAGCGAACGCTGGATAACCTATTGCGATGAAAAGGGAATACCATGGAAACAGGTGGACTGTTACAGCAATAATATCATGCAGCAATTGAGCGATTGTGATGCTCTGATGTGGCATGTAAACCAGAATAATCCGAAGGACAAGGTATTTGCCAAACAGTTAACCTATTCCGTTCAGGCTGCAGGTAAGACAGTGTTTCCTGATTTTAATACACTGTGGCATTTTGATGACAAGGTAGGTCAGAAATACCTTCTGGAAGCTATTAACGCACCCATGCCCGGGACATGGATTTTCTACGATAAGAATACGGCTTTTCAATGGGTGAATGAAAGCACCTTCCCAAAAGTATTCAAACTGCGTGGCGGTGGTGGATCTCAGAATGTTCGATTGGTCAGGAATGCAAGACAAGCCAGGAGAATGATTCGTAAAGCCTTCAGATCCGGTTTCCTCGGTTACTATGCTATTGGAAGCATGAAAGAGCGGTGGAGAAAGTACCGGCTGGGTAAATCAAATTTCAAGAATCTGATAGAGGGAGTCGTAAGGTTTATTATACCTCCGCCATATGCAAGGGTTAGAGGAAGGGAGAAGGGTTATATATACTTCCAGGAATTTATTCCCGAAAATGATTTTGACATAAGGATAATAATTATTGGTGACAAAGCCTTCGCAATAAAGCGGATGATACGCAAGGATGATTTCAGAGCTTCAGGGAGTGGGATGGTATTATATGAAAAGGAACATTTTGATGATGAGACAGTGCGCCTTTCATTTAAGATGGCTGATCAGTTGGACACACAAAATGCTGCTTTTGATTTCGTTTATTACGATGACAAAATCTATGTCCTGGAAGTGAGTTTTGGTTTTATTAAGGAAGTATATGATCCTTGCACTGGATATTGGGACAGGGATTTAGTCTGGCATGGGGGGCAGTTTAATCCATGCGAGTGGATGGTTGATGATATAGTGGAGAGGATAAAGCGTAAAGCGTAAAGCAAATAGATTGAATGTTTTTTTGTTATTGGGTTGCAGTTAGAAAATAAAAAGAAAATATGTCTTGTAATTCCATCGCTTCAGGCAGGTGGGATGGAACGGGTAATGTCTGAGCTGGCAGACTATTTTGCTGCCAGGCAAGATCTTGAACTTCACCTTGTGCTTTATGGCATTACAAGAGAAATCTTCTATATAATACCGGATAACCTGATAATTCACAAGCCTCAATTCAGGTTTAATAATAAGTTACGTATATACTTCACTTTAAAGACGCTTTTATACCTCAGGTATACCATTAAGAAAATCGGACCTGGAAGTATAATCAGCTTCGGCGAGCTCTGGAACAGCTTTGTACTTATAGCACTGTGCGGGCTTAAATATCCGGTTTATATTTCCGACAGGTGCAGCCCGGAAAAGAAATTCAATGCCTTTCATACCTTTCTCAGGAAATTGTTTTATCCGCGCGCCACTGGAATAATAGCCCAGACAGCCAAGGCTAAGGAAATCTATTCTGCGCGGATAAAACATAAAAATATAAGAGTAATAGGCAATCCAATACGTGAGATTAAGGTTAGTCATGAACAGGAAAGGCAAAATATTGTCCTTATGGTGGGACGACTCATTAAATCAAAACACCAGGATAAACTGATAGAGATGTTTGCAAAAGTCAGTCCGCCTGACTGGAAATTACTACTCGTTGGTTATGATCATTTGAAGCAGCAAAATATGGCAAGGTTAAAGACACTGGCCAGGGATCTAAATGTTGACCAGAGAGTAGTATTTCTGGGTAAAACGGACAACATTGAAGGGATATATCTTAAAAGCTCCGTTTTTGCTTTCACATCCAGTTCGGAGGGTTTCCCTAATGCAATAGGAGAGGCGATGGCAGCAGGCTTGCCTGTGGTGGCATTTGACTGCGTGGCCGGTCCTTCAGAAATGATAAGGGACAACCATAACGGATTCCTTGTCCCGTTATTTGACTTCGAACATTTTCAGAAGAAACTTGAATTGCTTATGAAGAATAAGGAAACCCGGACAATATTTGGGGAAAATGCACGTGAAGATATTCGACAATTTTCTATCAGCCAGATAGGTGAACAATATTTACAGTTCATCCTGAGTGAATCAATAACAGATAAATAACCAATTGAACCCTTTATGAAAACATTAATCACCGGTGGAGCCGGTTTCATAGGATCAGCAATCGTACCTCAACTTAAAGAAGATGGGTACGAGATTTTCGTGCTTGATAACCTTTCATTTGGTAATCGAGACTTTATAGATATACCCGACAGCCATTTCTTCCTTGCTGATATAAGGGACATCGTAAAAGTTAACGGGATTATTACTCAATTAAAGCCCGATATAGTTGTCCACCTTGCAGCGATACACTTCATCCCTTATTGTAATCAGCATCCTTTCGAGGCAGCTGATATCAATATCCGGGGGACAATGAATATTCTGAATGCCTGTACTGGCCTGCCGTCACTTACGAAAATATTCTTTGCATCAACAGCGGCGGTTTACCCGATTTCTGATTTTGCGGTCAGTGAAAACCATGAATTACTGCCACTTGATATTTACGGGTTAAGCAAACTCACCGGCGAGCATCTGTTTAAAAAATTCTGGCTTGAAACCGGAATTGATACCATTGTTTGCCGTTTCTTCAATGCATTCGGTCCCAATGAGACCAATCCACACCTTATACCGGAAATTGAAACTCAGTTGAAGGGGGGGCTGCGTACTATTAAACTGGGTAATCTTACACCAAAACGTGATTTTATACATACTTATGATATGGCCAGTGCTGTAAGTAAACTATTGAAACTTAAAAAAGCAAATTACGATATATTTAACCTGGGGCGTGGCATAGAATACTCGGTCGTGGAAATTGTAGAGGCATTCGAGCGACAGTTAAATGAGAAGATAGAAATCGAAGTTGACCCTGCAAGGGTGAGAAAGGTTGAAAGGCAACACCTCCTGGCAGATGTAAGCAAACTGAAGAAAGCAACCGGATGGCAGCCTGTGCACAGCATAGACGAAGGAATCAAAGATATGGTTAATAGTTGGACAAGGTAATAAATCAAACATCAAGCAATGGATAATAAAAGACTGAAACTCGGCATTATTTTCAATTTTAGCGCACAATGGATGGGAGGGATTATCTATGTCATTAATCTTGCTAAGACATTAAATCATCTTGAAGATAAGGATAAACCAGAGATATTTCTGTTTTACCAGCCTGAGCTGGGCAAATTCCTGGAAGAATTTAAATATCCGTATATTAATCTTATTGAATGGCCCTTCCCGTCAGTGGTCCGTGGAAACTTAAGATCATGGATTCTGAGAAAAAATGTTTTTTATAATGACCTGATTAAGAAATATGATCTTGATGCTGTTTATCCTGCAAAGAATTTTCCTGTTAAGAATAAAACACGGGCAAAAGTGGTGGCATGGTATGCAGACCTGCAGCATAAATATTACCCGGAGTTTTTCTCCCGGCTTACCATAATACACAGGAATATTAGGTTGTACTTCATGCTTAAGAATGCCAGTGACCTGATAGTTTCAAGCGAAGCAGTTAAAAACGATTTTCATAAATTCTATAAACCAAGAAAAGATCTCAAATTCCATGTATACCATTTCACTTCTATAAATGATGATTACCTTAATCTTGACATTAATGAACTGCGGAAAAAATACAATCTGCCAGAAAAATATTTCCTTATTTCAAACCAGTTTCATAAACATAAAAACCACAGAGTACTTCTGCTTGCACTGGCAAAATTGAAAGAAATGGGGATCAATAAACACTTTGCAATTACTGGAAAGTTTCCCAGGGATTCCGATTCTCCCTATCTGAAGGAGCTATACAGGCTAATTGAAGATAATAAGCTTCAGGATCATATAAGTCTTATGGGCATTATTCCCAGGGGAGACCAGATAAAAATTATGGAACATGCACAGGCAGTATTGCAACCAAGCTTGTTCGAAGGCTGGAGCACCGTAATAGAAGATGCTATATCACTTCAGGTACCTGTAATTGCTTCCAATCTTCCGGTCAATATTGAGCAGTTAAAAGATAATGGAGTATATTTTGATCCTCATGATGCTGATGAACTGGCTTCTATTTTAAGCAAGTATCCTGACCGGAATATTAACGATAAGCCCTATGAAGATTATTCCTTGCGTATCCGGGAATCTGCAGAATTACTGGTTAATGTATTCAGCCAGTAACTTTAATTTTTCCGGATAACTTATATATATTGTTGATTTATAAAGTATACATGTAAGATCTTTCAAACGTAAACCTGTTCTGTAATGCCTGAGCCTAGAATAAGCATTGTGACAATTTGCTATAACAATGAAAAGGATATACGTGCAACCATTGAGTCGGTCATAAACCAGACATACAAAAATATTGAGTATATAGTAATTGATGGTAAATCAACTGATGATTCGCTGAATATTATCAATGAATACAGGGATAACATAACCAGGCTTGTTTCAGAACCCGATAAGAATCTTTACGATGCCATAAACAAAGGTTTGAAACTTGCAACTGGAGATATAGTCGGACTGATCCATGCTGGCGACAGACTTTTTAATTCGGCAGTTGTTCATAAAATCGCTGATCATTTCAATAAAAATGATATCGATATCATGTATGGCAACAGCATCCTGGTAAATACCAGGGATATGCCGGTAAGGGTAAATATCAGTCCTGAATACAGAAGGTCTCTTGCCAGAAGGGGATGGATGCCTTCACACCAGAGTATTTATATAAAGAGAAATTTGTTGGATAAGACCGGTTATTATAATCTGGATTTACATCCCAGTTCAGATTACGAGTTCTTTTTAAGGTATTTCTATTTTAACAATTTTAAAATTAAACGATTAAATGAATTTATCCTTAAATTCTCTTTGGGTGGCAGAAGCACAAGAAACTATTTGAATAACCTGCGTGGACAGAAACAGCATATTCAATGTTGGGAAGTCAATGGAGAATCCCCGCCTTTTTATCTTATCCCTTTGAAATTGCTCAGGAAACCCCGTCAATTTATGATTGCAGCAATGTATAGAATTACCGGCAGATATTGTACTAATTAACTTCATCCTATGGAGCCTCTTATCAGACAGGCAACCAGCGATGACCGGGAGAGTATTCTCCAATTACTGAATCATGTATTTACGCAGCAGCAAAGGAGCACCTTTGTAAGAGGAAACGAATACTGGAACTGGAAATATCAGGATAATCCGTTTGGGAACTCGTTAATAACTGTTGCTGAGATTGAAAACAGAATCATAGGTGTGGATGTATTGCTCCCTTGGGAATTTAGAATCCGGAATGCTGTAATCAAGGCATTACAACCTTGTGAATCAGCTGTACAAATGGATTACCGGGGCAAAGGAATTTTTACAAAAATGAGAATTTACGGATTGGCAAATGCCAGGAAACAGGATGTGGATCTAATGTTTAATTTTCCAAATCAGTATAGCCTGCCCACAAACTTATCTTTAGGATGGCAATTCCTGGGAAAAATAAACTGGCGCGTAAAAATATTAAAGCCGGGTTGTGTTGTCAGGGAAATGTTTTCAAAGGGCAAGGCAGAACCTGTAGATATTGATAATAAATATATAATCGACCCTGATCATATCGACCACATTGCCCAGAAATACATAAGCAATGATGGATTCCTGAAAACCCACAGGGTATCAGGATTTCACAGGTGGCGGTATATAAACCATCCGAATCGATCTTACGGAATGGTCTGTAGTGAAAAAAACAGGGAAACTACGATAGCAGTATTTACAATAAATAGAAACAGGAATAACTATGAGATGATAATTGTAGATCTTGTTGGATCAACTGATAATACCATACCTGTTATTAAAATGGCATTAATGGCTGGCAGACAGATGAATATTAGCTTCGTTGCAATCATGAATAATCTGAGATTCAAAACCAATGAATTGTGGAAACTCGGATTTTTAAGGAGAAAACTAAAGAATATGGTCGTTCTTCCTTTGGATTCGGGACTGGAAAATATTGTTACACATTATTCTAACTGGAGCTTAATGGCAGGAATGCATGATTCTATTTAATTCTTTTCGTTCCTCCTGTTGTAAAATGATTATATGAATAGTGCACCCTCTGAATGTACCCGGGATAATATGTATCCATTAACATACTCTGCATTGTCTATCGATGTTGAAGATGGGGTAAATATTCTGATGCGTGATTTATTTAATATTGAAATACCTCCGACAACCAGGGTTATTGATAATGTTAACATATTGCTCGACTTGTTCAATGAGAATAAAGTCAGGGCCACTTTTTTTATTTTGGGTGAGATTGCTTCAACCTTTCCATCTTTAGTAAGATCTATAGCATCATACAGGCATGAATTAGGAGTTCATGGTTATAATCACGACCAGATACATAAATTAACACCTGAGCAGGCACGGGGAAATATATACAAGGCTAAAGCACTTATTGAAGATATAACAGGAGAAAAGGTATACGGATTCCGGGCACCCGCATTTTCCATTATGAGAAATACCAGCTGGGCTCTGGAAGTAATATCAGATCTGGGGTTTAAATATGACAGCAGCATAGTGCCAGCAAAAGCAAGCCGCTATGGCTGGCCCGGTTTCGATAAGGAAATACTTCGCCTTGAATTAAAGAATGGATGTACACTCATTGAAGTACCTTTATCTGTGATAAATTTCATGGGCAAAACTATACCGGCATGCGGCGGTGGATATTTAAGATATTTCCCTTACAGTTTTACGCGTAAAGCATTCCTGACAATCACTAAGCGAAGACCGGTAATAGTATATCTTCATCCATATGAGCTGGATAAGGGTAAGTATCCTGATTATTTTTATGATGCAAAGGCTACGATGAGCCTAAGTAGGAGAATCCCATTATCTTTTTACCGTCTTAACAAAGGTACCGTGAAAAGAAAGCTGGAGCTTCTTATTAATGAGTTTCCATTTAAACCCATAATTGAGATAATTGATGATTTAGAAAAGAACTCTGTTATCCATGTGCGTTCATTTTGATATAATTATCTTGCCCGAAAAGACCATTTTTATTCCAAAACAAGGATACACTATCATTACATCCAAATTCTTTTTAAACTAAAATGCAAGAAGCTAAAGAAAAGGTAAATGTTTTCTGGACAGGAGGTTTCGATTCAACTTTCAGGTTAATTCAATTGCTTACAACTACCCCGAGTCAAGTTCAACCTCACTATATAGTAAGGCATGAGGACTCAACAGGCATTGAAATCGCAACTATGATTAGGATCAGAAGAGCTATTGTCAGAAGATATCCGGATGTCAGGTCAAGATTCCTGCCCACAATATATATCAACGAGGACCTGATTCCCAGACATGAAGATATTGACGAAAAGATCAATGACTTACAAAAATTAGGTAAGGTGGCCGAGCAGTATCAAATAATGTCAAATTATTGCAGGGAATTTATCCCAGATAAAATTGAAGTAGCGCTGACCAGCATTTCAGGTGAGAAGGCTTTTTTTAATCATTTTAAAAACTCTGAAGCGTTCAGAAACTTTGAGTACCCTATTGTGGGACTCACAAAAAAAGATATGCTCAAGATAGCAAAAATGAATAAGTGGGAAGAATTACTTTATATGACTTCATTCTGTCGCAGGCCAAGAATCAAGATTAAGCCCTGTGGTACCTGCGGCCCATGTACTGATGCAGTTGCATCGGGAATGGGATTCAGGCTACCATTGATTGCACGTATCAAAGCAAACCTCCAGATCCCGGTAAGGAATTACTGGCGTAAGAATTATTTAAAACACAATAATAGCAAGTTACTCAAATTGGTTAAAAGGAAATTTGAAGACAGGTTTTAGTTTAATTTATTGTAATTATATTGCATGGTTTGACATATAAAGTGTAACGTATAATATCTTTATATCCCTTAATTATTTGTAAATACTTAAGGATATAGTATTACATCATGGGAAAAATAAATGTTTTATGGACAGGTGGATTTGATTCAACTTTCAGAGTTTGTCAGTTATCTTTACTGAATGTAGAAATTCAACCATTCTATGTTAGTTTAAGAAGAAAGTCCGAATCATATGAAATAAGAGCCATAAATAAAATCACTGATTTTATTAATTCTCGCAAAGAAACCAGGTGTAATTTACTGCCATTAATTATCGTTAAGTATGATGAGATCTTACCTGATAGTCAGGTTACAGGTTCATTTAATGCTTTACGTAAAAAATACAAAATTGGTTATCAGTATGATTTTCTTTCGAGGTTTGCGAGGCAGTATAATATTATGCCAGAAATAGGATGCGAGATTAATCCGTCAAGCGGTGAAATGGAAGTTTTTGAAAAATATGCGAAGGTTAAAAAAGAAACAATATCCGTTTCTGAAAGTGAAAATATTGAGTATTACGTCTTGGTTCCTGATGAGTGTCCGGAAGATTTTATGAATTTATTTGGAGAGTTTCGTTACGGAATACCCCTGTATGATATGAATAAGCATGATACTGTGAAAGCTTATAGAGAGCTCGGATTTGAAAAAGTAATCAATATGACATGGTTTTGTGCCCACCCACTGATGGGGAAACCATGTGGGTTGTGCACTCCCTGTGAGCAGGTTATCAAAGAAGGTATGGCATTTAGATTACCAATTAGGTCAAGGATAATATATAAAATATTTAAAGATAATACTTTTGGAAAGTCAATTAATGAAAAGCTGAAAGCTATATACAATAAACGCTTTCGTGATACAGATCCTGAAAAGTATGTTTTTAAATAGCCCGTTGGATTCACTGGTTCCTCTAGGTTATCGGACTTTCATAGTATTATATTAATAATTAATCTGAAATTTTTCAATATATCTTGGAGCAGATAAATGTTTTATGGACAGGTGGATTTGATTCCACCTTCAGGGTTTGCCAGTTATCTTTACTTGAAGTAGGAATACAACCTTACTATATAAGTTTAAAGAAGAGGTCTGAACCCAATGAATTAAAGGCAATAGCTAAAATTACCGAATTTATAAATTCCAACAAGGAAGTGAAATGCAGGCTGTTACCATTGATTATAATTCACTATTCAGATGTCAAACAGGATAAGAAAATAACAGATTCCTTTGACGAGCTTAATAAAGAATTTGGAATAGGTTACCAGTATGATTTCCTTGCCAGGTTTGCAAAGCAGTATAATTTAATTCTTGAAGTAGGATTTGAATCAGATCCAACGGGCAGGGTTGATAAATGCTTTGAAAAACACGGCACTATAAACGAATCTGCATTAATCCTTTCGGGGGGTCAAAGAATTGAATACTGTGAAGTAGATCATAATCGGAGTTCAGAAGATTTTGTAAATATTTTTGGAAATTACCATTTCGGGCTACCCCAATTCAGAATGACCAAACTGCAGGCTATAGATTTGTATAAAGAGATTGGATATGAAAAGGTAATTCCAATGACCTGGTTCTGTGCCTATCCTCTTATGGGTAAACCATGTGGCTTATGCAGCCCCTGTTCAGGAGTAGTGAAAGCAAAAATGGGCTATCGCCTGCCACCAGGTTCAAGAATACTTTATAAGGTATTTAAGGCAAATGCTATTGGTAGATACCTGGATATAAGGTTGAAAAAAGTATTCAACATGCACTGGAGGAAAAGTGAACTCTCCGATAAAAGAAATTAATTAATCAACTTAAAAATAGCCGTAATGAATTTCGAAGACAGGTATTTTCGATTTGAAGAATCGATAAGGAATCTTATTGTAAAATATTCATTTGTTTATTCAAGGATACGGGCTCACAAAAGAAGAAGGTGTATTATTAAATACTATGGCACCGCGGTTATTGACAGGAAGCTGAAAAAGCGTATAAAACAATATGCGCGACAAAAATTTGGTACAAAAAGCTACTGGCCATACCTGGCACTTTATACGGAAATGAGGAGGGAATTTGTTGAAGGGTGGCTGCCATACGATTATTACCGGTATGTGTTATTGCCGAAAATGAATCCTAAAAACTACCGCTATTTAAGTGATGCCAAAACTTATGATTACCGTCTTTTTGGAGAGTTTGCCATAAAGCCGCTGTTTGTTTACGTTTCAGGAATATTCTATAATGCAGATCTTGAAACAATTAATATAAGTGAACTAACTAATATCTTAGCTGAGTTTGATGATACCATAGTAGTGAAGGAAGAATTCGGGATGAAAGGTAAGCAGATTCAAATTATTCACTCTTCTGAGTTTGAGCCTGAAAAGCTAAGTAAAAATATTAATTATGTGATTCAGCCATATGTAAGACAATATAAAGTCCTCAACGACTTACACCCTCAGAGTCTCAATAGCTTCAGGGTGACTACTTATCTTAAGGACAATGGTGAAGTTGATCTGATATTTGTTATATTGAGATTCGGAGTGGATGGATCACGACTGGATAATCTCTCAATAGGAGGTGAATACCTGTATTTTGACTCTTCAGGTAAGCCATCCGAGACGTCTTATTATGGTGACATGTGGTGCTATAAGGGAGGAGTAAGACATAAGAATACAGGATTCTTGTTTTCTGACATAAACCTTCCAATGTTTGGTAAAATGCTGGATGAATGTAAAAAGGCACATAAGAAATACCCCTATTTACGATTGATTGGCTGGGATGTATGTATTGATGAAACAGGTGATCCCAAACTTGTTGAATGGAATGCCATATGTCCGGGTTTCTGGCCGTTCGAAGCTTTATTTGGTCCTTTGTGGAAGGAACACATCGAAATCTTTCCAGGGGAAAATGAAAATTAAACCAACATGTACATTAGAAAATGTAATATTAAAAGTACAGAACCTGGATTTTCAGATAATAATTGCTGAAGAATAATGAGATTGTCACGATTATTATACTTCATCTATTATATTAGAAAGCTTGATAAAGAAAAGTTTAGTCTTTTTTTTAATTATGCTTTAAATAAAAGCGATAAAACGAAAATATCTCTTTTGTCTGATCTGTTGACCTCAATATTCGTTTATAATATTTCAATTCTTGAATACTTCCAGTTCCGTTTTTTTGAAAAGGATAAAGACGAGCGTAAAAAGTGGGCAGGTACCGGATATTTATATGAATACCAGCTCAAAATGAATCCACGAGTTGCAAGGATATACCTTGAGGATAAAATAGAGTTTTTAAAATACTTCAGGCTATTTATTAAAAGAGGTTATGCTGATATACAGACACTTAAATCAGACCGGGATTGTTGTTCTGAACTCCTGGCAAATAAAACCGGGAAGCTGGTATTAAAAGGATCACATGGACAGGTGGGTGCAGAAGTGGAGGTCATCTTATGTAAAGATTATTCTCCTGAATCACTGATTAACTATATGCTAAGCAAGAAATATGATCTTGCAGAGGAGTATGTGCAGCAGCATCAGGCAATGATGGCATTATCACCTTCAGGACTGAATACAGTACGTGTCTTAACACAATTGAATGAAGGGAATGTTGATTTTTTGGGTGCACGACTCCGGATATCAGTTAACTCTCCTGTAGATAATATGGCAGCAGGAAACCTGGCAGCCTTTATAGAGATGGAAACAGGAATTGTTAAAGGTCCGGGTGTTTACAGTGATATCACGAAGGAAGATATGATTGCCCATCCTGTAACAGGAAAAGCAATAAGCGGCTTCAATATCCCTTTCTGGGATGAGGTAATCGCCTTAACCAGAAAGGCTGCTATTTATCTGCCTGAAAACAGGTCGGTTGGCTGGGATATAGCTATTACTGAAGAGGGCCCCGAACTGATCGAAGGTAATCACAACTGGTGTAAGCTGCTTTGGCAGTTGCCTGCCAGGGAAGGACTGAAACACGAGCTTGAAAAATATCTGTAATGGAGAGAATCCTGATTTTCATTAAACACCATTTCGGCTTTCTATGGAGAATTATTGAATGGGTCAACGGATTCATCTTTTCCCTGTTCTTTAAATCAAGATTAAACAGTGTTATTTCCGGCGTTTTAAGTGAGATATCCGGTTCTTCATATTTATTCAGAAGACTTGATCTTTCAGATACTGAATCATTGCATACAATGATAAAAAACCAGGATATTTCTGATCTTGAATATTTTAGTCCCCATGGCTTTGACCTGGTATCCATCAAGAGACAATTTAAAAATCGCTCTTTCCTTATGATGGGAGTTTTCGAAGGAGAAAAAATGGTAGGATATTTCTTCCTGCGGTTCTTTATTAACAGGAAATGCTTTGTTGGCCGACTGATTGATAAACAATACCGTGGGATGGGTATAGGACTGGTCATGAATGATATAATGTATGAAACATCATGGCGAATGGGTTTCCGATGTCTTTCCACTATTTCGAAGAAAAATAAATCTGTAATGAAAGCTCATGCAAAAAATCCAACCATGAGAGTTTTGAAGGAACTTCAGAATGATTATCTCCTGGTGGAGTTTGTAAGATTTGCCAGGAATTCAATACCGGGAGAATCACCTGATAACGGGAACCAGAAAAATGAGCTTTAAGGAAGCAGAATAAATAATAAGAAGGAATTGATGAATTATAAACTTAAGGTATCAGGATGTTGAAAAGAGGGTTTGATATTTTTGCTTCTTTTATTGGTTTGCTCTTATTGAGTCCTGTTTTTATAGTCACTGCTATAATCATTAAGCTTGGCATGCCGGGGCCTGTAATTTTCGCACAGAAACGCACAGGAAGAAAAGGTAAGCCATTTACAATATACAAGTTCCGTACAATGACTCTCAACCATGGAGGAAGCACTATATCTGTTAGGGGAGAAAGCCGTATAACTCCTGTTGGAGCCAGATTACGGAAATGCAAGCTTGATGAGTTGCCCGAACTATGGAATGTTCTAAAAGGAGATATGAGCTTTGTTGGTCCGCGGCCTGATATGCCGGAATATTCGAAAAAACTGGTTGGTGAAGAGAAGAAAATACTTGAACTGCGCCCGGGCATAACCGGACTGGCAACATTGAAATATGCAAATGAGGAGGAACTCCTAACTACCGTAAATGACCCTCAAAAATACAATGATGAGGTCATATGGCCTGATAAGATAAGAATCAACCTTGACTATTATCATAACAGGACTTTTTTTGGAGATATAATTATTATAGTGAAAACGGTATTTGGTGTAAGATGAAAAATGAATTATAATTTGTGGAACGGAAGGTCTCAAGTTACGAGTTACAAGTTATTGGTTGATAAAATTCTTTGATATCATGAAGTAGCGATATAAAGATGAGGCAAAGAATTTTCTTTTGTTCTATAGTATTAATTATTATAATAGCATATATTGTAAGTTGCAGAAGAGCAGGTCAGTGGCTGGTAAATGAAGATGAGCCGGTTCGGGCAGATGCCATTGTGATATTAATGGGGAGTGTTTATGATCGGGTGTTAAAAGCATCAGACCTTTACCACCAGGGATTCAGCAATAATATTATTATGGTAGAAACCAGGCAGTTTGAGGGAGATGAATACAAAGAGGTAAACAGGTTTGCCAATATAAGTAATACCGGTCAGACGCGTAATATCGCAGTATCACTTGGTGTTAATCCAGATAGTATAACTGTACTGCCCGGAGGAGCAAAAAGCACACACATGGAGGCAACAATAATAAGAGAATACATAGCAGGTAAACCCGAGATTGATACAATACTCCTGGTTTCTTCAGCTGAACATACCCGGAGGGCATCACTTATCTTTAAGTCGGCGTTTGTTAAGACAGGAATGCCTGTCAAGGTTGTGAGCATCCCAAGTTACTATTCTGATTTTAATGCTGAGAAATGGTGGAAAAGCAGGAAGCAAGTAAAAGAAGTGTTGATGGAATATTTAAAAATTAGTGATTTTTATGTTTTTGACAGGCGGAAGCTATAAGAACAGGGTATTGCTTACCCCCGGCTTCTCTTTATGATTGAAAACAAGGATGAATAAGTATGATATAATAAGATCTACTAAATTGCATAAAATATTTAAGCCTTTCTATGCAGGAATTGGTCATGTCCTTGTATTTCATCGGATATATAACGAAAACGACTATGTTTTCAACAAAAACCTCCATGTAACACAGGGTTCTCTTGAAGATATTGTGAAATATTTTATTTCAAATAATATAGATATAGTCTCACTTGATGAGTGTTATAACCGGATAACTGCCAAGAGCAAGGTGAAAAGATTTGTAGCGTTTACCTTTGACGATGGATATATTGATAATCTGACACATGCATTACCTGTCTTTGAGAAGTACAGCGTTCCTTTTACTTTATTCCTTACTACAGGGTTCCCGGATCATACAGTAGTCCTGTGGTGGTACCTTTTAGAGAATCTGGTAATGGAAAGTAATTTAATACAGTTTAAGGATGGTGACAATACTTATTCTTATAAGACAGGCACTATGGAAGAAAAGAATAATGCTTTCTGGAGCATACGGCGATATATACTGGAGAGTGATGAGAAAAATCTGATAAAAAGGCTTCAGACTATTTTTAACATGGTGCAGGATGATCTTTTCGATCTTACCGCGAAGCTGGCTATGTCATGGGACCAGGTAATAGAGTTGAGCAATCATCCCCTGGTAACTATTGGTGCTCATACGGTTAATCACCTGGCATTAAGCAAGCTGTCTGAAGATACAGTGATTAAGGAGATTAATGAATCAATAGAAATAATAGAGAAAAAAATAAAAAAACCTGTATTGTACCTGGCATACCCGATCGGATCTTCGAGTGCAGCAAGTGTCAGGGAGTTTAATATTACCAGAGGCTGTAATTTGAAAATGGCATTTACTGCAAAAGACGGGAATATCTTTAAATATCATACCGATAATATGTATTCATTACCTCGCATTTCAGTCGACGACACTCGCGGAATTACATTTGTTGATCTATATATTAATGGGTTTACACCGTTTCTAAATACAATATTTGGATGACAAAGGGGAAAAACATGAAGAAGCGCATCTATTTATCGAGTCCACACATGAGTGGAGGAGAAATGAAATATATAAATGAAGCCTTTAAGCAAAACTGGATTGCGCCGCTGGGTCCCAATGTAAATGCTTTTGAAAAAACACTGGCCGGTTATTGTGGTGTTGAACATGCCGCGGCACTCAGCTCTGGTTCAGCTGCAATTCACCTGGCACTGGTAATGCTTGGAGTTTGTCAGGGAGATGAGGTTATCGCATCTTCCTTTACTTTTTCAGCAACTGTAAATCCGATTAAATACCTTGGAGCTACTCCTGTACTCATTGACAGTGAGCCGGAGACATGGAATATGGATCCATGTCTTTTAGAACTTGCTCTGAAAGAGCGCAGGGCAAAGGGCGTAGAACACAGGGTTAAGGCTATTATTGTGGTTCATTTATACGGGATGCCGGCTAAGATGGATGAGATAATCGAAATTGCGGATAGATACGAAATTCCTGTTATTGAAGATGCAGCTGAAGCTCTGGGCAGTAGGTATGAGAATAAACACGTTGGTTCTATTGGAATAATGGCTGTGCTTTCTTTCAATGGAAATAAAATAATAACAACATCTGGTGGAGGTGCATTAATATCAAATGATAAGGAACTTATAGAAAAAGCCAGGTTCCTTTCCACTCAGGCCAGGGACAAAGCTCCGTATTACCAGCATAGCCAGGTGGGTTATAATTACCGGATGAGCAATGTTCTCGCTGGTATAGGAAGGGGCCAGATGGAAGCTATCAATATGAGGGTGCAGCAAAGGAGAGATAATTATGAATTTTACTTTCAAAATCTCAAGGGTATCCCCGGTATTAGCTTCTTGGAAGAACCTTCAGATAAGTTCTATTCAAATCGCTGGCTTACAACCATTCTGATTGATCCTTCAGAGGCAGGGATAAGTTGCTGGGATCTACAGGACGAATGTAAAAAAGAAAATATTGAGACCAGGCCTCTGTGGAAGCCGATGCATATGCAACCTGTTTTTTCTTCCTGCCCTTCATATGTAAATGGAGTGTCCTCAGAGCTTTTTAATCAGGGTCTGTGTCTGCCTTCAGGTTCGAATATGACAGATGAAGACCGGGGAAGGATTCTGGAAGTTATAAGTATCAAATTAAAGCGCTGAGAGTATTATGGCGGAAGAAAGCAGAAACAAAAAGAAAGCGAAGAAGAATAACAGTGAGACTGATGGTCCGGATATACTGATGGTTCAAAAAATATTTTTAGATCATTTCACCGGTCTGAGCGAAAAGTATATAAAAGGACGGCTTGTTGACATCGGTTGCGGTACAAAGCCCTATGGAAAACTTTTGGCAGATCTGGTTACAGATCATGTTGGGGTTGATCATACCGATACCAGCCATGATAAATCCAATATTGATATTTTTGCCACTGCTTATAACATTCCGGTAAAAAACAATAGTTTCGACAGTGCAATATGTACCTGTGTGCTGGAACATTTGGAAGAGCCTGAGGATGCAGTCAGAGAGTGTTACCGGGTATTAAAACATGGAGGATATGCAATATATCACACTCCTTTTATCTGGCATCTGCATGAGGAACCAAGGGATTTTTACAGATTCTCAAAGTATGGTTTGAAATATCTTTTTGAGAAATGTGGATTCGAGGTAATCGAAATAAGGCCAATATCCGGATTTGTGGTTACGTTTGCACAACTTAACCTGTATCTTATGAAAGGTAAATTCAACCATGGATTGATTAAATGGCTTGGCTTATTCAGATTATACAATTTCATCTGTCAGAAACTTGCATTGTTTCTTAATAAATATGACCATTCACAACAATATACATGTGAGTATATTTCTGTAATAAGGAAATAATTTAGTACTTGAATAAAGATACAAGCCAGAATAATTAATTATCCCGGTCTCAGTACTTCACGAATCTTCTTGATAGCCTTAAATCATTACAGTAAAGTAAAAGTATATACAATCCGGGTTGTATGTAAGGAAGTTCTAATCGTTTGCTGGTTATTAATGGAAGCAATATGTCGTGGTATACTTCTATCCCCGATAAAGAAACAATGCTGATTTTACAGGAATCCTCCAGGGGGGCACCTAAGAGAAAATCAAAAGATCCGTTATTTGGATTTGGATACAGGTTGCTGATATTATTCTCATTATCTGTATCATCTTCTTCAGGCTCCACAATAACTGATACTGGTGGTGAGTTGGCTGATGCACCATCGTTGTCATGTGCCCTGGCCCATATCGAATAGTTCCCAACCGGTGGATCATTCCATCTGTATGACCATGGAGGTGATGCCTTCTCACCTAGTTTGGTATTCCCTTGAAAGAACTCTACTTTGACAATTGAGCCATCCGGATCGTTAGCATTCGCGGTTATGGTGAAATCAGTATTTGGTTCTATATACTTGGTTCCATTAGTAGGTGAAGTTATTGCTATGTATGGTGGCTGGTTACTGGTTACTGCCTCCACACTTACCGATACTGTTTGTGAGTTTGCTGTTGCCTGTCGGTTATCATGGGCCCTGGCCCAGATTGAATAGCTTCCAACGGGTACATTATTCCATCTGTATGACCATGGAGATGATGTTTTTTCACCAAGTTTCGTGCTTCCCTGAAAGAACTCCACTTTCGTAACTGAACCATCGGGATCGGAAGCATCGGCAATAATGGTAATATCATTATTTGTTTCATAAAATTTGCTCCCATTTGCAGGGTAAGTTATAACTATATTAGGACTCCTGTTTTCGGACTGGGGTTCCACAGTTACATATACGTTTGCTGATCTTGCTGATGCACTCTGATTGTCGGTAGCCCTGGCCCATAGGGTATATGAACCAACGGGTACATCCCTCCATCGGAATGACCAGGGATATGAGGTTTTCTCACCAATTTTTGTTGTACTGGAATAAAATTCAACCTTACTGATCGAACCATCCGTATCAAGGGCATCTGCAATGATATCGATATCATTGTTTGGTTCGTAGAAGGTACTTCCACTTTCTGGAGAAATTATTACAATTGATGGGTATTTATTGGTACTGCCCGGAGTCGCCCCGAACTCAAATGCCCCGATATCAGGCGCTGAACCAACGTAAGGCAATCCGACAAACTTGCCTGCATCTATCATATCGCTGCCTGCAGCAAGATTAAGGTAGGTAATATCAGGCAGGTGGATACCGTATTTCCTGGGTCTTGTTAACTGGGTTTCATCCAGACTCACGAAATCATTATTCGATATTGTTACCGTATCGGTATATACCCATCCGGGCCAGTCGAATTCTACTACATCCCATGTATTATGGCTCTCGGCCACTGTTGTATAGGCCATAAACACTTCATAGAGAGGATCGAAAGGAGCCTGGCTTGAAGTGGCGTCCCATGCAATATTATTGCGGTATACAGATGTGCAGCTATCCGGATAGTTCCCACCACCTTTATCATAAAATCCAAGATAACATTTATGGGCTGTATTATTATATACACGTGCATTATTTGCCCAGTGACCTTCACTCCCTAAATAAAGGTTATTATAAAAACCATAGCCGACACAGTGTGATGCTATGCAGTTTGTAATATATAACTGAATCTTGTTACCGTTGTTGTATTGTGGAGCTGAAAATTTAAATCCATTACCTTCCATTTCAGTACCGAGAGAAGAAAGATAGTCCTGATATTTATCTGTTGACATTGCCCAGCAACTGTCATAGACCATTATTGCCCCGTCAATATTATTGCAATCAAATCCGTCATCCGAATAATTCCATGCTCTACATCCCTGGTATAGAACATAATTGTTCCCGTAGTGTATGGTTTTCCATGCATCAGCATTTCTGCCATCAGTAAGAGAATCACATAAATTGTAAGTGTCGCAGTTTATCCATCTTACCGTGTCGTATTCAAATACCGGATTTGGAGCGTGCGTCCCGTATGCTCCGCTATCATACCAGTACCCCCTTTGTGAAATATTGTACATGGTGATGTTTTCAAACGTTAAGTTAGCGCAACTTATAGCACCGATTCCGGCTGATACGACAGGATCACATTGAAATACATTTCTTATAGTTAAACCTTTAAAATGAATATGCTCGGCTTCATACAAACCTATTGCAGAATTATATAGGTCACCATATGGATATTCCGTATCACAATGTAATATACAGTCGAGTATAGGATTTTCACTGGGGTAGTTAAAGTAACATATTGGGTTTTCAGCAGTTCCGCTACGACCTATACCAGGCTGATCGGTAGGTCTTATCTCATTAGGATAGGTTGAAAAATACACCCCGCCCCTGAAATATACAGTATCTCCGGGTCGTGCTTCGTCAAAAGCTTTCTGAAATGTAGCCCATGGCCTTTCATATGTGCCGGGATTATTATCATCACCATATACTGAAACATAATAATCACCACCTATATCTTGAGCATTAACAAAATATCCTGTTAGCAGGATTGCAAAAATCAGGACCTTCTTCATTCAGATACAACAATTTTATGAATTAATGATAATAATGGATGAACCACAGAAATACAACGATTAATATATTCAAAATGTTGCCCAAATATAAATTCAATTTATTTAATTTAAAAATTTATATTAGCCCACTTAAATGAATATGTAAATCATTAAACTAATGGATATAACCTCGCTATACTTTCTTTCATTTTCGGTTATTTCGATATTTATCTATTACCTGTTAAAGAATGAATACAGAGTATTATTTTTAACCTTGCTGAGCTGTGGCTTTATAGCAACCTATAGTTATGTCCTGCTGATTTATGTTATCGCATACTCATTTATCAACTATATTATAGGGCTCAAAATACCCAATCAAAGGATTAAAAGAATACTTTTCACAACCGGGATTGTTATTAATCTGACACAGCTTTTGCTTCTTAAATACGTGTCATTTACGATTAATCCGCTTTTCGACCTTCTTAAAATAGATTTAGATTTCACAGTAATTTCAAAAATTATTATTCCCGTAGGTGTATCATTTTTTACACTTCAGGGAATAGGTTATCTTGTTAATGTAAACCTCGGCTGGGAAAAGCCTGAAAGGAATTTTATAAACTTTTTGTTATACATTAGTTTTTTCCCCAGATTCCTGTCAGGGCCTATCGACAGATCAAACCATTTTCTTCCACAACTCAGTCTGAATAAATCATTTGACGGGCAGAAAATTGCTGAAGGTTTCAGGCTGGTATTATTCGGGCTTTTTAAGAAAGTTGCAATCGCCAATCAACTGGTCCCCATAGTGAATATGGCTTATGCCAACATTGAACATTCATCTGAGTTTTCACTCTGGGCTGTAATGCTTATACAACCCCTGTACCTTTATTTTGATTTCTCAGGATATACGGATATTGCTTTTGGTTTTGCCAGAGCATATGGTCTTGAATTGAGACCTAACTTCAACCGGCCTTTTATGTCAGAAAACATGACTGAATTCTGGAAACGCTTTCATATATCCCTTTCTTCATGGTTTCATGATTATATATTTATCAGGACAAGCTACAGATACAGAAAATGGGGCAGGAAGGCATCAAACTTTGCACTTTTTCTTACATGGGTGCTGTTCGGGATCTGGCATGGTGCAGGATGGAACTTTATGCTGCTTGGCTTTTTGCAGGCAATAGCAATATATTATGAGTTTTCTACCAAGAGATTACGGGTGCGGATATTCTCGAAGTTACCCGATATTTTCAGGATATGGCTGGGTAGAATATGTACATATCTTTTCTACAGCACAGCCCTGGTATTCTTTTTTGCACCTGATATAGATTCAGTTTTTGCTTTCTTTTCAAAATTACCTCTGCTGAGTGGTACTTTACCGGGCGGAGTAAGGGACGAAATATTCCTGCTGGTTATGATTTTTATTTCTGTAATCCTGATATTTGAGATATTGAAACACGACTTTGGTAACATCTTTGATAAGATTGAGTTTTACTGGTTAAGTAAGAAGAATACATTCAGGATTGTCAGATGGGCTATATACTGTATCTTAATTACAATCATTATAGTTTTTAACAGTGAAGTTCAACAATTTATATATTTTCAGTTTTAAATGGGAAAATTTGCGCTAAAACTGCTTCTTTTTGCCGTCATCTTTCTGATTTTTGATAAACTGTTTATCATTGTGGCTCATTTCTCTGCTGAAGCTGAGGCTGATAAACGGCTTGAATACCTTGTAAACGGTGAAGTGAATAAAGACATCATTATAGTAGGTTCTTCAACAGGCAGCAGGGATATCCTGGCCTCACAAATTGAAGATGCCACCGGTCTTTCAACGTATAATTTATGCTACCCGGGGTCCAATGTCGTATTTCATGAGTTTATTATGAGAACTCTTGTTAAGTATAATGAACCACCTGAAATAGCCCTTCTCGTTGTTGACGATTATGTTGAACTTTTATATGATGAGTCAATTATCTTTAGAAGAGACCGGCTCTACCCGCTGGTGAAATACGAATATATCTGGAAGGAACTTTCAGAATGGGAAGACAGGGATAAAATGTTTTCTAGTTTCCTTGTGCTTAACAGGTTAAATAAATATAATTTCGATATAAGACCTAAAAAATTCACACCCATAGATACAATTCAGGAGTGTGGATCGATGCCTATTTCCTGGAAACCTGATGACATGGATATTGATTATGTCTCAGGTGAAAGGTTATATCCGAAGGATGAGGAGCTGCCTGAGAAGGTAGAGGCCTATAAACGGATAATTGAAACATGCAAAACTAATAATATTAACCTTGTGGTCGTATTTCCGCCTGTTTATCAGGATCATAGTATATCATTCGAAAACAGGATAAGGGAATTAAGCGGTGATGGAGTATATTTCTATGTTTACAATACTGAAAATCCTATCTATAAGATTGAAGAGAATTATTTTGATGAGACTCACCTCATGCAAAGCGCTGCGATTGAATTCACCGGTGAACTGATTGCTTACTTAGATACCCTGATTGAAAATGAGCTTAAGATAGAGAACTGAATATCAGATCTCTTTACCTGTCAGTTGTGTACCTTCGCCATCATTTTCAATTACGTCAATGATCCTGTTAAACAGAAGACTGACAACCCTGCCGGCAAACTCATTATTTGGATGAGAGTCTTCAGGTGACTTTGCATACTCGTCTTTGAAATATATACCACCTTCAGTTTGCAGACTGTAAAAATCCCAAATAAATATATTATCGCCAGGAAGGTCCCATTGATCAGTCACCCATCCAAAGAATTCTTTTGCCCTTAAGGCTTCTTCCTCGGATATTACTGACTCAAGCTGGGCAGCCCCAGTGAACAGGATGAATTTGGTTTCCGGGAATTCATGCAGTTTATCCCTTAGAGCTGAATACTGTAGTTTGTAATTGGAGATTGTCTTGATATCAGAGTTAATG
The DNA here is from genome assembly GCA_016928075.1 of Bacteroidales bacterium. Taxonomy (GTDB): domain Bacteria; phylum Bacteroidota; class Bacteroidia; order Bacteroidales; family VadinHA17; genus UBA9300. Next base: position 45,511 of record JAFGLJ010000002.1, on the reverse strand, counting down.
TCCGTTTTATCTAAATCAGGCAGGATATTACTTGCGGGGTAACAGTGTTTGAATATTATAACCTTGTAATTCTTTGTCAGCATTTCCAGGGTAGGCTCTTCCATATAAGGTTTATCTCCGGCATTCTTCACCCAGATATTGTAATAATCGTAGGGGAAGTTATTCCATCCATAAGGAGCAGGTTTCGGAAAAAATTTTTCTTTTATGGAGTAGTTAGTGTTGTGTTCTTTGTTATATGCCTGAAAAAGCTTACGCAACTTTGCATTGGTATTCAGTATGCTTTCAAGCCTTGTACTGAACCTGCCCGCAAACTTGGTGATCTTTGAAGGACTGTTACCACCATCCCAGATGGTACGGCCTGTACTATGATGAAGAAAAATAATGTTCATATCAGATGAGTCTTTACCCTGTCCGCATGAGATGAGAAAAATTATAGAAAATAGTATTGTATATGCTGCTGTTTTCGGTTTCATATTGAATTATTCATTATATTTTAAAAAAAAATAGCTTAAATAAATAACAGGCATAATTTTTGTCTCTTTTATTATAGATACCCAAGATACAATATCTTTTAATAATTAGTAACAATAAACAAATTCTGTATACGTTTGTTTCAAATCTGACCGGTTTTATTCCGTATAAATTTTAAAATTACTACCATGAAAAAATTCATTCAGCTTACCCTCCTGGGTTTATTCATTCTTCCGATCATATCATATGGATGCAAAGAAGTTGGACCAGAAGACGAAGATCCTCCTGTAATTCCGTTAACCGGGGATCAGATCATTGCTGATCACACTGTGATTGATCGGTTTAATGATATTCCACAGCAATATATTAGTGAAGTGAAAAAAATGCTGGTTGGTTTCATAGGTGAATCCCATTCTGCTGCTTACAGAAGAGGGATGGAGTTACTTGAGGAAGATAATCCTGTATATGCATGCAATATTTCCACAGGGGAGGCTTATACAGATCAATATGTCAGGGTTGAGGACTATGGCTGGGTAGGGGAGGATACCTGGTTTACATGGTTTGCTTATGATGAGGGCTCGAGGCCATATGCTGCAAGGGTTGAGATTAAAAACGCAATAAATAGATATAAGAATGCCGGTCATCCATTCAGCGCAATTGGTTTTGGGTGGTGTGGAGATATGGTAATTGATTATGGTGCCAGTGCGGAGGCTGATCCTTTGTACGGGGTTCACTGGTATGGAGCATCTTACGGAGGACCGGAAGGTAATCTTTGTTGGGGGCTCGATGCGGGGGATTATGCCTTAACCGGGAACAGTGTAAGTATGGAAACATATCTTGGTGCTATGGAAGACTATGCTGCATATTGTGCATCAAACAGTCCATCCACAAGAATGATTTTCACCACGGGACCAGTTGATTATGAAGGTGATTGGGTTGGTGAAGCTGCATACCAGGGACATTTAAAACATGAATTGATCAGGGCTTATGTTCAGGCAGATTCTACAAGGATACTTTTTGATTATGCAGATATATTATGCCATGACAATGATGGAAATTTAACGAAAAAGACATGGAATGGGAATACATATCCATCAATAGCCCCGGAAAATGAAACCCCTCGTGCAACAGGTCATATTAGCGAAGCAGGTGCAATACGTCTGGCAAAAGCCCAGTGGTGGATGCTTGCAAGAATTGCAGGATGGGATGGTGAAACTGCAGATTAATGATTATTTAGGGGCGTGCATCTTTTTGATCTTCTTTCCCGTTGCTGTAATAGTTAATTCATCTTTAAGATCGAAAACCTGTGGTATTTTAAATAATGCCAGGTGTTGTGAGCAGTGTTGTTGTATTACTTCACCGGTAAGAGAGTTTTTGTAATCTTTCCTGATTACAACAGTTGCTTTTAGCTTTTCTCCTTCAATCTCATCATCGATACTGCTTATTGTACAGTCTATTATACCGGGAATCTCGAGAATTACGGCTTCAATTTCCTTTGGACTGACACGTTTACCCCTGACTTTTATAATTTCCTTTGACCGCGCAGTCAGGTAGATATATCCATCCTCATCAACTGTGCCCAGGTCACCTGTGTACAGCCACCCGTTCCTGAGGGCTTTTTTGGTCCCTTCTTCATCATGAAAATAACCCATCATTACGTTATCGCCTTTTGCCACAACTTCGCCTATCTCACCCGGTTTTATCTTTTCCCCTTTTTCGTTTACTACTCTCAATTCAACACCAGGGATACCCTTACCCATTGATCCTCTTCTTTCGTCAAGTAACTCGGGTGGCAGCCATGATAACCTTGCCGTGGCTTCAGTCTGACCATACATCACAGTAAATCTTATCTCAGGATGGGCTTCCCTGAACTCATCCATGAATATTGAAGCCAGCTTACCTCCGGCCTGGGTAACATATTTGAGATGCGGAAAACTGGTTTCCTTGAATGTGTCTGATTTTCTGAGAAGGATTTGAAAATGACTGGGTATTCCCGCAAAACCTGTGCATTCATAATCGATCAGATCCTGAATGACTCTGCCAAGGAAGATAAATGAATTATTGAATACTATTGATCCGCCAACACGTAAATGGGTGTGCAGCAATGATAATCCATAACAGTAATAGAATGGCAGAACAACGAGCATCCTGTCGTCAGCGGTCAGTTGCAGGTATTCAACAATTGAGCTGGTATTTGCTATAAGATTCTTATGAGAGATCATAACTCCCTTTGGTTCTCCCGTTGAACCTGAAGTGAATATAATCTCCGCACATTCCTCGGAATCCGTTTCATAATTGAGATCTGACTCTTTGTATTCTTCAATATCGGCAATGTCAGAGGGCAGGATGCATCGGTAATCGCCCAGGGGCAACCTTTTCATTATATCCTCTGTCAGGAGTATCATCGATGGCTCAGTAAGCTTTGCGATATAATCAAAATTGTCCTGCTCAATTCGCGGGTCAAGCGGTATGCAGACATTTTCTGACTTTATGACCGCGAGGTATGTCTTGAGCATGAACAGGTTGTTAACTGAGAGAATAATAATATTATTACCGGTCCCGATTTCTTTCCTTATCCATGAAGCCAGTTTCAGCGATTCCTTATAAAGGTTCTTATAGGTGATTTCTTCTTTGCCCGCCAGAAATAACTTATCAAGACGGGATGTGTTTTCGAAAAAATAATCAATTGCATTCATACTATCTGTTGTTTATTTACTATACTCGGTTTAATAATTTAACCTTGCACATGAGCACGGGATTCATTTGAATCATAGACCATAATAGTTTCGTACAGGAGACATCCTCAAATATTCCGTTGTTTTACGTTTTCTCTCCAGGTTACGGTAAAGTGCTTCAACCCGCTCCTTTGTTTCGCCCATTACCCTGGCGACCTCTGATGCCGGGTAGCCATTCTCAAATGCATACCAGTACCTGTCCATAAGGTCGAAGGGCAACTGGTAGAAGAACTCCTCCTGTGTTTGCTCGGCTGTGTAGGTGTCGGTTGTCGGGGTTCTGTCAATAATTTCTTTTGGTACACCAAGATATTCAGCCACCTGGTAGACCTGTGTCTTATAGAGATTGCCTATCGGCATAACGTCTGCTCCTCCATCACCAAATTTAACAAAGAATCCCTGCTCCTGTTCGTGTTTATTGGGGGTGCCTATCACTGCATAATGTAGCTTTTCTGCATGATAATAGAGCATCGACATCCTGGTGCGCTGTTTGAAATTAGATGCGGCTACTATCTGAAGGTATTCATTCCTGGGCAGTATTTTTTCTTTCTCCGTTCCGTCCGGTTCCACAATGGTCAGGGTGAAAATAGGGGGCAGGTTGGAATACAGGCCACTCTGCTTTATCCCGATCTTCATCTTATGTGTCCCGGAATCATATTCAGGAAAAACTTTTGACACAGCTTCATCACGTCGCTCATAACACCGGAATCCGGAAAGAGCATCCGTTATTTCCTCTTTTATTGCTTCCACCCCGTAAATTTCAGCAAGGTTTCGCGCCAGCACCTCGCTATCAGGACTGGAGTCTTTTTCCGGTAACATTATACCGAGAACCTTTTCAGGGCCAAAGGCTTTTGCAGCAAGAGCAAAACATACTGATGAATCTATACCTCCACTGATACCTATTACGCCTCCATTACGCTTCATGGTATGCAGAACATCCACCTGCATTTTTGTAACTATCTCGTTAACTGCAGATTCAACATCTTCCAGAAGTATAATATCCTTTGAAAATGGTTTTTTTGATGACATATTTATTGGTGTTTATTTGTTATCTATTCTTAAATCTTAAATCTTCAATCTTATCTCTTCTTTCACGGCATATCCTCAATTATTTTCAAATTTTTCAATTCTCCTGTTTGAAATTCTTCGTTATGGTTTTCAATAAACTGGTAATGGAGCAGATGAGTTGATATCACAGCAGCCAGTACCATATTATCCACTTCCGAAGCATTTCCCGTTTTTTCTATTTTATTTAAAAGAGGGGAGAGGGTTTCGTTATTAAAAATCCCGACTTTCTTTATATAGCTGTCAGATATCATTTCTTTAACATATTCCGGTGCATCAGCTGACATAAAAACACTGCTTATTGGTGCACGGTAAGGTTGCTTGGGCCTTTTAATAATGCTTTCAGGTATCCTGTTTTCCATGAGCTTCTTCAGTAAGAATTTCTCATTCAGTCCTTTAAGTTTATAATCTGGTGGTAAACCGGCACATAATTCTATAATTCTGTAATCCAGGAATGGATATCTTCCCTCAACAGAGTTTGCCATTGCCATTCTGTCTCCCTGGGATGACAGGAGGTACCCTGACATGAATATCGTGGTTTCAAGCCATTGTGACTTCGCAAGCGGATCCCATGAATCGAAGCCACTGGGTAATCTACCTGAAAGTGCATCGAAGGGTGAATATTCTGCGAGATCGTCTTTCAATGAGGATGAGAAGTGCTTCTTAATATGGTTTGAATTATTCCACCTCAGCAGATGAGAATAAAACGGATTATCTGTATCATCAAGTTTGTACCCGAAAAACATTTTCAGAATGTTAGTGCTGGCATTCCGTAAATGAGGGATATCGGGATATAATTTTTTAAGAAGGAGAGGCCTTAACTGTGACCCTGGTTGAGATGCCCAGAACCTGCGTATTTTCGCTTCCCTGAAAATATTATAACCGGCCAGCATTTCATCTGAACCTTCACCTGTGATAACAACCTTAATATTATTGTCCCTGACCAGTTTTGAAAGTATCATCATTGGGGTTGGTGCAGTACGGGTCACAGGTATTTCGGAATGCCATACAACCTTTGGAAAATATTTTGCAATATCTGATGACGAACAATATATCGATTTATGGTTTGTTTTTAAATACTTCACAGCCTCTTTCTGGTATTTGCTCTCATCAAATACCTTGTCCTCGAATCCGATGGAGAATGTATTCAGAACGCCTGGTTCAATTTCTTTGATGTACCTTACGGTGGCACTTGAATCGATTCCTCCACTGAGGTAGGCTGCTACTTCAACATCTGCTCTTAACCGTAGACGCACGGCACTGCTCAGCAACTCATTGAATTGTTCTATGGCATCATTAAAGGTAAGGTTTCCATATCTGTCATTGAAGTTCAGATCCCAGTATTTTTCAATGCTAAGTCCTTTTCTGCTATAGATAAGGTAATGACCGGGTGAAAGCTCATTTATGTTTTTAAATGCTGTATTCGGGGTTATTGTTGTCCAGAAAGTATAAACCTGTGACAGACTTTCAGGCAGTAGTGCACGGGCTATCGATTTTTGCTGAAAAAGAGATTTTATCTCTGATGCGAAGGAAAATACCCCATTAGTGATATTATAAAAAAGGGGACGTATACCTACCCTGTCGCGGGCAATAAAAAGTTCTTGCTTGTTTTTGTCCCATATGGCGAATGCAAATTGACCGTTCAGTTTACTCAGACATTGCTTACCGTATCTTGCATATAATTGAACCAGAACCTCTGTGTCGGATTGTGTTCGTAATTTGCTGCCGTCTTCCTCGAGTTCCTGGCGCAATTCTTTAAAATTAAATATTTCACCATTGAAAATAATCCAGTACCTGTCAGTCAGGTCAGACAGAGGTTGTTGCCCGCTAACGAGATCAATAATACTCAATCTGACATTTCCCATGGTAGCACTTGCGGAGTGATAAATACCGCATTCATCCGGTCCACGGTAAGAAATTGACTGTAGCATCGATCTGACAGTATCAATGCTGTTGCTATTATTTTGGAAATCTATTATGCCTGCTATTCCACACATACTAGTTCATTAATTTCCGCATAACAAAATCAGAAATGGCATTTATTGATTCAAAGTTTTCTTCTAATAGATCTGCATCACCCGTGCTGATACCAAACTGTTCTTCAAGGTAGGTGATTAAAGTAATAAAGCCCATTGAATCCATAAAACCTTCCTTAAATATCAGAGAATCATCTTTGATCTTATCTTTATCCGTATACACTGCCTGGTGAATATACTCCTTTACTTTACCCTTAATTTCTGTCATATCACTTTTCATATGATTTTACTTTATTCTTTATAAGATATTTATTGTTTTTGTTACATATAACGTTATAGTATCTTCAATAGTTTAGTTAGCTTATTACTCTTAGCAAAACAGTCCTTATTGTCCGCACCAAAATTATTAAATCCAGTCTAAAAGACCAATTATCAATATAAGCCAGGTCCATTTCCATCCATTCTTCAAAATTAACACTATTTTTTCTGGATTTTAGTTGCCAGAAGCATGATAGCCCGGGTTTGACAGAGAGCCTTCTTAAATGCCAGCGTTCGTATTGCTTTGTTTCATTCTCCAATGGTGGCCTTGGCCCCACCAATGACATTTCACCCTTAAGGACATTAAAGAGCTGGGGCAATTCGTCAAGGCCTGTTCTTCTTAAAAACCTCCCGATCTTAGTTACCCTTGGATCATTCTCGATTTTAAAAGCAGGTCCGTCAACCACGTTCATATAAGCCAGTTCTTCCTGCATACTTTCTGCATAAAAAAACATCGTCCGGAATTTTAAGATTTTGAACTTACGACCTCTCAATCCAACCCTTTCCTGCCTGAAGATCACAGGACCTTCTGATGAAAACTTAATTGCCAGGGCTGCAAAAATCATAAACGGAAGGAAAAATACCAGCATCAGCAATGAAACAGAAACATCCATGAATCTTTTTGCGGCAAGTGAAATAGTCTTATATGGAACATTTGAAAATGTGAGAAAATATTCCTTGCCCAGTTTAATCCTTATGGCATTACTCAGGTTCTCATCTGGATTATTCATGTGAATGCGGAATGTGACACCAAGCTCCTCACAGGAGCGGATTATCTGCCTTGTCTCGGATGGCATTATCTTATCCTTAAAATAAATAACCTCATCAATGAGGTCAACCTCCATTATATTATTAAGGTCCTTTATAAGGTTTTTCGGCGCTTTGATAAGTGTATCGCCATATTTCATTCTTATTTTTTCAGATCCGGTAAATATACTCTTTATGTTATAACCCCACTCTGTATATTTCTGCAGACTTTCAATAAACGGAATTGCTGTCTCATCAGCGATTATCACAATATTTCTGCGGTCATATCCCCTGGTTCTGTAGCTTTTAAAAAATTTATACTCAACCAGGCGTAAAATGAAGAGAAAGACGAATCCGAAAAAGCAAATGTTTGCAAGCAAACGCCTCGGCACCATATATAATCTCAGTGCAAAATAAATAAAAACAAAGAGCACGGCTATGAAAAGGGCAGATTGTATGTATTCGAAGAAGAGCATCCGGTATCTTTTAGTACGCGGTACCTCGGCAATCTTTATGAAATACAGTATTATGAGCCAGACAGGCATTACTCCAATGTAAAGATATATGAGGGTCTTATCTGAAAAGAAAAAGCTATTCCAGTTATTATAATTTAGACTAAAAGATAATTGAAATGCGAGTGTTATAGCCAGTATATCAAGAAATCCCAGGATAATGCCCAGCAAATTCCACTTCATGAGGAATGGTACTGTTCTAAATCTATGCAGAACCTTGTAAAAATCCATAAATTAAGTTCATTATTTAAAATAGTCTGGTGGAATGCTCCCTGAGAAAGGAATAATTTATATATTATCAGATTTCAAAATGGTCTTTTCTGAGCGCAGAAATAAGTTCTGCCATTCAATGCGGTGATGTCAAGAATTGTAAAACCAGCTTCTTTCAACAGAGATGTTGTCCTCTCCTTTGAAAGCTGATGGTAAGTACCTGAACTGAATATTCTTTTCATATTATTAAACAACCATGAACCCCGATACCTGTTCTCATTTTCATTCCCTTTGCTTTTGTCCCTCTTATTTGTTCGTGTTATATATCTTTGGTTTATACCAGCATTATTCATAGTGTTATTTTCATAGCACCCCGTCAGGTAACTGTAATCCGGGAGGATTGAAAATATGCTCTCCAGGAAAGGTACTAATTTATTAATACGATTTAGGGGCTTAAGATTAATAACAGTTTTTATATTTTCCAGATCCTCCGGTTGGTAATAATAATAATTTGTTCTGGGAAGTATAATAAAATTCAATTCTTTAACCAGATCGAGCCAATTTATATAATTATAAAAATCTTCACTGCCCTCATCTGACAGCTGTTTATACAAATAACCACTATATGCATCCTTAACAGTACTGGTTTTGTAATATACTGAACTTTTAATTTTAGTGGTTTTAATCATTGTATTCATATCAGTTTTTACATTAACACCGTTTCAATTTATTTACTCAAATTTACATAAATAGAAAGTTCGGAACAAGTCATAGAATGAGCGACAGCGGCAGTTTTCAGACATATTTCAGGACCTTAAATCAGGGGTATTCTGACATTCGTCAATGCTTTTCCATGACTCATGTATTATAAGTTGTGTTTAATCAAAAAAAAAATGAATTACACGAGCCAAAATCATTTTTAACAGTCTAAAATCGTAACAGGCAATGTAAGACAATGATAATCAACAATCTAGAATGCAACAAAAGATGATAAAAGTAGTTTTAAGATTAAATATCGTTTTGACGAATAGTGAAAAAAACTTGATAAAAATCTGGCAGTTTTTTTGGAAATATAGAGCTTTTATTCGAGTACCAGAACGGCTGAGTCATAAGCCCAGGCGGCAAAATATCCCAGTGCCCCGTTACTAATATTTGATGAAGGATTATAAGGAGTAGGGGGCATGATTCGTCTCTTCCAGAAAAGGATATCATTCAATTGCATAAAATATTGATAAACAGGCTCATCAATTGAAAAAACCTGTACTTCAACCTCGCCTCCTTCATAAAAAATACTTTCTGAGAAACTTATGATATTATCCTCAATACTGAAAGTGCCACCAATAGCATCATATTCAGTAAGCATGAAATAGTTACTTTCGATCATTTCTCCGTTCTCAAGGTATTTGATCATATAGAAATTATCAGTGTCAGGATTATCATTGAACTCACAATTAATTGTGAATACGGTTTCTCCCAGGGGATTAAGAGTGCTTTGCGTTTCAAATTTGTCATAACTGACTGAAATAATATCTGTTTTTTCTGGCATATATGCTTCACCTGTATGAGTTATTCCGTCATGTATTATTTCAATTTCATAATTGCTGTCTTCAGTACCAAGGATATTATTTCCGGTATAATATCCGTTGCCGGAATAATGAAGTTCTTCAGATGAAGTTCCGTCGCTTATTGTAATAAAGGCGTTGTCAATAACATCAGGTTCTTCCTGTGTAAAAAAACTGGTAGTACGTGTGAGCCGGACATTGCAAACCGAGTCTTTATAGATTACTGCTTCAACTACAAATGCCGGGTTAGCATAATTAAGGTCGATATCAATGACCTCCTCGCATGAAGTCAGGACACTCAAAATGGTTATTGAAATGAGAATGATTATATTCCTGGACTTCATATTCTAAAATTTAAATTTATAAGTAATTGAAGGCACGATTCCAAAAAGACTTAATTTTACTGCTTCTGTCGCTCCGGGAACAGTCTCGCTTTCCCTGAAACTGATAATGTATGCGTTATACCTGTTGTATGCATTGTAAACCGAGAAATCCCATGACGACTTATATTTCTTGCTTTTCTTACTGTTTAAGGTCAGGCTGAGATCAAGGCGGTGATAGTCAGGCATACGATAGCCGTTTCGCTCCGTATAATAGGGTACGGGATTATTATCCACTATATATTTTCCGCTTGGGAATGTGACCGCATTACCGGTGGCATAGGTCCAGACACCGGATGCCGTTAACCTCTGACTGATTTTATAAATACCAATAAGGGATACCTCATGTGTCTTGTCATACCTGACAGGGTACCATGAGAAATTATTTATACCCTCGATTTTGTTTTCAGACCTGGAGAGGGTATAGCTTACCCACCCGGTAAAAGTACCATATTTCTTCTTAATATAAAGTTCAAGGCCATAACTTCTGCCTTTGCCTGAGAGTATCTGTGATTCAACATGTTCATCGAAGATAATATCAGCACCGTCTTTATAATCAACCGTATTGGCCATGTTTTTGTAATATACTTCTATAGATGATTCAATGTTGTTGTCGAGGAAATTACGGAATAAGCCTGTGGAAAAATGGTCGACATATACGGGTTTAATATTATTGCTGCAGGGCATCCAGACGTCGGCAGGGGAGCCTGATGTGGTATTGGACAGAAGGTGCAGGTATTGAGCCAGCCTGTTATATGACAGTTTGACTGAAGTTTTTTCATTTAAAATGTAATTTGCAATAATTCGGGGTTCAAAGCCAAAATGGGGGAAGGCAGCTTTTCCCGGTCCAAAATATGTTGAATCGACCGGTAATCTTCCATCGGCATAATCGTAAAACCATCCAGGGCCAAATTGATTGAAGGTTGAGAGTCTGAGTCCGTAATTAATATTAAACCTCGGGGTGATCTTCTGTTCATTTTGTATGTATACGGCACTTTCAAGTGCTCTTTTTTCCCGCTGTGTTAATTCAAAATATGAACTCCCTGATGTAACAATTTCTCCCGGCATGAATTTATGATAAGTAATATTCGTACCGAATTTCAGGGTGATTGCTGGATTAATATACCAGGTGGCATCCTCTTTAAAGATCATATCCTGAATACCTGTTCTCAGTTTCATACTGGCCTGGCCGAAAATAAATTCATAATCGTAATTACTGTAGATAATCGAGCTCCTGGAAAAGAGTTTTTCATTAAAAATATGATTCCATCTTATAGTTGCAGTTGTATTACCCCAAGCCGTGCCTATATCGCTGCCAAATTCAAAGACATCCTTTCCGAAATAGCCTGACAGGAAAAGCCTGTTATTCTGATTAATGCTGTAGTTCAGCTTTGCATTGAAATCATAGAAGTAGAATTTTATGTCATTCCTTATTATATCTTCAGGAAATACAAGCCTTGCAATCAGATCGGCATATGTTCTGCGGCCTGAAATAATAAACGACATCTTATCCTTTATCAGCGGTGCTTCAAATGTCAGACGTGATGATACCAGTCCTATTCCACCTGAGCTGCTGAATTTTTTGTTATTGCCGTTATTCATTTTAATGTCCAGGACTGATGATGCCCTTCCGCCATAGCAGGCAGGTATTCCACCCTTAAACACGGTAACATCCTTTATTGCGTCAGAATTAAAAATAGAAAAGAATCCTGCAAGATGCGCAGCACTGTATATAGGGGCCTCATCAAGGAGAATCAGATTCTGTCCCATTGAGCCACCACGAACATTAAAGCCTGTACTTCCTTCTGATGAATTACTGATACCGGGAAGCAACTGGATGGTCTTCAGGATATCCTTCTCGCCGAAGATGACAGGTATATTATCAATATCCTTGAGATTCAGTTTATCCACTCCCAGTTCAGTGGAGGTTATTTTTGTATCATCCCTGTCAGATGATACGACAATCTCATCCAGGGCCACGATTGCAGGTGTAAGCTCGATATTGACAATATAGTTTTTGCTAAAGTTAATCTCGCGTTCCACATCTTCGTAGCCGATATAGCTGTATCGTATTACATACTTACCTTCAGGTAGTGATATTGAATAAAAGCCATATGAATTTGTAGCAACTCCTGTAACTGGCTCGACAATTTTTACCGTAGCTCCAATAAGGTCTTCTCCTGTCTCTGCATCGGTTATTTTTCCACTGATAGTATAGTTCTGCTGACCGAATGACATTATTGGTAGCAGAGCCAGGAAAAAAATGCAGCTTTTCATATTATTTTATATTATATAATAACCAGGTACCAATAGTGTTTATTCTGTCAAACAATATAAATAAATATAGTCAGAAATCATTTCATTACATAAAGCAAAAAGTCCTGCCTGGCTCAGAAAACCAGGCAGGACTCTCCTTATCTATGATCCTATAGCCTTTTGCTATGGTTATAAATTACAATAACTACTTTGCCATACGTTTCTAGTCCTTAATGCAACGGACAGAATAGCCCATCGCTTTGGTTTCATGATTACGGTGAATTCCAGGATTTATATCATCCAGGAACCTCTTCCAGCTATTGTCGGCATCAAACGATGTGGCAGTCCAGAAGTAGGCATTGTCGTTTATCAATAGAAACGATGTGAGGTAGTAGCTATATAAACCAGCCGGTAAAGCTGTAAACTCATGAAGGTCGGTTCCGTTATTCGAATTCCAATGAGAGGTGCCGGTTTCTTTGAGTTCATCACCATTTCCAAAAGTTACTCCTCTGTAAACATCTGCTAGATCAGCTGTATCTGCAGGCATTCCGATATAAATTTCCATCGTCTTCCACTCAGAGTCTGTTGGCATATGCCAGCCAGTAGGACAGGCATTTACTGCTGCAGGCCAGTTATATAATACACCGTACTCTGTAAAATTCTCAGTAGCCCTGGCCGTTGGCACGTCTGTGCCGTCGTATCCATAGACATAATAACGTGGATCAGTATCGGAATTATCAGAGGTAGCATGTACAGAAGGTAGTACCTTCAGGTTTTCAGCCATCCACACCTGTGAGCCCATAACTACAGTTCTGTAAACGTTTCCATCAGCATCAATCAGTTGCTGAGTGGTTAATGTCTGCTGGTTTCCATAAGCTGTACCCACGGCATTTGTTGCATAGGCCCTGACATAATAAAAGGTGTTTGTATTCAGGCCTGTGATACTACTTCCGAATGCTCCCGTACCGGTTCCGTCATCAGTATGATTGTCAGCAATTGTAGGGTTGCTGCTTATTGACCAGCAAACGCCTCTTGCAGTTACAGGTGATCCACCATCACTACTTACATTTCCTCCTGACATTGCTGTAGTCTGGGTGATTGAATATGGAACTTCTGTTGATACTGTGGGTATATCAACATCATCTGTTTCAAAGGACACCTGGTTTCCATAAGCAGTTCCTGCAATGTTGATAGCATAAGCCCTCACATAATAAGTAGTTCCGGGAGTTAAACCGGACAGGTTACTTGTAAAGATACCTGTGCCTGTACCATCACTTGTAGTATTGTCAGCCGTTGTCGGATTGGTGCTTGTTGACCAGCAAACACCTCTTGCAGTTATGGTTCCTCCTCCATCATCTGTAATATTTCCACCCGAAACTGCTGTTGTCGGTGTGATTGAGCTTACAGAATTAGTTGATAATGTAGGAAGGGCGATAGGATCTGTATCAAATGAAACCTGGTTACCATAAGCTGTACCTGCACTGTTAGTTGCATAGGCCCTTACGTAATAAGTAGTGCCTGGTGTCAGACCAGCCAGGCTGCTTGTAAAGATGCCTGTCCCTGTGCCGTCACTTGTAGTGTTGTCAGCCGTTGTCGGGTTGGTGCTTGTTGACCAGCATACTCCTCGTGCTGTTACAGGGCCACCGCCATCATCTGTGATATTACCGCCTGATGATGCTGAAGTCTGCGTAATTGCACTGACAGCAGTTGTTGTCAGGGTAGGTACAACGACCGGATCTGTCTCAAATGAAACCTGGTTACCATAAGCTGTACCAGCTTCATTGGTTGCGTAAGCCCTGATGTAATAGGTCGTACCTGCTGTTAATCCTGTCAGATTGCTGGTAAACGAACCTGTACCAGTACCGTTACTGGTAGTATTGTCAGCCGTTGTCGGGTTGGTGCTTGTTGACCAGCAAACTCCTCGTGCTGATACAGTTCCTCCACCATTATCTGTGATATTACCACCTGATGATGCTGAAGTCCGAGTAATAGCACTTGCAGCGGTTGTTGTCAGGGTTGGTAACAGAACCGGGTCGGTATCAAATGTAACCTGGTTACCATAAGCAGTACCTGCACTGTTAGTTGCATAGGCACGCACATAATAAGTAGTGCCGGGAGTCAGACCTGTGATACTGCTCGTGAAGGTGCCAGTACCTGTGCCGTTACTTGTAGTATTGTCAGCCGTTGTTGGGTTGGTGCTTGTTGACCAGCACACTCCTCTGGCTGAAACTGTTCCACCACCAGCATCCGTGATATTGCCACCAGAGGTCGCTGAAGTCTGCGTAATTGCACTGGCTGCAGTTGTTGTAAGGGTAGGTATAACAATCGGATCGGTAGTAAATGAAATATCATTCCCATAAGATGTACCGGCTTCATTGGTTGCATAGGCTCTTACGTGGTATGTAGTGCCAGGAGATAAACCGGTCAGACTGCTAGTGAAGCTGGCAGATCCTGTACCATCATTTGTGGTATTATCAGCTGTTGTAGGGTTGGCGCTGGTTGACCAGCATACACCTTTGACTGATATATTACCACCACCATCATCAGTAATGGTTCCTCCTGATGTTGCTGAAGTTCGTGTAATAGCACTTGCAGCAGTCGTTGTTAATGTTGGTAACTGGATATTCAGTGTTGTAAATGATAGCTGGTTCCCATAAGCGGTACCTGCACTGTTTGTTGCATAGGCACGAACATAATATGTGGTGTTAGGACTCAGGCCTGTGAGGTTACTTATAAATAAGCCTGTCCCTGTTCCGTTGCTTGTAGTATTGTTTGCTGTTGTCGGGTTTTGGCTTGTCGACCAACACACACCTCTTGCTGTTATATTACCACCACCATCATTGGTGATAGTTCCACCAGAAACTGCTGATGTTAAAGTTATTGAGGTGATAGCACTTGTTGTTAAAGTAGGAAGTTGTATTGCCTGGGTAGTAAATGAAACCTCGTTACCATAAGAGGTACCTGCACTGTTAATTGCATATGCCCGTACATAATATGTGGTACTTGGTGATAAGCCTGTCAGGTTACTTGTGAAGACACCTGTTCCGGTTCCATCGCTTGTTGAAAAATCAGCTGTGGTCGGGTTGGTACTTGTTGACCAGCATACTCCTCTTGCTGTTATTGCACCTCCGCCATCATCAGTTATGTTACCACCTGATGTTGCCGTTCTCAAAGAAATTGAAGTAACAGCAGTTGTTGTTAAAGTAGCCAACTGGATAGGCTGGGTTGTAAATGATACCTCGTTACCATAAGCTGTACCTACACTGTTGGTTGCATAAGCCCTTACATAATAAGTGGTATTGGGAACCAATCCTGAGAGGTTACTTGTGAATACTCCTGTTCCTGCACCGTCAGTTGTAGAATTATTTGCCGTTGTAGGATTAGTACTTGTTGACCAGCACACACCTCTTGCTGTAACAGGGTCTCCACCATCATCAGTGATATTCCCACCTGATATTGCAGTTGTCAGTGTAATTGAGCTGGCAGCAGTTGTTGTAAGTGTGGGAACCTGCAGTGTAGAGGTGGTGAAACTAACTTCGTTACCGTATGCAGTACCCGCGCTGTTTGTTGCATATGCCCTTACATAATAAGTAGTATTGGGAGATAAGCCTGTAAGGTTACTCGTAAAAGTACCCGTTCCTGTACCGTCTTCCGTTTTGCTGTCTGCTGTTGTGGGATTAGTACTCGTTGACCAGCAGACGCCTCTGGCAGTTATGTCTCCACCACCATTATCCGTGATATTACCACCACTGGATGCCGAAGTGTAAGTAATTGCACTTACAGCAGTTGTTGTTAATGTGGGTACAAGGATCTCACCGGTTGTAAACGAAACCTCGTTACCATAGCTCGTACCCTCACTGTTGGTAGCATACGCTCTTACATAATATTTGGTATCGGGTTGAAGTCCGGTAAGATTACTGGTGAAAATCCCGGTTCCCGTACCGTCAGTCGTTTTGTTGTTTCCTATTGTAGGATTTGGACTTGTACTCCAGCAAACACCTCTTGCAGAAACCTTTGCTCCTCCATCACCTGTCACATTCCCTCCTGATGTTGCTGTTGTTTGTGTTATTGCTGATACCCCCGTCGTGGTTACACTGGGAGGAGTGGGTTCCTTCTCGCACGAAGTATAATAAACTGTCGTAGCAATTGCGAGTATAAGAATTACAGAGATTTTAATTAAGCGATTCATAGTAGTTTTTTTATTTATTAATAATGATATCTCGTTACAACTTATTGTAAATGTTTCACTTATGGATATTCTAGATATTTTATAGAGTCTTAAAACAAAGTTATTATTTTTATTAAGAAGTGAGCCGTTTTTGGGCACAAAAATATGTTTTACCATTTAATTCCGACATACCCAGAACTATAAAGCCAATATCGTTTAAAATTGAACTTACGCTGGTCCTTGTAAGCTTAAATCTGTTTCTGCCATCAAGTAACCTGTTAATCTTCTTTTTGAATATAGATGATCTCGAAAAACCGGTATTATCGTGAATATTGGAAAAACCTTTCCCGCATATATAATTTGTATAGCTTTTTATATTATTATTATTCATAAAACCCTCTGAAAAACAACCGGTGAAGTAGCAATTAGGTTGCATGTTCCTGTAAATATTTCTCAGGTATGATCTCAGATTTCTTATATGATTCAGGCATTTTAAACTGACAAGAGCATCAGTATCTTCCAGATCCTTTGCCTGGTAATAATAGTGATTTGTTCGGGGTAATACTATAATGTTATTTTCCTTTGGCAGGCCCAGCCATTCAATATAGTAATAAAAGTCTTCACAGTCTTCATCCCACAGGGTTTTGTATAAACTAACCTTGTTAGGATCCTTGACGGGTGACCTGTAGTGGTAGACCGAATTTTGAATTTTTATGGTCATAATAGTCTATTCGAAATCACACATCCATTTCCCATTATCATTTTTATCTCAAATTCTCTATTCAAAATTAATTAATTGAGTCATGCGTAACAAGCCATGAGGAGAGGGCTAGAGGTATTTTCTGTTGGTTTTTCCGGACCTTTAATCATAGCTATTATGACACTAATCCGGCCTATTATATGATTAATGGATAATTTAATGTGTTTCGTCAAAAACATACTGAATTACACGAAGAAAAATCGGTTTTAAAGTGTCTTAGTTCTGGTTTGATGGCTTAAACAGCTGATATCCAATATAATAATGTGTGTTTATCCTGGATTTTGTGATGTCTCAACAAATTAATCTTTTTGACGAATGGTTCAAATTTTTTGATTAAAAAATCTTGGTTTTGCTGGTGAATACGAGGAAATGTTTATTCTACTCGTTGCAGTATTGAAGTGATTATTTCAATGTAAGAACGTTACGTCGCCGATTTTCTCAAAGTAGTTACCGTCTGCGTACTGCCCCATTACTTTCCATACATAAACACCCTGTGGTGCC
Organism: Bacteroidales bacterium; assembly: GCA_016928075.1. Taxonomy (GTDB): domain Bacteria; phylum Bacteroidota; class Bacteroidia; order Bacteroidales; family VadinHA17; genus UBA9300. The sequence goes on along the minus strand of JAFGLJ010000002.1, from coordinate 27,853 downwards.
AGGTTTCCGTTTCCAAAATAACCATCCCAGCCGATGTTTATGTCATTGCTCTCATAGATTAAAACTCCCCACCTGTTAAAGATCTGGAGTTTATATTCTGTCACATTCTCAAAGAATGGCCTGAAAATGTAGTCCATTCCCGGGTAAAGCCCTTCTTCATAGTAACCTCCGGTGGGTCCTGTCTCATTCCATTTAAAAACGTTGGCAAACCTTATTTCTCCTTCTTTCCATTCAACTATTATAGGGGTTTGGAGCCTGGCCGAATCAATACAGCCATCGCTGGATACCACGGTCAGCCAAACATCATAACTTCCGGCATATTCATATTTGTGATAAGGATTTTCTTCTGTTGAAGTTTGTCCGTCACCGAATCTCCAGAAGTATGATGAATCGTAATAGCTGTAATTATAGAAGATTACCACCTGTTCTTTATTAACAATGTGTATTGGGTAGGCGTCGAAAAGTGCTGTTGGATTCTGGAAAACCTTTACTATTCCATTATGAATAGATTTCCCGGTCATATTGTTGACTGAGAGTTTCACGATATAGCTTCCGGCGACATAATAGGTATGAACAGGATTTTTCTCGTCTGAGAACGTGCCATCCCCGAAATCCCAGGTATAGTTTTCACCATATAAACTCGTATTGATAAACTGAACGGTTAATGGTGAACATCCTGATGTGTCAGGTTTGAAACCTGCCACGGGAACAGGGGGCATCATCACTTTTATATGAATGGTATCCTTTCCCATACATCCCCACCTGTCGGGTAGTGTTTCATACGTTATCACATGGGTACCTGTCCCTGCCACATCCGGGTCAAAAACATTACCGGTCATGCCTGTACCCGACCACACGCCACCTTCAGGGGTAGCAGTAAGTGTTATTGCTGCGGTGTTACTGAAGAGGGTGCCAGGGTGTTCGATCTGAACATCAGGGACAGGCATCACAGTGATAACGGTACTGTCCATGTCCCTGCAGTCAGCGTTCGTGATACTGTACCTGATAAGATGGTCTCCTATGCCTGCTATGAGCGGATTAAAAGTGTTTCCAACCACTCCCGGGCCTGACCATATGCCTCCCAGGTCATGCGCTATGAGAGTAACGGGGGGATCGTCATTACATAATGTGTCAACCGGTGTTATTGTTGCATCAGGTGTTGCAACCGTTATTATAGTTTCATCTGAGTCGGTACATCCGTTTTCGTCCGTTATACTGTATGTAATGACATGATTCCCGGAACCGGGAACCGAGGGGTCAAAAATATTTCCCGTTACTCCCGGACCAGACCAGGTTCCTCCAGGGTCGCGGGCTTCCAGGGTAAACGGTGGATCAGTGGAGCATACTATTCCTCCGGATAGTATTGTCGCATCCGGTATTGGTACAACAGTTATTACCGTTTCATCATAATCCGAACAGCCGTTTGCATCCGTGATCTCATATTCAATCACATGAGACCCGGGACCTGCTATTTCAGGATCAAAGATATTTCCTGTAACTCCTGCTCCTGTCCATGTTCCACCCGGATCATGGGCAGTTAAGGTGACAGGATCAGCATTTGCACATAATATGCCAACTGGTGTTATTGTTGCATCAGGATATGGTACAATTAATATTATAGCAGTTGTTACCACCGGCTGATGATCCCCATTGACGGGGTCTGCAGGCGGTCCCGGAATATTCGGATCATCGTATGGATTACAATAGTTCCAGTTACGCAGTGTAACCTCAAAATACTGGCCGATAGCTTTGTCATCAGCCACGTTGATAACATCCGACAGGACACCTGAACCGGTTACCGGCCCAGGTAAAGTAATAACATTATCGGTATAGGGAAAAGCATGTGAACTGCCGTCTATTGTAACAGGAGTGCCGGTCATGGTATTGTCGGTTCCGTATATCCATTGTATCCACCTTGTATTTATATTGGGATTATCTTCCTCCTGCGGGGGAACACAGTTAAACTGGGTTAAATCAGTGAAGCGGACGTTGGCACTATTACCGAAACATATTGGATAAACCTCCGGGCTGATGTGCATTTCACCTCCATTATGATCATCGTCGTCCCATACTGTCACTATCTGTTCCTGTGAGGTGGAGGTGCATACAACCCCGTTTACTACCAGGGTTGCCTGGGGGTGATAATTACATATGTCACCATTCGATGTGTAGGTATTTGTTGCTGTAGCCTCAAAAACCCCGTCAGATGTTTCAGTTGCCGTAATCGTTTTAACAACACCATTACCCCAGTCAAATCGTATACTGACGGGTGTGCCTGCATCATTGACACCGGTATAGCTTACCTCCCATGTGGCTGTAACCGGCGAACATAACCTGTCAGGTGTAATGTTGTTAGCCTTTGAAAGGATAGAACAGTTCTGTCCTGATAGATTAAGCGACAGCAGTAACCAGATTGTAATAAGACAATACCTTTTCATAGTTCCCCGTTTCCTTTTACGTCGCCCTTGCCTTACCAGTTACATTAATAGCTCATTATTAAAGAGTGATTTTCATCACTCTTTTGTAACAATCTCTTTAACCTTTGGCCGGAGGGGTGAACTGTGCGATATAATCAAGGTCAGCTGATCCGTATTTAATATGACTGTAATTAAGTTCAATAATGTTCCTTATGCCTTCAATGTAAGATGTGGGTATATAGTTAAACCTTTTCATGAATTTAGAACTGTCAAATATATAGTCCCGGTCATACTGGTACATCATCTCATCCAATTCTCTCATGAAAGGGATGAATATTCCCATTGTTTTGACGATATAGCTGTTTATTGCCTGGTACCTCGGTTCAACACCCATCTCATATGCTATGGTTTCTATCCATTCCTTGCCGGTCAATGGATCAGGTGCTGTTGGCAGGTGCCATAACTGGTTCCATACATCATCAGCATTACCCAGCATTGCTGTGGCCCTGGCTGCATCGGGTGTATATATGAATGAATGCCTGCAATCGGCAGAGCCAAGCCAGTTGGCTTTTTTCCCCTGTGCCAGGTTTTTAAATACTGCTTCCGTTAATATACTTGCTTTGCCATTGCCGGGGCCATAGAAATCAGGAGCCCTTGCTATCAAAGCAGTTAACCTTCCTTTTTCTACCTCATCAATGATCATCTGTGCTATTTCCTTCCTGACCTTTCCCTTCCTGGATTGCGGATTGATATGGGCCTTCTCGGTAATATTATCCATGTCGGAGGGATCATACATATATATATTATCAAAGAAAACAAGCTTTGCGTCATGCAGGATGCAGGCATCGATCACATTGCGCATCACCACCGGCCAGTTTGTCTTCCATGCTTTATATGAATAAGGGAAGCCTGCCGTAAGATATACTGTATATGAATCTCTTACTGCAAGCATGACCGGTTCCCTTAGAGTGAGATCTGCCGGGAAAAGTGTATCATGCGGATTTACCCTTACCGGATTACGGCTTACGAGTCTTATTTCATCTGTGTAGCGCGCCAGCTCAGATGCCAGCCCGTGACTTATTATTCCTCCTGATCCTAATATTGTCTGCATATTTTCCTGTTTTTTATGCTAAGTAAAAGTATATATGCACTTTAAAATAACAGTTTTCGGTGAACGGCTATTTGAAAAGGGTAAATAGATGAATGTTGTGCGGTGAACCGGGCAATGTTGAGGTTCCCTGAATAAAGTTGATGTATGATTTATTGAGTATAACCTTCAAACATTCAAACCTGTCTGCCGACAGCCAGGCGCTCAACCGAATCCCGATTCATTGGGATGAGCTCGATGAGCCATGAGTATTCGAGGCGAATCAAACCGTTCAAACCCACATTTTAGACTCATTCTCAACTCCTGCCGGCAGTCAGGCATTCTCAACTTTCCTTAGCCTCAGCCTTTTATCATTCCATCCTCAACGCCTTCACCGGATTCGTTCTTGCTGCCTTCAGCGCCTGGTAGCTGATTGTTACGGCTGTTGATATGAGCGTTAGCAGGATAGTCCATATAAATACCATCGGACCTATGCTGATTCTGTACACATAATTCTGTAACCATTCTCTCATCAGTATGATGACTACCGGTGTAGCTATTACCAGTGCAATAATCATAAGGATAAGGAATTCATAGCCGATCATACCCAGCACCCTGTTTTCTGTTGCACCAAATACCTTCCTTACACCAATTTCCCTGGTGCGTCTCTCAACGGTATAGGAAGTTAGACCAAAAAGGCCAAGGCATGCTATAATTATTACCAGGACGGTAAACACGAAGAATATTGTGCTCCTGTTCCTGTCGCTCCCGAACTGCTCCAGGAAATTGTCTGAAAGGAATGTATACTCAAATTCTTTTCCGGGGAACACTTCTTCCCATATCCTTCTTAGAGTTTCAATTCCACCGCTCACATTATTTCCGTCAAGCTTCGCATACATTATCGGATTGTTAAGACGGTAAAGGAATATAAGTGACTCAATGGCATTATACATCCCTGTCTGGTGGTAATCCTTAACCAGACCAACCACGGTGCCGTTTATCTGTGCTCCATCTCCAAGAAGTACCCGTTTACCTAGAGGAGCTTCCCATCCGAGCCTCTCTGCAAGTGTTTCATTAACCATAACACCGGTGATGGTATCACCGATCAGGTCGAACGAAAAATCCCGTCCCTCAAGAACCTCAATACCGAGAGATTCTGTGAAATCATGATCAACAACAACGAGGTTAATACCTCTCTGGGTCATGCCCTCACTCGTCTCAACTGAAAAAATGGTCTTCGGTGAGCCGTCTCCCATAGGAACATTGGTGAGAGTTGAATTAACGATCTCAGGGCTATCGGCCAGTCTTTCCTTCATCAGTCTCATTTTACTCAGTGGTTCATTATCAGGCAGGATAAGTGTGACCACATTCTCCATATTCCATCCCTGATCCATATTCTGCATGTAATTCAACTGGTTGAGAACTAATACGGTACTGGCTATCATAGCGCCCGAGATAGTGAACTGGACAACGGTAAGCACCTTTCTGAATAACCCTTTCGAATTACCCGACCGGGTTGTACCTTTCATGACCTCAACAGGTGAAAACCTTGAGAGATAGAATGAGGGGTACAGTCCCCCTATTAATCCTGCAACAATTATTATCCCTGCCAGGCTTAACAGGAATACCGGGCTGAGCAGGCTGTTAAGTTCGAAGCTTTTACCGGACAGGGTGTTAAGCCAGGGAAGGAGTATAATGATCAACACTACGCCTAATATTATCGATACCAGTGTTAGAAATATGGATTCAAGCTGGAATTGCCATATAAGAGCTGATCTATCAGATCCCACAACCTTTCTCAGGCTGATCTCCTTTGCCCTTTTTGCCGATCTGGCAGTTGACAGGTTTACATAATTTAATACGGCTATAAGCAACAGGAAAAATGCTACAACACCGAATATTGTAACGTAGAGTATTGAACCTGTTGGTCTAGGTTCCTGTGGGCTGTCGGAGTGCAGGTGGATGTCTTTTACCGGTACAAGCTGATAGGTTACGTTTATTCCTATTGACTCAAAGATGCTGGCCATATAATTATCATACATCGACTTCATCTTCTCCTGGAGGAAGGAGGCATCTGTTCCCTCCTGCAGTAACAGGTAAGTAAATACACCAAACGATCCCCAGCTGCCAAGCTCATCGGGAAGTGTATTCCTCGATACCAGGCCGTCAAACAGGATATGGGAGTTTTCCGGAATGTCGTCAATAACAGCAGTTACGGTATATATATCATCCCCCGACTGAAGTGACTTGCCGATCGGGCTTTCATTACCGAAATACCTTTCTGACATCGTTTCAGTAAGTACAATAGTGTTTGGCCTGTCCAGGGATCCCTCGATTGCTCCGTCAAGCAATTTATAGCTGAAAATATCGAAAAATGTGGAATCGGCATAATATACTCGTTCCTCATTACGTTCCTCTTCCCCGTACCTGAACAGAGTTCTTCCCATATTAAATAACCTTGTAGATTTTTCAACTTCGGGATAGTCCCGTACGACCTGGGGCGCAAAAGGGATCTGTGCCACTATCCAGGTAAATTCATCATCCGGTTCCTGGATATACGACTGTACACGGTATATCCTGTCGATATTATCATGATAGCGGTCATACGACAATTCATGAAAGACATACAGTACCAGGAAAAGACTGGCTGTGATGGCAACGGTCATTCCCAGCACATTAAGAAGAGTATAGCCTAATCTGTTGGTAATATTCCGTATAGCGGACTTAATAATATTGGATATCATAGGAAAGATTTTAGGGTCTTTAACAAAAGACGCCATAAATCGAAAAGGGTGAGTTAATAAAATGTTAAAGTAGCTATTATTTCTTAAGGTATATTTGTACTATAAGCCTCCCTTTAAATCCAGCCAATCAAAAATTGAGACCTTATAAGTGGAGTATTGAATTGTTTAACCGAACAGGGTGAGCTTGCGTAAGCAAGTGAGCATTGTGAGCTCGCGAGCAGCTAGTGATTGTGGTCAGTCCGCCGTCGCCGGAGGCTATGGCGGACAGGTGGGAGTGAGCAATCGTGTTATCGTTGAAGTGGGATTTAAAACTATTCTATAATAATACTAATCAATATATTATAATGACTGCCGACTGATGACTGAGGACTGGAGAATGATAAATGTTAAGAGGTTGATGGGTTGAGAGATTTAAGGGTTTAGGGGTTAGAGATTGTTGTATCGAACCCTGAATCCTCATTCAATCTGATTAAAACGGTTAAAGCCCTTCTGAAAAGATCCTTTGGTAATACATTTCAGGCTTTATGATCTCCTCTTTGCTGGGGGGTGGAGTTCGTAAAATCGTTTTAATGCCCTCTTTTATATTATCATATCTGTCCAGAATTTGTCTCACATAATACTCGGCATACTGATATTTGATTTCGTATGTATCCCATTTATTATCCAGATCAGGAGCGTACTTTTTCGGATATAGTATTTCACCGGCTTTGTGGGCAATATATTCGCATATTCCTTCTTCAATAAAGTCAGCTCCATAATCTCTGGCAAGGCTATAGTAGATCCTGAAATTCCTGTGCTCCGGTGAAACTTCATGTTCCATTTCACTGAGGATTTGCTGAATCCAGATATGGGTCAGCTCATGAAAGACACATCCCTTCACAAACTTATTAGAGATTACAAGGTTTCTTTTTATGAAAGAAAGGGAATCGACAGCATAGTCGATGTATTTGTTTTCATTTGAGATGATTATATCCCCGGGGAAATAATATTTTCCCAGCTCAAATGTTCCGTATTCATTTTCATTATATACAGGAAGCTCATCCGCCCAGATGTGATAATAATAAAGTGTGTCCTGCACGAAATTCATATATTCCTGAGCAAGCCGGTGTTCATTTTGCAGTATAAATCTCTCAATTCCTTCCGGAGTTGGTTTGCCCCGATCATAATACCTGAATTGTGTTTTTGGGAAAAGCTGAGAGAACAGTAAAGGAAGCAATATGACTATAAATCTTATCATCTTCCTGGTTTTTATTCTTGTTCAAGAAAGTACAGACCTCTATTATTAGGATACCTGTAACAAAATTTACCCTATGATTTTACTAACTTTATTATGAAGCCTTAGAAAATAAATATAAGAATTTTTATTGATTGTGGGGTGGCGATGGACTCTTTCAACCTTAACCACTTAACTAATTGAGAAGGTGGACTGTGTCCACCGTCTGCGTATGCCGTAGCTTTCTTGACCGCCGCAGTTTTAACGAAGGCGGTTGCGGAGGCATAAGCCCGCCTTCGCAACCTCCTTTATTTCATTCCGGAGGTTAATGCTTCGGCGGGCAGAGGTGGAGCTGGCGGGAGTCGAACCCGCGTGCAGTCAGGGAGACCATATGTTTTCTACATGCTTAGTCCTGCTTGTTTGTCGGGATTAATAAGGTGCAGGGCAACCAGATTAATCCTTATCTCCTGTTATTTCACCATCGGACCGGAGAAATCCTCAGGCTATCCCTGATTTCCGTGCGCCTCCGTATCGGGTTGGCTCAGGGCCCGACCGCCCGGGAGACGTCCCGTCCCGGTACCTGGTACCGGGATTAAGCATAACTTACTGCTATTCGGTTATGCGGCGAGAGCAAAGTTATCTTCGCCATTTATAAAGTTGCAACACAAGTTATAGAGCTGCGTTACCACACTCTGCATGCTTACATACCACCTCATCCTGCTGTCGAAACCATGTCAGCCCCCTTATAGCATGGTGCATGGTGCAGGGAGCATGGAGCAGAGAGCCTGAAAAAATTAACAAACCCCCTGCTCCCTGCTCCCTGCCCCCTGCTAATGCAAAGGTACAATAAAAAATTGTTAATTATTTACCTGCTAAATCACAGCAAAAATTGAGCCGAAATTCGTAATTTCACATCAACCATTAATGCTGAAAACTATATGTTTATGAAGAATAGAGTTAAGATTGGAATACTGAGAGAGACAAAAAATCCTCCTGATAAAAGAGTACCGCTAACTCCCTCCCAGATAGTTGACTTACACATTAAATACCCTGATGCAGAGTTCTATATGCAACCAAGCGATTACCGGTGCTATACGGATGCTGAATATAAATACCTTAAGATACCCGTGCGTGAAAACCTCTCCAATTGCGACATTCTCATGGGTGTCAAGGAAGTGGATAAGTCAACTTTTATTCCGGGCAAAACATACTTCTTTTTTGCCCACGTAGCAAAGGAACAACTATATAACAGGGATATGTTCCGCACGATTGTGGAAAAGAAAATCAGACTTATTGATTATGAATACCTTACAAGGGATGATGGGACAAGGGTTGTTGCCTTCGGATACTGGGCGGGAATAGTAGGTGCATATAATGGTCTGAGAGCAAGAGGTATACGTACCGACAGGTTCAGACTGAAACCATGCCATGAATGTAAAGACCTTGATGAAGTATGGGCAGGTCTCAGAATGATTGACCTCATACCGGGTCTTAAGATACTTGTGACGGGAGAGGGAAGGGCTGCAAGCGGTGCAATGGAGACATTGAGTCATACAAACGCCGTAAAAGTGAGCCCTGAGGATTTCCTGGACAAACAATTCGATATACCGGTGGTATGCCAGATAGGCCCTCAACATTATACACGAAGAAAAGACGGTAAACCATTCAGCTTTGATCATTTCGTAAAGAATCCCTCTGAATACGAGTCTGCTTTTAAACCTTACACAAAAGTGACAGATATATTTATAGCCGCTCATTTCTGGGATCCTCAATCACCGGTGTTCTTCAACCTGGAGGATATGAAAAAGCCTGATTTCAGTCTCTCGGTAATAGCGGATGTCAGTTGTGATATAAATGGCCCCATACCATCAACCATAAGAGCCACTACCATAGCTGATCCATTCTATGGTTTTAATCCCAGAACAGGAAAAGAGGAGAGAGCTTTTAAAAATCCTGATAATATTACTGTTATGGCCGTGGATAACCTACCCGGTGAACTCCCACGTGATTCCTCGGCAGATTTCGGCAGACAGCTTATAAATAATATAATGGATGACCTGATAAACCAGAGGGAAACACCGATGCTGGAAAGAGCGACAATATGCCAGGATGGAAAGCTGACGGAACGATACGGGTACCTGGAAAACTACTTGCGGAAATGAATAATGTTTGAATGTTTGAACAGTTTGAGCGTTTGACACCACAGCCTTGCGCCATCAAACATTCAAACCGTTCAAACCGTTCAAACGGGGAAATAAAATATATCGAATGCTATTGCCCTACATAATCCTTGCCCTTACCGTGGTAATCTTATTGCTCCTGTTTCTGCCTTTAAAAGGCAAAAAATATGAAACAGCCGTACCTGAGCAACATCTTGATGAGCGGGATACCATGTTCTCACGCAACGAGATCAAACCGGGTGAAAAACGGTTCGATGATTACTATGATATGAGGCCTGAAAACAGGAGCAGGGATGATGCTTTCAGACTGAAACCCGGACTGCTAAGCCCGGATTCAGCTAACTATAAGAGGTATGCCTTTGCGAGTGCGGATGCCAGCTTTGAGGCTGTGGAGGCGTTTTTTCCCTACCGGGAAAAAGGTAAAAGACAAAAGGAAAAAGACAAAAGTAGGGGCGCAGAATTCTGCGCCTCGGATTCAGCCATGAAATTAACAGGATTCATCAAGGGATGGGCGAGGAAGATGGGTGCACACAGTGTCGGGATCACGGAGATGAGGGATTATCATTTCTATACATACGGAGGGAGAAAAGAGAGATATGGTAAGAAGGTAACTAACGACCATAAGTATGGGATTGCCATCACTGTAGAGATGGATCATGAGCTAACCCTTACCGGACCGCAGGCACCCGCTGTAATGGAATCGGCCCGGCAATACCTCAACTCGGGAATGATAGCCACACAGACAGCCCTGACACTACGTAACCTGGGATACGAGGCAAAAACACATATCGATGCCAATTATGACCTTATATGCCCGCTGGTGGCCAGGGATGCAGGACTGGGAGAGATAGGGAGGATGGGTTTGCTGATGACACCCGCGCTGGGGCCTAGGGTAAGGATAGCAGTGGTCACAACGGATGCCCCGCTGAAAACCGATGAGCCTGGTTATGACAATACTGTAATTGATTTCTGCTCCTTGTGTAAAAAATGCGCCCGTAATTGTCCCTCCTCAAGCATCCCTGATGGCGAAAGGGAGAATCACCCCGGGGGACTGCGATGGAAGATAAACCAGGAAAGCTGCTATACGTTCTGGTGCCATGCGGGTACCGATTGCGCACGCTGTATGGCTGTCTGCCCCTATTCGCATAAGGCAAATATGTTCCATAATTTCATCAGGTGGGGGATAAGGAATAATTTTATCTTCCGGCGAATAGCTGTTAAACTTGATGACCTGTTTTACGGGGCGAAACCAGAACCAGGGAAGGAGCCGTACTGGGCAGGATGATGAATGGTTGAGGTGTTTAGGCGTTTAGTGGTTTAGGAAGTGTTGAAGTGTTGAAATGTTTAAATGTTGAATTGGGGAAATTTACCTAAAACTTAATAAAATCATACTTATGAAATTAAGATCTTTTTTCCTTATCATGCTTACAGCATTGGTAATGACATGGTTAAATGGATGTAAGCAAGAAAGAAAACAAACAACTGAAACTGCTGTCCTGGTAAGTGAATATATTACCGGGCACACATCGGGACAAATATCCCGCTCGGCCCAGCTGCTCGTAAAATTCACAAATCCGGTAGTGCCGGATGAACAGGTCGGAGTAGCCGCAGATAAAAAATTCATGGATATTAACCCGGCTGTTGAAGGTCATCTGATATGGTCTGATGCATCAACTCTTGTTTTTACTCCTGAAAATAAATTCGAATGGGGTAAAGAATATGATGTAAGGATAAATCTGGAAAGGATCTTCAAGGAGCGAGCCAGGGTAAAAGAATATAGTTTTTCAGTTTTTACCCCTGAGAAAAATTTCATAGTTGATATTTCAGGACTAGCAATGCCTGATGATGATAATACAATATATTTTTTATCCGGAGAACTAACCACAAGTGATGAATTTGATATACAGGAGGTTGAAAGTTTGCTGACAGCAATACAAAATGATGATGGTCTGCTAATTGATTGGGATCACCAGCCGGCAATCCGTAAACACAATTTTACCGTAAGAGGCATTATAAGGACCGAAGAGGAAAGTGAAGTTATGATAAAATGGAATGGGAAAAAAGCTGGCGTTTCGCAATCAGGGCAGATTGCCGTGAAAGTACCATCGCTGAAAGACTTCAGATTACTGGCATCAAGAGCTGTAAACACTCCGGCTCAATACATGGTCATTGAATTCAGTGATATTATTAGTAAGACTGCAGAGCTTACAGGGCTTGTATCAATAGAAGGGAATGGTGTATCTAAAATTGAAAGGGAGAATAATGTTTTAAGGATCTTCCCTTCGGCCAGGCTTTCAGGACGGCATAAGGTAATCATTGACGGATCACTGTCAAACTCTTTCGGCTATCAGCTTGGTGAATCAGTTAATATCATTGTTGATTTCGGTAGTTTTAAACCGGCAGTGAGATTGCCGGGTGACGGGGTGATTGTCCCGTCATCAGGGGAAGGACTGATTTTCCCCTTCGAAGCAGTAAACCTGCGAGCTGTGGATGTTAGAATAACGCAGATCTTCTCAAATAACATCCATAGCTTTCTCCAGGATAACGATATGGATGGTCAGTGGCAGATCGATTATGTTGGCAGGGTCATCAAGCGCCGGAAGGTCGACCTTGTGTCAGATAAGCTAATAGACTATGGCAGGTGGAATTACTTCACCATCGACCTGGCAAGTATGATAGATGTGCAGCCCGGTGCAATATACAGGGTTGAGATTGGCTTCAGGATGTCCTATTCATTATTCCCCTGTGAGGAAAAGGCAGATACAGACGGGAATTATTACCCGGTGACCGAGGAGACAGATGACTATATGACTTCCTATAGCAGGATCTATTACGATAATTATTACAACTGGCAGCTAAGGGACGATCCATGCTCACAGGCTTATTATTCCCCTGATAAGTTTGTGAGCCGTAATATCCTGGGATCCAACTTCGGTATTATAACAAAAAGGGATGCCAACAGGAGGATGAATGTTATTATTACCAACCTCAAAACCGCCATGCCTGAGTCAGAGGTAACGGTGGAGGCATATGATTTCCAGAACCAGCTGATAACAACGGTTAAGACTGATCAGGATGGCTTTGCCTCCTTTGACGCCGAAAGAAATACTTTCCTGCTGGTTGCAAGGAAGAATGAAAATACCGGCTACCTGAAAACCGGCGACGGCAGCTCGCTCTCCTTAAGCAATTTCGATGTGTCGGGAAATCAGACAAACGAAGGTCTTAAAGGATTAATCTATGGTGAAAGGGGTGTCTGGCGCCCGGGCGACTCCGTTTTCGTGGCTTTCATACTTGAAGATAAACAGGGATGGATACCTCATGGCCATCCCATAATAATGGAAGTTCATGACGCCAGAGGCCAGGCTGTGGAGAGGATAACACGAACCAGGACGGAGAGGGTAATATACCCGTTATATTTTAAAACAGGTGAAAATGACCCCACGGGTAACTGGTATGTAACCGTAAGGATAGGAGGGACCGGGTTCACAAAATGGATAAGAGTTGAAACAGTGAAACCAAACCGCCTGAAGATTAATTTTGACTTTGATAGTGACATACTGACGGGAAATAAAAATTACAGGGCCGCATTAACATCGCGATGGCTTCACGGAACACCCGCATCAGGCATGAAAGCGCAAATCACTGCAAGCTTCAGGGATATCTCCACATCATTCAGTTCCTTCAGTGATTATGTATTTGATGCTCCGTTTGGAGAAAGCTACTACCCTGAAACAGATGTGTTTGAAGGAACCCTTGACGAAAAGGGTGAGGCAATGGTGAATTTCAAATTCATCCCTAATTCTGAGGTTAATAACATGCTTAATGCCACTTTTATTACAAGGGTCTTTGAGCCGGGAGGCGATTTCAGTATTAACAGGTTCACAAAGAAAATATCACCTTTCAACAGGTATGTGGGATTTAAGATACCATGGTCCGATCCCAAATATCAGAAACTGAACACGGATGAAGATCACAGCTTTGATGTGATCACCGTTGATGAAAATGGCAACCCGGTATCTTCAGAAAAGATCACCGTCAAAGTATATAAACTGGAGTGGCGGTACTGGTGGAGCAGCTCTTACGAAAATCTCGCCTCCTATGCAGGCCGGACCTACCATGATCCAGTATATACCACTACTGTAATAACCGGGCAGGATGGCAGGGGATCATTCATGCTGAATATACCCCGTAGCCGCTGGGGAAGATACCTTATTCTTGCAGACCTTCCTTCGGCAAATACTGCCGGCAGTGTGGTGTATTTTGACTGGCCGTACGGTCGCACCGAAAGTGCCGGGGGAGCAGAAATGCTGATGGTCAGCACCAACCAGGAAAAATATAATGTCGGGGAGACAGTAATCGTGAGCTTCCCGGCAGGGACATCATCCAGTGCCCTGGTAAGTATTGAAAATGGCTCAAAAGTGCTGAAGCAGGAATGGATAAATAATATTGATAAGGATACGAAATATGAATTCAAGGCACAAAGCGAAATGTCGCCCAATGTATATGTTCATGTGAGCCTTATCAATCCCCATTCGCAAACAGCCAATGACCTGCCGATAAGGATGTATGGCATTGCTCCCGTAATGGTTGAGGATCCTGCTTCCCACCTGGAGCCTATTATAGATATGCCTGACAAGCTGAAACCTGAAGAGGAGTTCAGGGTGAAAATAAAGGAAAACAAAGGCAGGGCAATGGATTATTATTTTGCCCTTGTGGATGAAGGACTGCTCGACCTGACAGGATTTAAAACACCTGATCCATGGCCCGAATTCTACAGTAAGGAGGCGCTGGGTGTAAAAACATGGGATATGTACAGGTATGTACTTGGTGTATATGGTGGTGAACTGGAGCGTATGTTTGCCATAGGAGGAGATGAGGCTGCAATTGATCCTTCAAAAAGCCAGGGACGGAGATTTGAACCGGTGGTTAAGGTCATCGGTCCGTACAGGCTGGAAAAGGGAAAAACTGCGGAACACAGGATTATGATGCCCCAGTATATCGGCTCGGTGAGAGCCATGCTTGTTGCAGCTGACGGAAAGGCATATGGCAGCGCGGAAAAGACCGTGCCGGTATCAAACCCGCTGATGGTACTGGGTACCCTTCCCAGGGTGATCGGACCGGGTGAGAAAATAAAAATACCGGTATCGGTATTTGCCATGGAAGAAGGACTGGAAAGGGTAAGCGTGGAGGTTGAGACTAATGATCTCCTGCAGCCGGTCGGTCCCTCAGCCATGGTGGTAGAGGTGGAAGAAACAGGTGAGTATGATATTGAATTTGATTATGCCGTGGCGGGGAGCACCGGAAAGGCCGTGGTCAATATCACTGCCAGGGCAGGCAGGGAAACCGCCAGGCACGATATATTCATTGATGTGAGGAATCCCAATCCTCCTGAGACAAGGTACCTTTTCAAACCACTTGAAGCAGGAGAAAAATGGAATATTGATATTGAAAAATTCGGTGTGGAAGGAACTAATTCTGCCCGGCTTGAAGTGTCTGGTATTCTTCCTCTTAACCTGGAGAAAAGGCTCGATTACCTTATACAGTATCCGCATGGTTGTATAGAGCAGGTTACATCGGCAGTATTTCCGCAACTGTTCATCGGTAGTATACTGGAAGCAGATCCCGGAAGGAAGGAGGAAATGGAAATGAATATCAAGGACGGCATAGATGAGCTCAGGCATTACCAGCTTTCATCAGGGGGAATGTCATTCTGGCCGGGATCGGCAAGTGTAAGCGACTGGGGATCTGTTTATACCGCTCATTTCATGGTCCGGGCCGGCAGGGCAGGATATACCGTTCCGGCTCCACTGATGAACCGTTTGTTGCAGTTTATCAGGACAGAAGCCGGAGCTTATACATTTGATGCCACGAAGAAATATATGCAGGTTACCCAGGCATACCGCCTCTATGTGCTGGCCGAAGCAGGCAATCCCCTTACAGGAGCTATGAACAGGCTCAGGGAAAGGGGTGCAGAACTCGATATGACGGCACTATGGTTCCTGGCAGGATCATATGCCCTGTCAGGAAGGACTGAGGTGGCATATGAGCTTATTGACCTGAGGGAGCTGATACCACAGGAAAGTTACAGGGAGACTTACGGTACCAGGGAAAGAAATATGGCAGTTGTACTGAATGTCCTGTCAATTCTCGATGAGAAAGAGCAGGCTTTCAGCCTGGCACGTGAACTGTCGGAAATACTCTCTTCGGAACGATGGCTGAGCACCCAGACTACGGCCTGGTGCCTGGTGGCCATGACAAATTTCATTGGTGATCAGATTCCCGGTGAGGCACTCAGCTATTCAGTTTCGGTTAATGGGGTTGAGGAAAATTACAGGTCTGAAAATGCAATCAATAATCATCTGCTGGATTTTGCTGAGCAAGACAGGATAAAACTGGTGGTGGAAAACCTGTCCGGTGATATGATATATGCCACTGCAGTATGGAAAGGAACACCTCTTGCTTACAGTACAACTCCCGAAAAAAGAGGCCTTGACCTTTCGGTTCAATACCTCAACAGGGAAGGTAAGGAGATTGATCCCGGGTCTGTAATACAGGGCAGCGATTTTAAAGTAATTGTAAGTGTAAGGAACACAGGTATGTACAGCGGCGGAAATATTGCTCTTTCGCAGATATTCCCGTCGGGATGGGAGATAATGAATACAAGGCTTTTTGAGGGAGCGGTAACAGAAGAAAACAGCAGTTACGATTATCGTGATATAAGGGATGACCGTGTCTATACCTATTTCAGCCTGGAACCAAACCAGGCAAAACGCTTTGAATTAACACTTACCGCAGCCTATGAAGGAGAATATATTCTTCCTGCAGTGGTGTGTGAGGACATGTATGATAATTCATTCTTTGCCAGGACAGCAGGTATGACGGTAAAAGTGATAAAGGAATGAAAAAACATCGGACCCGGGCATATATATCAGTATTGGTACTGGCAACAATACTTATTGCCGGCATGCTTGTACCTGTACCCCGCTTCGATAAACCCCTGTCCGTCGTTACCGAATCGGAAGACGGACGGTTGATGGGCGCACATATAGCTTCTGACGGGCAATGGCGATTCCCGCAGGCAGATTCGGTAAACCGGAAATACAGATCTGCAGTGGTTAACTGCGAAGACAGGTATTTCTATTCTCATCCCGGTGTGAACCCGGTGTCGCTGGTGAGGAGCCTCTATCTGAACATAAAAAATCACGAGATAGTCAGTGGCGGATCCACTATAACAATGCAGCTGGCCCGCATGTCGGGTGACAATCCGCCCAGGACGGTGCCCCGCAAGATGCTTGAGATACTGATGGCTCTTAAAATGGAGTTATTGTGCAGCAAGGAAGAGATACTTGGCCTTTATGCTGCCAATGCCCCTTTTGGCGGTAACGTGGTGGGTATTGAGTCAGCATCATGGAGATACTTCGGACGACAGCCTGATGATCTTTCATGGGCTGAAGCGTGCATGCTGGCAGTTTTGCCCAACGCTCCTTCTATGATCTACCCCGGCAGGAATGACCCCAGGCTGAAGATTAAGAGAGACGAATTGCTCAAAATGTTGTGGAAAAGGGGAGTGATTGACAGCACTACCTGCAGGTTGGCACTGGCTGAGCCTTTGCCGGAAAAGGTGTATGATCTGCCTTCCCTGGCACCACATATAACCGGAAAATATATAACTGACGGCAGGGGAGGAAGGTTTAAAACTACCCTGGATTATGATCTACAGGAAAAGGTTATGACCCTGGCAGACAGGCAACTGCAAGTGAACAGCCGTAACGAGGTACATAATATTGCTGCAGTGGTGGTGGAGGTTGAGTCAGGAAAGATTCTTGCATATGCAGGTAATGTGAACACGGATAAGGATGAGCATGGGGGTATGGTCGATATGATTACGGCCCCACGCAGTACGGGCAGTATTTTAAAGCCCTTTCTATATGCAGCCATGCTCGAATCGGGTGAGTTGCTACCTGATATGCTCGTTCCGGATGTTCCGGTGGAATTCTCAGGTTACTCACCAAAGAATTTCAACCTTGAATATAACGGTGCCGTTCCTGCTGCACAGGCACTGCAGCGTTCCCTTAATGTTCCTGCAGTTGAGATGCTGAGAGGTTACAGCCCTGATCGTTTTTTACTGTTCCTGAGGGGAATGGGCTTCTCAACATTCAACAGGGATGCTGATCATTACGGCTTATCACTTATACTGGGAGGTGGTGAAGCGAGCCTGCTGGAATTGGCTGGCAGCTATGCGTGGATGGCATTGAAACTCAAAAACTATGATAAAAAGGAATATGAAAGGGCCTGGTGCTGCCCGTATTATGATAATAAAATGAAGAAGGAGCAGGAAGATCTTGATGGACTGCCGCTATCTGCAGCCTCTATATGGTTTACCTTTAAAGCATTACAGGATGTCAACAGGCCTCAGGGACGCATCGGCTGGAAAAGTTTTTCATCATCGGGAAAGATAGCATGGAAGACAGGTACCAGCTTTGGATTCAGGGATGCCTGGGCAATAGGCTTCAATGCGGATTATGTTGTCGGCGTATGGGCGGGCAACGCTGATGGGGAGGGGCGGCCGGGGCTCACAGGTGTAACATGTGCTGCGCCGCTATTGTTTGATGTTTTTGATCTCCTGGGTGAAGGCGAATGGTTTGAACCGCCCACATCCGAGATGGAAGAAGTGGAGATATGCCTGGAAAGCGGTCACCGGGCATCATCGATGTGTACGAAGACAGCCATGATGATGATACCGCGCAGCGGACTGATAAGCCCAGTATGTCCCTACCATGAAATGATTCACCTGAGCAGCGATTTAAAATACAGGGTGACGGATGATTGTTACAGTCCGGCTGAGATGAAGCACGTGTCATGGTTCGTGCTTCCGCCGGCACAGGAATGGTATTACAGGAAGCAGCATCCTGAATACCATAATTTGCCTGGCTGGCTGCCGGGGTGCAACAGCCGGACAGGAGAGGGGAATCTTGAATTATTATACCCGCGGAACCTCCAGGGATTGTATGTTCCGGTTGAGCATGACGGCCAGAGAGGAAAGATTGTTTTTGAGGCAGCCCCGAGGAACATTAATAACACCCTTTACTGGCACCTGGACGACCGGTATATTGGAGAGACCAGGCTCATCCACCAGGTGGGCCTGGCGCCGGAGCCGGGTGAGCATATTCTTACCATTGTCGACAGTGATGGAAACCAGTTTACACAGAAGATAAATATTCTGGGTGATGGAGAAGGGAGCAGGGGGCAGGGAGCGGGGAGCAGGGAAGAGATGAGAAATGAGAGGTGAGCGATGAGCAGCGAAATATGAAATATTAATTATGAATTATGAACCACTTAAACTCTTAAACCACCAAATGTGTTATAATAAACACATTTTCAGCCCATTCTTAACTTTATTCAACCTTATTGAGCCTCTGACATCCCCCTGACCCCGTTGATTCCCTTCGGTCGTCGAACTCGTCCCGCTAAAGCGGTTCTCGGTTTAAAGGGGGATCTGAGGTTCTATACTTTGTCTTTGATAAGGTACTCGTTGCGGCCCGTGGAGGTGCGGTTGATGAGCTCGGCCAGGAAGCCGGTGAGGAAGAAAAAGGTGCCCAGGATCATGACCGTGATGGCCAGGTAAAACCAGGGGCTGTCAGTGACCAGCGGTGCCCTTATGCCAATGTTTATGTAATGTAACTTTCTTATCCCAAGATATAAAGCCACAATAAAACCCGAAAGGAAAAGCAGTGACCCCATGGTGCCAAAAAAGTGCATGGGTCTCTTGCCAAAGCGGGTGATAAAGGTTATGGTGAGAAGGTCAAGGTACCCCTTGATGAACCTGTCAAGACCGTACTTTGTCACACCATACTTCCTGGCATGGTGCTCCACAACCTTTTCACCTATACCCCCGAATCCGGATTCCCTGGCCAGCATTGGTATATAACGGTGCATCTCACCAAAGACCTCAATACTCTTTGTCACATCGTTCCTGTAAGCCTTCAGGCCGCAATTAAAGTCGTGAAGCTTAATACCTGAAGCTCTGCGTGCCGTGAAATTATATATCCTGCTGGTGAACTTCTTGATAAAGGGATCGTGGCGCTTCTTTTTCCACCCCGACACCAGGTCGTAGCCGTCCTCCCTTATCATGCGGTACAGCCCGGGTATCTCATCGGGACTGTCCTGCAGGTCGGCATCCATGGTGATAACGACATCACCGGCAGCCTCCCTGAATCCGGTATGAAGGGCTGCTGCCTTGCCGTAATTGCGCCTGAAACTGATGCCGCGGATATTCGAATTGTTTTCCTTGAGTTCTTTTATTACTGACCATGAAGAGTCAGTACTGCCATCATCCATCAGCAGGATCTCGTATGACAATCTGGCTTCGGAGCAGACACGTGATATCCACTCTGTCAGCTCGGAAAGGGATTCTTCTTCGTTGTATACCGGAACTACAACTGATATATCCATTACTAGGATTCTTCTTCTTTTTCTTCTGCCACGCTATCGTCAATGAGAGGGTTGCCTTCTTTCTTTGTAAAAAGACTGATGATCAGAGAGAAAATAGTACCGAAAAATACACCGCTGAATATGCTGCTGACGCTCATAACGAGTGGAGTCAAGACTTTTTTCTGGATCTGCATTGACTGTTCGATCAGGCTTTCAGCCATTCCCCTTTCAACGAGCTGTTCCTCGGCGAGTGCCAGCATCTTTTCTGTGAGGTTGGGATCTATGAATTTATAAAGGATATACGTAAATATGGCAGAAATGATACTGTAATATAACATAATTATTACACCTGCGCCGAGCGACTGGCCGTAAGTGATAAAGCCATTAAGATATTTATCCCTGTAGGATTTAATTCCAAGGAACAGACCTATAAGAAGCACAACAAAAAATATCCACCCCATGGTCCTGTTTGTTGTCTGATCAAGGAACCACATGACCAGGGTCCATATTATTCCCAGTAACCCAATTATGATACCTGCATTAAGGTTCGCTTTCCACGGTGATACTTTATTTTCCATGATTTTCTGATTAGTTAGTTTTAAATACTTATCAAACGTGAGTATTAGGCAAATATAAAGGAAAAAATAATAATTGCCATTGGTGCCTGTTAATGATTTAAATTTTGCGGAGATGACACAAATTTCTTATTTTTGCATGGGGTAAGTCTTGTACGACCAGCTCCTGCTGAACTCCCCCAGGACCGGAAGGTAGCAAGGGTAGGTGGTTGTAGCGGTGCGATGCAAGTAGCTTACCCTTCTTTTTTGTTCTTTTCTCCTAGATGAGAAAAGAACCAAAAGAATCACCGCTGCAGACTATTTGAAGGCACATTTAAAGTATGAATTATGAGTTATGAGTTATGAGTTGAAGCAGCCGTGTGGATTCAATGTGCTTACTGCTAGATGATTGAGGGTAGTGACTACAGGAAAGATTCACCGGGTTGAAAAGTTTAATTGGTTTATAGCAGGGACTGAGAGATAATTAATATACCGAAAAAGAGATCAATATAAACTCATTCTCAACTTCTGCCTACCGGCATACAGGCATTTCTTAGCTCTGGCCTTCGCTGTTTCCGTCCCCTTCATTCGCTGATCTTCAAATAATCTGAGGCCGATCCTTCAAAGCCCGGAGGGCTTTAATAATAATAGCCCGGGTTACGCCCCGGGATGGTACGATGAAAACCACCACCGATCAGCGCCGGAGGTGCTGAATAAAAAAAGATAACAGGCAGACACAAAAAGAACCAAAGAAGTCAACCGAGAAGTGCGAAAATGCTGTAAGCATGTGAGTACTTCGAGCAACGAGCAACGAGCAACGAGTATCCAACACCCAGCTACCCGATTACCCAGTTACCCAGCACCTATTCTTAACTATTATTCCATTTTAATTATCTTTGCTGGCTATGGCAGCACAGTACATACGGTTATTTGAGGAGAATCCTAATCCAAGACAGATTCGCCTGGCGGTGGATATACTTGAGCAGGGAGGGATAGTTATTTATCCCACCGACTCTGTATATGCTATAGGATGCAGCGTGAAGGCCGCAAAGGCAATGGAGAAGATTGCCCGTTATAAAGGATTCGATCCTTCAAGACCTGAAATGTCACTTATATTCCATGACCTCAGCCAGTTGGCACAGTATACCGTTGTCAGGGATAATAATATTTTCAAGCTCATAAAGAGAAATACCCCTGGACCTTTTACTTTCATTCTTCAGGCAAACAACCAGATACCTAGGTTATTCAAAAATAAGAAAAAGACTGTTGGCATACGTATTCCGTCGAACAAGATAGTACTTGAGCTGGTAAGGGAACTGGGAAGTCCACTTATCACGACATCCGTGCACGACCAGGATGAGATAATAGAATACACCACTGATCCCGAGCTTATACTAGAAAAGTACAGGGACTTTGCTGACCTGGTTATTGACGGAGGTTATGGGAATAATGAACCTACCACAATTATAGATTGTACTGGTGATGAACCAATGATTATCAGGGAAGGCATTGGTATACCTGAATGATCAGTTCTTATAATACCATTTTGTAAAAAGGACAAGCACAGTAAATAATTCAAGACGTCCGAGCAGCATCAGGAATGAAAGGAACCATTTCCCGAATGCAGGGAAATGGGCATAATTCATTGTTGGCCCAACCTCACCGAGGCCGGGGCCTATGTTACCCAGGCTGGCGGCCACGGCGCTGAACGAAGTGGACAGATCGTAGCCCATGGCAGATATTACCATTGCGCTGACCCCTGCTATTAGAAAATAAAAGACAATAAATGCCAGCACATTATAAAGGATGTTCTGAGGCACTGCCTTATGATTGAGCCTGACGGGTATAACTGCATTGGGATGAATAAGCCGGCGCAGTTCCATCCTGCTGTTCTTTGCCAGAAGCAGCAGCCTGACCATCTTGATGCCACCACCGGTTGAGCCTGCCGAACCACCGGTAAACATAAGAATGAAGATCACCAGGACAAGAAAAGGTCCCCATGAGCAATAATCGGCGGTTGCATACCCTGTGGTTGTAACTATAGATACCACCTGGAAGGCTGCATTCCTGAATGATTCTTCAAGAGCATGCCCATGGCTGAAATGCAGGACAGCAGCCACTCCTGCTATGAATACAAGCAGGAAAGATATGTAGAAAAGAAATTCCTCGTTCGTAATTATCTTCTTTATCCTGCCATGTAATCCAAAATAAGCCAGTGAAAAGTTAGTTCCGGCTATTACCATGAAAACAATAATAACATATTGTATATAGGGAGTATTAAAAGCTCCTATGCTGGCTGTTTTCGTGGAATATCCTCCTGTTGCCATAGTTGTAAAGGAATGGCATATGGAATCAAAGAAGCTCAGACCGCCAAGCTTAAGCAACACGGCCTCGGCAAGGGTGAATCCCAGGTATATCAGCCATAGCCTTTTAGCCGTTTCCCTGATCTTTGGATGCAGCTTATCGGGTGTTGGTCCCGGCACTTCGGCTGAGAAAAGTTGCATACTTCCTATCTTAAGCACCGGCAGTATCGCCAGGGATAATACGATAATACCCATACCTCCCAGCCATTGGGTCATACTTCTCCAGTAGAGCAGACCATGCGGCATGGATTCGATATCGGTAAGTATTGATGCTCCCGTTGTAGTAAACCCGGACATGGTTTCGAAAAAGGCGTCGGTATATGATGGTATAGTATTCCCGATAATAAAAGGAAAGCTTCCGAACAGTGAAAACACAAGCCATGAGCCTGTAACAATGAGGTATCCTTCCCTTTTGCCTATTGTACTGTCAGTATCCCTGAAAACCTGTGACATTAACACACCCACTGCAAGCGTGATAATTGCAGAGACAGAAACAGGGAGAAGATCACCCTCTGCGTAATGCAATGATACGGGAATGACGGTAATCATGCAGATACCTTCAAGGATCAACAGGATACCAAGAACCCTTCCTATGATTTTACCGTTAAGCATTTGTAATAATTACAGGAAAAATTTTGACATTTTCTCAAGAGCATGAGGGAGAGTGAAAACCACAACCTTATCATTAGGTTGTATGATGGTATCACCGGTGGCTATAAAGGGTACACCGTCCCTCGTACCTCCACCCACGATTGCTCCTTTTGGAAAATTAATGTCACGAAGTTTTCCCTTTACTATCTTTGATCCCTCAGGAACCCTGTATTCAAGAACTTCAGCATCGGTACCCGTCATACATTTAACCTGTGTTACATTGGGATTGGTGGTATGCCTGAAGATACGGCTTGCAGCCGAAATCTTTTTATTTATAATCGTATCTATGCCACTGTTCTCTGCCAGGCTGATATATTCAACATTTTCAACCTCTGCTATTGTTTTCTTCACTCCCAGCTTTTTAGCCAGCAGGCATGCCAGGATATTTGTTTCCGAGTTACCGGTGAGGGCGACGAACACATCTTTCTGCGCTATCCCTTCCTGCAGCAACAGGTTAGCATCCCTGCCGTCGCCGTGGATGATCAGGGTATTTTCAAGTTCGTCAGCCAGTTCCTCGCATTTGGCGGCATCAATTTCTATAAGTTTGATAAAACATTCTTTCTGCAGGGATTGTGCTACACGTCTTCCTATCCTGCTGCCACCGAGAATCATTATTCTTTTTGCAATGAAATTTTCCTTACCTGAGAATTTCATCATTTCCTCTATACCTTCACGTGTTGACACAACATAAACCAGGTCACCTTCCCTGAACATTTCATCTCCCCTGGGTATTATGGTCTCCTCATCCCTTTTTATGGCAACCGCCCTGTAATTGGTGTTTCTGAGCTCCCGTGTAACATCCCTCAGTTTCTTGTTAACAACAGGGGCATTTTCTTCAAGTTTCTGGACATAGAGGGATAACATCCCGCCTGAAAATTCCATAAACTCGGTGGTTCCTGTTTCATGAAGAAGGCCCAGAACCTCTTTGGCTGCAATCAGTTCAGGGTAAATGAGTGAATCGATGCCCAGAGACTTGAAAAATTCCCTTGTTGTATGCTCCAGGTACTCCCTGTTGTCAATTCGCGCAATGGTTTTTACGGCACCAAGACGCTTGGCAAGTATAGCTGCAGTGATATTTGTATCTTCCAGGTGTGCAACGGCAATAAACAGATCGGTTTTCTTCCCAAGAGTATCTTTTAGGAGGTTAAGTGAAGTGGCCGAACCCTGGCAGGTCATTACATCAAGTGAAGCATCTATTGGTTTAAGCCTGCTTTCCTCCGGATCAATGATCACAATATCATGCTGTTCATTGCTCAACATCTTAGCCAGATGTGTGCCTACTTCCCCCGCTCCTGCAATTACTATCCTCATCTCATTAGTGTTATAGACAAAAACATGGCAAATTTATAAAATAGAGTATTAATAATTAACAAATATGTTTAAATCTTTGATAAAGGATGTTATTTTCAGGGAATTATGAAATATAATATGGTTATTGTCAGAAGAATATGCGGGTTGTCCTTTTCCCTGTCAAGTAAGAATCTTACTAATATTATTAACAGGAAGAACAATACCACGGCCCGGGAAGCTGACAGACCATCTGCAGTAATAACAACCCTGTCCCATGATGCTATAGTGGCTGCTGCATCAGATAATGTATTGACACAGGAAAACAGTAAACTATTTAAAACTTCCGGGAATAATGGCAATCCCGCAAGAAAGATAAGAGTGAATCCGGCAAAGAGAATAATCGTAGCGAGTGGTATGGCAAAAAGGTTTGAAAGAACTGACAAGATGGGTATTTCCCCGAAAAAAAGAGCAACAAAAGGAATGGTTCCGGCCTGTGCCAGAATGGAAATGGTCATAATTTTCCATATTGAACCCATAAGAAGGCCACGAAAACTTATTTTTGCCAGCAAGTTCCTGTAATTGGCTACTATAGCGATAACGGCCGAATAGGAGAGGAGGAAAGAGGGTTCATAAAGCATATGTGGATTTGCAATAAGAATAAGAAAGGCGGAAGCCATGACCGAATTTAAAGGTTTAACAGGCCGGTTAATCAGGTAACCGGTATTGAGAAAGGAAAACATTACTGAAGCCCTTGTCACTGAAGGGCTCAATCCGGTCAGGAGAGCATATGTCCAAATCAGCAGCAGGGATATCAAGAGCCTTAAGGTGCCCGACCGTATGCGGGTAATTTTCAGGAAATAAACAATAATCATACTTATTATTCCCACATGCAAACCTGAAACAGCCATTATATGTATTATCCCACTTTTCCTGAATTCTTCCTTTATTTCATTGTCGAGAAGTTCCCTGTAACCCAATGTCATAGCCGACACCACGGACAGGGTCTTTTTATCCGGCAGGGTATTTTCGAGCCTGTTCAGCAGGAATCTTCTTAACCTGAGACCCAGATGCCGGGGACCTGGCCTTTCACCGATAACTGAAATACTATCGTAACAAAAAATGCAGTAACGAAACCCTCTGCGGTTCATAAATAAGCGGTAATCAAAACTGTCTGAACTGTCAAAATCAGTTATTTCAACCGGCCTGGAAGCAAGCCTGATGATGCTCCCCGGTTCCAAGGATGATGACAGGTATAGTTCATCAGTGTAAAGGAGCAATTTGTTATTCGTATGATTGTTGTTGCCTCCTGCCCGAATTATACTGGTATTTAGCATCAATGACCTTGATGCGGGTTCAGGATAATCATCAGTCCTGAGTACAAATTCCTGTCTTACAGGTACCATAAAGTTCAATTTCTTTGTTTGCAGGATTGAAACTGAACTTCCCAGGAAGAAGATGCAGCAATGGAATAATATACCGTGTAATACCGATGATCTACTCTGTTTATACAGCACAAAATTGAATATCAGGATAATGGACAAAGCACCAATTATAGCATTGCAGTATAATACTGAATGCATGTATTTACTACATATTATACCTGCTACCAGGGCAATGCAGTATCCGGTGAAAGGGGTTTCTTTATACAGCACTCTTCAGCGATTACCATATAAAGATACGAAATCCGGTTTATTTTACTTTTTGTTTTGGCAGTATAGTTTTATAATCGACATCAAATTTACCCTTGCTTATAGCGGCAAGCTTGGATTTGAGGAGTCTTTTCTTAAGTGGGCTGACCATGTCGGTGAAGAGCACACCATCCAGATGGTCGTATTCATGTTCAATTATCCTTGCCTTAAACCCATTGATGATCTCTTTATGAAATTTCCAGTCGCGGTCAAAATATTCTATATGTATTGTTGATTCACGGTTTACCTCTTCATAGATTTTAGGAATACTCAGGCAGCCTTCATTCATCACTACCACTTCACCAGTTCTTCTGGTTATATAGGGGTTAATAAAAACCTGTTTAAAACCAGCCATTTCTGGTTCCTGGTCTGACATCAGTGTTCCATCAACAACAAATATCCTTATGGATTTTCCTATCTGTGGAGCTGCCAGCCCTATTCCATCCGATTGCTTCATAGTCTCAAACATATCATCAATAAGCTGGTCGAGTCCTTCGTAGTTCCTGTCGATATCCTCCGCTACTTTTCTCAGTACAGGATGACCGTAAACGTATATTGGATAAACCATCTCAGTTATGAGTTATGCGTTATGAATTATGGATACAGTACCGGGCTTAGTATGCTATAGAGCATTTTAGCGGTTCAGTGCCTTAATTCAGGATACAAATTTACAAAATATTATTTTTATTTAGAATAATTCTTAGTTTGTTTCATGTAAGATTGCAGTATCAGGGAGGCACTTATTCTATCTATATTTTCCTTTTTCCGCCTTTCTGATTTCTTCATACCTCCTTCAATCATTGCCTGCTGGGCTATACTTGATGTAAACCTCTCATCAACAAGGTGAATATCGATATCATTGAAGATTTTCCTTAGCCTGTTAATGAAAGGGTTCAATTGTTTTACTATTCCGGAAGGCTGATTGTTCATTGTTTTCGGATATCCGATGACTATAGTGTCAACATCATTCTTGTTGATATAATCCACAAGGAATTCTTCCAGTTTGTTGGTGGCAATTGTTTCCAGCGGGCTTGCAATGATCCTGTCGGGGTCGGTCACCGCAAGTCCTGTTCTTTTTTTACCGTAATCAATTGCCAGGATGCGTCCCATGGATTAGAATATTTGGCACAAAGATAGTGAAGAAAAGATAAAAAGGCTAAGGCTGAGGCTAAGGCTAAGGAAAGTTGA
Source organism: Bacteroidales bacterium (assembly GCA_016928075.1). Taxonomy (GTDB): domain Bacteria; phylum Bacteroidota; class Bacteroidia; order Bacteroidales; family VadinHA17; genus UBA9300. Next base: position 47 of record JAFGLJ010000002.1, on the reverse strand, counting down.
TAAGGTTTATGAAGTTTAGAATAAGTTTATCCTCATCCCTCAGCCTT
>JAFGLJ010000012.1 GCA_016928075.1 Bacteroidales bacterium | reverse complement strand
GTTTGGGTTCTTATTGAAAGTGGTGATTTTCATTTTTGGGTACGCGATTTCGAGAATTATAATTTAATAGCAACTTAAGTTAATTAAGTAATCATTATTAATCCATATCGACTAAAAATCAAAAGAATACAGGATTACTGCCGGAAAGTCAAATAAGATAAGAAGAGAAAAAAGATTATTTATGTTAATTTAACCTATGAAAATAAATAACCGATATATTCTTAATTGGTGGTAATTAAAGAAAACCATTTAAGCTACTCTTTATATAATACTTTTTATATTCCCTTTAACGAAGTTTGAAATATTATATGAGTTTAAAACTAATAATGAAAGAATAATTGCCTAAAATGATACAATTTAAATTTTCGAATAAGATTTTTATTCTTATACTATTTGTTGCCCGGTTCCCTTCTTTGAGTTTATATTCACAAAATTACCAAGGCTGTGTTCTGGAGCATCATATCTACATTGATGGAGGGTCAACAGGAAAAACCTTTGAAGGATTCGGCGCTCTCAGCGCCGGTGCTTCTTCTAGGTTACTTTATGAATACCCGGAAACGGTCAAGAGTCAAATATTAGATTATTTATTCAAACCCGCGTTCGGAGCTAATCTTCACCATCTTAAAGTGGAAATAGGAGGAGATGTTAACTCAACCGATGGTTCTGAACCAAGCCATGCAGTTACACGAGAAGAATTTGAGAACCCCAGGCCCGAATATTTCTCCCGTGGGTATGAGTGGTGGCTCATGGTAGAAGCAAAAAAAAGAAACCCAGAAATAATTTTGGAGGGCCTTCAATGGGGTGCACCCGGATGGATTGGAGATGGTAATTTTTTTTCAGAAGATAATGCTGAATTTGTTTCAGCATGGATTAAAGGTATGAAAAAATACCATAATCTTGATATTGACTATGTTGGGATCTGGAATGAACGGGATCCTGAAGGTGAATATATAAAACTCCTGCGCTCCGTTCTTGATAAAAATGGATTGCAGCAGGTAAAAATAGATGCCGGTGATTTATGGGAACCACATAAGAAATGGAAAATTGCTGATATGATGATGGAGGACCCGGATCTACATGAGGCTGTTGATGTAATAAATGCACATACAACATCATTTATTAATTATTATACTCCTCCCAACGCAAAAGAACTGGGAATACCTCTCTGGGACGGGGAGGCTCATGGAGGAGGAGGAGACTGGTACGCTGCAGCAGCACATGCCCGAAATAACAGGGCTTATTCTACAGGGGGTATTACCAAAATCATCTCATGGAGTGTTATCACTTCATATCATGATTTTTTACCTGCACCTGAATCAGGTTTGATGAAAGCTAACACCCCCTGGTCAGGACATTACAGAGTTCAAACTCCATTATGGATTCTTGCCCACACGAACCAGTTTGCGAAACCGGGCTGGAAATATATCAATAGTGCCTGTAAAAGCTTTAACTCAGAGTCAAATGTAAAGGAAGGATTCTCTGTCTCAGCATTAAGATCAAATGAAACAGATGATTACAGCATTATTATTGAAACCATGGATGCAAAAGAGCTGAATAAAGTGTACTTTACTGTGTCTGATGATTTATCACAAAATAAGTTGTCAGTCTGGCAATCAACCTTCAAAAAGGAAGAATTTGTCAGAAAAGAGGACATTGAGGCTAAGGATGGCAAATTTGAAATAACACTTATTCCTGGTGCCATGTATTCACTTACTACTACAAGTGGCCAGAAAAAAGGAGTGGCTTCCTCCCCTGTACCTGTAAATAATAAATTCCCTTTCCCGTATAGCGAAGATTTTGAAGAAACAGACTTTTATAAAACGCCTGAATATTTCTGTGACCAGCATGGAAGGTTTGAGGTAGTTGACAATCCCGGCGGGAAGGGTAGGGTTCTGGAACAAAAAATGCCAGTTCAGGGTATTCTATGGCGAAAATATGAAACTCCGCAGACTATTGTAGGAGACATTAGCTGGAAAGACTATACTGTCTCAGTAGATGTTATGCTGCCTGATACAGGCTGTGTAAGCCTGTGTGGCAGGTTCAATAAATCCAGTGGCTGGGATATGTCAGGCTATCGTTTCCAGTTATGCCATACGGGTAACTGGAAGTTGCAGTTAAGAGGTGAAGTCCTTGCTTCCGGGAACATTGAAGTAAACCTGAACAGATGGAACAAGCTCATAATGTTATTCAATGATGATGCTATTGAAGTAAAACTTAACAAGAGAATAATTACCACAATAAAAGACAGTACTATAATGAATGGAGTAGTTGCCCTGGGGACTGGTTGGAATACCGCTTATTTTGATAATCTCCGGGTTGAATAGTAAAATCAGTATCATCATATATACTGGAAACGGGGGAAAAGTAATGATAGTTAAGATGCATAAAGGGGAATACAAATTATTTAATTGCTTGATTTCCAAACAAAATATTCTAAGTCAATATAAAATACAACATGAATATTATAATAAAATATTTAAGATATATAATTGTAATTCTGGCTGTTTTTATAGCTGCATGTAATGACAGAAACCCAAGAATCCTGATAATAGGAGACTCTATCTCAATTGGCTATACCCCTTTTGTAAAAGAATATTTCAGGGATAAAGCAAATATTATTCATAATCCCGGAAATGCCGGAGATACTGGAAGAGGGCTTGAAAATATAAGAGAATGGGTAGGTGACGAAGACTGGGATATTATACAATTTAACTGGGGATTGTGGGACCTGTGCTACAGGCACCCTGATTCAAAATTATATGGAAACAGGGATAAAGTAAATGGAAAAATTACATTCAGTGTTGATGAATATAAAGCTAATCTTGATTCAATTGTAACAATTATAAAGGATATCAGTGATGCAGAATTGATATTTGTTACGACTACTTATGTTCCTGAAAACGAGGCCGGCAGGTATGCTAAGGACGTAAATAAATACAATAAAGCAGCTAAAGAAGTCATGAATAAGCATTTTGCATCTGTAAATGATATCTATAAAGAATCAATTAGCATACATAAAAAGCATGGGATAGGTAATGATGATGTGCATTACAAAGAAGAAGGGAGTAAACAGCTTGCTGAGCTTATTATCAAATATTTGAACAAGGAACTGGAACAAATACAAAAAAAATGAGAATTAAGATTTTAACAATATCGGTACTTATTTCGCTGACGGCATGCAATACTGAATTAATACCTCCCGGAGACGGGCGGATCAATGACTATAAATCGCTGATTGAGGAATTTGCAGATCCTGGCATTGAATATCGCCCTGCCCCGTTATGGGTGTGGAATAATGATGTTGAAAGAGAAGATATTGACCTGAGTCTGGCAGAGTTGAAAAAACAGGGTGTCGGAGGGGTTTTTATCCATCCCCGTATAGGCCTGATAACCGAATATTTATCTGATGAATGGTTTGAACTGGTGGAATATTCAATGGGAAAGGCAAAAGAAATAGGTTTGAAAGTATGGATATACGATGAGAATGTTTGCCCGAGTGGTTTTGCAGGGGGACATGTTTATAATGATATGCCGGAATCTTATAATCGGGGGACCATCCTGGAAACAAGAAAAATGAAGAAGCTGGTTTTAGATTCTTTGGAATCTAAAAAGATAGAATTTGTATTTATGAAAGATGGTGATAAATGGATAAACATCACTGATAATTCAAAAAAGGAGGAAGGTAATACTGGTGAGTATGCTGTAGTCTACCTTTTTAACTTTAGTACAGGTTCCCGAAGCTTCGCTGGTTTTTCTTATGTTGACCTGATAGCCAGAGGTGTAACTGAGAAGTTCATGGAATTAACAATGGAAGGGTATGAGAGGGTAGGCAGACATGAATTTGGGAAGCTGATTCCCGGTATATTTACTGATGAGCCACATATAGGTGCTGAAGAAGGATTAAGATATACTCCCGATTTGTTTGATACATTCAAACTAAGATGGGGGTACAGTCTTGAAGATGAATTTATGTCTTTAACCGAAGAAACCGGCAGATGGAAAAAAGTCAGGCATGACTACCGTACAGTTTTACTGGAGATGTTTATTGACAGATGGTCAAAACCCTGGTATGAGTATACTGAAAAGAATAATCTGATCTGGACAGGTCATTACTGGGAAAATACCTGGCCCGACATATATCATGGTCCTGATAACATGGCAATGTATGCATGGCACCAGATGCCAGGGATTGACATGCTCTTCAATTCACTTGAAGAGAGGCCTGATCAGTTTGGAAATAATATGGCGGTAAAGGAGTTAAGCTCAATAGCAAATCAATTTGAGAGACATCGGACAATATGCGAAACCTATGGAGGCGCGGGATGGGACCTGAGGTTTGAGGATATGAAAAGATTGGGGGACTGGGAGTATGCCCTTGGTGTGAATTTTCTTAACCAGCATATTTCCCAGCTATCACTGGTAGGATGCCGCAAACAGAATTACCCGCAGTCATTCCTGGGTTATGACCCTTACTGGCATCTGTACAGTAACCAGACTGATTATTTTGCACGACTTTCTGTAGCTCTGTCCTCGGGAAGGCAGATAAACAACACTCTCATCCTGGAGCCAACAACATCTGTATGGATGTACTATGATGGTCAGAAGTCTGAAGAACTTGAGCATATAGGCAAGTCATTCAAAGATTTAATAAACCGTCTCGAGGAAAACCAGCTTGAATATGATCTTGGATGTGAAAATGTAATCAAACACCATGGCAGGGTAAGAGGAAAAAATTTCATTGTAAATAAGAGGTCATACGATCTGGTTGTTATACCTGAATTAATGGAAAACATTGACAGGGCAACTTTTGAATTATTGAAGCAATATACAGAAAACGGAGGTGTGGTTTTGCAACTGGGTGACAGACCGGAACTGCTGGATGGAGAGCAATCCGGTGAATTAGACAGTCTTTTTAAGAAGGACAGCTGGATAGAATCATCTCTTGATGAGGAAGTATTAAAGGAATATTTCCTGTGTGAAGATTTCATGATGACTCCTTCACCAAGCGGAAGAATTCATCATAACCGTCGTCAGTTGGCAGACGGTGAGGTACTATTTATTGCAAATTTCAGTCTTGAGGAAGAAGCTAATACAATTATACATATAAAAGGTGCTTCAATTGAGCAACTTAATGCTGCTAACGGAGAGTTATCTCCTGTTTATTACGAAAAAGAAGGAGATCAGTTAATATTGCGCGTACACCTCTATCCCGGAGAAAGTTACATGGTTTTTGTGCATGACAGGAAAGTTGTTCCGCCAGATGACAGAGCTGCCGTGGAAGAAAAAAAACCTGTCAGCAGTACTGAAACTGAGATTAATGTCCTTCAACCTAATGTATTGACAATTGATTATTTAGATCTGCAAATTATGGGAGAACCCAGGGGTATGATGTACTATGCCTATGCTTCAGATACGATCTACCGGAGATTTGGATATTTGAATGGAAGTCCGTGGAATAGTGTACAGTATAAAACAACATTCATTGATATGAATAAAATGCATAAGGATGGAGACCGTTTCACAATAAGCTATTACTTCAATCTTAATAAGGGAACCGATAAGGAAGGCATGAAGCTGGTAGCAGAACAGGCTTACCAGTATAATATCACTGTTAATGGCAATATGGTTAATGAAGGGAATGAAACCTGGCTTGATCCTGATTTCAATGTCATCGATATTGAAGATTTTGTAAATACAGGAAAGAACGAGGTGAAATTATCAATGGATCATTTTGATAATCGCTGTGATCCCTCCCCCGTGTATATCCTGGGAAATTTCGCCCTAAAACCTGTTGAAAAGGGATGGGATATAGTTCCCGCGACCGGTATTGGCTTTGGAAGCTGGAGAAAACAGGGTTACCCGTTTTATAGTGAATCAGTAAAGTACAGTAAGATTCTGGAAACTGACCGGACAGGTGAATATGAAGTCCAATTGCCCGAATGGTTCGGAACTGTGTCTGAAATCATGGTCAATGGGGAGAGTACCGGAATAATCCAGTCGCAACCGTATACAAAAAGGATTACACTGGAGGAAGGCAAAAACGAAATTTCAGTTATTGTATACGCGAGCCTGAAAAATGCATTCGGTCCGCATCACGTTTTTGCCAGGGGATATATGAGACCACCTGCTTTCAGAAAAGGTAAGGATAAAATGCCAGCAGGTCTTGAGTATGATTTTCTGGATTATGGCCTGATGGATGATTTCAGAATTTACATGTTACAGTAGTTGAGGAAGTATATTAATAATACCAGGGTTAATCCCCAAATAATGAAAACCGGTTGATATAATTATATGGAATAAAAGTAAATGAATAAAAAGCTCAAATATTTAATGCTACTGGCACATTTGATTCTAAACTGTGCCCTTGTCAGTTCTCAGATTGATGAAAATGTATTTCGAAAAGTGAACTCTGCAGATGAAGCTCGCGGAGACAATTCCGGACTGATAACAGATAATAAGTTGAATTTTAATGCTGACTGGTATTTTAGTTTAGGAGAATCCCCAGGGTTTTATGTTCCTGATTTTGATGATTCAGGATGGCGTAGACTGAAGGTTCCGCACGACTGGTCAGTAGAAGGTCAGTTTGCGAAGGAAAACCCGAGCGGCGTTTCAGGTGGATATCTTCCTACAGGAATAGGATGTTACCGCAAGCATTTTATTCTTCCCGAAGGAACGGAAGGGAAGAGGGTGAAAATACGCTTTGATGGAATATACATGAACTCATCAGTATATCTGAATGGTATCTACCTCGGTAACCGACCCTATGGTTTCAGTACCTTTGAATATGATTTAACTCCACACCTGAAATATGATGGGAATAAAAATGTTGTTGCTGTAAAAGTTGATAATTCACTACCATTTAATTGCCGGTGGTATACTGGTTCAGGTATTAACAGGAACGTTCATCTGATAATAACTGAACAGCAGCATTTCAATTCCTCTGGTACATTTTTCAGGACTGAATCGGTCGATGAAAATACGGCGCGTATGAAAGTGGATTGCGAAATCATTTCTAACAATTACCCTGAAAGTATGAATATCAATTTCCAGCGTTTTCCTGAAGACTGGGAAAAGGTAATAAAGGAAGCCAGGGTAATTGCCCTTATAAAAGACACTGAGGGAAATGTATTCGCAAAATCAGACAGGAGTTTTGAGCTTGGCGATTATACAAAGGTAAAGACATCATTTGAACTGGAGGGAAAAAACCCGGAGCTCTGGTCTGATAAGAACCCGTACCTGTATACACTGGAACTGCAGTTATGGATAGAAGACCGCATGGTTGACTCACAACAGCATAAGGTTGGTATCAGAACTATCGATTTCAATAAGGACCAGGGAATGCTGGTTAATGGCGAAAAGGTAATTGTAAAAGGGGTTTGTTTACATAAAGATGCAGGATCTTTCGGGACAGCAGTTCCGGAGGATGTATGGAGATACAGGTTGGAAAAGTTAAAAAATCTCGGCTGTAATGCCATTCGAACACATGGGCCTGTAGATCCTGTTTTTATTGATGTATGTGATGAAATGGGTTTTTATATGATGGCCGAGGCATTCGATGAATGGAACAAAAGATGGCATTATGGCTATTCTGAGGACCCGGCAGGTAAAAAAGCCAATACTTATCATAAGTTTTTTAACCAATGGGCTGAAACAGATCTGAAGGATATGGTGCGGCGTGATCGTAATCATGCTTCAGTATTTATGTATTCAGTTGGTAACGAGGTGCCTGATCAGCGCTATGCTGACGGTCCGGAAACACTTAAAATGCTTATGAACTGGGTAAGGCAGGAAGATGATACCCGGATGATAACAGCCACCTGTGACTGGGCACCATGGGCTAATGCGAATGGATTTCTTGATACCATGGATATTGCAGGTTATAATTATCCTGATCGCTATTTTAAAGAACATTACCATGAAGAGCATGCCCGCTACCCTGACCGCATTATGTTTGGTGCTGAAAACTATGAAACCCTCGAAAACTGGCTGGCAGTCAGGGATAACCAATATGTTGTTGGCCTCTTTTTATGGGTTGGCTTTGATTATCTTGGCGAGTCCCTGGCCTGGCCTAGAAGAGGCTGGGAATGGGGACTAATTGATATTGGTAGTTTTGAAAAGCCATTATACTACTACTGGCAGGCATTCTGGTCAGAAGATCCGATGGTACATATTGCAGTTAATCTTAAGGAAAAAGACAACTTTGAATGGCGTTGCTACAACGTGGCCTCACACTGGAATTTTAAACCAGGTGATGTAGATACCGTTTTCGTTTACAGTAACACGGAAAAAGTGGAACTGTTTCATAACGGTAAAAGCCTGGGCCAAAAGACGGTAAATCCCGATACTTACCAGGCAATCTATCTTGTGGATTATAAAAAAGGTGAGTTGAAGGCAAATGCCTTTAACAACAAGAACATAGTGGCAACCCACATCTTAAGAACAGCAGGTGAACCTGAAAAAATGGTATTAAAAAATGAACGTAAATCAGTTTCTGCAGATAACGATAGGCTTGTTTTTCTGACCCTTGAAATACAGGATAAAGAGGGTACACGCTGCCCCTTTGCCAATAACGAAATAACAGTTGATGTGAGTGGTGCAGGTGAACTGATCGGATTGGACTCGGGCAACCAGTTCAGCCATGAATTGTACAAAAAGAATAAACGAAGAGCTTATCAGGGAAGATTGTTGCTGACCATCCGTCCGGAAGCCAAAGGTATGATATCAGTTAAATGCAGGTCTGAAGATCTGAAACCGGATGCTATGAAAATTAAATATGAAACCAAATAAACTTAAGATTATGAAAATAAAAACTGAATGCCTGAAGCATATATTTATAATGATTCAGGTAACACTTTTATCCGGCTTTTCATATTCACAGTCTCCAACTGGAAAAAAAGTACCATCGATGCAGAATGTGGTACCTGCTGAAACTGTGGAGAGCCTTAGGGCAATCTATGAGAAAAATGAATTTGCCGCAAGGTCCTTCAGGGCTGACTGGCTACCCGATGGTTCAGGCTACCTGGTACTGGAAACTGCACCTGGCAGCGATGTGCAGGTATTGGCAAGTTATGATGTAGCCAGCGGTAAACAAACTGAAATTGTATCTGCTTTACAATTGGGTTGTCCGGAGACGAAAGGGCATTTTTCAATTGAGAGCTATACATTTTCACCGGATGGAAATAAAATTTTATTATCGGCAGTCAACAGGGAAGGAGAAAACAACACTTTAAACCATTGGATGCTGGAAATGGGATCAGGAAAGCTTCAAAAAGTGAAAGCCGGAGGAAACAACAGAATTTCCCCTGACGGTCAGCGTATTCTTTTCTCTGATCAGGGTAACCTGTCTGTTTACAATTTACAGGATGAGCATACAATTCTACTCACAAATGATGCTCTCCCTGACTCAGTTACCTATGGCCAGGCAGTCTGGAGCCCCGATGGTAGCAGGGTCGCATTTGTACAGTCTGATGTTTCCCGTATAAGATTACGGTCTATGTTAGTTCCAGGTGACCCAACCTATCCTGAGGTGAGAAGAACCAGGTTTGCCAGGGTGGGTGAAACTATAGCTTCATTGCGTATAGGGATTGTTGATGCCGAAGGAAAAGAGACACGATGGCTCCCTGTACCCATCCCCACAGAGGGCTATTATCTTGGACAGGTAAGCTGGGCCGGGAATTCCAATGAAGTACTGGTGGAAAAACTTAGCCGCTTCAGGGATAAGAGGGAATTTTTCATCGCCAACGTTAATAATGGAACTATTACCAGGATATTTGATGAATCAGACCCTGCCTGGGTTGTTGCAAGTTATGGCACAAATCTTGGTCTGGAGTGGATTGATGATTACAACACATTTCTTGTTTTAAGCGAAAAAGATAGCTGGAGGCATGCTTATTTGTGCTCCCGTGACGGAAAGAACCAGAAAAACTTAACACCCGGAGAATACGACATCATCGAGCGTGTCATTGTGGATGAATCAGGAGGATGGTTTTATTATAACGCTTCTCCTGAAAACGGAACTCAGTCATATCTCTTTCGGGTGCGCCTCGATGGATCTGATGAACCTGAACAGATTACCCCAAAAAATCAGCCGGGATATCACCAATATAATATATCTCCTGACGCCAGGTATGCCTTTCATACTTACTCATCAGCCAATGAACCGCCTGTCACAAAACTTGTGAGACTTCCTGGACACAAGGTTGTACGGGTGCTCGAAGACAATAAAGCACTGCGTGAAAAAGCAGCCTCATTTTCGCCAATAGAATTTTTCCAGGTTGATATTGGTGATGGTATTATTATTGACGGTTGGATGATCAAACCAGGTGATTTTGATCCTTCACGTAAATACCCGGTATTTATATATGTGTATGGAGAACCGCATGGACAGACAGTCAGGGATTCCTGGGGGTTTGCTATGGCCGATTATCATCGGGTGATCGCTGATCTGGGATATCTGGTGATTTCCATGGACAACCGGGGAACACCCTGTCCGAAAGGGGCAGCATGGCGACGTGCAATTGCTGGCAGATTAGGTCCCCTCTCAACGGAAGAACAGGCAGCGGCCCTGAAAGAATTTGGCCGGACCCGGCCTTATGCCGATCTTTCCAGAGTTGGTATCTGGGGATGGAGTGGCGGAGGTTCGAATACCCTTAATGCACTGTTCAGGAAACCGGATGACTATCACCTGGGGATAGCTGTAGTACCTAAACCACAGCCACACCTGTATAATGCATGGTTCCAGGAAATTTACATGAATACACCGGAAGTGAATCCGGAAGGATACAAAGAATCTGCACCTATAAACTTCGCAGAAGGCCTGGAGGGTAATTTGCTTATAATCACTGGTACCGGAGAAACAAATACTCACGTTCAGATTGTGGAAGGATTAGTAGATCGACTTATCGAGCTTGGTAAACAGTTTGACTATATAGCCTATCCCAACCGTAACCATGGTCTCAGCGAAGGGAAGGGGACACAATTACACGTAAGGGTATACATGGCCAGGTACCTGCTTGACCATCTGCCACCGGGGCCACGTTGAGATTAAGTAACAAGGATATTTTGTAATTTTCAAAAGTATGCCTCGATCCTCCACCACATAAACTTTATAAGGTAATTGAAGACCTTAAAAGGATAGAGATGAAGATACCTGTGTCTATGATAGATCGTAATAATATACTGAGAATAAGTATTGAACTAAAGAGAAATTGAAATTTATATAATCTGATACTCATTTATCATGAATTTAAGACAGCTTAAGTATTTAATTATTGCAGTTGCAGTATCCCTGGCACAGTGCAGTACCCATGATTCGCTCAAAGATGAGTTTTACGACCCGCCAGGCTCGTCATATCCTGGGGTTTACTGGTATTTCATGGATGGTAATTTGTCGCAAGAGGGAATGACAAAGGATCTTGAATCGATGAAGGAGGTTGGTATAAATAATTTGATTTTCCTTGAAGTGGGAATAGGTATACCGCGGGGTCCGGTTGATTTTATGAGTGAGGAATGGCAGGAGCTATTTGTTCATGCTGTGAGAGAGGCAGAGCGCCTGGGAATCAGGATACTACTGGGCGCAGGTCCCGGTTGGTGCGGAAGCGGGGGCCCCTGGGTTAAACCCGAAGAATCGATGAAACACCTGGTTTTCAGTGAAACAGAAATATCAGGAAACAGAAAAATAGATATAGTGCTTCCAATCCCTGAACAGCGCAGTACAACCTGGCATTATATGAAAGACCCCTGGTATGAAGATGTTGCCGCTTATGCTGTTCCTGCTTCAGCAATTACTGTTATCGAGGATATCAATGAAAAAGCACTCTTTGAAAGGGATCCATACTCATCAAAACCCGGGGTAAAATCATATTTGCCTTCTCTTGCTGAATATGATGAGAGTAATAGCAGCGCAGTACTTGGTCAGGGAGAAATCATTGATTTAAGTAAATATTTACAGGATGACGGACACCTGGTTTGGGATGCACCGGAGGGTGACTGGACTTTAATCAGGATGGGAACCCGTGTTACCGGAGCCAGTACACGTCCTTCGCCGGAACCTGTAATCGGCCTTGAGGTAAATAAAATGAGCAAAGAGGATTTTAAGAACCACCTGAAGAACTATACAGATATTCTGTTAGAGAAGACTGTTCCGCGAATGGAAGGCGTCGGCTGGACAGGTTTTCATATGGATAGCTGGGAAAGTGGTGCTCAGAACTGGACTGATGGTCTTGTGGATGAGTTTATTAAAAGACGAGGTTACGATCCCGGGCCATATTTACTGGCCTTTACCGGACGTGCGATAAATAGTATCGAAATTACTGAACGTTTTCTCTGGGATCTCCGTCAGACCTGCAAAGAGTTAATCCTGGAAAACCATGCAGAGTATGGCAAATCATATGCCCATGAAAATGGCCTGGAACTCACCATTGAACCCTATGATATGAATCCTGCCGGCGATCTCGACCTTGGTGCTATTGCTGATGTGATCATGGCAGAATTCTGGAGTGAAGGATTTGGGTTTCATACTTCTTATGCCGTACTGGAAGCTACTTCTGTATCACATATTACCGGACAGCCTGTTGTTGGTGCCGAAGTTTTTACAGCTAACAGTACGGAGGCTTTCCAGCAATACCCATGGTCGATGAAAGACCAGACCGACTGGGCCCTCGCCCTGGGTGTTAATCGTTTCGTTTTTCACACATTCGCGCATAAACCATTGAACGATAGCCTCCGACCAGGAATGACGATGGGATCAATTGGAATACATTGGGACAGGGGACAGACATTCTGGCCAATGGTTGAAGCCTACCATAAATATATAAGCCGTTGTTCTCATATGTTGCAGCAGGGGCAGGCAGTTTCTGATATTCTGTATTTGACTCCCGAGGGTGCTCCGATGGTTTTTACACAACCACAAGATGCCATGGAGGAAAATGGTGCTATCCCTGATAAAAAAGGTTATGGTTTTGATGCTTGTTCACCCAAGATGCTGATGGAAAGAGCCGTGGTTGAGAATGGTAAGATTACATTCCCGGGAGCATCCTCATACGAGATACTGGTGTTGCCGAATTTCAAAACCATGACACCTGATCTTCTTGAGAAAATTGTATCACTGGTTGAAGAAGGAGCAAAGGTAATTGGTATGCCCCCGGTTAAATCGCCAGGGTTAACTGATTATCCGGATTGTGATGCTAAGGTAAAACTACTGGCTGAGAAACTCTGGGGACCGCTGAATGTGCCTGTGAAACTGACCGGGAGAAATTATGGTGAGGGCATAGTCTATTGGGGAGGTAATCTAAGTTCTGAAGAGCTTTATCCCTTTTACAGAAGTACGATCGAACTTTTATCAAAATTAAATATATCAACAGACTTTGAATCAAGTAACAATTCCGTTCGATTCGGACATCGAAAAGCGGAAGATAAAGACATATACTTTGTAGCTAACAGGACCGATACATTTCAATCCGTAGAATGTACTTTTCGTGCCGAAGGTAAACCTGAGCTGTGGCTGGGGACGACGGGAGAATCGAGACCAATTACTAATTATTCTGTCGAAGACGGAACAACTACAATCCCTCTGGAATTCTTCCCTTACGAAAGTTACTTTGTTACGTTCAAAGGTGAGAATAGTGGTAAATCATATGTAAACAAAGGTGCAGGTAATTTTCCGGTCTTCAGAGATTTCAAAACAATTGAAGGCTCATGGGATGTGTCGTTTGATCCTGAATTCGGAGGTCCTGAATATATAAGATTCGAACGTCTTCAGGACTGGGCAGAGCATGAAATGCGAGGCATTAAGTATTATTCGGGAATTGCCACTTACAAAAAGACGATTCAAATTGATGAGCTGGATAAAAAGAAATATTTCCTCGACCTGGGAGTTGTAAATGATATTGCAAGGGTAAAACTGAATGGATTAGATATAGGAGTGGTCTGGTGTGCGCCATGGAGAATAGATGTTTCAAATGCTTTAAAAGAAGGCGAAAATCTTCTCGAAATAGATATTGCAAATCGCTGGATTAACAGATTGCTGGGTGATAGTATGGAACCGGATGCAAATGCAAGGACTGTTAAATTTGCTAATGGCATGATGGGAGGTCAAGAATATAAAACCGGCAGATACACCTTCACCCCTGCATCTGCGCTGCGCTCATTTAGTTTCACTAAACCTCTCTCTTCGGGATTGTTGGGGCCGGTAATTATTAAGGAAAGTGATCTGAAATAATGCAGATAAGAAATACATTTTAAGAATTTTACTTATAACGGTATTTGCTTTAATGGTATCCAGGTTTGATAAAGGTATGGTAGATCCTGCGACTTATTTGAATGACAATAAAGCCGAACTCAATAGAAAATTGCCGGATAACAGGATAATTAAACTGGCCTTTAAGGGTCATCCTGTTCCGGCTGGCTACTATAAAGCACCTGTGGTTGAACTTTCTTGTTCCCGATTCTGAGCCGGAACAGCTGTTTTTAGAAATAGGATTTTAGCCCGTGACAGACTCTCGTACTGCATGTCATCAGTGGTTCATCCCAAGGAGAGGGGCCATCAACTGAACCTGGCAAGCTCAAAACCTTCATCAATTCTTTTCATTCGATTATTCAACTTAATGTCACTTTCCCTGTATTTTGGGTCTACGCAACGAAAAGAAAATTCCTCCTTTTTTCCATCTGCGGAGAAACTGACAGAACTTTTATGTGTCAGCGCTACCGAATTGCTATAAATGGATAAAAAGCTGGTTAAGGGCCAGTATGGCAATCGTTAATCCCCCCAATGGCCTTCCTTCCATAATAGAATGCCTTAAAGCCAGTTCACCATTGTAGATATTAATAATACCATATATGAGTCCACACCGAAAGGTCTCACCCGCCTCCGGGAGTGAGGGTTTGTTCACTGACTCATGCCCCGGGGTGTAACCCGGGCTATTATTATTAACCCACTTCGTGGGTATTGGGTATTTAGATAATATCCCGACCCCGGGATTAAAACCGGCATCAAAGCTTGTTTATTGTAAGTTTTGACTTTTCGGAGTGGACTCATATATTGAAAGGACCAGTTCGGATAACCCAAAAAGAGATTGGCAAATTGCACCAGGCGACCCCGTAAGTTTCAATTGCATTTGCAGAGGATTCAATAAAGCCGGATTCTTAATCCGACTCATTTCTATTATTATTATTTATTACTGCATGTAGTGAAAAGAAACAAATTCACAATTATTACAAACAAAGCGATAATATAATTTTTATTATTTAATTTCATGATCTAATTATGTCTTTGAAATTTAGGATAATTATGGGTGATAAAGCAGATAAAGCAATTATTTTTTCGGTGATATTGATTTTTGCCGGCTTAATTACCGTACAGGCACAGGAGAAATTTCTTGTTGACGGATTCAGCAATCCCGGCAATGAAGCCCGGCCGAGGGCTTACTGGAACTGGCTTAATGGTGATGTATCTCTTTCCGGTCTGACACGCGATCTGGAAGAGGCAAAAGACAAAGGTATGGGTGGTCTGCTGATATGGGATACCGAGGCAATGAGAAATGACGATGGATTTGTTCCTGCAGGCCCGGAATTTATGGGACCTGAATCTGCTGAGGCTATTCAACACTGTATGAAAGAAGCTGAACGCCTCGATCTGGAACTGGGATTGGTTGCTTCTAGCGGATGGAATTCAGGCGGTACATGGGTGACTCCTGAAATGGCAGGTAAGAATCTTTTCTACTCAACTGTTGTTTTATCCGGTCCCGGGAAGATAAAAAAGGAACTTTCATTTCCGGAGGTGCCGCCTGACTGTCCGAAACAAGCAGACGGATTACCTGTATGGTACAGAGATGTTGGTGTACTGGCATGGCCCTGGTCAGATGAAAAGATTATTCCAGATCATTCTGATGTGCTTGATCTGAGTAAGAGCTTCAAAAACGGAGTACTTGATATTACTCTTCCCGATGGTGACTGGGTGATTGTACGGTTTGTATGTTCCAATAACGGACAGCACCTGATAGCGGCAAGTCCAAACTCAAAAGGTTTGTTTATAGATTTTCTTGATCCTGAAGCTTCAGTATTTCATTATGAATATTTCATCAAAAAACTTGGTTTGCAAAAAGGCAAAAATCAGGAGCTGTCCTTAAAATCGCTTGATGATGACAGCATGGAACTGCATTCCGGGATTCAGTGGACAGCAGAATTTCGCGAAAGGTTTAAGGAATATAACGGATATGATCCTCTTACCTGGTTACCCGTATTAATGGGTTGGACGATCGATAACAGCATATTAAGTGACCGTTTTATTTACGATTATAATAAGACGGTTAGTGATTTGCTCATATATAGTCATTATTTTACCGGTACCGAGTTACTTGCTGAATACGGACTAAATCTGGTAGCTGAAGCCGGCGGTCCTGGCCCTCCTTTTTGGGAAAGTTGCCCGGTAGATGCCCTTAAGGCACTGGGAAATGTCAGTGTCCCCCGTGGTGAATTCTGGATGGGAAATCCAAGGAATCTTTTCTTAATAAAAGAAATCGCGAGTGCAGCCCATATATACGGCAAGAAATATGTTGATGCTGAATCATGGACAACATGGCGACGCTGGAGAGATGGCCCTTTTACGCGAAAGCAGCTGGTAGACAGGGCTTTCTGTGAAGGTCTGAACAGGGTGACATACCATGGTTTTTCTCACTCCCCCATAGATGAAGGATATCCCGGGCGGTCATATCATGCGGGAGTGGATATGAACCCAAAAGTAGTCTGGTGGTCAAAAGCACGACCGTTTATGGATTACCTGGCGAGATGCTGTTACATGCTTCAGCAGGGGCTTTATGTCGCTGATGTTGCATATTACTATGGCGACCAGGCACCAAACTTCTGGCCATTATACCATAATGTTCCAGAAAAACCGGGGATTGACGGCCTGGGAATAGGTTATGAATACGACGTTGTTAACAGCGACGTGATACTTAACCGTATGTCAGTAGAAGACGGAAGGATTGTACTTCCTGATGGTATGTCATAC
>JAFGLJ010000011.1 GCA_016928075.1 Bacteroidales bacterium | reverse complement strand
CTGAGCTCTGAGCCCTGTGCCCTGTGCTCTGAGCCCTGTGCCAAACCACCCCCGATACTAATCCAAAACCCCTGTTTACTCATTTGCCCTTGACAGATAACCCTCTCATACTATAACTTTAGGTTAAAAAGGAAAAGCTATGCAATATTCAATGATTTTTACACTAGTTTTTGCACTTATGATATTCCTTTCCCCTGAAGTAAAATCCCAGGTGAAAGTTGATGTCAAGGGTAAAGTGAACCGTGAAGCCGACAATCGCGCTAACAGGGCCACCGACAGAGCTATAGATAAAGGTTTTGATAAGCTTGAGGAAGGTATAAAGGGTGTCTTCAAAAAGAAAGACAAATCAGCCACCGGCAAAGATACCGATGCTGAAGATGCAGATGAAGAATCATCTGCATCAGAAACACAGGCCGCAGGTGAAAAAACAGGCAAGAGTGCTGATCCGGTGCTCTCATGGAGCAAATACGATTTTGTCCCGGGAGATAAGGTGATCTATGAAGATAACCTTACAGGTGAAAAAAACGGAGAATTCCCTTCACGCTGGGACCTGTTCGACGGCAATGTGGAGGTAGCTGTCCTGGACGGAGAGAACGTGATCATGTTCAGGGAATACGGATCAACCATTATTCCTTATATGAAAGATCCTGAGACAGATTATCTCCCTGATATTTTCACAATTGAGTTTGATGCTTTCATTCCCCATGACCATATACAGGTATTTCTCTTTGATGACAAAAACCAATCTACTCCCCGTGGACATACACCGCTCTATGTTATGGGCTATGGGATGGAACTCTCTCCGGCATCCAGCGACCTCCCCGGAGGAGAAAAACTGGAGAATACCTGGATACATGTTTCCGCCGCATATACCAGCGGCAAATTCAAGGCGTACATCAATGATACAAGACTGATCAATATCCCTCATCTCAGCTTCGAGCCCACGGGAATATCTATTCGTGCATTGCATTCAAGCGATAAAACTCCCTACTATATAAAGAATATAAGGGTCGCTGAAGGAGGTGTCAGTTATTACGACCGCTTTCTTCAGGATGGAAAGATCATTGCAAACGGCATACGTTTCGATGTAAATAAGGCAACTCTTAAACCTGAATCGATGGGTGTTATTAATGAAATAGCCACTCTCATGAAACAGCATCCCGAAATTAAGTTCAGTGTTGAGGGCCATACCGACAGCGATGGAGATGATGCATTTAATCAGACTCTTTCAGAACAGCGAGCCGCAACAGTCGTTGGCGCACTTACAAAAATGGGAATAGCTTCGGACCGTATGTCATCGAAAGGTTGGGGTGAAAGCAAGCCAGTGGACAGCAACGGCACACCCGAGGGTAAGGCTAATAACCGCAGGGTGGAATTCGTCAAGATTTAATGGTGAACCCAAATCCAGCATGAGGCGGGACAAACAAGCGTGAAAATAATTATCCATATGAAGAAATACATATACCTGGTTGTCTTGTTTCTGGGAGCATTTTCACCAGATATCCTGAATGGGCAGGAAAGGGTCTTTGAAGATACAATAGCCGGATTCAGGATCGACAGACGTAAGAATACAGATAATGGCGGCCAGATAATTATATCAGTCCGCGAAACTGAATCCGGTTCCATAAAAGGAGGTGATCCTCCTTATCCATATTCATATACGGTATCGATGAGGTTTGAAGGCAGGATTATTAATAGTAAGGACAAATTCCGATTGATTCCCAACCTGACAGACAATCTCAGATCTCTTGCAATGAAGGAGGAATGTACTCTTATAGCGGAACTTGAACCTGTTGAAGAGAGTATGAAAGTGGAAAAATGGGAATGCAGCGATCCGGCAAATAATTCTCCATCAATACCTTTACTGACAGCTTCTCCTCCAAATTTCTTCATTCCCGTTAGAATATGGCAGATAGGTAAAAAGATTTACATAACGCACGGCTTTATTGATGGTATTCATGGATACTTTGTCAGTTGGGACGACCCCCGTGCAAAAAATAAAAAGGAGCCATTTGGTGTACGGCCGGATGGTACAATGGGTTGTATGGGAGAATATATCGAAGTTCCATATGATAAATTAACCAAAGGAGAAACAATCGTACTTCATCCAAAAGATGTATCGGATCATAATGATGATGATGTCTGGCAGTGGAAGACAGCCTGGACCGTTCTGATTCATCCGAGTTAGCTGAATTTATAATCAAGCCTGACCCAGATTGATGAACAGTTCATTAAATAATTGATAGAATGAAGAAATTTATAAAAGGAAAATGGTTTATAATTTCCCTGACCATACTGATATTTTCTAATCCTTCTTATGCGGGTCCGTCATATCCGGATATTCGAGAAAGTGCTGAAATAGACAGCAATGGCGGAAGTATAATGGCGGAGGATCCTGAATCAGGAGTTACTGTCGGATTATTTTTCCCCGAAAACGCTCTAAAGGAAAGGAAAACAGTCACTCTTGTTCTGCATGGTTCAAAACAACCGGGAGTTATTGGTAAAAGCCATGTAAACGGCATAACTATTCTTCCTCAGGACCTCAGGTTACTTGAGGAGGCAAAGCTTGAAGTTTATAATCCACCTGTTGATGTGAATAAAACAATGATTCTTTACAGGGTCGTTAATAATCAATTTATAATACCACTGGGATCTCAGGTCCAACACATTGATGAGGGGTACATTGAGGGTACTTTTTATATTACAGGCCGCTTTTGTCTGGGTACTCCCACATCCGTCGAGATAACGGCTCAGACTAAAATGCTTTCCTCGTTTAATCCAGCCCGCCCTCTGGCAGACATGAATATTGAAAACGGGAAACAATTTATTATTGTTGCTGAAAACTGCTCCGCTTATGAATTCCATTCAAATAAAGGTCCTTTTATTGAATACGGCTTCGCATATTCCGATTTCTTTTACTCTCCCTCAGTTGCAGATAATGACTGCCTGCAGTGGCAGAAGGTACTTACGCAGGTTGAGGGTCATGTCACATGGATGAATCAGCGAAGGTTGTCTGGTGCTGATCAGTCGTCTTCTGCTTCATCTGAACAGGCTAATGCTGAAAGAGCATTAAAACATGGTATAGAAGATTATCTGAGCAAGCAATCAGGAGCAAACCGATGCGGAGGCTATCTTAAAGCAGCAGAAAAATATCGTGCAACAGCTATTAAACTGGGGATGAATGCCGGTGAGTGGTCATTCATTGATCAGCGTTACAAGCAGCTGCAGAATGAATGCAGCTTTGAATTTACTGTAGAAACACGTGAATGGATAGACCATCCCAAAGAAAAACTGGGAGATGGCGCAACACTGGAAGAAAAATCTGACTGGTATGGTACTATAAGATATATTATCCCGCCCAATGAATTCGGAATGGTAAAGCCAAGGATAATGGCCGGAGAAGGTACTATGAATCTCCACTATGAGAAGCATTGGGTGGGTGATGAAAAGGAAGATCACATGGTAACTGACGGTACCTGGAAAGCAAGAAAAATAACAGGATCGGCCAGTTTCCCGGCGAATAATTCAGGAGTCAGATTACCAGCAGATGCTTCAGTAACCATATACTGGGATCAGAACGTAAGCACCCACGTCTGGGGCAGGTTATTAAAGGATAAACCATATGACAGTAGCGGCACTGAAACCAAATCCACTGAAGAAAATAAACGCTATCCCTTAAAGCATGGCTATGAGGAAAAAATAGGCAATGCTCAAGCCGGAAGATCGATAAAGGTTATTATACTGAGAAATCCTTTCGATATGAAGGACGATCCGAATGAGTGCTTCTGATACATATCTCAAAAAATAAATTCAAAATAAAAGAAGTAATAAAATCTGAATTCCCATATACCAGCAAAAATCTATAGAAATGAAAAATACAGCCCTATTTATTTCACTTATCCTTCAGAATCTTTTTCTTATGCCGGTTTACGGCCAGGTTGTTAAATATGTCGGGACAGTTGAGTACAGTGAAGAAATCCTCTGTTCGGCCCATGGAGCAGGAAGCGATAATACATACAGATGGAATTCTTCCGGCAACAAAACAAGGACGAAAAAAGGTACAATAAATGTTACATTCGTAAAGGGCTTAGGTTCTGATAAGCTTGGAATGGCCTTATATGGTATGCAATCAGATGTT
>JAFGLJ010000010.1 GCA_016928075.1 Bacteroidales bacterium | reverse complement strand
TGCTGAAGCAAAAAGTAATTGCTTACCGTCAGGGTGCCAGTCAACCATCCTGTCGGCAGAGGAGTTATAGGTTACACGCAGCGGAATGCCTCCGGTTACCGGTACAGTATATATATCGGTGTTGCCATCATAATTGGCTGAGTAGGCTATATGTTTTCCATCGGGTGAGAATTTAGGCCACGATTCTTCACCCGGTGAACTGGTAAGCTGATAGGCAATGCCTCCTTCTTTGCCAACCAGCCAGATGTCGCCGCCATAAACAAAGGCTATCTGTGTTTGAGATACATCCATGTATCGCATCAATTTGGCATTTATCTGCCCGGAGACATTTGTACTGAATATGAGTACAAAAATGGGGATAATTAAATTTTTCATGATTTTTCTGATTATTCTTGAATTAAGGGTTATTTAAGTTATGTAGGCTGCAAAAGTTATGAAAAAATACTCATCCTGTAAACTTAAATTTAATTAAATCTAACAACGATGCAGGGCAAAGGTTATAATTCATTCCAGCGGCCAAAGGTCCCTGCTTCGTCCGCCGTAGCTTCAGCGGAGGTGTGAATAAGTGAGGCGATACGAGAGCATCGAGTATAGCCGAACGCATCGAAGGGTGATGAATTTGCGACAGAGATGAATTAAGACACCTTGCCACTTCAACTATGCTTT
Source organism: Bacteroidales bacterium (assembly GCA_016928075.1). GTDB lineage: Bacteria > Bacteroidota > Bacteroidia > Bacteroidales > VadinHA17 > UBA9300. The sequence continues at coordinate 4,843 of JAFGLJ010000010.1, read as the reverse complement.
TCCCTGTCCTGATGCTATGTTTCCTGGTACGCCCTATTACATGGTTTTCCCTTCTTTTTGCATTTCCCGCTTTATGCCCCTTGAAAGATCGTTTAACCCGATTACATTGGATCCTCTCGAAATTGCCATAAGGGAAGCATAGTTAACTGCGTTCATGATCTGGCCACCCGTTAATTTATACTTTTCAGCAATAGTTTTCAGGTCAATATCTTCAGATATGCTGGCTTTCGTTGAGAAAGACTGCCTCCAGATCTGTTCACGTTCCTGTGCATCTGGCATAGGAAAATTGATGATTGTCCGGAACCTCCTAAGGAGAACTTTGTCTATGTCGGGTTTAAAACTGGATGCCAGGATGACCAGTCCAGAGTAATCCTCCAGTAGCTGAAACAGGTAAGAAATCTCTTTATTGGTATAGCGGTCATGCGCATCTCTGATGTTAGTCCTTTTCCCAAAAAGTGCATCGGCCTCATCAAAAAAGAGGATACAATCTGTTTGCTCTGCCTTTTCGAAGATGCGTTTCAGGTTTTTTTCCGTTTCACCGATATATTTCGATACAACAGCAGAAAGGTCGATCCTGTATAAATCCATGTTCACCTTCTTTGCCAGGAGGGTGGCTGTCATCGTTTTACCTGTACCAGGTGGGCCAAAAAAGAGGCATTTATATCCAGGCCTGAGAATCCTGTTCCTGCCCCTGTCTTCCATCAGTTCTTGTTCATGCCTGATCGAGGCTAGAAGTTCCAGCACCTGTTTCATCGTTTCGGGATTGAGCACCAGCTCGTTACATTCCATCATCATGGTAATCTCCTTAGTTACAAAGCTCCTTATTAAATTAGTTTTCCTGATATCACCCAGAGTGATCAGATCAATCTCCGCAGATGATTTAATAACCCTGTCATCAGGTTTGAAGAATACAATTAACTAACCCCCCTAATACATCTTATTTTCTTTTAATAGCTGGACCACACCATCTTCCTTCATCAGGGCCTCTATTTCTTCTATTTCCCGTGGCAGACCCGGAGATAAATTCTCATAACCATCCCCGGTAATAACAACAGTATCCTCAACCCTTACTCCCATGTTCTCACCGGCAAATGCTGCGTAGACATCTATAGCCAGCACCATGCCTGCTTCCAGTTCTCCCCTGGCAGTGCCTCCTATATCATGTACCGCCAGACCTACATAATGGCTGACCGCTCCCCTTCGTAAATGCCTAGAAAGTTCATTCCAGTACTTCTTCTCAAGGTCAAAACCCTTCTCTTCCTCCAGGTAATCCCTGGCCATCTCCCCTACCTGTTCGGGAGTCCTTCCTGCTTTAAGAAACCTGAGGCATGCCTTCTGAATCTCGTTGCAGGCAGTATAAAACTCCTTCTGGGCCGGAGTAAATCTGCCGTTTGCAGGAAATGAGATGGTGATATCTATATCATAATAGTCGACATCAGGGCCTACATCCATCACAATAAAATCACCGTCTTTAAGCAACCTGTCATGCTTATAGTAATGCAGATAGGGGTGATTCTTATCCGAGCTAATAATTGTATTATATGCCATATCCCTTATTCCTTCCTTCATACACATATACTCGTATACCGAAGAAACTTCGTATTCATACATGCCGGCCTCTGTCGACCGCATGGCCTCCTTCATTGCCTTAACACCAATCTCACCTGCCTTCCTTATCAGATCAATCTCTGCAGGTGATTTAATAACCCTGAGTTCTTCAATAGCCTCTGAACAATCCTTTACAGTGACCTGTGGGTACTTCTCCCGCAGTAGTTTCACAAACTGCTGTTCATGTGTAAGCCTTCCGTCCCATTTGTTCATGACCATATCCCTTCTGAGGACATTTAATTTCTCAGTGGCCACCTCCCGTCCAATCTCCCTGGGAAGAAAAGAAGTATAAAAAACAATATCCCCCGAACTGTATCTATCGAGAGCAGAACTGAATTGCTCGTATTCCATATGTCTTTCAATACCGATTACTCCTTCAGGGTTGCGTACAATCTCAGGATCAATACCCTCCCCTTCTGCAGCACTTTCCGTTGAAGTGAAAAACAGCGTACTCTGTTTTCTTATTCCATCCACCACCAGGATTGAATTGGGAATCTCCACTCCCGTGAAATAAATAAAATCATTGCTTTGTGCATAGAGTGTATATCCTGTTACGTTCGGTGCACCAAAGATTATGGCAATACCATCCGGTATTTTCTCCATAAGTTTCGATCTCCGCGATGCATATTCATCTGTCGTAAAAGTAAGTGCCTGGGCAAACGCCCCGACACAATATATCCCCAGTATAACGGAGAGTACCACTTTCTTAAATCTGTCTGTTTTCATGATTTCCATATGAAGTGAATTAATAAAGGATTATCCACAAGTTATCCCTAAAAAGTTTCATTTACTAAAATTAATTTGTATTCTGCAGCAGATTCCAGTGCAGAAGGTGATAAATACCAGAAGATCCGTGGGAACATCTCAACACCTCAACACCTCAACACCTCAACAACTCCTCTTCAACAACTTAACGACTTAACGATTCAACCCCTTTAGTTATGGTCTCAACTTTCGATTGCCCCGATTTTAAGTGAAGTTGGCACATTTATTAATAGCTTATTAAATAGTATTGTCGGCAATTTCTTATCTATTTGTTTATTAATAGATAAGTTAACTAGCAAGGGTTGTTTTAGAAGATTAATGGTTCGATTTTTAATTAGTCAATTCGACTAGTTCCGCTGTATATCCGGAAATTTTACCCTGCTCGTTATATTTAAAATCTTTATATCTTATCTCATACTGGACTTTATTAAGAGTAAATTTCTGAAGTTCAAGTTCCCTTGTATAGAAATAGTCTCCTTTGTAGGCAAATTGTGTTATGAAATCTCCTTCCAGTGCTCCTGACATATTCATCCCGGGAATAATGAGCACAGCTCCCTCCGGTCTGTATTCTTGCTGGGTGATATCTGCGAACGGATTCAATGATACTCTGGCTGGTGAGAAACCGATTAAGTTTTTGTTCTCCCTGCTCTTAAAATCTCTCACAGTCGGACTTGAGAACTCTTTACCATTTATTTCAACTGTATAAGTTTTATCATCACATAAGCCACTAACCCTGAATTTCTCAAGATTGACTTTAACATTTATGTCGATCTGCCCCTCATTTGAGATTATTTGTAGCTTATAAGACTGTATAGGACCATAAGGTACATAAGTAATCAGCGAAAGCTTGACGGTAAGTGGTGTGTTAATCGGTTTAAAAATGACAGGATCGCACCTTCCAAAACCCGGTACTATTCTCAAAAACTCAATACTACTTTTTGCTTCATTGACAAAATCACTCTTTGGGTACTTCTCAATGAATTTTTTAAAGGCTTCTACTGTGTTTTCCTGTTGGGCCTTTTCATAACCTTTTTCAGCACTATTACAGCCCACAATTACAAAGCTTAAAATTAGCAATTCTGCTAACAACATTTTGAGTCTCGTTCTATTGTCCATTTTCTATTGGTTAGTTGGTTAATTATTATTACACATTATCACAAAATACACCTTAATATTGCAGTTTCTTATTTGCTCGGGCCTTGTTAAACCTATTAGTATTCAACAAAATATTGCAATATTGAACCTGCAATAACAAATATTTTGTAATTTTATAAAAAGATAAAAAAAACAGACAACAAAGCAAAAATTATTAGGTCAGATCCAAGAAAAATTCAGATTAGAAAATTAAGTGTTTGCAAAAGTACCCAAATATAATTTGAGGAGGTTAATATGATTAATTCAGGAAAAAAGAAATTTAGAATTGCATTAAATTTATTAATTATAGCATTTACGATTATATTATTGAATTGTAGTAGTAGTCCAATAAAGATAAAATATGCTGAACGGACTTATAAATTAATAACCGACACTCATGAACTAACTCCAGTATCCAATGATTCCAGCATAGTTCTTGATTTAAAAATAAATGGTATTGGTATTGATGAGTTCAATACTGTGGATAAAGATAGTATTTATATACTGGCTGGAGAAAACCGATGTCAACCTTTTATTACCCGTAGTGGTATTATCGGAGGAGAGAAAACCATTAGATTTGCTTTTATTATTCCGGTTGATGTTCTGGAGCTCACTTTACATATAGGATCTTATCCACCAAAGACTTTTAAGGTTGACGAAAAGATTTATTCTGAATTAAAAGACTGGTAAAATCTAAAAGATTAATATCTGTAGGACCAATTCAAAATTGTCCGGATTATTCCCCTGAGTACCCGGGTTCATGAGCTCTGCCCTAAAACACTGACTCGGTTGACTAATGCTATACTGCGATAATATTCAAATCATTCTACCAGCCAAGGTTCCCTGAGTAAGTGAGGCGATACGAGAGCATCGAGTAGAGCCGAACGCATCGAAGGGTGATGCTCCCGGTACTCGGATTAATATGGCCATCCTGCGATAATAGCCAAATCGTTCCACTACCCAAAGGTCCCTGAGTAAGTCCTGACAGAGCGGAGCGATCGTCAGGACGCATCGAAGGGTGATCCTATTGCGAGACAGTTGAATTATTCATTAAAATTCAATAAATTCACTACGTTATGTCTCGCTCCTACTTTTACATACTCGAATGCTCCGATGGTACCTACTATACTGGCAGCACGAAGAATCTCTGTCAGCGCCTCCAGGAGAACCATGATGGTGAGGCTGCTAATTACACCAGTCGGCGTCGGCCGGTAGTGCTAGTATATTACGAGGTATTTGACAGGATAGATGATGCTTTCGAAAGAGAAAAGCAGATCCAGGGCGGGCGGAGGGAGAAGAAGGAAGCATTGATTAAAGGAAAGCAGGAGCGATTGCC
>JAFGLJ010000076.1 GCA_016928075.1 Bacteroidales bacterium | reverse complement strand
TTTTGAAAGATAAAAAATTAATGCCCTTTTTATGGGCAATACAGAACAAAAATTACCGACTTGAGATTTTAGTCGGACAATAGTGTTTGTTTATATAACTTTTTTCTATAGTAGTAACAGTTTAATTTATTTGTTAAGACAGCTTTTTATATTATGACAATAGTGACCAAAGTTATTTAAAAGCATTAATTTAGAAAAAATATTGAATAAAGATATAATGAGACATGTGGTAATAACCGGAGGTACAAGGGGAATAGGCTATGGAATGGTAAAAGAATTCCTGTCACGCGGATACAACGTTACATTCTGTGGAACGAAGGACCAATCCGTAATGAAAGCAATATCATCTCTTACCGAGCAGTGGTCATCAAAAAAATTCAGGGGGGTCGTTTGTGATGTCTCGAAACAGGGGGATCTTTTAAACCTGTGGGATTTTGGCACAAAGGTCTTCGGCGAAGTAGACATATGGATCAACAACGCAGGCATCAACAATTTCCAGGCACCGTTCCATGAGCTTGATATGGATGTTGTAAGTAAGATTATTGACATTAATATTAAAGGACTTATATATGCCACACACCTTGCATATAATAATATGCTTAAGCAGGGAAATGGTTTTATTTATAATATGGGCGGCCTTGGCAGTGACGGACGCATAATCAGAGGCCTGACCCCTTATGGCATGTCAAAAAGGGCAGTTCAGTATTTCACAAAAGGCTTTGCAAGGGAGATTGCGAAAGACCATAATGTAAAAATTGGTTTTCTGCTCCCGGGCATGGTGCTTACTGATATGCTTCTCGATTCAATAAGGCGTGGCGAGGATAATTCGCGGCAGCTTAAAAGGGTATATAACCTCCTTGCCGATGAGGTGGAACCTGTTGCAGAATACCTGGTAAACAGGATTATTGAGAACAATAAAAACGGGGTGACGATTTCCTATACCAGCAGTCTTAAAATGTTTCTAAAAGTACCGGGAAGACTTCTTAGCGGACGGGACATTGTGACAGATAAGTTGAAAGAAAGTTGATAATGTAGAGAAGCCAGGCCTGGCGTTTTTGGACGAAGATCAAAAATTACACAGATAACACGGACAAAAAGATAGCGTGGACCCGAAGATCCACGCTATCTATAAATGTCCTAATCTATAATTAAATGTTTGGTAATTTATTAAGGTTTTACTTCCTTGGCTTATTATCCCAGCTGGTACCTTTTTCATGTACATTGGGAAGACCGAGAGCCTGAATATTTGGATTTTTGTCAATCTCATCCTGTGGATAGAGCAGCCTTCTCGGGAAGGTTTCTGTATTATCCACATTCTCAATAGCATAATCAAAATCATACTCAGGATAGCCAGTTCTTATCCAGTCAAAATACTGTGTTCTTGTTTCAAAAAGATTTGCAATGTATTTTTGTTCAATTACCAGTTTTTGAGCATCCTCAACGTTTGTTGGAACGTCCAGTTCAGGCTGTGCCAGATAAGCAGTAATACTATCGGCAGGCACGCCCTCCCACATCATGTCAGCAGTAATGGCCTCATCAAGTGCAGTCTTGCAATTTGCCCAGTCTGATTTAAGCGCATATGCTTCTGCCTCAATGAATTTACACTCATGATAGGTAATAATATGATCAGGAAATGATTCATTGGCATAATCCCACCTGTACCTACTGGGCTTGTCACCCGGATCATACATCGCACCGGCACGGAGGCCCTTAAAGCCACCCTGCTCTGCCTCTGTAAACATAATATACCTTCTGGGATCATTGAAATAATTCATAAGATCGACCAGGAAGATATTAGGAGACATCCCTTCTCCTGTATAGGCCTCGAGCATATCGTCATATACCCAGCTCCAATAGCCGGCATCAGTACTATGTCTCCATACCACATTATCATCAATGCTGGTCATGGCATTGGCAAGTGCTGCCAGGGCTGCATCAGCCTGGGCTTCCGGTGTGGTGCCAGTTGCGTAGCTCAGTCGCAGAGCCTGTCGTGCCTTAATGGCATATGCTGCCCTTATCCATTTGTCTGTATCACCTTCTAGCATATAATCATCATTACCAACCGGCTTACCCCCGTCGTCACCACTGAGTAGTGTTACAGCCTCATCAAGCAAGGCGTTGGCATGAGCATAAAGCTCGTCCTGGTCGGCCACCTCAGGATAAGGATACTCACTCCCTTTCATGGCCTGCTCAAGGGGAGCCTTGTCATAGAAATCGGCCAGCATAAACCAGTGCCATGCAGCAATAATGGCTGCAATTCCCTGGTAATGATTATGATTATTCCCTTCAGCTTTTTCATAGAGTGCCACGGTATGATTCAGTGAACCCGAATAGCAGTTCCACTGGTGAGCCATATGACCCGGACTTATAATAAAGCTGGCTGTTGTTGACTGTTGTCTCGAGGTATAACAGGTCCACTCCCTTATACCACCACCCCACCAGTACCATGAGTCGGATATCTTTTGCACCCATTCGGATTGTACACCTATAAGGTAAATATCTTCAGTGATAGCGGGTGAGTCAACGATAGCGTTCGGATTCTGGTTTACGTCCAGCCATTCCTCGCATCCTGTAAACAGTAATACTGATACGATTGATACTATAATGTATTTAATTTTATTTTTCATTGTCTCTTTTTTTAGAAAGTTACATTTACAGTGATCGAATAGGTCTTTAACGATGGAAAACTGTAGGTCGTATAACTGTTACCATTAGATATATCACCGGTAATGATTTCAGGATCGGGATCATAGTAGTCTTTATTGAATTTCCTCCATAAGTTTCTTCCGGCAAACGATATGTTCACACCTTTCACGAATGTATTGCCGATCAGTGATTCCGGTAATTCATAAGACAGTATCAACTCCCTCAACTTAATATAGTCCTTGGGCATGAGATTATCTTCAGTTACCCACTGGCAAACATTCTGGTAATACAGGCTGTACCTGGTAGGCACAGGTGTCTCGCTTGTAACGACAACGTTATTACCATCAATGTGGCCCAGTACGCCGTCAAAGGTTATCATATCATCTTCCGGCCTGTCTTCCTGGTGTTTAGCCATACCATACCATGTTAGATAGTGATCATTCTGGCTGTAGATAAGACCACCCTTCTGGAAATCAACCTGGGCTATCAGGGATAATCCTTTGTAGGTGAATGTGTTTCTGACACCGCCTACCCAGTCGGGAGCTGCCTTACCAAGTACCTGGCTTCCCCTGTCATCACTGAGAGGCCTTCCATATATCAACCCCGGTGAATCACTGAGGACCAGGCGGCCCTGTTCATCCCTTAACCATGCTGTCCCGTATATAACAGGGTAAGGCTCTCCAACAACAGCTGTAGCTCCTCCACCAACACCTATGGGCTCATCATTCTCACCCAGTTTGACAACAAGTGAATTGTCTTTCGACCAGTTTGCAACAATATCCCAGGTGAAGTTACCTGTCTGGACCGGTGTTCCGCTAATGAGAAGCTCAATGCCCTTATGTTCAATTTCACCAATATTAATATAGCCACCGCTGTATCCGGTCGAGGAAAGGAGTGACTGCCATACAATCTGGTTAGTGCTCCAGTTGCTGTAATAGGCTGCATCGACACCCAGGCGGCCCTGGAAGAAGCGAAGGTCCAGTCCTACCTCAATCTCGTTCTTGAACTCATTAACCAGGTCGGGGTTAGGGAAGGTTGCACTGGGCAGGTAGCTGGTCATACCCATAAATGGCCATGTTACTCCGTTACCACTTGCCTGTGAAAGGGTTACGTTGGTCCTGTAAGCAGCAGTGGCCCGGCCCACCTTGGCATAGCTTGCCCTCACCTTACCGAAGGTAAGTATGTCATTGTCACCAAGGAACTCTGTAAAAATAAATCCCAGAGAGTGACTTGGATAGAAAAAGTCATTCTTTATGGTTGAAGACCAGTCATTGCGTCCTGTAGCAGTGTAGTACAACATACTGCGGTATGACAGCCTTACTTCACCGAAAAGCGACCATGATCTCATTCTACCTTTCCAACCATCCGAAGTGTAACCGGTGAGGTTGGCAACATTGTATACATCGGGTAATATCAGTCCCTCACCATCAATGTCCATTCCTTCCCAGTATTCATCAACAATATTATGACCTCCAAAGGCGCTCACTGAAAAGTCACCGAATGTTTGTTCGAAAGTAAGGATATTGGTAGACTCAAGTTCCCTGTTAAATGTGTTTCTCAGGAAATAATCACCATTTTGAACCTGGTAGCCTCCTTTGTTAAAGTAATCTTCATACCTGTACTGAGAGGTACTGGCACCTGATATTGACCTGAACTTCAGGAACGGGAGTATTTCCCATTCAACATTAAGGTTAGCCAGTGACCGGTTACGCTCAATGGTCCGCAATGCATTATTCATGGTAAAGAGATAGGGATTTCGTCCGCCGCCCCTGTACAATCTCAGATTGCCGTCATCATCATAGATAGGATATGGATTCCATGTGGGAGGAGCAGCAATAAGTGTATTCATGAAAGCGGAGTTGCTGACATCCTCAAAAAGCCTTTCGTTCTTCTGCTTCGAATATGTGAAACTGGTTGAAACCGTTAGTTTTTCAGTAAAGCGGTAAGAAGTATTACCTGTAACGGAGGTACGGTTGTAACCCATTGGCTCAAGGACGCCGCTGTTTGAATTATTGCTCACTGCCACGTAGTAAGAAGCATTACTGCTTCCACCTGTAACACTGAAGCTGTTTACGGCAGTGTAGCCTGTCTGGAATACCTGCCAGCGGTCGTAGAAGGTGGCCTCCGGTGTCTCATCAATCCTGGGGCCCCAGCTTGTTGAGCCGGTGGTTGCATACGTATATTCACCACCACTGTAATATCCCTGGGCCCATTCTTCCTGGAGAGGTATTTCCCAGATACGGTCAAAAGAGGATGTATGAGAGAATGAAACCTTCGGTGCTGTATTGAACGATCCGGACTTTGTTGTGATCAGCACAACGCCATTTGCAGCCTTGCTGCCATAAAGTGCTGAAGCAGCAGCTCCTTTAAGAATGGAAATATTCTCAATTGTGGCAGGATCGATATCGGCCAGGCCGGTTGATTCGGAACTGTTGGCAGCATCAAAGGGTACGCCGTTTACAACATAAAGAGGCTGGTTATTACCGGTAATGGATGAGCCGCCCCTTATCACAACGCGCGAACCTGAGCCCTGCTGACTCGAAACAGTGTTAATCTGAACACCGGCAACCTTTCCGCTCAGTGCCTGAACAAAGTCAGTTGCCTTAGCCCTGTCAATCTCGTCAGAACTCACCTCTGCAGTAGAATAGCCGAGTGCTTTTTTGTCTGTCCTGATACCAAGTGCGGTAACCACAACCTCACCAACTTCCTCGAGCGAAGGTTGCAGAACAACATCGATAACCGATCTTCCGTTTACAGGTACACGTTGCTCAATAAAACCGATAAACCTGAAAATAAGTGTCACATTCAGATTTTCTACAGTAAGTGAATACTGACCGTTAGAATCTGTGGTGGTACCTACCGTTGTCCCTTCAACAACAACAGATACCCCCGGAATTGGTCCCCCGCCTTCTTCGGCAGTTGTTACCGTACCCCTTACCACTGTCTGTGCCATAATAACACCTCCAATGAAAAAGAATAGCAGCATTGTGACCAATTGCTTTGAAATCCGATTTTTGAAATGCATGATTTGTTTAATTTGGTTTTAGATTAGGAAATTATTAATATGTATTGCTCACAAATAAAATGTTGTTTGTACACTTATTCCAATATAAAAAATCCTTATAATTAAAAATTGAAAGTAACAATCTGGTTTCTTTGAAAAAAATTAAATTAAATAGCTTTCGACAATATTTCTTAAAAAACGATACAAGATATAACAAAAATTCTTATAACAAAATAATAAAGAACACAACTTTAGAAATTAACAAACCGACCTCATTGACAATATGCTGAATCCCGCTTTATTATGATCAACAATCTTATTAAAACCCATTGTGTGTTTCTCCCCAATTTTTTAACATATCATCTGCCTGCTTTATTAACATTCTTATCCAGTATTCCTGAGCCGGGGTTGGTTTATCCGAATTTTTCCTGACCTGGTTATACAGCCAGTTCATCCTGCTGAGTATAACAGGATCATCGGGGGATATATTAAGAAGCATATTCATCCTAAGGGCAAGTTCATGCACTAAAAGATAGCATTCTTTCGTATTTCCGGCGGGAATATCGTTTCTGGGATCAGGAAATACTTCAATAGTCTTTCTGTCGAGTTCCCTGCTGTCTACAGACAGTGTTACAAAATAAGTACCAGGCGGCATCTTATGTCTTCCCGCATACCTGTCAGTTATAATATCTTCATTACTTAGGGAAAGATCCTCTCCAAGGTTCCATACCAGCCGGTGCATACCCGGTAAGGTATCTGTGCTGAATTGCCATATCAGATTATTATCGCCGCCGGATATAAATATATCAGGATTTCCAACGGTGTTTGAATCGGGAATAAAATAGTTTATAAAAGCTCCATATTGGGGATTAGGTGCGATATATATATCATCCCCCTGTCTTGACCTGTCGCTAACCGGTATATAACGGAATGCATCCCGTGTACTCAATAAATATGGTCTTCCATTTTCCATATCAGCTATTTTCCTCATCCATGATATATCATCAAGTATATATATACCTCTGCCATGCGTGGCTATGATCAAATCATTTTCCCGTGGATGTATTTGGATATCATATACAGGTAATTCCGGTATTCCCATATTCAATGAATGCCATATATCTCCAGAATTAAATGATACAAATATCCCTCTCTCTGTTCCTGCGAACAACAGATCTGGATACATCGGATCTTCCTTTACGCAATGAACATAACTCTTCATCCCTTCAGTAATCTTTTCCCAGCTCAGGCCCATATTGTCAGACCTGAAAATATACGATCCAAAGTCACCCAGTCTATGTTGATCAATACTGACATAAATTCTATTTTCGCTGATTCTGGATGCAATAACTTCTGATATCCAGCCAGATACCGGACCCGGGAGGTGATCCGAAAGATTTTTCCAGGTTTTCCCGTTATCTTCTGTAAGTTGCAGGTTGCCATCGTCAGTACCAACAATTATTAGTCCCTGTTTGACCGGACTTTCTGCAATAGATACTATTGTGCAGTGATATTCAGCTCTTGTGTTATCGGGTGAAATAGGGCCGCCACTCAGTTTCATTTTGTCCGGATCATTTGTGGTGAGATCAGGACTGATTATTTTCCATGTCTCTCCACGGTCATCTGACCGGAATAATACATTCCCTCCATAATACAATATTTCAGGATTATGTGGAGACAGGGCAATCGGCGAGTCCCAGTTAAAACGATACTTTTCGTCAGCGGCACTGGTTCCTGAAGGACCAATTGGATAGGGTTGGATAAAACGTTCTTCACCTGTTCGTAAATCAGTCTTTGTTATATCACCAAAATGTCCGTTATATATAATAATATTATTATCTGAAGGATGAGCAAATGCATTCATACCATCAGCCATATCCCGCAAGCGGGTCCAGTCCTTGCCGGTTGACCCGGTCTGGGCCCATCTTTGTGACGGGCCTTTCCATATTTCATGGTCCTGGAATCCTGAATAGATATTATAGGGATATTGCATATCAAATCCAACATGATATGCCTGTGCCATCGGAATATTATTAAGATAGGTCCAGCTTGTTCCCCTGTCAAATGAAACCGAAGCCCCACCATCACATCCATTTAATACATGATCCGGATCTTCGGGATCAATCCAGAATGCATGGTGATCTCCGAATGTAGTTCCCCTGTTTCTGCTGAAGTTCTCACCTCCGTCTTCTGAATAATATAAAGATCCTGCCAGCGCCCACACTTTATATGGGTCTTCAGGGCTGATAAAAAGAGTTGTATAATAAAAAGGCCTGTTGTTAATTCTGTGATCATCGTTTACCATTGCCCAGGTTTTACCAGCATTATCGGACCTCCATAGTTCACCATCTTCCTGAGATTCAATCATAGAATATATTACATCAGGATTTGCTGACGAAATATCCACATCTATTCTGCCAAGCAGTTTTTCACCTGGCAGACCATTATTCAATGAGGGATCAGTAAGAAGGGTCCAGGTTTTGCCTGCATCTTCACTCCTGTATAAACCACTCCCGGAGCCTCCGCTTCTGAAATGCCATGGTTTCCTGAGATAATCATACATTCCGGCATAAATAATTTCAGTATTTTCAGGATGAATACTTAATGCTGATGCTCCTGTAGTATTATTAACATAAAGTATTCTTGCCCATGACTTTCCTCCGTCAATAGATTTGTAAATACCTCTATCGCTACTCTCAGACCATGCCTTACCCATTGCCGCTGCATATACGATATCAGGATCATCAGGATGAATTACTATTGATGAGAACCTTTCAGTATTTTCAAGCCCGATATGCAGCCATGCCTCTCCCCCGTCATCAGACCTGTAGATACCGTCGCCGTAGGATATATCATTTCTTGGATCCCCTTCACCTGTACCAACATAAATTATATTATTATCTGAAGGAGCAATGGCTATTGCTCCTATAGAAGGGGAATTTGTATCATCGAAAACCAAACTGAATGTTGTTCCTCCGTTTGATGTACGGAACAATCCTCCTGCTGCTGTTCCGATAAAATAAGTCTTATAATTTCCCGGAGCACCTGTAACGCAAGTCACCCTTCCTCCAAAATGAGCAGGACCGACACACCTCCAGTTAATATTATACATATCAGGAAGTTGACAAACACCAGTCACCGGCATAAGAATCAACAAGACCAGTTCCCTGATCCTCTTAAATAAAATTGCATGCATTTATAAATTTGGTTTTAAAAGGTTAGTTTGAAGTATATAGTATTTCGATATTATGTGTGTTACCGGTAATGTCAAGTTCGTAGAGAGTCTTTGTTCCTGAAGTTTTTAGGGGTCGAATCTTTACCCTGTCCTGCCATACTTCCACCCTGTTGCCGGGGAATGTTATAATCTCCATATGGGCATTATGCATATTGCCCGTCCTGTTCTCCGCCTTAAACCTTATGGTACTCAGGGAGCGGTCTACAGTAATAATGTTTTCTTTAAGAAAACCATCGCGACTGAACTCAATACCTATTCTTCTTTTTTCCGTAATGACAGAAAAGCGGCTTCTTATCCCGTCTCTGGGAATAATAAAAAAGCTACTGCTGTCTTCCTCCAGCTTACCCCCGTAGCAGAACCATCCAAACAGAGGGTCATCTGTAAGTATTGTTTCAGCCATCCTTACAGCAGCACAATTGCCCAGGTCAGCTTCACCATCATAAGGCTGAACACCATGAGGAACGTATCTGTATTTCCCATGGCTAAACCTTGTCTGACCTTTTCCCGGATTGAATGTCCAGCCAATAGCTCCATCATTCTCCTTACCAGGATACCAGTATCCATAGTTCGAGTCGGTAGTACCCGTATTCATTAACGCAAATGAACCAAGGTATGATGCATATCCCCATTGAAGCCAGTCCCATGGTTTATCTGCGAACATGAAACCATAATCAAGAATTCCGCGGCCTCCCATTCTTGATGTATAATACATTCTTGAAGTCGATCCCAGGTTGTAATATGTCGGTATAATGCATCCTCTGTGAGCAAGATTCGCCCGGAATTGACTTTCCATAAACAACCGGCTGTCCTCCTGTCTGACATCCGGATGCGAATACCATTTCTTAAGATTAATATCATACCACAAATTTGTATCAGCTTTCATCGGGTTAAGGGTTCCGTACTTAGCGAGATCATAACTCGAGGTAAATGCGGTCTCACCGGTACAGTATTCAGAATGATATGGGTATTTATCATCATATACGAAGTACTTGACTTTCTTTTCCCATTCATTCCTCAGCCATGAAGCATCTTCTACCCTGCCATGGCTCTCAAGGTCATCAATAAGAGATAGTATAACCACTTCATTCATTATACCCCATTTATATGTATCGGCCCAGGGATATATATTATAGGGGTATGTAAAAAAGGCCTTTGCCGTTTGAAAAGCTCTCTCAAGGTATCCTTCCGCATCGAGGTATTTAACTTTCCCCGGATAGTATTCAGCTAACCGGAACATGTTATAATACAGCATAATAATATGAGGATAATCATATGGCCTGCATATGTTCATCCTATTGAGGTTATTATTGCGTATACCTGCAAACAGGAAGTCATCACGGGCAACATACCAGTTGGGCACACTGTATATACCATAAGGATTTGGCAACTCTCTGTCTGTTCTCTGAAGGCCACCCCATACAAAATTCTCAATATAATATTCAACAGATCTTATTTCATTATCATCAGGCAGATATACATTTTTTGCAGCAATAAAAGGGGCCTTGCAAAGGGCCGGATCATCACCTGCCAGGACAAATCCGTAAAAATGATCATAACCATCGGTATTGTCAGGGCCCCGGAGGACTCTATGCTCCATATCCCACACCGAATAGAGGCCATTATACCATTCTGCAGAGTCACGGTGTTGCTGCTTACCGGTAATGAATGCACTCCTTTTTTTGATGAGAGTTTCTAACGGTTCGGTTGAGAAAAACTCCAAATACGCCTTACGACCACCATCAAAATATACAGTAAGCATATTTTCCCCGAGCCGATTGAATTTAACATTATATATATGGTGATCCGGTTCAGTTTTACCATCATAAATAAGCTCAGTCTCATCCGGAAACTCAGCAATGATGGAATCTATTTCTGATTTTGTATGTAATGAAAATTTTGCCTTCAGGTCCTGTGGTAACGTCATTCCAGGAACAACCCTTATGTCAAATAGTCCGTTACGGTAAAGAACCTCCCGCATCTCATCGTAACTGTTGATCCAAACATACCTGAAACCGTATTCCACCACACTCCCGTTTTCACCAGCCGGTGACAGGGTAAGTGAAGTATTCTTAATCCTCCTATCCCTTTCATCCTCATCACCATCAGTAAATGAATGGATAAATACACTTGATCCTTCAGAATATTCCAGTCTGGTTCCTTCCCTGGTCATGACAAGCAGATAAGGAGGCTCTCCTGAACGGCGGGCAAAGTACAGATAGGAAGCATCCCCGGCTATATACTGATGTCTGATGAATGTTTGTTCATAAATATGATCATGATCATATCTTCTGAAAGTAGGATCATAGCCTTCGCCTGGAGGGCTGGCAATCGGAAAAGGTATCTCAAAACAGCCAACAGTAACAGGGTATTTCATCATTGTTTGCAGCCTGTATGTAACATCTATTCCGCGACCATTCTTTTCAATTATCCGTTCCAGTTTTACAGGCATCCCTTCCTCATAATCTGTATAGATAATTTTACCGGCCGACACCTTTTCGGCCTTTGTGTCACCATCGTAAACCGGTATCCAGTCGCCATGGTCAATCTTGTATAAAACCCTTGCATTACCCCATACCTTATCAGGGGCGATAATATTTGATCTGTACTTATCCGAAGTTGATAAAAAACGGGTAATTCCGGAATTATTATAGTTGTAATTATACTTATCGGCGTAAAATGAAACACGCCTCGCCCCGACACAACTAAAATCTGCCAGAATATCATCATCGGTAATTGTTGTGAAGTACTTTTGTGTCTGGGAAACAATATTTTGACAGTAAATAACTATAGTAAATACAACCAGGATTGAGATTTTCAACAATGGCTTATTCATTTTTCAGTTTAATTGAGATTTTCTGTCCATTATAACTGATAAGTTTTTCTTCTCCTGATGGCAAAAGTATTAGTCTGAATTTTCTCTCAACGCTTCCTGTTTTTGAAACTGAATTGCCATTTGGTTTTATCGTCAGGGCTTTATTTTTTTCATCCCAGCGGAACTCTGTGATGGTAGTATTTTTATTCTTAAGATAATCTAAACTTATGCCATCATCTTCATATAAAATATAAAGGCCGTCAGATCCTGTATAGATCCTTATTTCAAGAGGTTCATCAACATGTTGTGATGTGTATTGCCTGGGAGGGTCAAATGGGATTATAGCGCCGCTACGTATAAAAACAGGCATTATATCCAAATCAACCTTACACTGGATGTATTTTCCACCGCTGAATTCCTTATTATCCCACCAGTCATACCATTTACCTTCAGGCAGGTACACTTTACGGTTTCTGGCATTTTTCTCATATACGGGTGCTATAAGCATACTGCTGCCCCACATATACTGGTCTCCTATGCCTCTTGCTAAACTATCGCCGGGATAATGAATCCACATAGCCCTCATCATTGGAAGGCCCTTTGCCCTGGCTTCCCATGCAAGAGTGTAATTATATGACAATAACCTGTATCTTAATTCCGCATATTTCCTGCACACAGGTTCTATCTCAGGATTGTTCAGTTCAGATTCAAGTGGATTCTGCCTGTTTTCTTTCGGTCCCATTTCACTGAGACCCCATCCCCAGGGCAACCTCGTCCACCATGTGCGTCCGTGTGACCTGAACGAAGGGCAGAATGCCCCGAACTGGAACCATCGTGCATATAATTCACCATCAAGCTCCTCATTCGGGTAAAACCCCCCGATATCAGAGCCCCAGAATGGAGACAGGCTAAGTGAATGGTTTATTCCAACTGCTATTTGTCCTTCAAGGGTTTTCCATGACGACTCGGTATCACCCGACCATACCCATCCTCCCCATTTGGCTATTCCCAGATGGCCATTCCTGTGCAGGCTCCATGGACGTAGGTCAGGTTTGGAATACAGGGGACCCTGGTAATAAAGCTGATGCCTCTTGATACGTTCGTAAAGATCAAACCAGTCCCCTTCATCCGGCCACCATGCATCAATTCCATTTTCAACCAGGCCGGTATGTTGCATCCAGAAATTAAGTACGTGTGAATCATCAAGTTCTTCATCTGTCCCGGGTGGTATTGTTCCATGCAGTGTGGGCAACCTGTCACGGTCCCACGGTACCATGTGAACAATTACTTTTATATTCAGATCATGAAGGTCGTCTATCACCTCTGCCGGCTCTCGTTTAAACACTTCAGGGTTAAAATCAAACGATGGCTGTTCTGTATTCCATCCCCTCGGGCAAAATCCGGTTCCAAGATATATTACCGCATCAACAGGTATCTGTTTTTCCCTGAAGGTTTCCACAATTTTTATCATCTGGTTCTCATCCTCGAGTGTTCTGTGCGACTGCATATAACCCAGGGCCCACCTTGGGGGCATAACTGCACGTCCTGTGATTTCAGCCAGGTTATTGAAGAATATTTCCGGTTCCCCGGTGTCAAAAATAAATATGTCAAACTGGCCCGGAACACTGCTTCCCGGTGGAGGGATCCCTTTACCTGAATTCTGTTGCTGGTTTTCCCTGTTTTGCACTTCTGTTTCAACTCCCAGGGACCTGCGTGGAATAAACACACCCCTTCTATCTTCCGTAAGGTCAACCTGCACCCAGGGTGAAGCAACGAATAATCCCCATCCTCCGGTGCCAACCAGCATAGCCACAGGGTTACGTGATCCGTATGCATTAGCCTGCCATCGTGGTTCCATCCTGTGCAGCCTTCCCCTTCGGTCAAATTCAATCTTTTCATTTCGCCATCCTCTGCCCATTCTGGGGCCTCCTTCCCCCATGCCGAGAACGGGATTATCATCCAGAATGAAAGATACGCTGCCATCTTCCATAAAGGTAAGTTCCTGTACCAGTTTTCTATTACCATTGTAAACTGCTACCCTGACAGGGTCAGCAAGTACGGTAACATCAAAACTTCCAGACTTACCTCTTAAAATGTCATCGACCACACTTACAGATATTGATGGTTCAGGATAATCCCTGTCTGCAAGAACAGGTGTATAAGGAAGCTCACCTTCTTTTTCCTCAGGTGTAAGTGATATACGTATGCTGCTTGTCCCTGACTCACTGATCTGCAAGGTCACGGGAAGGCTATCATATATCAGTAACTGTGCCTGCATTGATGTGCATGCAAACAGCAGCGCAGCCAAAAATGACATCCGAAGAATGAGAAAATGCCAGCCCTTTTTCATAATTATATTCTATAGAAGACAGGAATGGAAGAATTCAAGGCCCTACATGTTACTGTTCATGTATTTTACCAGACTGACTATATCGTTATAATTATCGAACTCAACATTTTCTTCTTTTATATACCGGTCCAGTTCCTTCTTTTTATCCTTGAAAATACGCAAAAAAGCTCTTTTATTGATAAACCTTTCCCTTTCGCCATCCACTTCGACATGATAAGTTATTTTCCTGGAAACCTTCAGGTTTTCCGGAAGGTCCATATTATACAATACCCCACTGTTTGTCAATGCTGACAAAGATGTAACCCGGCTTGTCTTTGAGGTTATTCCGTAACCCACATCTTCTCCTTCAACCTGTACTGTTCCGGAGAACTGTACCAGCAGTTTGACTTTTCCAATCACTGCCAGTTCATAAAATGCATCCCCGGCGGGCAGAAAAATCATATTATTAAGGTAGACAGTATCAATGGACTGAAGATTACCGAGAGCCATGAAGCGATCATTTTCCAAAAAAATCATCTCTTCGGTAACGATATTATAATTAAGGGAGGCCAGCACCTTTTCTCCGCTTTTTTTCACTATGAGACCATCGGCAAAACGGTTAAAAAGGTACTGCGGGATATTATCAGATACAGTTATCTGTGCTTTCACCACGTCATTTCCCGATATTAAAATAATAAATATAAACAGCACCAGTGTTAATTTTGCCGGACTGCTCGAGTTTAATTTCAACAACAAATTTTTCATGATTAATATTTTTTTCTCATTACATTCAAAATATACGAAAAAGACTGCACTATGGCAGTCTTTTTCCACAAATTAACCCAAAAACTAATCTATCTTCTCCATTCATTCACTCCGTCCCTGACCCTGTTTCTCCAAACAAGTTCAGTATTAACTATCGTGTAATAATCCTGTCCATTGTAGTTAATCCGGTATTGCATATTAAAGGTGTCGGTTGCCCTGTCGTATGTGCAGGCACCTTCAGGAGTAACAGCAGAAATAATTGCCTGTTCAGGAGTTACCGCAGCCATTACACCCCATACCTTCCATTCCAGGATACCGCATGACTCAACATCATCCCTGAAATTGATTCTTATCTTGTCTGTAATTATCTGGTCGAAGGTTTCGATATTATACTGGTCCTGGGCAACACCAAAACCGCTGGAATTCGGAACCGGTTCCCACGTTTCGGTATCAATGTTCCAGTATTCTGTGTATCCTTCTTCCGGTATCTGTATGCCACCGCCATCGGTCCACCAGTAGACATCAGACTGGGTAATGTAGTAAAGGTTATCCCATTCATATTGTACCCAGCCCCATTCGCCGCCGCTCCACCAGTTACCGAAAGCCCCGGGCCCCTTATCGGTCGAGCTTGTAGGTTCATAACCGTCACGTATAGCTTCAATGTTTTCCCATGAACTCACATAATCTGTTGTAAGCCCGCTTGCAGCACCTGCAAGGTTAAATGGCTCGGGTGGTTCGACAGGCAATTTCTTCATATACACTGAATTGTCATTATGCACGACATATTTCACTTCGTATTCTGAACCCACGTAGATCATCCCATTGGCGACAATTGAATCCAGTGCAAGGGTGCTGGCCTTAATGACATTGCTGATCGGGCCTTCGTTAATCACAGCGCTTGAAGCATCAAAGGTCTGGTAGTACCCCGTCTGGTCATAATAGCCTTCAAAGTAGTTGATATATTTAATAACCAGGACCTTTGTACTCTGTGTAGTATGCAGGGAATCAGCATTTGTGTCGGTTAGCCTGATAGGTATGGCATAATTATAATCAACAGCAAGCGGATCGTTAACAAAGCTTGCAGAATCGAGGGTAACACGAATTTTACCCACGAATTCACCTGCATGTATTGTTATCCTGTTATTATTACTGAGAGTATAATAGTTTTCAGGCATAATCACATATGGAGTTCCACTGAGCAGTGATGGATCAATGATAAAATCGACCCACCAATCTCTGTCATTTTCAAGTAAACCTGCTAAATATACTCCGAAGTCCATTGCCAAACCTTCTCCCATCACCACACTTCTTCCCAGTTCACCCTGTGTAGTCAATCCTCCCGTGGCGGTTGAGAAAGCAATGGTAGTGTACGGGTAATCATTTCTGAATTCTTCGTAGCATGCGGTGGTGATCAAGCCTAGCAGAAGTAAGATAATAACTATATTTTTCATATCTCGGTATTTAATAATTATCAGTTTATGAACTCGCTCTACCATCCACTGTTCTGTTTCAGGTTCTTCATTATCAGCGTCTGTGAATATGGAAGAGGTACATACCTCATATACTCCTGGTATGTATGGTTTTCCAAATTACCGTATTCATATTCAAATGAAGCAGGATCTGCCGGTACGCCCCAGACCAACCATTCTCTGATTCCACATGATGCATCATCCCTGAAGTGTAACCTCATCCTGTTAGTGCTGACAGCCGGGTCGAAAATTAATGGCCAGTAATCTTCAGTGGCTCCGTCATAATCATTCCATACTTCAACCCAATCGTTCAGGCCTGTATCCCATACTTCAAGGTATATACTGTCAGGATACTGAACACCGCATGTGGGACATTCCTCCCACCAGTGAACGACTATGCTGTCAATATTGTAAATATCACCTGTCCCCGGAACCTTGAAATAATCCGGGAAATCATACTGAACATAACGCCAGGTGTCATAGCTGGGCCAGTTATGGAATGCGCTTCCTGATATTCTTCCATCATTAACACGTGATAATCGTGAGTAAGGTGACACGAAGTCGGCTGATGCCTGAGATGCCGGAGCAATATTTGAAATATCAGGCAATACAGGAACTGCAGCCTTATTAATTTCGACACCTGTAATAATATGATTAAGGGGTTCATTAAGCCTGCGGACATCCCAGAAGCGAAATCCCTCGAAGCATAATTCTATTCTCCTTTCATTATGTACCAGTCCCCTGAAAGCATCTTTCCCTGCCAGTGCCTGGTCATCCAGGTACTGGTCCTGGTATCCTCCTGTTGCATTGTCAGAGTCGATACCTGCACGATCCCTTACCATTCCCAGTGCTTCTGCAGCGGAAAAGCCATATGAGGCATCAGTAGGTCCGAATGCTTCGTTAGCTGCTTCAGCAAAATTAAGATATAGTTCAGTCCTCGTTAAATAGGCATAGAATTTATTATCGCTTGTAACATCACCCGGGGTGAGTCGCACGTTCCTGCTGAGTAGTTTTTTCAAATAGTAGCCGGTCCTTGTGCCTTCCTGGCTCAGTCCACCGGGAGCATCAGGCCCTCCTTCATAGGTACGTATATATGTACCGTTATAATTATCACCATTGAAGAAAATGAACCTCTCAAGCCTCGGGTCACGGTTTGAATACGGGAAATTTTCATTAAAAGCAACACTTTCATCTACAGGATAACCGTCGGCTGCAGGGAATGCATCCACCAGGTTCTGTGAAGGATTACATGTTCCATCACCGTAAAGCGAAGGGGGATAGTAGCTGTTTTCCCAGCTATTTGAACTGTAAGGCGGCTGTATCCATATATTATCAAAGCTGCTGAAATCATTGAAATTCTCGTAAGGATCGAGGTCAGTAAGTCCTCCGGAGGCATCTATTGCCTCAAAAGCGGCGTTAGCTGCCCTTTCCCAGAGGTCCTGGGTGGAAGGGCCGTAAGCCGGGCTTGCGGCATATAGATACACACGTGCTTTAAGAGCCATTGCAGCCAAACCCGAAGCTCTTCCCCTGTTGGTTAGATTATTTGTAACCGTTGCTCCGCTATATGTCAGCGGTAATATTGCAATAGCAGAGTCCAGATCTTCAACTATTTGTGCTACAACATCTTCATAGCTATCCCTTGGAAGATCCAGGTTGTCTTCTGTTGTTAATATTTTAGTAACAATAGGTATACCCAGTGCTTCCGATTCACCTGCGGCATATCCTCCATAAGTTTTCAGAAGCTGCCAGTGATACCATGCCCTTAGGAAGAAAGCCTCGGCCCTGCGGTTTTTCTGGAGAATTTCGTTAAGCGTGGGGTCAGACACACTGTAAATCAAATCTTTCCCAAGCTCCAGATAGTGATTGCAGTATTCTATAGATGAGTACCAGAGATCCCAGTTACCTATAGGATTTGTCTCCAGGGTCCATCCTCCGAGTGCCAGAATATTTGATCCGGCTGTTGACGGTACTGCATTGTCAGTATAGAATTCCGAATTAATGTCGTACGACGGATATAGGTTCCTGTAAGCCGCACTGAGCAATCCTTCCCCGTAATCAGCCACACCCAGCAATTCATCTGTACTGAGATCCTGAATAGGCCTGGGTTCAAGATACTCACAGGCTGCTACAACCATCGCCGTTGCTATAAATATTATTACTATTCGCTTCATAATTCCAGTTTTAATAATTAGAAATTAAACGACACACCTGCAGTAAATGTCCTGAAAACAGGGTATCCTGTTATTCCTGCATCTATATTCTCAGGATCAACACTGTACTCATTAATTCCTGAAATTGCGAGCAGGTTGGTTCCACGTACGAAGATCCTGGAATCTGTCATAAAGAGCTTTCTTGAGGCGGTAACGGGTAACCTGTAGCTCAGTTCAACATTCCTGATCTTGAAATAGGCTGCATTTCTCACCCAGAATGTGGAATTCTGGTCATTATTCTGTGATGTGGTGGTAAGCCTGGGGTAATCATTTGTTTCAGGCCAGCGGTCAAGCATCAGCTCAGAGTAAGCCTGGTTGGTACTGTTAATCCTGAAGTACCTGTCTGAGTATAACATTATATCACCGTCAGCCACTCCATGGCCTGTTATGAACAAACTAAGGTTCTTAAATGCAAGGTTTACATTCAGTCCATAGAAGAAACGGGGTGAATGAGGTCCAGGTGCATATACATCCCTTTCATCCACCAATCCATCATCGTTCTTGTCTTCATACCTTATATCACCAGGCTGTACATCGCCCCAGGCCTGTGTCACATTCCTGCCGGAAATTTCCTGTTCGGTCTGGTACAGGCCTTCTGCATTATAAATCCAGAAGAGGTCAATATCCTTACCTGCACGCTGGCGATAGTCATCAGGATAAGGTAACTCATCCACTACCAGGTACTTGCCCCTCAGATACATGGCATTTACTCCCAGTGAATATTTAAAATGCCCGCTTGATCCCGAGTATTTGACCATTCCGTCAAATCCCCATCGTACATCTTCGCCATAATTGGCTGCAGGGAGGAATTCTGTCCCTATGATTGAAGGTGTTGAAAAGGCCCTGTTCGATATTTGATCGTAATTGAACTCATTGAAATAGTTAAGTTCGAGCAAAAGAGCCTTGTCCAGAAGCTGTCCCTGGACTCCCAAATTAAAGTACCTTTTCTTTGGAAGCTTGAAATCAGTTGATTCATTCTGCAGTATGGTGTAGATATTGGCGGCGTAACCATAGCTTCCGGGAACGCCGGATGTCCAGGTACCTTCAGAACCCCAGAGTGTCTCATACAGATAATATGGGTTATAGCCTTCCAGACTGTAATTACCCACTCCCATAATACCAAAAGATGTATGGAATTTCAGGTAGTCAAACAGGTTGCTCCCGCTCAAAAATCCTTCATTGCTGGCAATCCAGGCAGCGCCTACCGTTGGAAAGAGTGAGAAGCGCTCACCTTCAGGCATTCTCATACTTCCTGTATAAGACAGATCGGCCTGTATGACGTACCTGTTGCCAAAATTATAATTCGCTCTTAAAGAATAATCCTGCAATTTATCGGGTTGATAACCCGGGTATGTGGACCTTGTTTCATCAAGTGCCATGTAGAATATAGCATTCAATAAGAGAGAATGCTGCCCTGATACTTTCTCATAATTCAGTGAGGTAACTCCCTCCATGCGTCTTGTTACATAATTGCTGCCTACACTCATTGAAACAACAATCTCCTCCGGAACGATAAGTACCGCAGTATCAGCTCCTGTACCGCTTGTTTCAAGCCTGTAAAGAGCAGCAGTGCCTCCCTTACGCTGGATGATGCTGTTTATTATATCAAATGATGCCCTCGCATCAAAACTCAATCCTTCAGTAATGCCTCCAAGGTCAATTGCCAGATTTGCGGTATTCTGTGCATTTAACACCTTCCCTTCGGCAAATCCTGCGTAATTCAATTCGTTGGTAACATTTGTGGGATAGTTATCACTTATTATAAGCTTATCGCCATAGTAAATCGTATGGGCATTAGCCGGGTATCTTGAAAATACATCAAACATATTAAACACACCGGATCCGCTTCCCGAATTGGGGTAACGCTGCGTATTATATGAACCTGAAATATTCACACCAAGCTTCATGAAATCATTTAGCTGGATATCAACATTCCCGCGCACCTTGTAGCGGTTGTTCTTGATAACTTCTCCCTGCGACTCCAGCCCTTCATTTCTGAGGTAGGTAAATGTAGAGAAGTAATTCACCCTGTCGTCGCCCCCCTGGAAATCTATGTTCCCTTTTGTTAAAGGTGCTGTATTCCTGACATATTCTTCAAAATAATCTATGTCAGGGTACCGGTAGGGATTGCTTTGATTCTGATATGCATTCAATGCCTGCTCTGAGTATCTCGGCTCCAGACCGTCATTTTCAAGTGCCTCATTATAAAGAGTAGCATAATTATAGGCATCAAGATAATCAGGCAGAGTTACGGGATTGCGAAACCCGGTTTCAACAGAAACGGATACTTTACGGTTAAAGCTCTCACCTTTCTTGGTAGTAATCCAGACAATAGGACCTGCACCTGACAAGCCCAGGAGGGCGCGTCCCGACAGATCCTTTATAACTTCAATTCTCTCTACCTCTGAGGCACTTAAACCGGTTATATCCCTTGGTATGCCATCTATATATATTGCAGCACCGACACCTCTTACAGAAGCACCAACTGATTCCTGACCGGGCATGTAGTCATAATGATTAATAACCAGTCCGGGGACTCTTCCTGCCAGGGCTTCAAGGATATTGTCAGATGGATATGATTCAAGTTCTTCTCCTGTAATAATACTTACAGCACCCACATTGCTGAGACTGTTCAGTGTACCGTAAGGAAGTGAGATTTCACCTGCAGGGTCAATCGGCCTTGTCTTAACCATTGAAACTTCACCAGCAGTGGATTGTCCCGGTTGAATTAAGAGGATTTTAAGGTTGTACCCGGGTTCAGATAAAACTATATGGTCTTCCTCAGTGGCTGTAACGCCAATGGAAAACTCACCATTATTATTGGTCAGCGTACTGTTTTGAAGATTGAATGATTTAACAGTAATAGCCGTAAGAGGGTTTCCTGACTCGTCGACCACCTGACCTGTGACTGTTGTCTCTTGCACATCCTGAGCATTAAGTGTAATAATCCCCTGCATGGACAGGAGTGCAATAAATATTAACAGATGTTTTAATATTTTATTCATAATTCTATATTTTTCACATTTTAGCATAATATTCATGCTTACTTAATCAGGCTTACCAGCCAGGATTCTGTTCAAATTCTTTAAACATAAGCGCATCCTCTGTTGGAATAGGCCACCTGTAATGTTTCTGCTCGAAAGTGTAAACAAACACAGGGTCGACGGTGCGAGCTATTGCATAACCTGTTGGCTTGGTAGCATCTTCGGTTAATGTGACACCATAAACTGCCTTATGTTCCATTTTGTGAGCATCGCCCCAGCGTGAAAGGTCGAATAACCTCTTCCCCTCAAGATACAGTTCAATGGCTCGTTCGTTCTTTATTCTCTCCCTGAAGCTGTCTTTGCTGGTGAGGTAATCAGCATTTACACCGGGCATATTCACCCTTGCTCTCACCTCATTGACAGCATCCACAGCTGACATGGTGGCACCTCCGATAGTATGATTCGGGCCACCGACTTCATTGGCAGCCTCTGCATACATAAGATACATTTCAGCAAGTCTGAAATAGATGCTGTGCGTGAAGGGAGCTGCTGCCCCGGACCATGAATCAACGTTCTTACCCCAGAATTTGCGTGCAAGATATCCTGTTTTACTGTAGTAGAGTTTAGTTTGTATCCTTTCACGGCCACCCTCCCACAGTTCAAGATAAAGATCGGTCTTGCTCGTCCACCTTTCCTGGTTAAAAAGAATTGAATGATAGAATCTTGGATCCCTGTCGACCCATGGATTCTGAGGGTCATAGGCAGGGTCATCCTCAATGGCCAGGCCATTGGTGGTCTCATACATATCAACAATATTCTGAGACGGGCTGAACCCCTGGATGATACTTGGCGATGAAAGGCTGGCAACGGTAAACGGGTTATGTGTCCCGCCGTTATTAACCCTTTCATAGAACTCCCAGATTATTTCTTTATTATACGTGGTGTACATAAATATAGAGTCATACCCGCTGGGGTATTCTATTGTTTCCACTCCACCCGGGGTCATGTATGATATCTGGTCTGTCCCTTTTGATTCAACCAGTTCGTATATACCGGTTGAATTAGCCAGTTCAATAACATCCCAGGCAGCTTCCGCAGCGGCAGTCCACCTTGAAGCATCATTACCGGTATTATTTGTCGGGCTGGCATCAAAAAGAAGTGTGGATGCTTTAAGTGCCATTGCAGCACCCTGAGTCGGGCGTCCTATATTGGCCATATCCCATTCCCGGGGTAATAATGACGCTGCAGTGTCGCAATCAGCAACAATCTTCAATGCTGTCTCGTGATATGAAAGCCTTGGGAGGGCAAAATTATCCGATCCCTGTAAAGCCCTGGTAAGATATGGCATACCTCCCTGGCGCATAAGGAATTCATAATAATACCAGGCTCTCATAAAATGAGCCTGTCCCTTCAGCTGGTTGATCTGTTGCTGTGTTGCATGCCCCTGAAGCATGTGAATATTCTCAATAGAGAGATTGGCAATCCTGATACTCTGCCATGCATCCCAGACTGCATAAAACTGGAGAGCCTGGCCGGTATTATATGCTCGCAGCCAGTCACCTGTCTGTGCAATCGGCAGGGTCTCCCATTCACATGTATTATAGCCTTCTTCACACATAGCGCAAATCTGTGTATAATCAAACTGGTTTATAGGGTCAACCATATCCTTATACATCCT
This sequence comes from Bacteroidales bacterium, assembly GCA_016928075.1. Classification (GTDB taxonomy): domain Bacteria; phylum Bacteroidota; class Bacteroidia; order Bacteroidales; family VadinHA17; genus UBA9300. Next base: position 3,990 of record JAFGLJ010000076.1, on the reverse strand, counting down.
GTCTTCAAACTGTCTGAAATACAGATAGTTGGTAAAAACATCCTCTCCGGTCATACCTGTGGACTCCTCTACCTTGTCAAGATATTTTTCACAACCCTGGAACAGAAAGCTTACTGTTATTAAAAGGTATATTATCTTTTTCATTGTAATATATTTTTCGGATTAGAAGGTAACTCTTATCTCAAAATTGAAACGCTTCATCATCGGGTATGCACCAAAGTCCACACCCAGGTTGAAACCTTCAGGATCTCCACCCAGCCAGAACGGAGTCCATGTAAACAGGTTTGTTCCTGTTACCGTAAAAGTCGCAGCTTCAGCTCCAATGGCATCCAGTATCCTGCTCTTACTCAGCCGGTAATTAAGTGATATATTCCTGAGCCTTGTATATTTAGCTTCAAGAATACAGAAGCTGTTAATCTGGTAGTTATACTGGTTTGTTGCAAATGAATGAACTGCCGGATAAAGTGGATCAGTGTTATCCGGGGTCCAGTGATCGTCATGAAGCAGAAGTGCATTATCTTTATTCTGTGTGAATGGATAGAGGTAGAACATACCTCCCTGGCGCATCGGGAACTGTGCTGAACTGATGCCATAAAGATCAGCTCTTAAAGAAAGATTCTTGTATCCGACTTCAAGGCTGGTGCTCCATGTTACCTCCGGAACGAAAGGATGCGTTGACACAACCCTGTCCTGGCTGTTGACTGTTCCGTCACCATTATAATCGAGATACCTGAAATCTCCTACAATAGGTGCAGGTCCGCTGGCAAGAGGGTACATAAACAATTCATCAAAATTCTGGTAGAAGCCAATACACTGAATACCCATTGTAGGTGTATAGTAACCCATCCTCTGTGCAAGTCCGACAGGTTTACCCTCTGCCTTGAGGTTTTCAGGTACGGTTGGTGATTCGTCATAGAATACAACCCTGCTTTCAGTGGCGTTCAATATACCGTGTACCCTGAAAAACATACCGTTCATGAAGGTCTTGTTTATACCCAGATCAACTTCTATACCATGGGCCTTTGTTTCACCGAGGTTCCCCTGGATTGAACTGACACCAACCCACGATGGTACAGAGCGCCTTGACTGCAATATTCCAACACGGGACTCATTATACAGGTCGACGTTAAGTGTTAACTGGTTCTTGAAAAATCCTGTTTCAATACCAATATTTCTTTTTATAGCTTCCTCCCAGGTGGCATCTGTAACAGGAATGGCACCCTCACTTATATACGGGTAGTAAATCATCGGATATCCGAAACCTGATGATCCGCTGGCACTTGTGTACTCTGAGATATAAAGCCACCTGGCAATGCCTGCATCACTACCGACCTTACCCCATGATCCCCTGACCTTGAAGAAATCGAACCATGGGAAGGCCTGCCTGAAGAAATTCTCTTCACTGAGAACCCATCCCACTGAAAATGCCGGGAATGTTCCAAAACGCAAGCCCGGGGCGAACTTTTCTGACCCTGTATGCGCTACGCTGGCTTCAAAAAGATACTTTTCATTATAGTTATATGTTGCCCTTCCAACCCAGTTTTCCTCGTAGGAGGGGAAAACCGCATTGCTCTGGCTCTGCCTTCTGCTGAAAACTCCGACTGCAGTAACATTATGATTGCCAAATGAACGCTCGTAATTGAGCTGGGCATTATAATAATGACTCCTGAAAGCACCGCGTAAGGATTCATCTGCCGACACATTGAGCTTTGGCTGTGGTTCATCAAAATTCACGTTACCATTAAAATCATAGCGGGTCCAGGTGGTATCGGCCGGATTCAGATAATAGCCAAAATAATCCTCCAGGAAAAATATCTGCCGGTACTGAACATTTCCGGTATAGGAATAACCAACAGACGCCGACAGCCCCTCAGTTATAAAGTCAAGCTGTTGCGTAAGGTCAATATCGGTTGTGATTTCATTACTTTTCTGCCTGTGAAATCCTCTTCCTCCTGTCCACATAAGCCTTATCTGTCCCTGATCAGGATTGATATACGGTCTTATGCCAGTCTGATTGTAGGGAATAAGATCATCCGGAAACTGCTGTATAGCCTCTTCGGGATAGAATGGCATGGTTGTAACCGACTCAAACCATGTTTCCTGGGTATAATAGTCTTCAGGCTTATTCCAAACCTTCAGGTATCCACCCAGGTTTATCGCCAGATCGGTTGTCCTGGTAAGATTAAAATCAAGGTTATTCCTGAAAGTGTACCTGTTATGCCAGTAATGACCATTCTTCTTGTCGTATTCGTAAGGGAATACATCCCCTACATCATATACATCTCCCTCATTAAGGTATCCCACTGATACAAAATACTGTACAAAATCATTACCACCCCTGGCATTCAGGTTATAGTTCTGATCAACCGCGGTGGTAAAATAGAAATCCATCCAGTCAAAATCAGGATAGAGATATGGGGAGTCTCCTGTCCTGTAATGCTCAAGTTCTTCATCAGAAATCAACAAATCCCATTTCCCGTCATTCTTATAAGCTTCGTTTCGCAGAAGGAGAGTCTCATAAGAATTCATGTATTCAGGTAACCGTGTCGGGCTTTTCACCGATGTCATTGCTGAAAAATCGAGCTGCACAGCACCTTTCCGTCCCCTCTTGGTATTAACGATAATCACACCGTTTGCCCCCTTTACACCGTATACAGCGGTTGCAGACGCATCTTTCAGGATAGATATGGAAGCTATCTCGTTAGGGTCAAGGTTTGAGAATGAACGTTCCACACCATCAACCAGTATCAGAGGGGTATTACTACCCATGGAAGCACCACCCCTGATCTGCATGGTAATGGAGCTTGCTTCCTCACCGGGGGTGGGGTCCTGCATCACTACAACAAGTCCGGGCAGATTACCCTGGAGGGTATTTTCAAGGCTCCCCCCAATCTTAACATCCCGGAGCCGATCTCCACTAATCTGTGACACCGCACCAGCCATTGTTTCCTTCTTCTGTATTCCATAACCCACAACGACCACTTCTTCCAGTTCAGCAACTGAAGGGCTGAGTGTAACATCTATTACGGTCTGATCTTCAACAGCAATTGTCTGCGTTTCCATACCCACAAACGAAAACTGCAACCGATCACCGGGAGATACGGCAATGGAGTACTTACCCTCCATATCTGTCGACACACCCTGGGTAGTCCCCACAATAACCACAGACACCCCGGGAAGCGTCTCTCCCGCTTCGTTGGTAACCGTACCACTTATTGTCCTTACCTGAGCCGATAAGGATACTGGTATCAGTAATATCAACAATACCAGTAGATTTAGTTTACCGTGTAATCCAGGTTTCATACTTAATAGGTTTAAATTAGTTATTAGCTTGCAATTAATATCTACAAATTGTTTATCGCATAATCTGAAATGGTCTGGCTAACCAAATATTAACCAGAGAATTATCACATTAATTTTCAGGGAGTTTTTGCTGCATATAATTGTTTTTGGTTAGTTAATTTTTCTCGAGTTCAGCAATCAGATTCTGGTGAATTATTATTGTATTTTGTACACTTTTTAATGGAGCCAGATACACTAAATAGAAATAATGAACTTTAACTTAGGTTTTAATTGTACAATTTACACTTATAATCTTTAGCTAATTTAAGAAATATTTTACTCCTAAAGGATATTTTTTATTGAAAAATTGAGTCGGTTTTGGCTATTTAGAATGCTTCTAAATTAAAGGTCTGCATTCTATTACGTTATTTTTCTGATAATGTTATCATTTGAAGACATAATAAAATATTTACCGCAGTAGGTAAACATATAAAACAATCGAAAACTAAATAATGAGGAATAAGGATTTTCACATAGAAAATCTGGTTTTATTCATTGAGCCAGTTAAGAATGTCAGGATCAGTAGGTTTTATTCTTGGCTTAATAACTTTTACAAGTTTGCCATTTTCGTCTATCAGGTATTTCTGGAAGTTCCACTGAACTTCAGAATCCTCGTATCCATTCAGTTCCCTGGAAGTAAGCCACTGA
>JAFGLJ010000075.1 GCA_016928075.1 Bacteroidales bacterium | reverse complement strand
TGCTCATGATTTTCTTTAATCATCCTGGAAATAAGCCATGTAAAGGGATTGAACCAGGTTAGAAGAACCGTAAGCTCAACCAGTATCAGGTCAATAAAATGCATCTGGTTAATATGAGCTTTCTCATGAAGAATTATTGGCTCAATCCGGGGATCATTCCTGTACTTTTCAGGCAGGAATATCCACGAAAAAAGTGTATAGACCTGTTCATTGTCTGTAAAAACAATATTACGTCCATCATTCTGCTTTCTGCGCTTCACTCCCCACCTGGAAATGAGAAAAATATTCCGCAGTAGAATAATCAATACTCCCGCTGAATATATCATTATTAAAACATTTAGCCAGTTAAAGTGAAAGGAAAAGTTTGTTGCTGTATCAACTGTGATACTGGCCGGTTCAGCGGTGATTGATGATGAGGGAACAGCTAACGGATCTGTAGTGTTAAAATCTATAAGCTGCGGAAATGGTAATAAAGGGAATACCCAGCTGGCAATGATTCCGAATAATAAATAAAAACGTTTTATAACCAGATTCGAATCATTCCTGAGCAATATGTATGACATACATATTATGGCAATCCCCAGTGAGACTTTTAGCAAGTAAATTAATATTTCATTCTCCATTTTTGTCTTCTTTTTCCAGTTCAGATTCAACTTCTTCTATGAGACTTTTCAGTTCCTCTAGGCTCATGTCCGATTCTTTTGCGAAAAATGTTACAAGGTTTGAAGATGAACCATCGAAATAATTCTTGACAATCCCTGTAAGGTAACCTTTGAGATATTCCTTTTTTGAAAGCAACGGATAGTAAAGATGTGTTGTTCCAACAGCCCTGTGACCAACAAATCCTTTCTTCTCAAGTATCCTGATAACGGTGGAAACAGTTGTATAGGGTGTATCAGGATCATTCAGATTTTCTATCACATCTCTTACTATTGCCTCTTTTAAACGCCACATTATCAGCATTATCTCTTCTTCAGCTTTTGTAAGTCTCTGACTCATGATCCAAGTGTATATGCAAATATAAAACTAATCTTTAAGTAAAGCAACTATCTTTTACGTAGATTCACTAATATTTTAGTAATTAATTTTAAACAAGCCTTTCATTGGAGAATAACGATTTCATTCACAATGGAATATTGGAACACTGGAGTATTGGAATACTGGGCGGTTCCCCCTTTGAAGGGGGTTAGGGGGATATAAATAAAGTTGAATAAAGTTGAGAATGAGTTGAGAATTACGCTTAGCGAAGCTAAGCAAGTTACGCACTGCGCCAGTAGTGCAAATTACGCGACTAAAGGGAGCAAATTACATTATTCCATCATTCCAATATACCAATGGAATTATTCCATATAAACTTTATAAACCTTATCAACTCTATCAACTTTATAAACTCCTTTTTTTCTGTATTTTTGCATTTTATTCAACAACAAAAAACATGCAACTCAGCGAACAGGAACGTAACAGGAGGGAATCGCTTGAAGAACTCCGGAAAATGGGGATCGATCCCTACCCTGCCGAGGAATTTAAAACCAACGTTTTGTCTGACGAGGTACTGGCAACCTTCGATGATGAAAAGAAAAACTACCAGGACGTTGTGATGGCAGGCCGAATTATGAGCCGCCGCATCATGGGCAAGGCTTCATTTGCTGAGATACAGGACTCGGCAGGCAGGATACAGATTTACGTTACCAGGGATGACATATGCCCCGGGGAGAATAAGGATTTTTATAATGTGATTTTTAAACGTCATCTGGATATTGGTGATTTTATTGGCGTAAAAGGTTTCGTTTTCCGTACCCAGATGGGTGAGATAACTGTTCATGTCAGAGAGCTTAAGATACTGAGCAAATCCCTGCACCCACTGCCGGTTGTCAAGGAAAAGGAAGGAAAGGTGTATGATGCTTTCAGTGACCCTGAAATGCGTTACCGCCAGCGTTATGTCGACCTGATCGTCAATCCCCAGGTAAAGGAAACTTTCAGGAAACGTACCATGCTTATCCAGTCGATGAGGGAACTGTTTAATTCCAGGGGTTACCTTGAGGTGGAAACACCAATATTGCAGCCTATACCGGGGGGTGCGGCCGCAAGGCCTTTTGTCACCTATCATAACACCCTTAACATGAAACTATACCTGCGAATAGCCAATGAACTTTACCTTAAAAAGCTTATCGTGGGCGGATACGAAGGCGTGTATGAATTTTCAAAGGACTTCAGGAATGAGGGAATGGATCGTCAACATAACCCGGAGTTCACAGTAATGGAAATATATGTTGCCTACAAAGATTATAACTGGATGATGGAGTTCGTTGAGGAAATGTTTGAGAAGGTGGCCCTCGACCTCCATGGTAAGACACTTATTCCTTACGGCGATATAGAAATCGAATTCAAGAAACCTTACCCCAGAATAACAATGCTGGATGCCATTAAGAAATATTCCGGCTATGATATTTCAGGGATGAGTGAAGATCGGTTAAGGGAAATATGCGATAAGCTGGATATAGAACATGACCCCAGCATGGGCAAGGGAAAGCTTATTGACCAGATCTTTAAAGAGAAGTGTGAACAGCATTTTGTCCAGCCGACATTTGTCACCGATTATCCTATCGAGATGTCACCGCTTGTGAAAAAACACCGTAAGAACCCTGAGCTCACTGAGCGATTTGAGCTGATCATTAACGGAGAGGAGATGTGCAATGCCTATTCCGAGCTGAACGATCCCATTGACCAGCTTGAAAGATTCAAGGAACAGTTGAAGCTTTCAGAGAAGGGGGATGATGAAGCCATGTTTATTGATATGGATTTTGTGCATGCCCTGGAATACGGTATGCCACCTACTTCCGGACTGGGTGTTGGTATTGACAGGCTCACCATGCTGATGACCAACCAGCCGTCGATACAGGATGTGCTGTTTTTCCCGCAGATGAGGCCCGAGGGCAGGGAGCAGGGAGCAGGGGGCAGGGAGCATAGAGATGAGTTCCTGGAGCTTGGTGTGCCCGAGGAATGGATTGAACCGTTAATCGCCCTTGGCTATGATACGGTTGAGAAGCTGAAGGAAGTGGAGAAGCCGGGGAAACTGCACCAGCAGATGATGGGGTACCGGAAAAAAAATAAGCTTGAGATTGATACAGTAACTCTTGAGCAGGTAACCGAATGGTTGCAGTAGCCGGATCCCCCTTTTAACCGAAGACCGACTGTTAAGGAGGTATGAGCTCGGCGACCAGCGGGAGCCAACGGGGCCAGGGGGATGTTGAAGCAGGGAGCAGGGAGCAGGGGTGGTTATGAATGATGAAACGAGAAGAGCGAGTTTGCCGCAGGCAAGCTTGTAAGTCTCAGTTGAAGATCAACTGTTTAAGATTTAAGATTTTATCCCGGCTCAACCTGCCTACCGCCAGGCAGGCGATTAAACAGTTAAACGATTAAACAATCCCTAAACCTCTCAACACCTCAACCACTCAACTTTATTTGACTTGCATCCTGCAATATCTTATCTTGCTTTTTATTAACCACAAAACCTATCTGTCATGAAAAACCTATTTCTACTAATCCCCATTATTGTATTTGTAATTTCAGCCTGCCAACAAACAGCTGAGCCAGTTGATATGGAAGCTGAAAAAGAAGCAATCATGAAAGTGATTCAAAATGAATCAGAATTTGCCAGGGATGGAAAACTGCAGGAATTCTACAACCTTTACGTTCAGGATGAAAGCACATTGTACTTAGGATCGACAGAAACAATATCAAGGTATTTTGAAGGCTATAATGAAATTGAATCAAACTTCCAGTTTCTTGCTGAAAGGGAAGGCATTGATAATTCCTGGATAACCATAAGCAAGAACAATCCTAAATTCAAGATATATCAAAACACAGCCTGGGTTGTATGTGAGAATATTTGGCAAGGAGAGAACGATACGACATCTATTAATAATGAGGGTATGCAGGTAACCTTTCTTGAAAGAATAGAAGCTGATTGGAAAATCTCATTTATTGGCTTTTTACCCAAACTGAGTAATGAAGAATAAGCTGGATCTGCCGGGGTTAAGCCCGGAACAGGTAGCGGAATGGATTAAATAGGTACTGGGTAACTGGGTGCTGGGTACTGGTTCCCCCTTTGAACCGAGGTTCGTGAAGCGGGGTGAGCTCGACGACCAGCTTGCCCTGAGCTTGTCAAAGGATATGCCCAATTCAACGATTACACGAGTCAACAATTGCTCGCCCCCACAATCCACAATCACTACCCGTCCCGAAAAAGTTCTGCTTTTTCGAGGATCCTCGAATCAAAGATTCGGGACTCGGTTCAACAAACCACTAAACCTTTAAACATTTAATTAGATTGTGGCTTTGTTTTTCACTACTTGTCCTTCCTTTCGGCTAGTTCCTTATTGATATTCTTTATTCCCTGACTGAATATTATTGCCAGTAAAATACACATTCCTGCTGGAGCAACCAGATACGTTTCAGTGGCATTCCCCCATATGACGTCATATAATAATGCACCCACACTTAAAATACTGGCAACAATTAATAGTATTATCAGAATAGAGGTTGTTCTTTTTCTCTTCTTTAGCCGATCTGTAGTAAAGTCAGTAAGTTTATCTTTTACCATTTTGAAAAAAAATAATTATGTTAAGCGTGATCATAAACATACTCAAAATAACCAAATTCGTCAAATGCCGAAGCTGAGCCCGGAACAGGTAGCGGAATGGCTTAAATAGGTACTGGGTAACTGGGTCCCCACCTTCGCCCTGCGGGCTTCGGCGGGCAGGCTGGGTACTGGGTAATGGCTACTCGTTTCTCGTTACTCGTTATCCTAGTACTGGGTAACTTGATCACCAGGTAATTCCCGGCTCAACAATGCAACAATTAAACACCCCGATTCAACAATTACACAGTTAAACAGTTAAATAATCCCTAAACCCTTCAACTCCTCAACCACTCAACTTTATTTGACTTGCATCCTGCAAACTCTTATCTTGCTGTTTATTAACCACAAAACCTACCAGATCATGAAGAAAAATATTCTATTAATTCTAACCACGACAGCTATTATTATTACTGCTGCTTCATGTAATACTAAGAATGTAGACGTTCAGGAAACAGTTCAAATTCCAAACACACTTCAAAGCGTCAGCTATTGGCAGGACACTGTTGGTATGGATCCTCAGGAACTTCTTACGGTTTTTAATAACTGGAATAAAGCTATAGATGAAATTGGTTATCCGGATGCAGGCTACAAAATTTGGCTTATCCAGGAAGATACATCAAATGTTAAATACATGATTGAGGGACACTGGCCAGATCAGGAAACCTATGATAAAATACATGATCACGAGCTTTATCAAAAGGTATCCGAAGAAAACCAGGATATATTTGAAGGTTTTATAAGTGTTGAATATCATAGATTCAAAGAGATAAAATAAGCTGAATCAGCCGGGGCTAAGCCCGGAGCAGGTAGCGGAATGGATCAAATAGGCTAAGG
>JAFGLJ010000009.1 GCA_016928075.1 Bacteroidales bacterium | reverse complement strand
GTAGCATTTTAAACACAACCAGAAACCAGAATATGTTAGTATACACCATAAAGGAACTTTGCAGAACATGTTATACCTGTGTCAGGGAATGCCCTGCCAAAGCCATACGTATTGTAGGAGGTCAGGCAGAGGTAATAGAGGAACGTTGTATTGCCTGTGGTAACTGTACAAAGGTTTGCAGCCAGGGTGCAAAGGTGTATCTGAATACAACCGACAGAGTGCTTAAACTAATTGAAAATGAAGAAAAGGTAGTTGCAATTGTAGCGCCAAGTTTTCCTGCTGAGTTTCACGATATCCCCGACCACCAAACTCTTGTAGGAATGATCAGGGCAATTGGTTTTAAATATGTATCCGAAGTATCTTTCGGAGCAGATCTTGTCGCTGCCGGTTTTAAAAAGCTTATTGCTGAAAATAATGCTTATTATATTTCATCCGACTGTCCGTCTATTGTAAACTTTATAAAACTCTATCATCCCGGTCTGGCAGATTCGCTTGCACCTGTTGTATCCCCAATGGTTGCAATGAGCAGGGTGATTCGGGTGAAATATGGCGGGGAAACAAAGATTGTTTTTATCGGGCCTTGTGTTGCAAAGAAAGCTGAAAGCCATGAAGTGGATGAAGTAATCACCTTTACCGAATTGAGGGAACTGTTCGTTAAACTGGGCATTTCAGCTTCAGAGGTGCAGGAATCTGATTTTGATCCTCCTAAAGGTGGCAGAGGGGCCATATTCCCGGTTACCAGAGGTTTACTGCAGACGGCACATATTAATGATGATGCCATCACAGGAAATATTATAGCTGCTGAGGGAAGAATAGATTTCCAGGAAGCACTGAAGGAATTTGAAGCCGGACTGATAAAAAACCAGCATATCGAACTACTTTGTTGCGAAGGATGTATAATGGGACCGGGCCTCTCAAAAAACGGCAAGCAATATACACGAAGGGCTCTTGTCAGTGCCTATGCAGGAACAAAGATGAATGATGAAGGTGAAAAAATATGGCAGCAGGATTTTAACCGTTTTTCAAAAATTGATCTTTCAGTACAACACAGGGCAGAAAAAAAACACAGCACAGGTGAAGCAGATGAAAAAGAAGTTGAAAAAGTGCTTGCTTCCATGGGAAAGACAACATTTAAAGACCATCTGAATTGCGGAGCATGTGGCTATGAAACATGTATTGAACATGCTATAGCAATAAAAAATGGACTTGCCGAAGTGGAAATGTGCCTGCCATACACAATAGAAAAATTGCATAAGTCAGTCAACGACCTTGCCCTGTCGAATGAAAAACTAAGAGAGATGCGACAGGCCCTGAGACAATCAGAGAAGCTCGCACACATGGGACAATTGTCTGCCGGTATTGCACATGAACTGAATAACCCCCTGGGCGTGGTTATAATGTACAGCAATATTTTACTTGAAGAAAGTACCAATAATGACCCGGTAAGAGAAGATCTTAAGCTGATAGCCGAACAGGCAGGAAGATGTAAGAAAATTGTGGCGGGATTACTTAATTTTGCCAGGAAAAACCAGGTAAACTACCAGGAACTTGCTGTAAGCGAACTAATTGATAACAGCCTTGAAAGCCTTATCGTTCCTGAAGGAGTTAAAATAACAGTTACAGATAATACAAATGACCATATTGTAATGCTCGATGCAGAACAGATGATGCAGGTTATTACAAACCTGGTAAAAAATGCATTTGAAGCAATGCCCTCAGGAGGATCTGTTACCATACTGCTTGAAGATACAATTAGCAATGTGAGTATTACAATAAGTGACACTGGTACAGGCATCAGGGAGACTGACAGAGCTAAGGTTTTCGAACCCTTCTTTACAACAAAGGGCGTGGGCTTTGGTACAGGACTGGGACTTGCAACAGCATATGGTATTGTTAAAATGCATAAGGGACAGATAACGGTTGAGTCGAATGATAACCCTGAAACAGGAACTACAGGTACTAGTTTTAAAATAGTATTGCCGAGAAGAAAGGAATAAGATGACAAAAAACAAATACACAATACTTATTGCAGACGATGACCCTGATTACCTCTTTCAGACAGTTTACGGTCTGGAGAAGGCTGGTTATATGACTGTTAAAGCAGAAAGCCAGGCCGAGGCAGAGGCGATAATAAAAAGATTTAAACCAGATCTTGCTATTTTTGATCTTATGATGGAAAGTGACGACAGCGGATTTATTCTGTGTTATAAGATGAAGAAAATGTATCCCGACGTTCCTGTTATACTGGCAACAGCTGTTGCCAGGGAAACAGGAATGTCATTCAGTATCGATACGGAAAAGGAGAAACCCTGGATAAGGGCAGATCTTTATCTTGAAAAGGGAATAAGGGCTGAACAACTTGACCAGGAAATTATGAAACTGTTAAAACTTTGATATGGCAGTATTAAAAGTACTCGTGGTGGATGATGAACCGGGTATAAGATCGGGAGTGACGAGAATACTCAGTTCCTTCCGGGTTACCTATCCTTTTATGGATGAGGACTATACTTTTGAAGTTACAGAGGCTGCCACAGGTGAAGAGGGTATTGAAATTATAAACAGTGAGAAACCCGACATACTGCTTCTCGATAACAAACTGCCGGGAATACAGGGTGTGGAGGTATTGGAATATATACGTAATAAAAACCTCGCGATAACAATAGCCATGATAACATCATATGCCTCCCTCGAGGTGGCCGTCAAGGCAACACGTGACGGGGCCACCGACTTTATTCCGAAGCCTTTTACTCCCCAGGAACTGAAATCAAGCATTGAGAATATCACAAAACAGCTATACCTGAAAAAGGTGACTCATAAGATGAAACAGGAGGGCAAAAAGATCCGGTACCAGTTCCTGTCTGTATTGTCACACGAGTTGAAAGCACCGTTGAATGCCCTTGAAGGATATCTGAGAATGATGCAGGAAAAACAGGCTGGTGACAAAATCGATGATTATACACATCATATCGAAAGATCACTCCACAGGATACATGGAATGAGGAATCTTATCATGGACCTGCTCGATTTTACAAAGATAAGACTTGAAAGAAAAGATGAAAAGATGCAGAAGATCAATCTCGCTGAACTGGCATCAGGTGCAATAATGACTGTCCAGCCTTATGCCATTCAGATGGATGTATCTGTTAATCTTGACGTAAAGGATGATCCTGTTATGACTGCTGATCCTGAGGATGTTAATATTATTTTTAATAATCTTATCTCTAACGCTGTTAAATACAATAAATTCGGTGGTAATGTTGATATTAAGATAGAGTGCCCCCATGATGACGTAATTATTACTTTTTCCGACACGGGTATAGGTATCTCGGAAGAGGACAGGGAACATCTTTTTACAGAGTTTATGAGAGTCAAAAATGAACAGACCAGGGGTATCACCGGAAGCGGTCTGGGATTATCAATAGTAAAGAAAGTCATAGAACTCTATAACGGCCGGATTAATGTAGAAAGCAATCCTGGATCCGGATCAGTTTTTACTGTAATATTACCAAAAAATCCAACCATAAAAATCTTATAATAATGACACTTCCCGGAAAAACAGTTGAAAGACTAAGTGAGTATCGTAGAACACTGCTTGAATGTCTGAAGGAAAAAAGAAATTTTATTTATTCGCACGACATTGCTGCAAGGCTGCATATTACTGCAGTTCAGGTCCGACGTGATCTTATGCTGATTGGTTATTCATCAGTTCAGCGAAAGGGTTACGATATCAGGGAGCTTATAGAAAAAATAGGTACCGTAATTGATTCGGAAGAAACTGTTAATGTGGCAATTATTGGTATTGGCAACCTTGGCAGGGCAGTAGCAGGCTATTTCAAGGGAAAGAGATCAAAACTCAACCTTGTGGCATCTTTCGATACCGATCCACAGAAAGTAAATAAGGTCATTTCAGGCGTAAAATGTTATCCCTATAATGACCTTGAAAAAATGGTCAGAGAACTTGATATCAGGATTACCATTCTTACAGTACCTGCTGATTATGCTGTGGAGATAGCTGAAGATGTAGTTCGTCTGGGTATCAAAGGTATACTAAACTATACCACTATACCTCTGAATGTCCCCTCCTGGGTATACCTTGAGGAGTATGATATGATAACTTCAATAGAAAAAGTAGCTTATTTCGTTAAGGAAAATACTATTGGCAAGCAATGAAGATCTTCAGGAGTTTTGAAGAGGCCGGAGGCGTCAGGAATCCTGTGGTGACAACAGGATCATTTGACGGAGTCCATATCGGACATAAAACTATACTGGAAAGACTCAGAAAACTTGCTGAGAAGTACAATGGTGAATCAGTTCTGATAACCTTTGATCCCCATCCCAGGAAGATCCTTTATCCTGATACGGCAGGAAAGGATCTTAAACTGATCAACTCAAAGGAAGAGAAATTATATCTTCTTAGGAAAGCCGGACTCCACAACCTTATAATTATAAATTTCACACTACAGTTTTCAAAGATCACGAGTGAGGAATTTGTAAGAGATTATCTTCATAAATTATTAAATACAAGGGTAATAGTTGCTGGTTTCAACCATCACTTCGGATTCAACCAGGAAGGCGATTACAGACAGCTCTGGCGTTGGAGGGAGAAATATGGCTTTGAAGCAGAGGAGATACCTGAACAGGAAATTGAACATGAGACAGTTAGTTCAACGAGAATCCGGAAAGCTGTCAGGGAAGGTTATATCCAGAGAGCCAATGCATATCTCGATCATTATTATATGGTCATGGGTAAAACTGAAGAAAATACTCTGG
>JAFGLJ010000074.1 GCA_016928075.1 Bacteroidales bacterium | reverse complement strand
TCGAGAGCCAGGAAATGAAAAATCCGGCAAAGATAGTAGTCACTCAACCGGATTTTTAAAAATCTTGTTTATTTTGCGAATGTCCCTTATTATATATGCAACTTTTTGTACAGGAAGTGAGAGCAGTCCTTCATCTGTTTTCTCAAGGATAAATATTTTAGGTTTTTTTCGGTCTATTCTTTTCTGTATACTCCTATAGTTTAATAAAAACCAATATTGAGTACTAGTATATCTATCACGCACATAATCTAAATAATACTCATCAACGATTTTAATACGATTTGTATCAATATCAATCATCCATTTTTCATCTTTCTTATCAATAATTCCTAATTCTATTTGCTTGATATATTGTGGACTTTCATTTGTATAATTAAATGAGTGATATAGTTCTTCAATTTCAACAAATTCTATGTATATCGAGTCTTTTCTATTGTAAAATATTAATAAAACAATGGTTGTTATCGCTAAAATAATTATTAAAGCATAACATATCTTTTTCATGATTAAATTATATGCATTCAAGACCTTGACTTTATAAACCTTATCAACTTTATCAACCTTATCAACTTCCAAAGTCTTACTATAATCGCCATAGCTTGGCACGGATCTGGAGATCCGCGCCAGTCAAGGTGTAGCCTTAGCCTTAGCCTCAGCCTCAGCCTAGTATCCCATATTTACTCCCCGCCCTGTTCCGGTGTAAAGATAATATCCACGACATCCGCATCTTTAAAGAATGCTATAGCTGCTTCCTTTATGTCCTCCGGGGTGAATCCCTTAAGTATTTCCTCGTAATTGGCTGGATCGTTATAATTTATTCCACTGAGGTAGTACGTATATAAAACTGACATCCAGTATGAATTATGTTGTTTCGATTCCTCCCGGTTTTTAAGGATATTATTAACTGCCTTATCGAGATATTCCTTTTCGGGTCCATTTTCCATCAGTTGTTGTAATTCATGGTACACTATTGATTTCAGTTGGTTGGCCCTCTCTGGATCGCAGTCAAAAGAAATAATTGTGTTTGCTTTTTGTACAGGGAATTGCTGCAGGGAGATAGCTGCAGAAACACCATATGTTCCTCCTTCCTCTTCACGTATCTTTTCAGTGAAAATAATATCGAGTATACCATTAACAGCTCTTGCTGCCTGCCTGTTGTAGGGATTGAATTCCATATCCTCGGAAAAACTGATAACAATTGTTGCTTTTGGAACGGCCAGGAGCATCTCTATTATTTTTTCAATCTTTCCTTCGGGTTGTCTTATACCCCTGTCAATCCACTGATCTGAACCAGGATAACTGGTCAGCGATCCTATATATTTTTCTGCCATCATTTTTGCTGTATCTTCCTCAACATTACCAACAATAAAGAAGGTATAATCATCGGCATCCCTGAACCTCTCGAGGTAGAGCTCCCTTATCTTTTCGAACTCGATATCATCAATATATTCTTCATTCAGTATTCTTGCCCGGGGGTGGTAGCCTGACATGATACGGGTGAGTGAATCCTGCATAATTTTTTGCGGATTGTTATTCATTGTTTCAAGCAGGGCTTTAAATCTTGTGGTAAGAGCATCATGAGCCTCGC
Source organism: Bacteroidales bacterium (assembly GCA_016928075.1). GTDB lineage: Bacteria > Bacteroidota > Bacteroidia > Bacteroidales > VadinHA17 > UBA9300. The sequence goes on along the minus strand of JAFGLJ010000074.1, from coordinate 20,457 downwards.
GGTCGAACCTGGGTTTTTCGAAGCGGAGATAAAGCAGCTGCATAAGAGTTTCAAAATCTTTTGGGGTTGCCGTACCACTGATATTTTCAGTTACTTCACTAAGGCTGACTGAGAGCGAGGCTTTCTTCCCTGACAGCATCTTCTGCAATGCTATATTATCAAATTCCCCGGCACCATACATTGCTGCAAGTGTTGGCAGTAATGCAGCTTCCGGGATATAACTGTCTTCAACAAGTGACGTTCCGCCGAATGAAAATGCATTTACCGATACATTATCTTTTTCGTAGTCTGCTTTCCTGTAGATTACTCTCGCACCATTCCCCAGGGTCCATTCAAAGGCATCAAATCCTGGCAGGTTTCTGGCATTGGTTACTTCACTGCCGGGCAGTGTATTATTTATTAATGATTCTGCTGAACCTGTATCATCATATGCAGTCAGATCAGAGTTTTCGATATTTTCAATAACTGCGAGGGCCTGATTCTCCGTAAGGTAATCAATGCTATCACCCTCAGGTCCCTGGACAACGAGCACCCTGTTTTTTCCTGTCATCCACTGTTCAGCCCTGGATGATACTTCACCGGGTGAAATACCCGGAACTATTTCCTTTACTTTATTATATTCATATTCAACTGAAGGCAGCGGTTCATTGATCAGAAAATGTTGTTGTATGCTGCCTGCGTAGGAATCATTATCGATCTTATCCCTTTCCTTATAATAGTTATCCCAATCGGACAGCATTTTTGCTTTTGCTCTTTCAAGTTCACCCCCGGTGAAGCCATGCCTTTTGACTCTTTCTGTTTCAGCATATATTGCCTCAAATGCCTTTTTTCCCTCTCCCTGCCTGAAACTGGCACCTATGCTGAAGACATCATATCCTCGTACGAAGCTACTGTAGCTTACTGAACCCATAATAAATGGTGGAGTACCCTTCTGGAGCAGTTCATCTATCCTTTCAGACATCATTGAATTGAAAAGGGTTCTTATATATTGTTCCCTCAGGTATTCCCGGTTTTTATCTGCAGGATCGATAGCTCTGTGTTTTATATACAGGTCGACAGAATGTTGTGAAGCTTCCCTGTCGGTGGCCAGTACGTAGCGCATATTATCATGTTCAGGCACCTCGAAAAAGGGCCTTACCGGGGGATCTTCCACGGCAGGTATCTGTGAGAAAAGCTCAATGACCTTCTTTTCCATAACCCCGGGGTCAAAGTCACCGACAACAGCAATTGCCTGCAGGTCAGTCCTGTACCATTTATGGTAGAAATCGCGCAGTGTATTGTAATCAAAATTCTGGATTATATCGAGGTCTCCTATGATATCTCTTTCGGCATATTTCGATCCTTCAAGAAGTACCGGGATGAATTGCCAGTTCAACCTGAACTGTGCTGTACGGCGTGTCCTCCATTCTTCGGTTATTACACCACGTTCTGCATCTATTTCTTCTTCAGTAAGCAGAAGGTAGTTTGACCAGTCATTCAGCACCAGAAGGCATGTATCTAGCAAGCCGGGATGATCGACAGGTACATCACTTAAATTATAAACAGTTTCATTGAACGCTGTATAGGCATTGATATTATAACCGAATGCCACTCCATGTTTTTCCAGAGTGCTTATTATTCTCTTTTCCTTTGAAGGGAAATGTCTGGTACCATTAAATGCCATATGTTCAAGGAAGTGGGCCAGGCCATTCTGGTTTTCATTTTCGAGCAATGCACCCACATTTTGTATGATATAAAAGCTGGCCCTTTTTTCAGGTTCATGGTTTTGCCTGATATAATAGCTCATGCCGTTATCCAGTTTACCCATACGTATTTCAGGATCTGTTGGTATTGCATCTCCGCTATTTTGTGCAAATGCCGTAAAGCTGAAAAAGATAATCAGCAGGCCGGGCAGAACAAGCTTTCTCCCTGTACGATTCATAGTATTATTATTTTAGTTTGACAGTAAAAATTCAAAAAAGGCCGTGCAGTTCGGCATCAATCTTATCGATTATCTGGCGCAGATGATCGGTATTATCTGGAAAATCATAAGCATCGGCTTCTATAATGAGTAATTTCCCGAGTTTATATGATTCTATCCAGGCTTCGTATCTTTCATTAAGCCTCTTCAGGTAATCAATCCTGATAGAGTTTTCGTAATCCCTTCCTCTTTTCTGTATCTGGTTAACGAGTGTGGGTACTGATGCTCTCAGGTAAAGTAAAAGATCAGGCGGATCAATCAGGGAACTCATAAGGTTAAAGAGGCTGAAATAGTTTTCAAAATCTCTTGTTGACATCAATCCCATAGCGTGCAGGTTAGGAGCAAAAATATAAGCATCTTCATATATCGTCCTGTCCTGGATAACTGTTTTATCCATGTTTTTTATCTCAATAATCTGGCTGAAACGCGAATTGAGAAAGAAGATCTGCAGGTTAAACGACCACCGCTGCATATCATCGTAGAAATCATTAAGATAAGGATTTTCATCAACATCCTCGTAATGTGCTTCCCATCCGTAGTGTTTTGATAATAAACCTGCAAGGGTTGTTTTCCCGGAGCCTATATTTCCTGCTATAGCGATGTGCATATTATTTCATTAAAGATTGAATATATAAAATTAATAAATAAGTTCCTGATTACATAAATTCAAGTAATTCATCCAGATATTGTCTGTCATTCGAAAGTCTTGGAACCTTGTTCTGTCCACCGAGCTTATTTTTTTTCTCCAGCCACCTGTAGAAAGTGCCTTTCGGGGCCACTATAACAGCGGGTTTTGTAAGAGTGAGGTCCTTGTATCTTTTAGCTTCATAATCAGAGTTAAGCGCCTTGAGACTGTTATCGAGTATATCAACAAACAATTCCAGGTCTGCAGGTTCTTTTTCAAACTCTATGATCCATTCATGATGTCCTTTAGCCGTTGTGCTCATAAAGTATGGACCCGCAGTGTAATCTGTTATCAGCGCCCCTGTTTTCAATGAAGCTGTCGCGAGAGCCCTTTCAGCATTTTCTATAATTACTTCTTCACCAAAGGTATTGATAAAATGTTTGGTTCGCCCGGTAATCCTGAATTTATGCGGGAAAAGGTTTGTGAAAGTTATTGTATCACCTATCATATATCTCCAGAGCCCACCATTGGTTGATATAACCATGGCATAATTGGTTCCTTTTTCTAAATCGGCAACGGTGTAAGATACAGGGAATTCCGTATTTATATCTTCTGCTTTCACGAATTCATAGAAAATGCCATAATCAAGCATCAGCAGCATATCATCTGCCTCCAGGTCGTCCTGAATGCCAAAGTATCCTTCCGAAGCATTATATGATTCAAGGTAATTCATCTTATCTGATGGGATAATTTTTTTATACTGTTCCACGTATGGTTTAAAACTGACTCCCCCATGGCAGAAAAGCTCAAGGTCGGGCCAAACATCGAGAAGATTTTTTGCCCCTGTATATTCCAGTATGTATTTAATAAGAACGAGGAACCAGGATGGTACACCTGCCAGGTACCTGATATTCTGGCTCACCGTCCTGCGGGCTATTTTCTCCATCTTTTCCTCGAAATCTTCTATAAGGGCAATTTTCGCCCGGGGCGATTTCATCAACTCGGCCCACAGCGGAAGGTTTTCTATAAGTATTGCTGACAGATCACCGTAAAGGGAGTCATTACTGAAATTATTTATCCTGTGACTTCCTCCAAGGGTGAGACCCCTGCCGGCAAATATTTTGGTGTCAGGTTTCATCCTGGAATAGATAGCAAGTACATCCTTGCCACCCCTGAAATGACATTCCTCAAGGGCTTCCCTGGTAACCGGTATAAACTTGCTTTTTGAACTTGTTGTGCCGGATGATTTTGCAAACCATCTTATTTCACCGGGCCATAGAAGGTCCTGTCCCCCCTTGCGTAATCTTTCCACGAAAGGTTCCAGTTCAGTATAGGTGCCGATGGGTACGGTCTCCTGGTACTGTTTTATGGATTCAATATTTTTATAATTGTATTTCTTTCCCCAGGTAGTATTGGCTGCAGTATTTATCAGGTTAACAAATGTCTCTAACTGTACCTCGTAAGGATAGGTCTTAAAAAGGTCGATAGATATCATCCTTTTGGTATTCAGCCAATTAATTATTGATGGTATGAGTGCCATTATTTATTTTTAGGGAAATGCTAATATAATGAAAATATAAATTCGAGCTGACCTGTTCACTTATTCAACTGGCTGAACATCTCGGAATAGATTTTAAGGGACCTGATATTTCTAAATCCTGGCAGGTGCAATGAATAAAATGTAAGCATATCATCCAGGAATTCTCTCCTGCTTTGTCCTGAGAGAGAAATATTATTACACTCGGCGATACTTGATTTGAGGAATTCATATAGCAATAAGGAATATACTTTACCCATATAGAAGCCGTGGAGAGGAGGATGCTCCAGGTAAATACCATTTTGCATGTCAAAATATGGTAACTTACTGCTGTAATTATTTGAAGGTGCTATACCAAGGTATTTTGTGAGTCCTATAATGAAACCAATATGGAAATTGGGCAGGATCCTATTTTCATTGTCAAGGTAAACAAGAGTATCAATAATGTATTCATACAGACTTTCATCAGGTCCCGAAGGTCTGAGAGCTTTATACATTACTTCTCCAAGAAACATGATAATACTGTTCATCCTGATATCGGAATGAAGATTCATATAATTGAAAAGGGGTGAAGCTTCCTTGATAATGTGTAACTCTCTCTTCTCCCTGTAATAGAATTCGATGCTTAATGGTTGAAGTATCTGGAAATATGCCCTGTGTGTAGTGCTTTTCTTCCTGCTGATTCCCTTGACCATAAAGCTCAGCCTGCCATATTTTTTTGTAAAAATATGTGATATGATTCCCGAATCGGAATGTTTGAAAGTATGCAATACTATGCCTTCAGTCTTTTCAAGCATGAACCTGCAGTATTTATTCAAAAATACAAATTATGCCTGTGCCTGTGATATATGGAGGAAATTAAATTTTTGTATATTTAAAACTCAAGACCAGAGATTATGGCTAAAGAATCACAGGAGAAATTAATCCAGAGGATAGCAAAGCTTGCCAGGCAAAACCAGGAACTGGAGGAAAAAATAAAAAAGCTGCAAAAAGAAAACGAGAAGTTGCTTAAACAGAATGAGGATCAAAGATTATTGCTTGAAAAGATATCCCCAGGTGATTTGAAAAAGGCTGCACCATCCCTGGCTGAACAGAGGGCACTGAAGTTTAAGATGGTAACTGTTCTGTTTGCTGACGTTCACGGCTTTTCCAGGGTAATGACCGACTCTGATTCTGCCGAGCTGATGGATGAGCTGGATGAGATACTCTATAATTTTGATCATATAGCTGATAAGTACAAAACAAAAAAGATCAAGACCATAGGAGACACCTATATGTGTGCCGGCGGAATACCTGTTAAGAATATCACCAATCCCATCGATGTGGTTATGGCTGCCCTGGAGATGCAAAACTTCCTCAGGAAGCACGAGAGAAACAGGCGTGGGGGAAACGGTCAGATATGGGATCTGAAGATTGGGATTCATACAGGTCCGGTTGCTGCAAATATTAGCGGAAGGAAAAAAGTTACCTATGACATAAAAGGTGATACGGTAAATACTGCCAGCAGGGTAGAAGGGGTATCAGGTCAGGGCAAAGTGCTGATTTCAGTTATGACATATGAGCTGGTAAAAGAGTTTTTCCAGTGTGAATACTATGGTAAGCTCCCTGTTAAGTATAAGGGAGATCTCGATATTTATGAGGTACTGGGTATCAAACCCCAGTTTTCAATTAATGGGGACGGGATAAATCCCAACAAGGCATTTAACATAAAGTTCGGCCTGATACAGTTTACTGACATACAGGAGACAATACTTGATAAGCTTGAAAAGGAGTTGCCCGATTATCTGTATTATCATAATGTTAAGCACACTGTTGATGTGGTTACCGAGGTAGAACTTATTGGATGGGCTGAAGGATGCAGTGATGAAGAAATTTTGATGCTTAAAACTGCCGCTCTTTTTCATGATGCCGGCCATACAATAGACTATGACAACCACGAATATCATGGAACACAGATGGCCCAAAAAATGCTGCCTGAATTTAACTACAGTCAGCGACAGATAGATATTATATGTGATATTATTATGGCAACAAGGCTGCCACCTGAACCATCGAGCCTGCTTGAGGAAATCATTTGTGATGCCGACCTTGATTACCTGGGCCGCAGTGATTTTATACCTGTTTCAAACACCCTTTATGATGAATTAAAGGCACAGGATAAAATTGGAAGCCTGAATGATTGGAATAAGCTCCAGGTAAAATTTATTTCGAATCACCAGTATTTTACCGGAACAGCGCGAAGTCTGAGAGAAGTGAATAAGCAAAAGCAGATTGAACGTATTGAAAGCCTGATCACCTGATAATAAGTATCTTTGTGACCGTGCTAACCGTGCCGTCTTCATTATTGCAAAATACAAGGTATACTCCTGTTGAGACATTTTTACCATTATGGGTTTTCATGTCCCATATGGCATCCCCTCCTGTTGATGTTGTTTCGAATACAAGATTGCCGGAAATATCCGTGATTTTAACATTTGAATTGCGCGCAAGACCTGTTATTGTAATATCACCGGTGAAATCTTCACGCACGGGATTGGGGTAGGCATATACATCATTCATATCCTCTGATCCTGCAGTACCTGTTTCCCTGACAGTCACTAAGCCTTTTCCGGTACCCAACCATACCTCACCCGTTAATCCGTCTGTGGCTATTGATATTACCCTGTCGGACAGCAGGGGGCTGTTCGAAGTGTTATAGTTTCTTACGAGCTCATTACCTTCTTCAGATATCATGAAGGCACCGGAACTACTGGTGCCCAGCCATTTCCTGTTAGCCCCATCTGTTGCTATACTCAGTACAGTCTCTGTTCCTAACAGGTAATCAGCCAGTCCTGTACCATCGTTCCTTGGCACCTTGATCCTGCTGGCATAAATATCCTCATCAAACACTTTATCCGGGTAGTAAAAAACTGCGGGTCCCTGATCGGTTCCAATCCATATGTTTCCTTCAAGATCCTCGGCAATGGAAAAAATATTAGACAGTAATTGTCCGCTTTGATCCATAACTGACAGTTTCTTAAACCTGTCATCATCAAAATATCCCGGGGTGAAATTATCATCGAGTACACAGAGTCCATTACCACCGGGTAGAATTATCCATTTTTGGTTTGACTCAGTGATTATTAAATCGCCGATCACCGGGGCATCAATATTATAAGGCAAAGTGATCCAATTGTTATTATTCATCAATACCTTGATATTATTCTGTATGCCTGACTGAGTGATCCACAGGTTTTTTTCATTATCCATAGCCAGTCCGTATATCCTGACATACGGTTCTCCGGGGATTGTACTTCCAAGAATATTCTCTCCCCAGTGATTAATCAATTCATTGTTTTCGTATTCATATAATCCCCATCCCCATGTTGAAACAAATATATGCCCCGGTTCCCCCCGGACAGGTTCCACCCTCATTGCGTCCCATACATCGTGTTTCATGACCGACTGCCACTGGCGATTGGTAAAGTTGAAGAACATATATGGTGTCAATGTATTGTTCCAGTTCTTATCAACATTTCCACCGGCTACCCATATCTCTCCATCAGAAGCCACAAGATCGTAACAATCGCTGGTATGAGGACCCTCCGGGATGTAACTGGTAAAATTATTCTCGTCGACAAATCTGACAAGTCCAAGGTTTCTATCAGCGATATAAATGTTGTTACCTGATATAGCAGCATTCCTGGCATCTATCTGCTGATCTCCGTATTCATCAATTGTTTTTACGGTTTGGCCTTCAGAGTCAATAATACTGATATTCGAACCTGAACAGATAATAATCCAATCCTGACCTGATTCGAAAGAGTGATTAACTGCAGGAGATAAACCGGTTAAATAGTTGATTATCCCGCTGGCATAATAAAAGACCGAATCGTAATCGATGCCTGTGTTTTGTCTATTTATGAATAATTTACCAGTAGTTGATGCAAGGCAATTATACTTATTACCATAAGTGCCCGGAATAATGTTCCAGTTGCCGAAGTATGCAAGTCCCTGGTGGTCAGCTGCTGCTTTGAACAGACCCGTACCGGTGGCTGCGAAAACAGTATCATCAAAGATATTGAGATCGAAAACTTCGTTCTGCACTCCGTCAGCTGATGGTTTCCAGCTGTCCCTTATCTCTCTCTTTTCAATATCAATTACAATTATTCCATCATTATATGTAAGGTAAGCGTATTTGCCGTATGTTCTTAACCTGTTAATGGATATATCCCCAGAGATGAATGTATTCATAATATCCGGGATATTGGTTACAGCACCATCTTTGTAAATGTCAATATTTCCTGTTGTATAAGCAATAACAAGTACTTCTGAATCTTCTGAATATTCTATGGTGCTTATACCGCAATCAGATAATCCGTTAACTTTTGAAAGTTTCTTCACTTCATTGTAGGTTTTGTTGAAGATGGTTATGGCAAAATCGGTGGATCCATACACTTCTTCCTTACCTGCCGATACGAAATTAAGTGAACGATATGGCAGATGTTCGGTCCATGAGCCCATCGGACCCTGAGCACCAGCCATGCAGAGATGGGAAAGAAGAACAATTATCAGTGAGTATCTTGACATATTTGTATAAACTGCTAATAATGATAGATATTGTTCATAACCTGCTGCTTAAAAAGTCGTTGAGTTTTTGAATGGCATTAGCCCTGTGTGATATCATATTTTTTCTTTCAGCGGGCATCTCTGCAAAAGTACAGTCTTCGTTATCGGGTAAAAAAACAGGATCATATCCAAAGCCTTTATCCCCTCTTTTCTCAGTTATGATCCTGCCATTGATAATTCCTTCGAAAAGGTATTCTTCATTGTTTAAAATAAGGGCAATTACTGTTCGAAATCTCGCTTTCCTGTTTTCATAACTTTCAAGTTCTCTTAAAAGCTTGTCAATATTATTATCAGAGTTTTTATCCTGACCGGCATACCTGGCTGAATGAACACCCGGAGCACCGTTAAGGGCTACCACTTCCAGGCCTGTATCATCGGCGAATACATTTAAACCTGTTCTACGATGGACATACCTTGCCTTTTCCAGGGCATTCTCTTCCAGTGTTTTTGCATTTTCAGGAATATCTTCATTGATACCGGCTTCGGACATTGGGATAAGTCTGACAGGCTCCTGTAATACAGCATTTATTTCCTTGATTTTATGACTGTTATTTGAGGCAATAATTATATCCATTCGACTAATCAGGGTTTGATCAAAAATAATTAAAAATGGTAAAAGCTTTCGGAGTAAATATATATATATTACATTTGGTAAAAGGAGATATCGGTTATTAATCCTTTTATCAAACTCAACCGAATTGTCTAAAACTTTCGCAATAGTACTTTTACTTGTCCTGAGTATTGGTCAGTTGGAATCGCTATACGGACAGGACGGCAGTCCATGTATTAAAAGGATCATTCTTAATTACGATTCAGTACTATTTGATGTTAACCGGGGAGATCAGATTCTTGATCTTTATATACTTGATAATAAACACAATAACCTGTTTTTTGAATGTTTTTGCCAGGATACTTTATGCATGTTTTCCTTTTACCTTGAAGGCAATGATGATAAATGGACATCGTGGTCACGTCATCCCGTCAAAGAATACACAAACCTGGAGCCGGGAAGGTATACCCTCTTAATAAAAACCATGGCCTCAGAAAAAGAAAGTGATGAACTTGAAATAACGACTTTACGGATAAAGCCCCCATTTTATCTTACTCCCGTTGCCATTGTAATTTATTCCGCATGCTCATTCCTTTTAGTTTTTGTCCTGTTCAGGTTCCTGCTTTCAAGGCAAAAGATGAAGCAGGCTCATTTGGAATCAATAATACATGAAAGAACAGAAGAGTTAATGAGTGAGAAGGAAAAGACAGAAACACTGCTGGCGAATCTGTTACCTAAAGATACTGCTGATGAAATAATGTTAAAAGGTAAAGCCTCCAAGCAAAAATATAATTTTGTGACTGTTCTGTTTTCTGACATACAGGGATTTACAAGAATAGCCGAGGAAGTTAACCCGGAGATATTGATTGATGAGCTTGATAAATTTTTCTTCCATTTCGATTCTGTTGTTGAGAAGTATAATATTGAAAAGATCAAAACCATCGGCGATGCCTATATGTGTGCCGGTGGCATACCGCATCGTAACAGGACGAACCCGCTGGAGGTGGTGCTTGCTGCTCTTGAAATGCAGGAATACATGAACAATCTTAAAAAAGAACAAACTGCCAGGGGAATGAAATTCTGGGATATACGAATCGGTATTCATACAGGTACAGTGGTAGCAGGGGTTATAGGTCATAAAAAATTGTCCTATGATATATGGGGAGATACAGTAAACACAGCAAGCAGGATGGAATCCTCGGGAATACCCGGGAAGATTAACATATCAGGTGTGACATATGAGTATGTGAAAGATTTCTTTATCTGTGAATACAGGGGGAAAATGCCCGTTAAGTACAAGGGTGATCTTGATATGTACTTTGTAAAAGGTATAAGACCTGAATTAAGGGGTAAAGATAAGGCCGAACCAAATAATGTATTTATTAACAAGCTGTTAGCCATAAAAATACAGGACCTTGAGGACTCTTATTTCGATTGGTACAGGGAAAAGGTACCGGATGACTTTGTTTTCCACAACCTGAAATTCATAAAGAATATATGTACCCAGACAGAATTACTGGCAACGGCGGAACAGCTTGGTGAAGAAAAAATACTGGGATTAAGGCTTGCAGCCCTGTTTGTTAAATCAGGCTTGCTGACAGATTATAACAACCCGGTTGAACATTCGGTGGAGAAGCTGAAGGAAATGGCTCCCGAATTTGGATTCGGCAGCAGTTATATAGAACATGCTGTATCAATAATCAGGGATCTGCATGCAAAAAGGACAGAAATGAAAGAGGTAAAAATACTGCTTGATGCCATTAATGATTACCTCGGTCATGTTGATTATCCTGAAGTAATTGAATTGCTGTACGAAGAAGAAAATTCAAGGAAAGGGTACAGGGATAAGAAAGAGTGGTACCAGTCTGAGCTGAAGAGGATCAGCATCCATGAATTCTATACAGATACGGCAAAACTGCTGAGATCTTACAATGGGGAAGAGCAGGCTGAAAACCTCAAAAGGTATAATAAACATATTAGATAACACATTTGTACTAAGTTTTTAAAAAGGTAAATTTGGATTTTAATCAAAATAATAGTTAGGTCTATGGAAAATATTAACTGGAAGGATCTGTCATTTGGATATATTAAGACAGATTACAATGTTCGTGCTTATTACAAGGATGGTAAATGGAGTGAACTTGAGGTTACAGAATCTGAATATCTTAACATCCACATTGCTGCCACTGCCCTGCATTACGGGCAGGAAGCTTTTGAGGGGATGAAGGCTTACCGGGGCAAAGACAATAAGATAAGGCTTTTCAGGTGGAAGGAAAATGCAAAAAGAATGATGAACTCAGCTAGGGGTATAATAATGGCTGAAGTTCCTGAGGAATTATTCAGGGATGCAGTTTTTAAAGCGGTGAAGATGAATGAGAAATATGTGCCACCTTATGATTCCGGGGCTGCATTATATATCAGGCCATTACTCATTGGCAGTGGACCGGAAGTGGGTGTAAGACCTTCAAGGGAATATACATTCCTGGTTTTTGTTACTCCGGTGGGACCTTATTTCAAAGGAGGAGTAAAACCGGTAAGCATGATGATTTGTCGTGATGTTGACAGGGCAGCACCTCTCGGTACAGGCGTATATAAGGTTGGAGGGAACTATGCCGCCAGCCTTAGAGCAATTGTCAGGGCGAGGGATGCTGATTATGCCAATGCAATTTTCCTGGATGCAAAGGAGAAAAAATATATCGATGAATGCGGGCCTGCAAATTTCTTTGCCATAAAAGATAATACATACATAACACCAAAATCTGATTCAATATTACCTTCCATCACTAATAAAAGCCTGGTTGAACTTGCTGAAAGCATGGGGATGACGGTTGAGCGCCGCCCGGTACTTTATGAAGAGCTTTCTGAATTTGACGAAGTGGGAGCATGTGGAACAGCGGCAGTAATAAGCCCTATCGGTAAAATATTTGATCCTGATACAAAAAAGGTGTTTGAATATTGCAAGGATGGAAAACCGGGGAAGATACAGATGAAACTATATGAAATGCTTACAGGTATCCAGAAAGGTGATTTACCTGATACCTTTGGCTGGATAACTATTCTGGATTAATTGTATCTTTGCAGGCAAATAGTGCATGGTGGTAAAATATCAGGAAAGTATATCAAAAAGCAGGCTGAGGAGTTCTTATCTTACACAGATAGTAAGTATTTCTCTGGTATTGTTTTTACTGGGTTTACTGGGTTTTGTGGTTATTAATGCCAGGGAGCTGTCTGATTATTTTCGTGAAAGCCTCAGTTTTTCTGTGATGCTCGATGAGGATGCCAAGGAAGCTGATATACGTATGCTCCAAAAAGACCTAGATGCAAAAAATTTTGTAAAAAGCACTGAATATATTTCCAAAGAACAGGCTGCCGAGAACCTTAGGGAAGACCTTGGAGAAGATTTCCTGACCTTTATGGGTTATAATCCCCTCCTGCCATCCATAGATGTTTACCTCGTTGCAGATTATACACACCCCGACAGTGTCCTGAATATTGAACGTTACCTTATGGATTATGATGTTGTTAACGAGGTATATTTTCAGGAATCATTCCTTCACCTGATAAATGAGAATGTGAGAAAAATAAGCGCATTTTTGCTGATATTCAGCGCTCTGCTTCTGTTTATTTCCCTTACAATCATTAATAATACGATAAGGTTGTCGGTTTATTCGAAACGATTTATTATCAGGGCGATGCATCTTGTAGGTGCAACCAGGTCGTTTATAAGAAAGCCTTTCCTTTTACGCAGCATAGTGCATGGTGTTATTGCTGCATTGTTCTCCATAGTATTATTGATGGCAATACTGTTTTTTGTTGAACAGGAGTTTTATTTATTATTTACTCTTCAGGACATCGGATTAATGCTGATATTATTTGGTGGTATAATTATCATCGGTGTTTTAATAAACCTGGTATCCACATTTTTCTCGGTCACCAAGTACCTGGGAATATCTGAAGATAAACTATATTATTAAAATGGTTACAAAAAAATCAAAAAAGGAAGATAACGGTTTTGCCCTTGGCAAAGAGAACTACAGATTGATGGCAATTGGATTCGGAATAATTGTAATCGGGTTTCTGCTCATGCTCGGAGGTAAGAGTGAAGACCCGAATGAGTTCTCTGAAGCGATTTTCAGCTTCAGGCGCATTACTCTTGCGCCCGTTATTGTGCTGGCCGGTTTTGTTTTTGAAATATGGGCTATAATGAAAAAGCCCCCGGCAAAAGAATAATATCAGTATTCAGTTGTTAGAATGAATTTAATGGAAGCCATAGTCCTTGGTATCATCCAGGGATTAACAGAATTTTTACCCGTAAGTTCCAGTGGACATCTGGAAATTGGCAAGTACCTTTTGGGGATTAATGCGGAATCGAGCTTCAGCTATTCGGTGGCTGTGCATGGTGCAACTGTTTTGAGCATTATAGTGGTATTCTGGCAGGAGATGGTTTCTCTCATAAGGGGGACGCTAAAGTTCAGGATGAACAAAGAGACACATTATGTCCTGAAAATAATTGTGTCAATGATACCTGTGGCTGCTATTGGCTTGTTCTTTGAAGATGAGGTCGAAGCATTCTTTAACGGCAATATTGTGTTTGTGGGATCAATGCTGTTGGTGACCGCTGCCCTGCTTATTGTATCATCAATAATGAAGGACAGGAGAAAGGAAATAAATTATGCCCATGCTTTTATTATAGGTGTTGCACAGGCACTGGCAGTGCTGCCCGGCATATCACGCTCAGGAGCCACTATTTCGACCGGACTGATGCTTGGAAATAAGAAGGAAGACCTGGCAAAGTTTTCTTTCCTGATGGTGCTGATACCCATTATAGGTGCTAATCTTCTTGAGCTGCTGCAAGGAGATTTCTCGACGGGTTCATCGGTAGGTCCGTCAGCAATAATAGCAGGGTTTATCTCTGCCTTTATTACAGGATATATTGCCTGCCGATGGATGGTTAACCTCGTAAGGAGAGGTAAATTGTACTGGTTTGGAATATACTGCGTAATAATAGGTTTACTGGCGGTAATACTGGGATAATATGTTTATCGACAAAAATATTGATTTTCAGGAGGGGCAGGTGCTTTTGTTTGATAAACCTTTATACTGGACCTCCTTCGATCTTGTTAAGAAAATAAAGAACATTATCAGAAATGCCTGCGGTTATAAAGGGATTAAGGTTGGGCATGCAGGCACACTGGATCCCCTGGCCAGTGGTTTAATGATAATTTGTACGGGAAAAGCGACAAAAAAGATTAATGAATTACAGGAAAGCAATAAAGAGTATATAGCCAGGTTCCACCTTGGGAAAACGACGCCTTCATTTGACCTTGAAACAGAAGTTGACGGGACCTATGAAACATGTCATATAAACAGGGATTTAGTAATAAAGGCTCTCAGACATTTTGAGGGTGAATATGAACAGGTGCCCCCGGTCTTCTCGGCAAAAAATATCGGGGGGAAGCGAGCTTATGATTATGCCAGGAAAGGAATAAATGTCAAAATGGAAGCAAAGAAAGTGATTTTTCATGAGCTGGAGTTACTGGAGTTTAATCCTCCTGAGACAATCATAAGGATACTTTGCAGCAAAGGCACATATATCCGTTCTTTTGCAAGGGATCTGGGGGAATATCTTGATAGCGGTGCTTATCTCTCGGGTCTTCAGAGAACTGCAATAGGGTATTATAAGCTGGAAGATGCAATACAGATAAGTGATTTTGAGCAGCTTTTAAGATCATTTTCTGATAGCGACGAATAATCAAAAAATATATTGGGAAAAAGTTTTGACTTAATGCAACAAAATAGGAATTGATCCGTATAAGGGTGGATATTAAAAAATACTATATAAAATGAAATTATCTCAATTTAAGTACAGGTTACCACAGGAGTTGATTGCGTTATATCCTGCAAAGAACAGGGATGAATCGAGGTTGATGATCGTTGAAAGGAAAACAGGTAAGATAGGGCACAGGATATTCAAGGAAATAATTGAGTTTTTCAATGAAAATGATTTGCTCGTTTTTAACAACACAAAAGTTTTCCCGGCACGCTTATTTGGCAACAAGGAAAAGACAGGGGCTGAAATAGAAGTATTTCTTCTTCGTGAGCTTAACCGCGAGCAGAGGCTCTGGGATGTGCTGGTCGATCCTGCCAGGAAGATAAGGATAGGCAATAAGCTTTATTTTGGTGAAGATGATGTGCTGGTAGCGGAGGTTATTGATAATACCACTTCAAGGGGCAGGACTCTACGTTTTCTTTATGACGGCTCTTATGAAGCGTTTAAAAACACTCTTTACAACCTGGGGGAGACACCTCTTCCTAAATTTATTGAGCGCCCCGTTGAACCGGAAGACCATGAAAGGTACCAGACAATCTTTGCAAAGCACGAGGGCGCAGTTGCTGCACCAACGGCCGGATTACATTTCAGCAGGGAGCTGCTCAAAAGGTTCGAAATACTGGGAGTACGTTTCAGTGAGATTACACTGCATGTAGGCCTCGGTAATTTCAGAAGCGTTGATGTTGAGGACCTTACCAAGCACAAGATGGACTCCGAACGGATAATAATTACCGAACAGGCTGCACAGGAGGTGAACGAAGCCAAGAAAAGAAAAAGCAAAATATGTGCAGTTGGTACTACCGTGGTAAGGACACTGGAGAGCTCTGTTTCCACCGAAGGATATTTAAAACCCTTTGATGGCTGGACAAATAAATTCATCTTTCCTCCTTATGAATTCAGTGTCCCCGACATGATGGTAAGTAATTTCCACCTACCTTATTCAACATTGCTGATGATGGTTGCTGCCTTTGGTGGTTACAACCTTGTTTTTGAGGCATATGAGGAAGCCGTGAAGGAAAAATACCGCTTTGGCACATATGGTGACGCTATGCTGATAATCTAAAGGGTAAACTTAGAAGCACAATTGTCCGGATTCCGGAATAATGGATTACTAGGTTATTGATCCCCCTTTGAAGGGGGTTAGGGGGATGTTTTATTTGATTACTGGAACGATGGAATAATGGATTTTTGGATTAATGGAAACGTCTATTTGAAGGTCCTCATTCAAAAAATGTTAATAACATACGGCTTTATTAAATCGCTGCACATCAATTGATGCTGGTTTCGTAAAAAATTTCTTATATCTTTATTGGCTTTGAAAATGGGATATTGAATGCAACCTAAGATTCAGATATTTAGTCATTAAATATAGATTTATGGACATTCATACAACAAAGACTGTGAACCTGCGTATAAAACTTATAATGTATCGGACTTAAATTAATTTAAGTCCGGTTATATTTGCATAGGATAGAAATTGACTGATTTACCTAAATATAGCCAGCCTGTTACCAATTTTAAATCGAAGTTGCCTGAACCAGTACAGAAGTATATTATCAGTGCATTACTGCTGCTTTTCATACCAACGGTATTATGGGCACAATGGCTGGAAGGGTATTCTTACCGGATTCAGGTAACTATCCCTGCAACCCAGATTTCAGGAAGCTCTCCTCATTATAATTTTCCCGTTCTTATAAATACCACCATTGCTGATCTGAAAACAATAGTTAACGGCGGGTATGTTGAACATTCATCGGGGTTTGATATAGCTTTCACTGAAAATCATTCAATCACACTGGACCACCAGGTTGAAAATTATAGTGGCAACAGCGGGCAACTGATTGCCTGGGTGAGGATACCTGTTCTTAATCCCGCAAGTGACTACGAATTCTATATCTACTTCGGCAATCCTGATGTTTCGACAGATCCTTCCACGAGCAGCACCTGGAGTTCCGCTTATGTTTCAGTCTATCACCTGTATAATAGTTTCCTGGATGGTACAAACAATGTAAATCACGGGACAAATCACGGATCTTCCAGCACCACAGGAAAGATAGGAAACGGAAGGAGTTTTAACGGAACCTCTGACTATATTGACCTTGGTAACCCCTCTGAATTTAATTTCAGTACAGGTAACTGGACGGTTTCAGCTTGGATAAACACTACCGATACCTGGCAGAATAATGTATTCAGTAATGGAGGGGATGATAATGGAGGAATAAGATATGTTCTGGCTTCATCAGAAACTGGCGGAGCAGGAACAGCAGTTCTTACAACAGATGATAACAGCAATAAATACCAGGCTATTTCTCCTGCAGGTATAACTAATAACGGGCAGTGGCATTATATAGTTGGTAAAAGAGAGGGAACGAGTATATATATTTATCACAACAGCGGTGGACCGGAAGATATTACCACTATCACGGCCGGACCAGGGTATAACCTATCAGGAACTTCTCAGAAGAATGCATACATAGGGGCAGGAATAAGCCAGCAATATGGGACTATTATAAAGTATTTTGATGGATTTATCGATGAAGTACGTGTTCAGAATGTTGCCAGAGGCACAGACTGGATCCAGACAGAATATAATAATCAAAACAGTCCGGGTGCTTTTATGAGTTTCGGGGGCAGGGAGTATTATGATGATCCCTGCACAGGGCTCCTTATTCCTGTTACCCAGTGCTACACACCGGTTACATATACCAACAAATGGGCTTCATCAAGTGGAGTATCAGCCACATCATGTGACGCAATATCTTCTTATGAAGATGCCTGGTTCAAGGCAGTTATTCCGGCTTCAGGGGAAGTGACCGTGAGAACTTATACTGAACAAACATCAGGGTGGGCATACACAATAGGTATAGCTGCTTATACGGGTACCTGTACGGCTCTCAGTTATTTGAACAGTTGTGATATTGACCTGATAAATAATCCGCCTGATCCCGCTGAACTGGTTTTAAACGGCCTTACACCAGGTGATACTCTCTTTATCAGGATGTGGGAATACCAGGATGACAACAAGGGTAAATTCAGACTTTCAATTTTCGATGACAGTACCAATCCGGTAATATCAACATGTCCAGCAGATAGGGATGTTAATCTTGACGGAGATTGCGGGCTCACTGTCCCTGATCTTACCGGAGAGGTTGTAGCAAGTGATAATTGCACTGATCCGGGCGATCTTGTGATTACCCAGGCTCCGGCGGCAGGTACTGAGTTAAGTTCGGCTCATGGTACAACCCATAATGTCACCATTTATGTATATGATGAAGAGGGAAATCAAACTAGCTGCATCGTTACACTGACAGGAAACGATAATACTGATCCTGAAATTAACTGTCCTGTATCGGGAACACAATCTTTAGGAACTGATGACGGCGCCTGCACATACACTCATTCAGGAACAGGCTGGAATGCAACGGGTGTAGATGATAACTGTACCATATCTTCCATTGAATACACGCTAACCGGTGATACAAATGGCTCCGGAACGAACCTTGATGGTGTTGTGTTTAATGCCGGTACAACACTTGTGACATGGACAGCCACTGATGATGCAGGCAATACCGGCGAATGCAGTTTTTCTGTCGAGGTAATTGATGATGAAACACCAACAGTAACAGCAGCATCTGATATTATTACCACTACATCAGCTGATGGCACCGGAGACTGCACAGTGGATGTAACCGTTCCGGATGCTGTCTATGATGACAATTGTGAGAGCAACCTTACCTGGGGAATGACAGGTGATGTAGTGGATAACGGCACCGGACAGGTGGGGACATATAATTTCCCGGTGGGTGTTACTACCATTACTTATACCAATACCGATGGCGAAGGACAGCAGGCCACGGATTTTATGACCGTTACGGTTACCGATGATGAGGCTCCCACTGTAACAAGCTGTCCCGCGAATATAAGTGTATCCAATGATGCCGGTATCTGTGGAGCAGTGGTAACATATTCAGCTCCTGTGTTTGATGATAACTGTGACGGAGCCGGATTGTCAGGCACCCTCACCAACGGACTTGCCAGCGGCTCAACCTTCCCTGTAGGCATTACCACAGTCACGTATGAATATACCGATGCTGCAAGTAACGGGCCGGCCATTTGCACCTTCACGGTGGAAGTTACCGATGACGAGGATCCTTTAATCGTATGCCCTGGTCAGTTATCGACACAGTGTGATATTGCTGATTTATTACCCTATGATAATTATGCAGCTTTTCTTGCTTCTGGTGGATCTGCATCAGATAATTGCGGTATTGATACAGATAGCTTCATACATATCAGTGATATTAGCGATAATAACAGTTGCCCTGAGACTGTAACCAGGGCATATCAAATAAGTGATATAAATGGCAATACCAATACCTGTGAGCAGATTATTATTGTAAATGACATAACTAAACCGACCTTTACCCAGCCTGTGAATATCACAATCTATAAGGATGAGGACTGCAATTATGATGCATCGGTTGGAGTGACAGGAGATGTAACAGATGAGACAGACAACTGTGACACGAGCCTTGATGCCACTTATGTTGATAATGTTGTTGCCGGGACATGTGAAGGAGAAGAGATCATTAACCGCCTGTGGAGCCTTACAGATGACTGTGGCAACACGACAACCCATATGCAGGTAATCACAGCGGGGGATACCATCAGCCCGACCTTCACCCAGCCTGCGGATATAACAATATATAAAGATGTAATCTGCAATTATAATGCTACTGTTGGCGTGACAGGGGATGTGACCGATGAAGCAGACAACTGTGACACGAGCCTTGATGCCACTTATGTTGTTAATATTGTTGCAGGCAGCTGCGAGGGAGAAGAGATCATCAACCGGCTGTGGAGCCTGACCGATGACTGTGGGAACACTACAACCCATATGCAGATTATCACAGTGACGGATACTATCAGCCCGAGCTTCACTAAACCACCGGATATAGAGATTTATAGGGATGCAGACTGCAATTATGATGCATCAATATCAATAACTGGAGACGTGACAGATGAATCGGACAACTGTGACACAAGCCTTGATGCAACCTATGTTGATAATATTGTTGCAGGCAGCTGCGATGGAGAAGAGATCATCAGCCGGCTGTGGAGCCTGACCGATGACTGTGGGAACACGAAGACAGTGACCCAAACTATTTATATATATGATAATACAGCTCCGACGGTAACAGCCCCGGATGACTACACTATAGAAGGCTGTGATGTTAGTTATATTACCGACTTTGCTTACAATGAGACCGAGACGGGCATCACCCTGGCGGAGTATCTTGCACTGACAGGAGCAGCAGCCAGTGATAACTGCAATATAGCAACAGTT
>JAFGLJ010000073.1 GCA_016928075.1 Bacteroidales bacterium | reverse complement strand
GCAGGGAGCATGGGGCAGGGAGCATGGGAGGTTATGAATGATGAAACGAGAAGGCCGAGTTTGCCGCAGGCAAACTCACGATTCTCGGTTTAAGATTTAAGATTTTTACTGCCCCGATTCAACAGTTACACAATTAAACAGTTCAACAGTCATTAAACCCCTAAACACCTAAAAACATGACCAAATCACACATCGGCCTTATAGGCCTGGCGGTAATGGGAGAGAATCTTGTTTTGAATATTGAAAGCAAGGGATTTACTGTATCTGTATTCAACAGGACAACAGATAAAGTCAGAAAATTTGTGAGTGGAAGGGCCAAGGGTAAAAGAATAACAGGTACCTATAGTCTGAAAGAGTTTGTAAACAGCCTTGAAAAACCACGAAAGGTAATGATACTTGTAAAGGCAGGTCAACCGGTGGATGATTATATCAACCATCTAATACCAATTCTGCAAAAGGGAGATATCATAATTGATGGCGGTAATTCAAACTATAAGGACACAATGAGGCGCACTGAATATGTTGAAAACAAGCAGTTGTTATACATTGGTACCGGTGTCAGCGGTGGTGAGGAAGGGGCTTTAAAAGGCCCGTCGATAATGCCCGGTGGCAGCCCGGTTGCCTGGCCGTATGTAAAAGATATCTTTCTGGCTGTTGCAGCCCGGGCAGGTGATGGAACACCCTGTGCCGGATGGGTCGGGAATAATGGTGCAGGCCATTTTGTTAAAATGGTGCATAACGGTATTGAGTATGGTGATATGCAGATAATAGCCGAAGCTTATTACCTGATGAAAAAGCTTCTTTTTATGAACCACGCCGACATGCACAAAGTATTTTCTGAATGGAATAAAGGTGATCTGGATAGCTACCTGGTCGAAATTACTGCTGACATACTGTCATATAATGATGATGATGGTGAGCCTCTGCTGGAAAAGATACTCGACAGTGCAGGGCAGAAGGGAACAGGCAAGTGGACCGGTATAAGTGCTCTTGAACAGGGCATCCCGGTTACACTTATCACCGAGGCGGTCTTTGCCCGCTGCCTGTCGGCGCAAAAGGATCTTCGCGTAAAAGCCTCTGAAATAATAAATGGTACCGTTGCCAGGGCACCGGCTGATCCCGACCGATTTATCCGTGACCTGAAGGATGCGGTTTTTGCTTCAAAAATTATATCTTATTCCCAGGGATTCGACCTTATGAGGGAAGCTTCAAAGGAATATGATTGGAATCTTAATTTCGGAGAAATTGCCATGCTGTGGAGAGCAGGGTGCATAATCCGTTCAGTATTCCTCGAAAATATGAAAAAAGCATATATGAAAAATGAGAATCTGGAGAACCTTCTCCTGGACGATTTTTTTCGCGACAAAGTTGAAAAAGCGCAGGAAGGCTGGAGAAGGGTAATTGCCCTTGCTGTAGTAAATGGCATAGCTATCCCTGCAATTTCTTCTGCCCTTGCCTACTTCGACGGATTCAGAAGTGCAACGCTTCCCGCCAATCTCATACAGGCGCAGAGAGACTATTTCGGGGCTCACACATATGAAAGGACAGATAAACAACGAGGCGAATTTTTTCACACCAACTGGACGGGGGAAGGTGGCGATACTCCTTCTACGTCATATGATGTGTAAGGGAGGCAAAGGAGGTTGGTACAGGGTAGTTTTGAGACACCTTACCTGGCGTCTCAACTTTTATCTTTTTACTTTTGTCTTTTATCTTTTTCAGAACCCTTTTATCGTAAACCCTCCGTCAACAGCAATGACCTGGCCCGTAATATAGGAAGATGCCGGCATGCAAAGGAATGCTACGAGTGCAGCTACTTCTTCTACCTCTCCCACCCGGCCCATGGGGGTACGTGACAGTACTTCACTCCTGTAATCGTCATCCCTCAGAACCTGCCGGGCAAGAGGTGTGTTGATATACCAGGGTGCGACGGCATTAACCCTTATTCCGTCAGGTGCCCATTCCACCGCTAGATTCTTCGTGAGCTGGTTTAAGGCAGCCTTTGTCATGCCATATATCGAACCTGTACGAAGGTGTTTAAGCCCCGCAGCAGAGCTGATATTAACAATAGCGGGTGCGCTTCCTTTCTTCAGCAGGGGGTGCAGGTCCCTGGAGAGGGTGAATGCGGAAATGAGGTTGGTGCGAAGTAAGATATCAAGCTCATCATCAGTGTATTCAACTGTTTTCTTCCTTATATTAGTCCCTACATTATTAACCAGTATATCCAGTCTTTTAAATCTTTCCCTGATCTCTTTAACCAGTTCGTCACGTTCAGCGCCTGTCGATGCATCTGACTGTATATAAACAGGATTACCCTGATCCTCACCTTCTGTTTCATTGCTTCTCGACGTACATATTACCCTTGCCCCGTGAGCGATCAATTCATCAGCTATACCTTTCCCAATGCCTTTTGTACCACCGGTAACAAGCGCCAGCTTATCCTTTAAAGACCATCTTAAATCATTCATAATTATCATATAACTAAAACGACAACAGCAGTTTTCTACAATTTTACAGGTTGTGAATATCTAATATCGAATGTCGAATGTCATAACTCATAACTCATAATTAATAAATAATACTTATTTTTTTGGTTTTAGAGTCAGAATATATTTCGCTGCATCCCTCACTGCATCATCGCTGAAATGGTCCTTATAAAAGCCGTCGTTACAGTAGGTCTCTGTCTGTGAGCAGTAAAACTCCGAAGAAGGAACACCTGAAGTGCCTGTCGGTATAACGGTGTAAGATTCATCCCAGTCAGCTGTATTGTATACGTGTCTCTGGGATGCACCATGATTAATTACGAAATCAGGTCCATAGGAATAAGCTGACACTGTATGATTGCTGCCTCCAACCCTGTAAGGTCCTTCATTAAACCCGAAAAGGAAATCCATAATGCCCACATTGCCCACCGGGTGAATAGCAGTGAATTTATGTATATCGCCCCATATCCATTTCGATGTATCAACGGAATATTCATCTTTAAGCTTCTCAATGGTTTTATTATAAGCATTGAGCAAAATATCCTCAAGGTTTTCCTTTACGTCCGTATTGACATCATCTATAAAGAGTACATGCTGACCGCTGATTATCTTCATCAGGTAATAGTCTCTTACACTGTCTTCAAAGTTTTCATAAAGTTCCTCCATATCATCTTCGAGGAGGAGGTCTGCAAGTATATTACGGTAATATTCAATGAAGGTAGGGATAAACAGATCGGCCGACATATTATAATCCCATACAGAGAGGTTGTTATACACTTCCCTTTCAAGATCACTCATATCATCTGTCTGTTGGAGCACCGGCAATAGTAACTCGCAAAGCTGCCTGGCATAATCCGAATGCCTGTCGGTAATCATTCGTTTGAAATCATCAATGTCGAATATCTCCTTTTCTGCCAGCATTTCCCTTATACGGTTAATCCTGTAAGGCATGTAAAAATATGTCCCGATATAATAGGGATATTTTTCAGGGTATACCGTTTTATTATTAGCCGATGAAACAGAGCCGCTAACAGGATTATAGCTGTATGGCAGTTGTTCATGGGGCACATAGCCTTTCCAGTCATACTTGCTGCTGTCTCCGGGTTGTATAAAAGCTCCATAACCCTCACGCACTGGTATACCACCACCGCTTTGCAGGCCTATATTCCCATTTATATCGGCATAAATGAAATTCTGACTGATAGAATTAAAAAAGGAAAGAGCTTCATTGAAATCTTCCCAACTCCCTGCCCTGTTTAACAGGTAAACAGCCTCCAACTCATTGCTCATATCATTACCTGACCAGCGCATGCTTAAATCAGCATCCTCAATATCGCGGAATCCTGATATTATAGGTCCGTGATGGGTATATTTTATTTCCAGTTCCCGGTCATCCTCGTTTTTTATCTTAATGGTTTCCTTAACGGTTTTTATATCTTTCCATTCGCCATCGACCATGTACTTCGTTTTTTCTTCATTTGTTTTTTCAAGGTAAAGATCCAGATCGTCAACCGCCAGGTTCGTCATTCCCCAGGCTACTTTCTCATTATGCCCTGCGACGATAAAGGGTTCGCCCGGGATAGCAACACCAGTAACATTAAGCTTACCCGGAACCACCTGGTGCATCTGTATCCATATCCCGGGGCTTGACAACCCGAGGTGCATATCATTGGAAAAAAGTGGTTTCCCGGTTTCTGACCGGTCACCGCTTACAGCCCAGTTATTACTGCCGCAAAAAGGAGTAATGCCCAGGTCTTTTACCTTATCTATTGCTTTTACAAAGTCAGCAACTGCCTCCAGGTAATCATCACTGAATTCATAATCAGGGTACACGGGATCACCTGTGAAATCATAATAAGGGACCATGTTAATCACAGTGTCTTTTCCGAATTCTTTTACCAGTTTATAAATAAAAACATCACCAGAAAGATTGTCACTGGCCAGATCCCATCCCATATAGCCAATGATATTGGCAGTATGTTCAGGGGTCCAGTAATCCGGTTGATAGCCCAGTATCCTGAATTCAGGGGGCAGCTTCTTACCTGCCTTTTCAATATAGTAGTTTACGCCGTTGGCAAAAGATTTCAGGCAATCGAGTATTTCCTTATCAGTATTTTCAAGTACCATTTTCGACTTTTCGGTCATTCTCAGTGACCGCAGAAACAGGTCTGTCTGTACATAATCCTCACCTAATATTTCGGATAATTTTCCCGTCGTTGCCCTGCGTATCAGGTCCATCTGCCATAGTCTTTCCTGTGCCATGATATATCCCACGGCGCAGGACAGGTCAACTTCACTCCTGGCATATATATGGGGCATACCCCTTTCGTCGAATATGATCTCCACTTCATTCTCCAGCATGGGAAGGTCAAGTTCTCCATTATACAACGGTTTTGCACCATTACTGATACTACGTACAATAAAAAACCCTGCTATTATCAGTATTACCAACAGGGACAAAATTGAATAAATAATGATCTTAATTGTTTTCATAACTCTCGGGGTTTTATGAACCCCTAAGATAATAAAAACAGTAATTCAAGTTACGTGTTTTTGGTTTTCTAAGAATCTAAAAAACGGTATGTTATTAAGTTTTCGAGAACAGTTTTTCCATGTTGAGCATCCGAACGTCCTTTTCAAAATCTTTATATACGGAAGTCCAGCCGTTTTTAACCGGCAGCCGGAATTCGCCGCAGTCGAATCCTATATACCGCATATAGGCCTTTCCTACTGAAATTCCTCCATATTTATTGAGCAGCGCAATCATATCCACGGACAGTTGCTGCAATTCTCTTGCTTCATCCATGTTACCTTTTTTATATGCCTCGATAAGTTTATAATACATCGGTGCGGCATAGTTGAATGTACTGCCCACGCCTGCTTTAGCCCCGACCGCCAGTGCTGAGAGAAGGGTCTCATCACGTCCCCATAGCATGTCGTATTTCCCGCCTTCAAAATTCAAACACCTCAGGAAATCCATAAAGTCTTCGTGTGTATACTTTATGCCGGCAAGGTTCGGAATGATGGCAGATGCCTCCCTGAGAAACTCAATCATAGGAACCGAACAACCTGTCAGGACAGGTATATGATAAAAGTAAACAGGCATATGGACTACTTCGAGAGCAATCTTAGCACAAAAGTCAGCCAGCGATCGTGCACTGTCTGGCACAAAATAATACGGAGCCACGACAGCTATTGCATCGACCCCTATTTCTGCCGACAAAAATGCATTTTCAACAGACTCGGCATAGGAAGTCCCTCCGACAAGGTTGATAATCTTCATATCATCACTGTCAGTTTTTTGTTCTACCCAGGCTTTGACAATTTTCATCTTCTCTTTCTGGGTAAGAGACGCTCCTTCACCGGATGAACCATTTATAAATATGCCAACTATACCATTCCTCTTCAAAATATTGTAATACCTTGGAATCTGCTCATAATTGATCTCGCCATTCTCATGCATGGGTACGAAAGGAGCAGCTATCAATCCTTCAGTTTTTTTATTTATCATAATTTATAACTATTCATTTATTCATAACTAATATAAAATTTACTGCTTAACCTGGGGTTTTATTTACCAGCAATAATATCTCCGACAGGTACTAACTGGAAATAAAGTTCCTTAACTCCTTCATATAAAATTGCGATTTTATCTTCACCAACCATGGTTAAGCATGAATATCCATCACCTTCTTCTTCATTAAGCTCTTGTTGATATTCCTGAGGCCAGGTCAGTCCACCATCCAGGCTCGCCTTGATGGTCATGTTTTTGCGGGCATATTTGTTATTGGGATTTGAGAAGAAAAGCACCTGTTGTTTTTCGCCTTCAATAACAATATCAGCGGCAATCAGACTGGCCATACATGTAGGTTCGGGCAGGGATGAATTTGATGAGGGATGGATGGTCCATGTCTGGCCCATATCACCTGTTACAGCCACTGCCCTTCCGTTCGATTCATCTTTAACCTGGCTGTTACGGTCATCTCGCATGTTGAGCATAAGTTTTCCATCTGTCAATTGCACTACCTGGGCTTCGGTTGTGTTTGATCTGGCTCCAGTTCCTGTTTGCCAGGTTTCTCCTCCATCCCTGCTGTAAACAATCGTGGAATGACTGGTAAACTGTCCGCCGTCGATTGCGGTCTCACCGATATCTGCTTTAAACTGTGCGGGGAAGACCAGGGTACCATCATCCATGGTTATACCTCTTCCGGGGCCCTGTAGCATAAGCTGCCAACCAGGATCTTTAACCTGTTCTGTTATATTTATAGTATCCGACCAGGTAAGCCCATCATCAGTACTTTTAACCAGGATGAACTGACCTGTTTCTTCCGGGCTCATACCTGGCTGCGATGACCACCACAGCATGTCTTCAGGTGTAAGGCCGCTCATCCACAGGGCGGCAACCCATAATGTGCTATTATTGTGATCATAAAGTATGCATGGATCACCAATACCATTTAAGCTTTCCGGTCGTCCACCCCATTCACCCATATCCATAATAACACGCATTGGTTCCCATGACTGGCCTCCATCGGTACTGCGACTCATACCGATATCAATATTTTCCTGCAGGTCTTTGCTCCGGTTATATCGGTTATCGTAAACAGCTACCAGTGTACCCTCATTGGTGGTAACCAATCCCGGGATACGATAGGTATCACAATTATCCTGTCCTGACTGCCTGAGCACCAGTGCCGGCCTGTATGAGAAATCACGATCCGGCTCCAGGACGAGATTCTGATCATGATCAAAGACAAGTTCAATATTCTCAATCCTGAAACTCTGCTCCAGTAATGCATCCTCTTTTACCCCGAAATTAAAAGAAAGGGTATGGCTTCCTGGCTCAAACAGGGATAAACCATTTACAGTTATTTGTTCAGCTGCGAAACCGGTAGCGCCTCCAAAAACAGACTCAGACATATACCCGTTAATATTTTTTATATGCTGGATACTTAGTGATTCAAGGAAATCAGTCCTGCTGCCCTCTTTCATATAAATTTGTACTGAATGTAATTCAAATCGCTTTTCTGTATCGGGTATGACTACATTTACCTGGATTACTGCCGGATTATCCCTGGCCATAAAAAGAGATATATTTTTCTGGTCAAGCTTGCTCTGGCTGACGTGTTGTGTTATGTCTTCATAATGGGCCGTACAACCTGTGATGATCAAGATAAATAATAATATGCCTAAGTGTTTCCTCTTCATTAGTTTAAATTAATTTGATCATTTATATTTAAGCTTCAAGGAAAGTATAAAAAATATCTGCAGAAGATAATAAAAAGGCCTGAAAAAATCTTGACGAAATTGCTCCCCCCGATTACCCGGGGTCGCGATCTCGCCGGGGAGGAAACTAAATCAACTGAAGACCTCGGTGCTTCGCACCGTGGTTTTTTCTTTTTTAGCCTCCCCTTATAACAGCAAGCTGTTTACGAACAGGCTAAAAAAGAAAGACCGTTTTGCCTCTGTCAAAACGGTCTTCAGTTGATTTGTCGGGATGGCGAGATTTGAACTCGCGACCCCTTCGTCCCGAACGAAGTACGCTACCTGACTGCGCTACATCCCGTAGATTTGCAGTGCAAATATAAAGACAAAAGATAAAATTATAAAGTACAAAGTAAAAAGTAAAAAGTATAAAGTACAAAGTTGGAGCGAAGCCCGCCTTCGCCGGAGGCTATGGCGGGCGAAGCGAAAACCCCGGCCGAATATAATGAGAGCCGGTGGAAAAAGTATAAAGGGATTTACACCAGGATTACAATTGGCAGCAATTGTAGAGACGCGCTACCAGCGCGTCTAATGGAATTTAGAAATACGCATGCTATTAATTACAATAATAGAGGCGCCAGGTTTGGCACCTGTATAAAAGTTGAGGAGAAGCCCGCCTTCGCCGGAGGCTATGGCGGACAAAGCCGGAACCCCGAACACGGAACCCTGAACACGGAACAATCAACGAAAACCGTACTAAATCATAGGGTTACATAAATTGTTACAAAACGGTTACTAACTAAACATTTATTGTAACAGAACATTAATTATTCTTTAACCGGGAAGATATCGTGGCAATCTATCTTTGCCTCGTGAAAATGAAATAAAACAACTAATTATCAAATAATTAATAACAAAAAAAGAAGTATGAAAAAAGTTCTCATTATTTCGTTTGCTGCTATACTGGCAATCCTTGCAGGTTGTGAAAAGGAGTATGCTCCTCCTACCCTGTCGACGCCAAACAGTCAAACTATTGAAACAGGTGCTGCTGTTGACCTAACATTCAGCTATACTGCTGATGGTGGTTTTAAATCAGCTACAGTAACCGGAACCAATGGTACCGCTTCAATAAAAACAAATGGTACCAAAGGAGAAACTTCAGGAAGCATTGTAGTTACATTTACAGCAGGTTCTGCAGCCGGTGCCGGAGCTGTCAATCTAACAATTATGGATGACCAGGACCAGACAGCCACATCAACAGCTGTAATCACTGTATTTGAAGAGGGAGCGCCCGAAGTGACTGCCCCTGCAAATACTGATGTTCAAGTAATTAAATCAGTTGACCTGACATTCGCTTTCACATCTGAAGGGGGATACAGTTCGTCCTCAGTAAATACTAATAACGGAACAGCTGCATTAAAAACTGAACCATCAGCAGGAGCCACTTCAGGAAACGTTGTGGTAACTTTCACAGCTTCAAGAAATGTAGGTGCAGGTTCCGTAGAACTCACAATAACTGACGAAAACTCCAAGTCAGGTCTTGCAACAGCTGTTCTGAATGTTACTGCATTCCCTTCAATAGATGTGGATGAAGATATCGCATCGGATGTTACATGGGATTCTGATACAATATATATACTTGACGGACGTATCACGGTCCTCGACGGTATTACCCTTACCATTGAAGCCGGTACGGTTATTAAAGCCCGCGAGGGATCAGGATCAAATGCCAAAGCCCTTCTGATTGCACGAGGGGGCAAACTCCTGGCCCAGGGAACATCAGCTGCACCTATAATCTTTACATCTATAGCTGACCAGATACTCCCCGGCGAGATAGCCAGCCCTAACATGGATCCTACAACCAACGGACTATGGGGCGGTTTACTTGTTCTTGGCAAAGCCCCTATATCTGCTGATGCTCCCTCAGTTCAGATTGAAGGTATTCCTCCTTCAGACCCCAATGGCCTGTACGGAGGTGATGATCCAACAGATAACTCGGGGATAATACAGTATGTTTCTATTCGTCACGGTGGCGCTAACATCGGCGAAGGAAACGAGATTAACGGGCTGACACTTGGCGGTGTAGGGTCAGGTACAATAATTGATCATATTGAAATTGTATCCAACCAGGATGACGGTATTGAATGGTTTGGTGGAAAAGTCAATGTTTCTCACGTAGTTGTATGGAATACCGGCGATGATGCTATCGACGCTGACCAGTCATATGGCGGCACTGTTGATAACATTGCTATTGTAAACCCCGGTGACGAGTGCTTCGAGCTCGACGGTCCTGAAGGAACAATGGCTGATAAATACACCTTAATGAATGTAAGTGCCTATGCAGGTATTGCGGAAGGACTGGTTGACAATGATGCCAATACCTGGGTTGATATGATGAATGTCTACTTCTTCGGATTGGATGAGACACTGGAAACTCTGCAGGATTTCGATGAGGTACCCAGTGATTATACATGTGTGTTCTCAAACTTCGAGGTTACATTGCCAACAGGCACAGCTATCACTGACTTCTTCAAGGATGGCAGTGACGCTTTCACAACTGCCGTTGCTGCAGGAGCAAATACTGTCGGAGCTGACGTAACAGAATTTGCAGGCTGGACATGGACCGCAGTATCAGGATCATTAAATGAATTTTAATGAAACGATCATATAATTATTATCGGAACTCGCAGCTGTGTGACTGCGAGTTTCGATATTTTAAAAATTTAAAATAACAAAACATAAAATGAACAATCTCCGAATAATAGTTGCATTCTTTTTCTTAATGATATTTACCGGGCTGAATGCACAGGATGGTATTATCAGGGGTTCTGTTTTTGATCAATCAACCGGAGAGGCTATGATATTGGTTACTGTAGCGGCCGAAGGGACAACCACAGGTACGTTTACCGACCTCGATGGAAAATTCAACCTGGAAATTGTTCCGGGAACATACAATCTCATCTTTTCATATGTGGGTTATGAATCACTAACAATTAAGGACATTACTGTGGTTGAAGGTGATGTAACCCTCATGGAAAACATCAGCATGAACCCGTCAACTGTAGAACTCTCAGAAGTTACCGTAACTGCAAATATGAGCAGAAATACAGAAAATGCGCTGATGACCCTGAAAATGAAATCAGCGTCGCTAATGGATGGTATCTCAGCGGTTAATATCAGGAAGATGGGCGATTCAGATGCTGCTTCCTCCATGAAAAGAGTCACAGGGGTATCGGTTGAAGGCGGAAAATATGTTTTCGTCCGTGGACTGGGAGACCGTTATACAAAGACTATACTTAACGGTGTTGATATACCCGGGCTTGATCCTGACAGGAATACCATGCAGCTTGATATCTTCCCGACCAATATTATTGATAACATAATGGTATATAAATCATTCAGGGCTGATATGCCCGCTGATTTTACCGGAGGTGTTATTGATATTTCAATTAAGGACTTTCCGCAGGAAAAGAAAGGCTCACTCTTTATAGGAGGCGCATTTAATCCTGATTATCACTTTAACAGTAATTATGTCACTTACCAGGGTGGTAAAACAGATTTCCTGGGTTTTGATGATGGATCACGCGATATCCCTGCTATATCAAATATTCCTTCCTTTGTCGAAGTACTTGGCAATTCCACAGGTGAAGATGCTACGCGTTTCAGGGAAATACTCGAAGGCTTTAATCCAACTATGGCTGCCATAAGGCAGAGGAGTTTTATCGATTATGATTTTGGCGCCTCATTCGGGAATCAGGTTCCTTTCAATAAAGTAACTATTGGGTATAATTTTGGCTTCTCCTACAAAAATAATACTGAATATTACAAAAACGCCGAATATGGGCGATATGGCCTCTCGTCTGATCCCGATATAACCGAGATGGAAGTACGTGAATACCAGGTAGGAGATTATGGTTCAAACAGTGTATTGTTAAGTGGTCTTGCAGGCTTTGCTATAAAAACGCAAAAATCCAAATTCAGGCTTAACATGATACACATGCAAAATGGTATATCAAAAGCAGGTCTCTTCGATTTTGATGGATCAGATCAGGGTTCAGTCTTCTCAGCCAAACAGCAAAACCTGGAATATAACCAGCGGTCGCTTACCAATGTAATGCTTGACGGAAAACACACCTTCACAGGACCAGGACTTGATATTGTCTGGAAAATTTCACCCACAATATCAAAAATAAGCGACCCGGATGCAAGGTTTATCAGATACATCTATGAAGGAGGTGTTTATGAAATTAATACGGAAGGAGGTTTCCCCGAGAGGATATGGAGAGACCTTTCAGAAATTAATCTTTCCGGCGTGCTTCATATAACAAAGAAATACCGGTTTGCCGGGGACGAGGCAAAACTCAATTTCGGAGGCGGATACACATATAAAGAAAGAGATTTTGTTATCCGCAAATATGCAATCAACGTCAGGGATATTCCCCTGACCGGTGACCCGGATGAAATATTCTTGCCGCAAAACCTGTGGCCTTACAATGGGACAGATTATATCAGGGGTACAACATACGAAGCTCATTTTATACCTGATAACCCGAACAAGTTTAATTCAGTGGCAAAAAATGCCTCTGCTTATATGTCAACTGAACTTATACCATTTAATAACTTTAAGGCTATCATTGGCTTAAGGCTTGAAAAGTTTGAACAGTTTTATACCGGACAGGATCAGCTTGGAGTAAATGTGCTGGATAATGACAGGGTAATGGATTACCTGGATTTCTTTCCGTCAGTTAATTTCGTTTATGCATTAAGCGAAGGGCAAAATTTGCGTCTTGCCTATGCCAGGACAACTGCTCGTCCGTCATTTAAGGAGATGTCATATGCAGAAATAGCTGATCCTCTCAGCGGACGCACTTATATTGGTGGTATGTTCAGTGATGCGGATAATGTATCAGGAAGGGAATACTGGGATGGAGACCTCAGAAGTTCTTATATACACAATTTTGACCTCAGGTGGGAATTCTATCATGACCTCGGGCAGATGATATCTGCCAGTGCATTCTACAAGAAGTTTATTGACCCTATTGAGATTGTCCAATATGCAACTTATACCGGCGCATTCCAGCCGAGAAATGTAGGCAATGGGGAGGTAATGGGCCTTGAGTTCGAAATGCGGCAGAATCTCGGTATTTTTACAGATGCATTCAGAAACTTAAGCATTATTTCAAATGTATCCTTCACAAGGTCTAAAATTGAACTCAGCACAACAGAATACCTGTCAAGGATAGAAAATGCCCGGACAGGAGAAACAATAGATAACGAACGGGAAATGGCAGGCCAGGCTCCATATATTATCAATGCAGGAATATCTTATGATGGCGGTGATAATGGTTTCGGTAAAGGATTCGAAGCAGGTTTGTATTACAATGTGCAGGGCACAACGCTGCAGTATGTAGGTATAGCTGACAGACCTGATATATATATGTTACCGTTCCATAGCCTTAATTTTACCACAAGTAAAGCATTAGGAGCCGAACAGAGGGCAAAAATCAGCTTCAAGATCACTAACCTGCTGAATGATAAAAAAGAATCAGTCTTCAGGTCATTTAACCCAACAGACCAGTATTTCACAAAACTGGAACCCGGGATTACTTTTTCACTTAAATTCAGCTATACGCTTTTCTGAGAAAACAGGTTAGAAAAAGAAAATTAAAAAATGAGGGCATTCACTTAAAAAGGGAATGCCCATATTTTTTAACAGGACCGATCAGGTTCTCCAAAAAACCAGTACCAACGCTCCGTTCTCTGATTTGAAAGGCCCGTGCTTCTGATGGGCCGTAAAACTCCTGAATGTGCCTTCAGGATATACTTTGCCATCACTTTCATATTCCCCTTTCAGTATAACGTGTTGTTCACTCATTAGATGAGAATGAGGCGCCATGTTAAATCTCTGAGGTAATCTAAGTAATATAATCTTAGACCCACCCTCATCAAGCAAAACCTTTTTCCTGGTATCACTTGTATATTCAGGTGCCATCTCCCAGTTTGAATCATCAAATAAATTAATATAATCTGACATTTTACGATCCTCCCCTGATAAATTTATTAGCATTGAAAATATTATCTTCTATTAAATTTATGCAAAATAATCCTAAATAACAACTTGGCCTCAAGACCCGGAGATTTCTTCTGCCTGTTT
>JAFGLJ010000072.1 GCA_016928075.1 Bacteroidales bacterium | reverse complement strand
GATACTTACAAAGTGTGATTACAATAATGTCAAAGAACTGGAAAATAAACAACTAATAATCAGTGGGTTTTAATTGCCCACTAATGGCCCCTTTTCAATAATTACAAGGCAAAAGAAGCATCAGAACAAAATGCTTCACGTCATTTACACATATAACCTGAAATTTAATATTAATTAAATTGATAACATCATGAACCGGAAATTAAACCTACTCTTAACATTACTGATCTTCATTATACCTTTAGCCCTTTCCTATGCCCAGGATATACCTGTCCAGCTTGAGTTTCAGAGGGCTATAGAAAACAAAACCAGGACATTGGATGGTGTGCCTGGTCCTGAGTACTGGATCAACCATTCAGACTATAAGCTGGATGTAGATGTAATTTTCGAAAATGATACCGTCTGGATAAAGGGGGATGCCGATATCACATATCATAATGAAAGTCCCGATGAGCTGAACATGATAGTTCTGCGCAGTTATCCTGATATGACGGCAGATGCCTCACTGAGAAATTTCTATATCTTTCCTTTTAACGAAACAAGACAGGTCAGTTATAGTGATCTTCTTATCGGGGATGATACAATACCTTCGGCGATGCTGATGCAGAGACGTACATCAACCAACCTCATGGTGCGGCTCAACGAGCCTTTGAAATCCGGCAGCAGTATTAACATGAAACTGAGCTGGAAATACCATATGCATCCAAATATAAACATAAGACAGGGTGTGTATGAAAACGATGCCATTTTTATCGCATACTGGTATCCACAGGTTGCAGTATATGATGATATCTACGGCTGGGATATGACAGATTATGCGGGAATAGTTGAGTTCTACAATGACTTTAATAATTATGATGTGAGCATTACCCTGCCTGCCGGATACATTGTATGGGCAGGAGGCACATTGCAAAACCCCGAAGAAGTCTACCCTCCTGGTCTCCGTGTTAAGGTAGATAATGCCCTGCAGAGTGATGATATAGTCAATATAATCAAAGTTGATGATCTTCCTGTTGACCATGGCAACAGGGAAAAAGTAACCTGGAAATTCAAATCTGAAAATACCCCCGATTTTACGTTTGCCGCCAGTAAGACCCATGTATGGGATGCATCCGGCCTCGAGGTTGAAGATGGAAGGAGGGTTCTTGTCTCCGCCGTCTATCCCGATTCAAGCAAGCATTACCACAAGGCCGCCCAATTTGCCAGGAATGCAATTGAATACCTCTCATTTGAATGTCCCGGTGTTCCTTACCCCTGGCCTTCAATGACGGTATTTAACTGCGGAGAAGGCGGAGGGGGAATGGAATCTCCCATGATGGTTAATAATGGTGACCAGGCTGTTGAGGTGCTGGCTGATGAAGTAATATTCCACGAAATTTCACACTCCTACCTTCCGTTTTTCACCGGTGCCAATGAAAGAAGGTTTGCCTGGATGGATGAAGGATGGGCCACCTACCAGGGAATAAAATGGAGCAAAGCCGATTCAGCAGGAACCGCAGGAAATTACAGTCAGGTTTTCAATATTGTCAGTGGTACGGCCAACGATCTCCCCCTGATGATACCCACCTATTCAATATTTGACGGGCTGGCATCGAATTTCAACAGCTACGTACGATCTTCACAGGCATTCATGACAATCGAAAACCAGCTTGGCACGGAAGGGATGAACAATGCATGGAAGATTTATACCCAGAGATGGCATCATAAACACCCGTCACCATGGGACCTGTTTGCCGTCTTCGAAGAAGTGGCAGGATATGATCTTGACTGGCTGCTTTTACCATGGTATTATGAATTCAAGACGCAGGAGCTGGAACTTGCCTCAGTAGATACTGAAGAAGGCAATGTTATGATTAAAAATATTGGTGGACTGCCCATGCCTGTATACCTTACTCTTGAATATGAGGATGGGACAGTTAAGAAAATCCATAAAAAGCCGGAAGTGTTTAAATCGTCCGCTGAAGTCACGATCAGAATAGACGATCCCGGCAAGCTAAAATCAGTTAAACTGGGTAATCCCTATTTCTTCGACAGGAACCTTTCGAACAATAACTGGGTGAAAGAGTGATGAGCCCTTCGACTCGTCCTGCGGACTCGCTCAGGACAAGCGATGAGTTATCAAAAGATCAAATATAGTTTGCAGAAATATATTTTCCCCTCCTTGATTTTTAAAAAAAATTAAGGAGGGGTGGCCTTATCCAAGTATACCGAAAGGTATGCGAAGGTTAAGGCCGGGGTGGTTTAAAATAATTACACTAATAAAATAATAATTAACTTTATAAGCTCGACAATCAACTAAATCCAAACAGAGATGAATCTTACAAAACCCATTCTATCCTTTGCAGGCCTGATGATCATCCTTACCGGCCTTCTTAATGCACAAAACCCTATTGAATCAATTACACAAGCCGAAATCAGGGATCATATCTTTTTTCTTGCTTCAGACTATATGAACGGCCGGGTTGGCCCTTCCGCTGAGTATGAAATAGCTGCACAATATGTGGCAACTCAATTTGCCGGGGCAGGACTTAAACCTGCCATAAAAAATGAGGAAGGTTATATGAATTATTTTCAGGGTGTACCTTTTATTAAAACAACATACAGTGATGATATCAGCTGGACATTAATAAAAGAGGGAAAAGAAATACCTCTTGAACATAAAGAAGATTTCAGATTTCTCACCGGCAATAAATTGATCTATAATAAGATGGAATTGGTCTGGGTGGGTTATGGCATTGAAGAACCTGATTATAAGTGGAATGACTTTGAAAAACTTGATGTAAGAGGGAAGATAATGGTCTGTATATTTGGAGCACCAACTAAAGATGGTGAACCTGTACTTCCTGAGGAAGTTCATAAAAAATATCAAGGTTTGAGAGGTTTCCAGTCAAAGGCCTCTGCCCTCTTCAACAAGGGCGCTGAAGGGTTAATACTTGCTGATCTAGACGGATCAACCGGAATGCCTTTCGAGATGATTCCCAGCGAGTTTTCAACTGAGAAATACATATATAAAGGATCTGACAATAATAACAGATCAGAATCAATACCATTAATCTATTTTGTTAAACCAGAATTCATAGAACTTTTAATGGAGGGGAACAAATACAATCCCATGATGAATCCTGAAAATATCCTGAAAAACTACAAGCCCCATGAGATAGAGGGTGTCTACATGGATAGCAAGGTTGAAATATTAAGTGAGGAACTAATAACAACAAAAAATGTTGTAGGTATGGTGGAAGGCACAGACCCTGAACTACGCAATGAATTTATTGTAGTGGGTGCACACCTTGATCATGTCAAGCCTGTTAATGGCCAGGTATGCAATGGTGCAGATGATAATGCAAGTGGCTCAGCCGGAGTAATTGAAATAGCTGAAGCGGTGGCAATGAATCCATGTAAACGATCGGTTGTCTTTATAACCTACACAGCCGAGGAGATGGGTCTGATTGGCTCAAGACACTTTGTGGGCAGCAATGCCCTGCCGGTGGATCAGATAAAATTCAACCTGAACATGGATATGATAGGCCGGAGCGATCCGGATAACAGGGATAACCGGGCTCATTATGTTGTAACTGATAAGAAGTATGTTGATAAACTTAAAGAATTCATAACAGGATTAAACGATGGGGTTACGGATTTCCCCCTTATATTTGATAATGATGAAGACTCACCGGGGGGTAGCGACCACCAGTCATACATCAACAAGGGAATACCGGCGTTCTTCTTTTTCTCAGGAATTCACGAGGATCTGCACCAGCCTGGTGACGATCCCGGGAAAATAGACTATGCCAAGGCTGAAAGCATCTGCAGGCTGGCTTACCTCATTACCACTAAGCTGGCTAATATGGATGCTGTTCCGACCTTTTTGATTGAAGAATAAATATTAACGATTTAAGATTTAAGAAGTTATGGATTAACAGATCGTTATCTAGTTTTTTCTAATAGCGAATTATCTTGAATTGTTTTAGCGGTTTTGACAAATATTGATATTAGTTCATTGCTTTCAACAATTCCTTTTTCCAATATAGATTCATCAATTACCAGACTCCTTCTTTTGATTATTTTCATGCAAATAAGGCTTTCCCTCAATTCTTTAAGTATCACTCTTATTTTATGAAGAAAATCTTTCTTTGATTCAGCACTCTGGGCTTCTCCATAATTAAGTGCCGGTGAGGTTCCGGATCGTATTAACTGAGAACTAAGGTGTCTGCCTTCAAAAGTATTTGGTAATAGCTTTGCAATTTCTAAGGATAATACAGCATAATCAATGAGCCTATCCTCAAGTGAATACTTATCCATTTTTGCAGATTTAGCGAAACATTTAATCAAATTTATGAAAAATGTAATATCACATGGCCTATTTGCACACACTTTTTTTTACATCCCACTAATCTGCTTATAAATCTTAAATCTTAAATCGTTAACCGAGAACCACGAGATTGCCAAGGGCAAACGAGTGATTCGAGCTCGCCTTAAGGCAATCTTCAATCTTATATCAAACCCTCATCCTCACTCCCGTGAGCTTCTCCGACGCCTCCCACAGCTTCCTGGCTGCTTCCCTGTTATGCGAAACACCGTTGGAACTGACTCTTACCGGGTGGCCTTTCATCTCTGCAAATCCTGACGGTCCGTAATACTCTCCTCCTTTCACCATGGGGTCTACAGCGGCCCTTATCTGTGGCAGGGCGCCCATGGCGGCACTCTGTGCCATAAGGGATATCACGGGGCTTAATACTTTATAAAAGAATTTTTTATCAATATAACGCACCAGGTTGGTCTCAGAAAAACCGGGGTGAGCTGCAACGGCAATGGCATCAATGCCTGCAGCCTCAAAACGCCTCTGTAATTCATAAGTGAAAAGGAGATTGGATAATTTTGATCGCCCGTATGCCTTCATCGGTCTGTAATCCCTGCCATCCTCGAAAAGGAGGTTGTCAAAATCCATTTTGCCTGCCTTATGGGCATTGCTGCTTACATTAACCACCCTTGATCCTTTTGTGCTCTTTATTAAATCCATAAGGCCGGCCGTTAATGCAAAATGCCCGAGGTGGTTGGTACTCATCTGTCCTTCAAAACCATCCTTGGTCCTGAAATAAGGTGTTGTCATGATACCTGCATTATTCATCACTATATCAAGTCTTTTGTATCTCTTTTTAAACTCCTCACTGAAAGTTTTCACACAGTCGAGGTCAACCATATCTAGCCTCATTACTGTAATTTTTGCATCAGGAACTTCCTTCATTATCCCTGACTTCGCCTCTTCCCCCTTTCTTCTTGACCTTGATGCCAGAATAACTTCAGCTCCCTTTTCTGCAAATGCTTTAACCGATTCATAACCAAGGCCACTGTTGCCGCCGGTTACTATTATTACCTTACCTGAGAGATCAGGTATATCTTTTTTATCCCATTTTTCTTTACTCATACTGCTTAATAAATACTACGTTATTTTCCTATAATATAATCTCTTTACCTGATTAACAAGAATTGAGACTACATGTTCATCTGTACTTCCAGGCATGCTTTTATAGCTATTTAAGGCCTTATGATAGATCATTATTCATAATTTTGCAGTATGCAGATATCCAATATAAATCAAAGATTATGAAGAGAAGATTTGAAATTATTGCTTTGACTATGTGCCTTTCGGTAATTTATGCAGCTGCACAGGAAAGAGTCACTGAAACCATTACGGAAAAGGAATTCGACTTTAAAATAATCAGCCTGCAGCACACTGGGACTGATTCAAACAGGGTGAAACTTGTATATGCCTCTGACGGGTATACCGCGGAAGATATATCAACTTTCCCCGGACATGTTGAGTCGTCAGTAACCTATTTAACCAGTCCGGGGCTATCGGTAAGGCCCTTGCCACGGTATAAAAATTTCATTAATATTTACCGTATTGACCTCATAAGTTCCGAATCCGGAATAAGTGTCGCTCCCCGTCATGGTGAACCCAAAACAGAAGTTGTGAACAATTCCCTTGGTGGAACACGCGATGAAGACCGGCTGGGCTGGGTTGACCACAGGCTCGCCCGGCAGCTTTTCAGTGAGGCTGCTGAAAAAGTGGGAATTGAAAAATTCGACTGGTCTTTTGTTGTATTAAACAACCCGGGTTATCATAATTCAGGAGGCAGGTATGTGGTCTTCTCCTATAACTTCGGCCGGGAAATTGCCCTGCATGAAGCAGGCCATGGGTTCTTTGGACTGGCAGACGAATATTACGGAAGGGGTAAATACGAGCGTGATGAACCACGGCATGTAAATGTTACAGCTGATTCAACAGGGGCCAAGTGGTCGCACTGGATTGGGTATGTTGATAATGATACTATCCTGGGAAAAATGGACGTGTACGAAGGTGCCATATATGCAAGCGAGGGTGCCTACCGACCGAGTAAAAACAGTAAGATGGGATGGACCAGCGACAGGAGACCTGCTTCATTTAATGCCATCTGCCGCGAGAAAATAATCCTTGATATTTATGATATAGTAAACCCTGTTGATGATGCTATGGATACCAGCAAGACTCATATTAATCCTGAGAAAATATGGGTTAAAGTGATAGATCCGGAGGTATTGCACGTAGACTGGTACGTAAACGACAGTCTGATTCTTGAAAACGGCGGACCTTCACTATCATCTGGTGATATTATTACAGAACCAGGCGAATATACAGTGAAGGCACATGTTTATGACGAAGCAGTCAAACATGCCTTCTCCGGTAATGATGACCCCCATCCACTGGACCTTGTCAGGAGAGATCTTGATAAACTTCAGCGCTGGTTTGAATGGAAGATAGTCATTAAAAATTAGTATATTTGCAGTCGCTAGTTCTTCGCTACCAACTTCGGCAAGCCTACGGTGGTCAGAGAAAGCTTCGGCGGACAGGGTCGGTTGGCCGAGTGGCTAGGCACCGGTCTGCAAAACCGGGTACGGCGGTTCAAATCCGCCACCGACCTCAACAAAATCCTCCTCTACGTAGTGGTGGAGGATTATTATTTTCATACGAACGGAACTTGTTCCGGTGAGTATGTAAATAATAAGACTCCAGGGCCATAGGCCCGGAGGATTTTGTTGATTGGTTTCCCACCACCGGATCGCGACCCCGAGGACTCGGGGGAGCACTCCGCAGGATTGGCTCGTACTCTGCATGAACCAATGCTTCGCGACAAATACAAATCTACTTTGATTTCTACCCTGATGCAAGGTGTTTTACACCTTCGATTACCATATCTACATGCTCTTTGCTGACAAAGATATTTGTTGATACCCTTACTCCCCTGGTGTTATCACGATCTCTCCCTATTGTACGTACTACAAGATTGTATCTTTCAAGAAGATAATTTACGATATGTCCGGGTTCCACTCCTTTAAGCGAAAAGGCAGTTAGCCCTGCACTAATTTCAGTATCCATCGATGTGTGCAACCTGACACCATCAATTTCTGAGAGGCCTTCCTTCAGGTATAGGGCCAGCGATTTAATTCTCCTTTCAATCCTGTCCCTGCCTATCCTGTTCTGGAAGTTCATGGCCTCTTTTAGTGCAAATACCAGGGGATCTGCTCTCTGGCCAAGTGTTTCAAACCTGGAAGCCGAATCCATATTATCCCAGCCTGAAGAGGCTATTACAGGCCAGATCCTGTCCTGTGCCTTTTTGCTTACAAACAGTATACCACAACCGGTGGGAGCCCCGCTCCACTTATATGGGCTGGACGCCCACAGGTCTATACCCAGGTCATGCATATTCAGGTTCAGCATACCAAAACCATGTGCACTGTCAGCAGCAACCAGTATGTCGTTTTTATGGGCCATCTCACTCAATTCCTTCAGAGGGAATATCAGGCCGTTGATATAAACGGTATGACTAACACTGATTACCTTTGTTTTATCGTTAATTCTTTCCCTGAAAGAATTAATGATTTCCTCTTTATTCTTTGGAGGTGAATTTAAAGGGACTTCAATGACTTTTATACCGGATCTTTTTTCTCTCATTTTCCAGGGATAATATCCGCCCGGATGTTCAAGGCTGCTTATCAGGACTTCATCTCCTTCCTCGAGGTTCGTACCCCCTGCAATGATATTCATCCCTTCGGTAGTGTTCCTGTTTATCGCCACCTCATCCCTTGATGCACCTATAAAATCAGCGAGCTTCTGGTGTACCTCATTTTTTAATGAGGGAAAATAATTATAACAATCGTAAGGGTTGGTAACCTGCATCTTGAAGTATTTAATCAACTCGTTATAGACAGGTTCGGGCATTGGTCCAAGGGTCCCGTTATTCATCATAATATAATCATCTTCAAACAGAAAGTGTTTCCTGAGAGCATCCCAGTATTTGCCATCAGGGGAATCCTGAGGATATTGATAGTTTAAGTCATCAATGCCAGTATAAATCTCAGCATTAAGCCTGTTCAGGCTTATCACCGACATAGCTGATGCCGCGGTAAAATATTCAAGAAATCTTCTTCGCTTCATAGTTTTGGTTTTAATATTGATGGTTATGCTTATTCTTCTGAAATTCCAGATATAAATGCTTGAAACCTACAATTTAAGAAATTTAAGGATAATATTAGATAGATTCAAAGCTTTATAAGGTAACCGTAAGGTAAATTTGGTTTTCAACATTGAAGAATCAGGCCTCTTTAAATATGCTGTAATTTATGTTTTGACCATATTAAAAAATATATGTAACTTATTACCAGTACATGAACAGGTTTGAAAGCCTGCCTGCGGCATGCAGGTTTGAAAGTTTGGGAGTTTGAGGGTTTGAGGTTTCGTGTAACCTTCGAACCATTCGCTGCTGGAATTGTTTATATAAAAACCCGGTACTATTATGAAAGCAGGAATGAAATACAACAGGTTAAAGGAAAAACTCGAGCGCCTACTCGAGGGGCTCCTGCTGCCCGGGATAAATGAACCGGTACCCGTTCCCGTCCCGGTTCGTAACCGGAAACCCCATCCAGACAAAGGCGAAGCCTGACGAGCACTCCGCTCTCGCAAAGTCTGCAGTCGGCAGTCCGTCCCGAATCTCTGCTTCGAGGATCCTCGAAAAAGCAATGCTTTTTCGGGACAGTCTCCAAAATAAGTATTTTATTGATTGGTTCCCGATAACAGGATCACAGGTCGCAACAGAGAAGTGACGAGTAATCTGCTAACAAGCAAGTTGAAAAGCCGAGAAGAAGTTTTTCAGTCAACATCCCTCAGTCGGCTCTCCGTGCGGTTGATGAGCTTAATGAAGAAGGTGGACGCAGTCTTTTATTAAAAGTACTGAAGAGGTCAAAAGACAAGGCGGTGTTTGCACATGGTCTGAATCAAAATCCATGTTGTGCTAATAAAGTAACTATTCCATGTCTGGCGGCGGTTAGGCATTATTTCATTATTCCAATATTGTTAATATGACATCCCCCTTACCCCGTTGGCTCCCGCTGGTCGCCGAGCTCATACCTCCTTAACAGTCGGTCTTCGGTTAAAATGGGGAACCTTTAACATCCCCCTAACCCCCTTCAAAGGGGGAACTTATGACATCCCCCTAACCCCCTTCAAAGGGGGAACTTATGACATCCCCCTTACCCCCTTCAAAGGGGGAACTTATGACATCCCCCTGACCCAGTAAAAATGGGGAACACTGACTTATAAACCATAGATAATCGATATAACCGGGATATTTAGTAGCTTAGCATGAACTGATTATAAAAAAATAATCTATGGCTCCTTCAAATGTACGGCCCCGACTGCACTTGCTCAGTCCCGAGCAGATGAACCA
The DNA here is from genome assembly GCA_016928075.1 of Bacteroidales bacterium. Taxonomy (GTDB): domain Bacteria; phylum Bacteroidota; class Bacteroidia; order Bacteroidales; family VadinHA17; genus UBA9300. The sequence continues at coordinate 27,361 of JAFGLJ010000072.1, read as the reverse complement.
GGTTCACCGGTATTCGGTGGAGATTCTGGAAAAAACAGGTATAAGGGTGGAATCAGATACTGCACGAAGGATTTTCAGTAAATCAGGGGCTGTAAGAATTAAGAACGATATGATTTATATCAGTGCTGAGCTGATCAATCATGCCATTAAAACTGCGCCGTCAGACATCGAAATATTCAAAAGAAACGGCGAACCTGCCTTCCGCCTGGGGAAAAAACAGGGTAATGAAACCTATTTCGGTATTGGTGTCACCAATATTTATTACCAGGACCCGGAAAGCAACCGGCTTGAATTATTTACCAGGAAACATATGCAGCATTCAACCAGGATGGGGGATATCCTTGACAACTACGATATGATTTCCACTATTGGTATCCCTTCTGATGTTCCTGTTGAATTATCAGACCTTTATTCCACCCTCGATATGTATGCAAATACAGAAAAACCACTCGTTCTGTTGATTTCGGGAGAAAATAAGATCAATTATGTATTTGAGATGCTTTCCTCGGTCCATGGTAATATAAGCGCCAGGCCTTTCTGCATACCCTACGTTAATCTTATTACACCACTTGTTTTAAATGCATCCACCACGGATAAGATGATCTCTGCCATTAATTATGATCTTCCCCTTATGTTTTCCAACTACTCGATGTATGGAGGCACCTCACCTGCCACTCCCGGAGGAACCCTGGCCCTGCTGAATGCCGAATTAATGGCAGGGCTGGTATTCAGCCAGCTGGTCAGGGAGGGAAGTAAGATAATACTCGGCAGCCTGCCCGCTGCATTTAATATGTCCACTATGGGAAGTTATTACACTCCCTATTCATACCTGCTGAACCTGGCCTGTGCCGAGATGATGCATTTTTATGAAATACCGCATTGTGGTACATCCGGCAGCAATAACGGCAGGGGAGCAGATCTTCCTGCATCAGAAAACCTGTGGATAAACCACCTGAGCTCCTGCCTGGGTAAAGTCGGTTGTGCTCCCTTTGTCGGCGGCACATTTGAGTCCATGGCCTTTTCTCCGGCAATGGTCGTACTGTCCAGCCATATAATCGGGGAAGCCAGAAAATTTGCGGGTGGATTTACCCTGGATGATGAATGCGTTAACCTGGACGAAATAAAAAAAGCCGGACCCGGGGGAAATTACTTTACTTCTGGACAGACTCTTGGCTTATTACAGGATAAGACCTATAGAACAGAATTATGGAAGACGTTAAATGTTGAGGGCTGGAAAAGACAAAATATGCCAAAGGCAGAGGATGAACTAATTGAATTAACCATGCAAATCTGTAAGATGCCACAGAAGATCCCCCAAGATTCACTGGATATAACAGTAAGAGGAGAAGCTTTTATAAAAGGCATGCAAAAATAATATGAGCGGTATTCAACAGAAAGAAGAAAAGCGTAAGATAGGTTTTTTGATAAGTACCTCCCTGGTTGTCGGCAATATGACAGGCTCGGGGATCTTCCTGTTACCTGCAGCACTGGCTGTTTATGGAGGTATAAGTATTTTCGGCTGGCTATACACTGTTGCCGGCTGTCTCTTCCTTGCACTAGTTTTTTCAAGGCTCAGCAGGATAATCAAAAAGGCTGGTGGTCCATATACCTATGCCAGAGAGGGCTTCGGGAATTTTTCAGGCTTCCTTGTTGCATGGGGGTACTGGATCTCAATATGGTGCGGGAATGCAGCCATTGCAGTTGCCGGTGTTGGGTATCTCTCTGTTTTTATACCTGTATTAAAGGAAAACCGTGTTCTTGCAGCAGCTGTGGCCATCGCTGTTATCTGGCTTTTTACTTACATTAATACAAAAAGTATAAGAAAGGTAGGAGTTACACAGCTTATCACAACCATCTTAAAGATCCTTCCCCTGGTATTGCTGGGTTCGTTTGGATTTTTATTCTTTGATAAAAGCAATTTTATTCCTTTCAACCTTAGCACCAAGCCTGATTTTCAGGCTGTTACTACTACAGCTGCCTTAACGTTATGGGCTTTCCTTGGACTGGAATCAGCCACAATTCCCTCGGATAAAGTAGTGAACCCGACCCGTACCATTCCACGTGCTACCATAGCAGGTATGCTCTTCACTGCCCTATTATATATATCAAGCACCATTGCAGTAATGGGTATAATATCGCCGGCAGACCTACAACATTCGGCTGCTCCTTTTGCCGATGCAGCAGGAATTGCCTTTGGTAAATGGGCCTCTATCTTTGTAGCCACAGGGGCATCAATAGCATGTTTTGGTGCCTTGAACGGCTGGATATTATTACAGGGACAGATACCGCTTGCAGCTTCAAAAGATAAACTCTTCCCGGGCCTGTTCAGGAAAACATCGAAAAAAGGTATACCTGTCACAGGCCTGATTATTGCCAGTGTCCTGGCTTCAATCCTTGTAGGGATTAATTTCACCAGGGGACTGGTAGGGATGTTTTCATTTATTATAATGCTATCAACACTCAGCTGCCTTCTGCCCTACCTGTTCTCGTCCCTTTCAGAGATAGCCATGCATATTAAGAAGAAATACACATTAACAAAATCCGGGCTAATAATTTCTGTTTGTATTTCCATTCCCGCTTTACTGTATTCTTTGTGGGCCATTAGCGGGCTGGAATATACCGTCATCATATGGGGAGTTATCATCCTTGCAGCAGGAATACCGGTGTACTTAATCTCTTTTTCTGCCCACCCACCTGCCAAATAATACATCATAGATGCCATAATAAGAATTACCCTCGGCATCTTTTTCACGGTAAATCATTTCCTTACCCATCAGTGACTTGAGAGATCGCAACACGGTGGCAGGATTACCTAGTGAATGTTCAGATATGAAATCATAGGATGTTGGCTGGAATACTTTCCCTTCACTTGCAATAGCTTTCAACAGAGCCCACTGGGGCTTTGTCAGCATTTCTCTGTAACCAAAAAAAACAAATTCCTGTTCTTTAAGAATTTTAGCAGCCTCATCTTTCCATGTTTCACTTGTGATTAATTTCCCTCCGGAAAGAAATATCCTATTACACAGTAGCTGAGCATAATATGTATAGAGATCTGTCCACCGTAATATTTCAGTTACTACTTCTCCCGAAATATCTTTTGAATGCTCTTTGAATTTCTCTATGATAAAATCCCGATAAGTACCCTCATCAAGCTTGCCTATTTTCATAAACTGGGTACTCCTGAAAAAAGGCCGTTCAGGATTCGCAAACATATCTGCTACCAGGTGCTGCTGACTCCCCGAGAAAATAAAACTTACATTATTCAAATTCTGCACTATTGACCTTAACCATGCATCCGTTTGCTTCTCAGGATATTCAAGAATCTGTTGAAATTCGTCAAGTGCTATAACAACCGGCTTTGGCTGTTTTTCAAGGAAAGCCAGTAATTCTTCAATACTACTCCTGCTTTCATCCGGCGTTGCCTTTATACTTACCTGGGGTAAACCACTGAGAGCATCATAACTTATAACCGGCCTTAGGGACCTGATCACGTTCCATACCTTCTTCCCGAAGGCACTTTTCTCAGGATGTCCTGAAACAATAGCCGTTGAAAGCCGGTTAAGCATATTATTGAGCGATTCCGTAGGCAAAATATCCATATATATGGTTAAATATTTTGAACGCAGATGATAAAAAAGATGCTTTATCAGGGCAGTCTTACCCAGTCTCCTCAATGCCACAAGAGTAGTTGAATTTCCTCCCTTAATATTCTTCGTCAACTGATCAAGTTCTTCTTTGCGGTCACAAAAATATTTCGGTCCGTAATACCCTGTGGCAGGAAATGGTGTCCGAGGGGTTTCCATAATATTACAATTTGCTATTTATATTTTGCAATATACAATTTGTAAATTAATTAACAAAATATTTATCTGTTCTGCAGTCTTCAGTTCACAGTCTCCAGTCTGCAGTTGACGAAGATTTTTTCGTCCCGGATAGTAGTAGTGAAAAAATTTACGGCAAGCCATACACCTCATGGTAAACCATTGAGTGTTTATCTTTCAGGATTTCAGCGAAATATGCAATACATCAAACTTTCACCAGGTTAATCAAACCTTTTGCACTTGTTGTTTTGATGTTTAGTCTTTTTTTACTAATTTTTCATTTGAAAAAGATCCATTATAAAAGCTTTTTATTCACCCTAAAAAATAAATGGGAGGAAGCCAATCATGAACGAAAAACCAAAAATTCTGATTATCGAAGATGATACTGACCTGGTAGCCGCTATGAAAAAAATACTTGAAAACAAAGGTTTCACAGTAGCTACAGCTTACGATCCGGATCAGGGTAAAGAGAAGTTGAAACAGACCTTGCCGGACTTAATTATTCTTGATGTCATGTTTGGCAGCAAAGATGAATCCCAGGGTTTTAATTTCGCCCAGGCTATCAGAAACGACAAGAATTTTTCATCAATACCGATTTTAATGCTGACAGCGATAAATATTGAACGGCCAGATTTTAAGTTTTCTCCCGAGACAGATGGTGAATTTTTACCTGTGGATTCATTTCTTGATAAACCTGTAAATTCGGAGGAGTTGATAAATAAAGTTGAAGAGCTCCTGAAACAAAAGACCAGTAAATGGCAGAACTGGCCCGAACCGGGTAATTAATGCTCTTTGTAAAGGTTGCAGGGTTTGTATTGCAGCATGACATTTGTCAGCAATCATTGGCAGATTTTTTGCCAATCAGCAAGTTCTTGCCCAAGATGATGGACTATTTGAAACATGATTTTAAAGCAATAATTAATAATCCTTCAGAATCAAATCCCTAATACAATGGACGAGAACCTGGTCCCGGCACATATACATTTCACGATGTGGTTCATCAGAATCAGGTGGATTGCTATCGGAATTCTAATCACCGCCACCATTACCGTCAAATATATACTTAACATATCTATTCAGCACATATCAATTTTTATTCTTGCTGCGATCCTTATCATTCTGAATATATTGCATAAGATTTTCCTGCAGAAATTAAAAAAGGAAAGAGGAGATGATGTTATACAAAGAATAAAGAGGGAAATTCATTTCCAGATAATAACCGATTTAATTATTCTCACAATCATTCTTCATTATTCTGGCGGGATAGAAAATCCGATCATCATATTCTATTTTTTCCATATGATAATTGCGAGCTCCATCTTCTCTACATTGACAAGCTATGCCTATGCGCTTTTTACGTTGCTTCTCGCTGCCTCCCTGGCTTTTCTTGAATGTAATTCCATAATTCCCCACTTCCCTCTGACAGGTTTTAATTCACATGACCTTTACTGTAATCACCTGTACGTTTTTGGTTCAGGTGTAGTGTTCACCATTACCTCGGTTCTTATTGTTTTCCTCTCACGCATGATAATCTACAGGTCAATTAAAGCAGAGGAAACATACGTAAGAACGAACCTTGAGCTCGAAAACAAGGATAAGCTTAAAAATGAGTATGTTCTGCGGGTAACTCATGATATAAAGAATCACGTGGCAGCTATTCTCAGTTGCATTGATGTTATCCGTTCAGGAACAGCAGGCCCTCTGAATGAAACCCAGGAAGAGTTTGCCAACAGAGCCTATTCCCGCACCGAACTACTGACAACTTTTGTAAAAAACCTCCTTAACCTGACAAGAAAACGTCTCAGCCAGGATAGGGAATTCGAAGATTTTTTATTTAATGATGTAATAAACAAGGTTATAGAAACAGTTGAACCACTTGTCAGGGATAAGTCGATTGATTTTAATTATTCAGTCGATAAGTCAATAAAGAAAATCAGAGGCAATCCGTATACAATTGAGGAATTATATGTCAATCTGATATTAAATTCAATAAAATACACTGCACCTGAAGGTCATGTATTCCTAAAAGTAATTGATAAGCACGATTATATTGTTACTGAGTTATCCGATTCAGGGATCGGCATTCCAACTGAAGATCTATCCCGTGTATTCGATGAATTTTACCGTGCCTCGAATGTCCCCAGGGATATAAAAACCGGATCCGGTCTTGGGCTTTCAATCGCCAAACAGATAGTTGAAAACCACAGGGGTAAAATATCGGTAAGCAGCGAACTGGGAAGATGGACGAAATTCACTTTTATTCTCCCGAAGAACCCTGAAATTATCCCTGATTCTTTGTTACAAGTTATTCAGGGATAAAGATTGCCTGTTTGCAGGCTGATCTTCAATGCAAACACACTGCCATTTTAGGTTTATTATTATGAGATTCCATCCATTATTATTACATTAGCATGTAACCAAAGTTTATTGATATGTGCCTTGCTATACCCGGAAAGATTACCGGTTTTTTCACCGAAAACGGAATAAGAATGGCCAAAGTAAGTTTCAGCGGTGTTATCAGGACCGTCTGTACCGAATGGGTCCCCGAAGCAAAGATTGGTGATTATATTATCTCTCATGCAGGTACGGCAATAAGCGTGTTAGATCCGAAAGAGGCAGAGGAGACTCTCAGCCTTCTTGATGAAATGAATTGAATTGAAATATATTGACGAATACAGGGATCCGGATATAGTCCGAAGAGTGGCCGCGAAAATCAGGGATTCAGTCACGCGGCAATGGAGCATTATGGAGATTTGCGGGGGACAGACCCACGCAATAATGAAATACAACCTTACTGAACTGCTACCTCCTGAAATCACACTTATTCACGGACCCGGTTGTCCTGTATGTGTCACCCCCCTGGAAAAGATTGACAAGGCCCTGGTGCTTGCTTCCATTGAAGGAACCATACTGGCATCATTCGGTGACATGATGAGGGTTCCGGGAACTTCATCCGACCTGTTGAGAGCAAAGGCTGAAGGTGCTGACGTCAGGGTCGTTTACTCACCCCTGGATGCACTGAAGACAGCCATCGCCAATCCTGAAAGGAAAGTGGTCTTTTTCGCCATTGGTTTTGAAACCACTGCACCGGCAAATGCCCTGGCCCTGATACAGGCAGCCCGTATGGAACTTAGTAACTTTTTCCTGCTCTCATCACATGTCCTGGTACCCCCGGCCATACGTGCCATACTATCATCAGAAGATACATCAATTGACGGGTTGCTGGCCCCCGGGCATGTCTGCACGGTAACAGGTTACGACGATTATATTGACCTTGCCAGTGAATTCAATCTGCCCGTTGCGGTTACGGGATTTGAGCCGATCGATATCCTCCACGGTATACTCACCACTGTGCAGATGCTTGAATCAGGCAGGAATGAAGTAGAAAATTGCTATTCAAGATCCGTGAACAGGGAAGGCAACCCGCATGCCCTCAAAACCATGTACGATGTTTTTGAGGTATGCGACAGGCAATGGAGGGGTATTGGTCTGATACCCGGCAGCGGGCTTGCCATCAGGGACAAGTACTCAGCATTTGACGCCGAGAAACATTTCACCCTTAATAATATTGTCTCAAAAGAGCCGGAGATATGCATTGCCGGGGCAGTGTTGCGAGGTACTGCACGCCCGTCCGACTGTCCGGCATTCGGCATATCCTGCACACCCGAACATCCACTGGGTGCACCAATGGTTTCTTCAGAAGGCGCCTGCGCGGCATATTACCATTATAAATCACAACACTGATAATGGAAATTTCCTGCCCCAAACCATATAATGAATATGACAAGATAGTACTTGCCCATGGCAGTGGTGGCAGGCTGTCAAACAGGCTGATCCATGATATTATCATAAGTGTACTTGGCGAAACATACATCGATTCGGCCCATGATGGCGCTGTTCTTGATATACCCGGCAAACAGGCATTCACCACCGATTCATTTGTTGTTACTCCTCTCTTTTTCCCCGGTGGTGACATTGGCTATCTTGCGGTAAACGGAACAGTAAATGATCTTGTCTGCTGCGGTGCCAGACCTTTATATCTTTCCCTTTCCCTTATCATAGAAGAAGGTTTACTCATCAGTGAACTTGTATCAGTCATCTCTTCTGTAGCTAAGGCAGCACGAATTGCAGGGATCAAAATAGTCACCGGTGACACGAAGGTTGTGGAGAAAGGCAAAGCCGATAAAATATTCATTAATACAGCCGGTGTGGGTTCAATCCCCGAAGGCAGGATTATTTCACCTCACCAATGTGCCGAAGGGGATGTAATTATAATTACGGGAACCATAGCAGACCATGGCATTTCAATACTCTCAACGCGTGAGGGATTAAGCTTTGATTCACCTATAAGGAGTGACTGTACCCCGATGAACGAGATTGCTGAACTGATTTTTTCGGTTACAAATGATATTCATGTTATGCGCGATCCGACAAGGGGTGGTGTTGCCAGCGCGCTCAACGAGATAAGCCATACATCGGGAAAAGAGATCATTATCAATGAATCCGATCTGCCGCTGAACCCCCTGGTAAAAGGTGCATGTGAAATTATGGGATTTGATCCTCTTTACCTGGCAAATGAAGGCAAGCTGCTCGTTTTCCTGCCAGGGAAATATGCCGGCAGGGTGCTGAGTGCCATTCGAAGTCACCCTTATGGCAGGCATGCAAGAATTATAGGTAAGGTTACAGGCGATGAGCCGATTGTTAAAATGAAAACACTTGTCGGGTCAACCCGCATCGTTGAGATGATAACCGGGGAGCAGCTACCCCGTATTTGCTAGCAGCCATTTATACCACTCCTCCATGCCTGCCCCGGTAAGAGCCGACACTTCCAGGAATTTCAGACGGCCGTTGACCTTAAGCCCGTTTTCAACAGCATTTTCCACTTTGTAATCGACATATGGCAGGAGGTCAGTTTTATTGATAATGCAAAGATTTGAGGTCCTGAACATGCCAGGGTACTTCAGTGGTTTATCCTCACCTTCCGTCACACTCATCATCACAATCCTTGACATCTCACCAAGATCAAACATCGCAGGGCAGATAAGATTCCCGACATTTTCAATCAGCAGCACTGAACCGTTTTCCGGGTTCAAGTCCTTTACCGCCCTGTTAACCATCCCGGCATCAAGGTGGCAGGCGCTGCCGGTGTTAACCTGTACAACGGGTACTCCCGTGGCACTTATCCTGTCTGCATCCCTCCTGGTCTGCTGGTCACCTTCAATGACAAAAAAATTCTTATCCCCTTTGAGTTCCATAAGGGTCCTTTCCAGAAAGGTTGTCTTACCTGAGCCGGGAGAACTCATAATGTTTATTGCATAAATATTCCTTGCCTCAAAATATCCCCTTGTTCTCTCGGCCAGACGGTTATTCATGTCCAGTATATCCCTCCCCACAGGGATGGTTACCTGTCCTTCATGTGAGTGATCATGGTCATGGAGGTGGTCATGATCGTGACCGTGAGAATGTTCGTTAGTATCTCCGCATCCGCATGTATCGCACATAAATATACTTATTTCAAATTGTTATTGATTTCACTCTCAGTTCATTTCCTCTTACTATTGCCAGGTCTGCTGACCCGCAGTCAGGGCATGATCCCATAAAGGTTTCAAAGGAGAACTCACAGCCACAGTTATTGCATTTAGCTGCTGCTCCGGGTTTCTCTATGGTTATGGCAGCAGAGTCCATAACTGTTCCTGGAGCCAGGACTTCAAGTGCAAAATCCAATGCCTCATATTCGATCCCTGCAAGCAGGCCTATCTCCAGGCAAACCTCGCTGACCATATCACTTCCGGCCTTCCCGGCCTCCGTGGCAACAATATTAATTATATTCTCCGCTACCGTAAGCTCGTGCATGTCTTATATTAAATCATTCCGGCGTCCCTGCGGGCTGCGGCAACCGCCACCTGCCCCAGTGCAAGGCCGCCATCGTTCATCGGTATATTATGATGATAATATACATAAAATTTCTTTGACGACAATTCACTGATAATCTTTTCGGTCAGATACCTGTTCTGGAAGCTTCCTCCGGAAAGCACTATATCTGTAATAGCAGATATTTCTGAAACATATGTAATTCCATCCACAATAGCCCTGGCCACAGTATTATGAAACCTGGCAGATATTTCTCCAGGGCTTATGCCTGATTTTAAGTCATGTACAATCTCCCGTATTGTTTTCCCGAAAGATATTATTTCACCATTTATATCGTAGCCATAATTTGTAGTTATCCCCTTTTGTATTGCTGCCTCCAGCCGCATAGGTGCTTCCGAATGAAATTTTGAAGTATGGCTCAGGCCGGTGATTGCAGCAACCGCATCAAACAACCTGCCGGCACTTGAATAATATGAAGTATTGATTTCCTTCTCCACGATCTCTGTGTACAGTTTAAATTTTTCATGGCCGGTATTTTTTATTAATGGCAGGTCATCACTGATTGCATCTTCATCCGCGTATTTAATGAGCCATGATAAACCTGACCTCCAGGGTTCTTGCGAAGCATAATCTCCACCGGCCACAGGCACATAGTCAAAGTGTATAATCCTGTTAAAGTCACATAAATCTGCTATCAGGATTTCGCCACCCCAAATTTTACCGTCGTTTCCCAGACCAACCCCATCCATTGCCACTCCTATGACTTTCCTGTTTATACCGTTTTCAGCCATACATGAAGCTATATGTGCATGGTGGTGCTGAACCACTGTAACAGGTATCCCCGATTCCCTGGCAAGTTTCTCTGCAAATACGGATGACAGGTAATCGGGATGCATGTCCCTTGCTACGATTTCAGGCCGGAACCTGAACATTTCAGCAAACCTTCCGTATGCAGTCCTGTAGAATTCTGAAGTGGGTGCATTTTTAAGATCACCGATATGCTGACTCAGGATAAGATTTCTGCCTTTACCCATGCCAAAGCAGTTTGTCAGCTCAGCTCCTGCTCCGAATACCCCTTCGCCATTAAAATCAATTTTCACCGGTGTGGGAGCATAGCCTCTTGATCGTCTCATTATCCTTACCGCACCTGCAATGTACCTGCCCACGGAATCATCTGTCCTGTTATATATTTCACGATTATACTTCACCACAGCCTCAGCAATTGACCACAGTTTAATCCGTGCTTCTTCATCATCGGTTATTACAGGTTCTTCTGCGAGATTGGCACTGGTAAACACTATCACTCCGGTGTTCAGCTTTCTGAAAAGGAGATAATGAAATGGCATATATGGCAATATCACCCCTACTGTTCTGAGTCCGTTTGAAACTGACGGGGCAACAATATTTTTTCCTTCAATTATAAGGACCGGTTTCTGCCACGATTGGAGTGTTTCAATCTCTTCTTTTCCCGGGTGGGTAATTTCTTTTACGCAATCAATATTACGACACATAACTGCGAATGGTTTCCCTTCCCTTTCCTTGGCCTTCCTTAATGACGCCACTGCATCTTCGTTCATTGCGTCGCAAACCAGGTGGTACCCTCCTGTCCCTTTCAATGCCACTATCCCTCCCCTTTCTATAATCTCAGCCGTTCGCTTAATTATATCATTTATACCCTTTATTTCCGAGTCACCAATCAGCATGCTGTAAACCGGCCCACAGTTATTGCATGCAACAGGCTGAGCATGAAAACGCCTGTCATTTGGATCATTATATTCTGCACTGCACCGTTTGCACATTATGAACCTGTCCATGGTTGTCAAGGGTCTGTCATAAGGCACTCCCTTTATTATGGAAAACCTCGGACCACAATTTGTACAGTTTATCAGCGGGTAATTAATCCTGTGTTCCTGCTGTTCCATATCAGCCAGGCAGTCGTCACAAACAGCTATATCTGGACTGATACGTGTGATCTCTTCTGACAGGTTGCGACTGGTAATAATTGAAAACCCGGTGAAATGTAAAGGGCTGACTTCATTTACCACCACAGATTCAACCTGTGACTGTAAAGGGGATTCAGACCATATTTTTTCAACAAATTTTTCCAGTGATTCATTATTGGAGTTGACCATTACTCTCACTCCGGTATTCAGGTTCTCGACCGTGCCTTCAAGCCCCATTGAGGATGCCAGTTTATAAACAAAGGGTCTGAATCCGACCCCCTGCACAAGCCCTTCTATTTCAATTATGAAGGTTTTCATAGCAAATTATATCCTCATTCCTCTTTATATGATCCGATTATCTCATTTACCATATTAATTATCTCATCTGAAGCTTTCTTCACCTGTGACGTAAGATGTTCTCCCACCCTCAGGTCAGCAGGCTGAACACCTATCACATAAACTTCCATCTTAAGATGCTCGGCCACTCTGCGAAGGGAAATATTATGGCTGGAAATATTGAACTCATGAATCTGGTCAATCGGGACCAGCCCGGCATATCCCGGCTCACGGTTAAAATCAATACAATCGGCAATAATAAGAATATCCGGCGACAAAGAGTTGATTTTGCTGATATAATTTTCAATGCTGGCCTCCACGAGGAGGGTTGAAAATTTACCTCCTGCTTTAATAGAAGATACAATATACACTCCTGCGCCATCATCACTTCTGAGCACATTACCAACTCCGGCAAACAGTATTCCGGAACTGTTGCGGCATAGTATTTCCTTAAGTTTTTCCTTCACTTATTGCAGCATTTTAACCTGTATACTTCTCTGGCAATTAGGGCATATCACATTAAACATATCCTTTCTCTTCAGTTCGTCCTGTATACCCACGTCTGCAGATTGGGGATCCGGTATGAAGGCCTGGTTGAAAACATTCAGAGCCAGTGTGGATGAATATCCTTTAGTACCCAGCTTATTAAAAAGGTATTGAACATGTTCCTTTGTTGTTATCACATCACCGCAATGAGAGCATATAAGGAGCTCACGCGTCTGTGTTTCAACTACATTACTGCGGTCAAACACAGTCATATCATAAATTTTGTTCGAGAGCTTAACTCCTTCACCGGTAAGGCAAAAAGCCTCACACTGGCCACAGAAAATACACCTGCCGTAATCCCTGGTTATGGTTCGTATGCCTGACTCTGCATCATCCGATACTGTAATAGCGCACGGAGGACAGACGTTAGCGCAGGTCATACAACCGACACACATATCTTCATTAACCACCGGCTTCCCCCTGAATTTCTCTTCAGGAATATGTTCCTTCGCAGGGAAGGAGGTGGTATATGCCGGTGTAAACAGAGATATAACAGCTTCCCTTAACTCGCGTAACTTTGGATATTTCATCTCCTTTATGTTTTTTCGGTGGTTTCTTCTTCTTTTCCCAGAGTATCATCACTATAGTGGTCAGTCACACTTTTTTCCCACATTTTAAAACCTGAAATATGTGAACCTTTAAGCAGTGCATGTGCTCCGGATGTTGATGTAAAAAAGAGAATCGGTATTGCAATCAGGGCCTTGATTCCGATATCGTTGAACCCGTACCTGATAACAAGGCTCAGCAGGATACAGCATGCACCCAGTGTTACACATTTCGTTGCCGACTGCAGCCTGTTATATATGTCAGGCAGCCTTATAAGCCCCAGGCATCCGAAAAAGCTGAACGCCAGGCCAATACCTATCAGTATATTGCTTATTAATTCATTCATTTAACTTCCTCCTTTCCAGGTATTTTGCCATGGTTAAGGTACCGATGAAACTTAGTATTATCCATGCAATCCCTATGTCGATCAGAAATGATCTTCCCGTTCTGATGGCCAGTAACACGCATATACCGACAACAATTATTCCCATTATGTCGATGGCAACAACCCTGTCGGCAACGGTAGGCCCCAGGATCACCCTTAGCAAACACAAGGCTGTCAGGGCAATAAGGAACCAGAAACTAAAATCAATCCATTCCATCATTCAAATATCTTTTTTAATATACGTTCAAACTTGCCTGATATCCTATATGCATACCTGTCATGGTCCAAATAACGGACATAAATCCAGTGTACATACAGAATGTCATCTATTATATCAACCGCTATTGTTCCCGGTGTCATCGTGATTGAATTGGCCAGGATAGTTCTGGCCAGTGATCCCTGCAGGGTAAGGTTAACCCTAACAATTCCGGGTTTTATTGGCATAGCAGGATGCAGAACCCTGTAAGCAACATCAAAGTTGGCTTTTACACACTGCCATATAAAGTAGATGATATATATGATCATCCAGAACCAGCGGACAGGATTAATCATTTTAGTAACATCAAAATTAAAATACCTTGAAAACACCAGTGTTGTCAACAACGAAATGACAGATCCTGCAACAAGGTTCTGCCATCCAAGGTTGTGTGTGAGCAAAAGCCAGGTTGCAAAACAAATCAGGAAATATATCAGCACATTTATTGCTCTCATGGGTCAGTATATTACAGATAATAGTATGTTTACGGCATTCAACAGGAAAGTATCCCTTATCCCTGGTATTAACATAAGGCTCATTGCCAGGCAAAGAATTGCCATGATAATCATTGGCAAGCACATCAGGAAAGGTACTTCTTTTGCATCTGCCAGCTTTGGTGTTCTGGCCTTGTCCAGGAACACGTACCTCTGCACTTTCATAAATGAAGCCAGGGTTATAATGCTTACAATCACTGCCAGCAGGGCAATGAAATAAAATCTCCCCTGGACTGCAGCAATTATAATTATCAATTTACTGAAGAAACCATTGAATGGGGGTATTCCGCTGATTGACAAAGATGCACCCATTGATGTAAATGAAGTTACCGGCATCAGGTCAGCCATTCCCCCAAGTTCTTTAAGATTCCTTGTTCCGGTTGAATATTCCACTGCTCCGGCATTAAGGAAGAGCAAGCCCTTGAAGGCAGCATGGTTGAACATATGGAAAAGGCCGCCTGCAAGTGCAAGTGCAGCCACCTGTCTGTCTCCTCCCTTTGCAATAATGATCATTGCTATCCCGGCAGCGGTCATAACATAACCCATCTGGCTTATACTGTGATAAGCCAGCAGCCTCTTCATATCCCACTGGCCTATGGCCAGCAGAACACCGATAACCATCGACAGAACACCTATGGTGGTAATTACATAGCTTATTTCAATTGTTATATTGAACATGGTAAAGAAGAGGCGGAGTATGGCATATACACCAATTGCTTTTATCAGCACACCTGAAAGCATGGCAGAGATGGGTGAGGGAGCTGAAGAGTGAGCATCGGGTAACCATGCATGAAAAGGTATCATTGCAGCTTTCAGCCCGAAACCCACCACCATAAATAATTGTATGAATAGAGCTGTCGATCCTTCTGAGCCAGTCCTGATTACTTTCGCCACATCAGCAATATTAAGTGTTCCTGTATACCAGTAGGTCATTCCCAGTGAAAACAGTATCAGAAGTGATGCTATGCCACCAAGAACCTGATATTTAAATGAGGCTTCGAGCTCATCCTTCGAGCTGCCAAAGGCAACAAGGGCATATGAAGCAATTACTGACACCTCCAGGAATACAAAGAGGTTGAACAGGTCTCCGGTCATAACTACCCCGTTCATGCCGGCTACCATTAATGAGAATAAGGAGTAATAATAATTTTCGCCGGTATATTTATTGATATAAGGTATTGAAAAGAGGCCTGCCATCATTCCTACAATATTGACGATAACAAGCATCATCAGGCTCAGCCCGTCGGCCACCAGGTGGATCCCGATAGGGATGTTGTCAACAGGCTCCCACCCTCCTACCTTATAGGTTATTGCTTCACCACCCACATAAAATAACATGAAGAAAGCTATAACCACCATAGCCAGCATTCCTGTCGAAGGCAGGAACCGGCAAATACCCGGTATCAGACGCCAGGTCAGGGGAATCAGGAAAGCAATTCCCAGGGGTATGATTACAAATAGAGGTATCAGTGAATCCATCGCTTAACCCTTTAAGGTGTTTATCTTATCAATATCGAATGTATTATACTTCTTGTAAAGCCTGATAGCTATTGCCAGTAACAGCGCTGTTGTTGCCAGTCCGATTACGATTGCAGTAAGCACGAAAGCCTGAGGAAGGGGATCGACTACCAGGCCTGCGGGTTTTGAAGGATCTATTATCGGTGCTGCTCCCCCATCGATATATCCTATCAATGCCAGGAAGAGATACAAGCTGTACTCCATTACTGACAGCCCTATAATTATTTTTATCAGATTCTTCCGTGTTAACACCCCGTAGAGGCCTACGAGGAAGAGTATGAAACAAAGCAGGTAAGTAATCATCTCAATCCTCCGTTTTAAATATTACAAATGCAAGAAATATTGACAGCAAAGCTGCCGCCACTTCAATACCTATGAAGATATTGTATACCGGTATAATGCCCGCACTTAAAAGTTCTCCCGGAGTGCCTCCCGGTAAAAGGTTTTTAAAAAATACCGGAACGGCCAGGAACAGTCCGCCGGTAGCCAGTAAAAGGAAGCAGAAAATACCGGCACCTTCAAAGAGCGAGGATTCCTCTTTCTCTTTGTTGAGCCTGAAGTACTGGATGCCGTTAGCGATAACCAGGAGTATGAATGAACCGGCTATGATTATACCACCGGCAAAACCCCCTCCCGGTGTAAGGTGGCCATGCAGCACTATATAGCATCCATAGAGGAATATAAGTCCTGACAGGAGTGCCGTAACATTTTTCACTATTATTGTCATGCCTTTCATAACCTCTATATTTTGTGTGTTTTTAATCTCAATATCGCAAGAATGCCCATTACTGCTGTAAAGAGAATGGTAGCTTCCCCAAGAGTATCAAATCCCCTGTAGTCTAAAAGGACCCCGGTTACAAGGTTAACGCTCCCGGTGCCTTCAACACCGTTCTTAATATATTCTGTGGCCATACGGGTTTCGTGCACTCCCAGCGGTTCAAGCCCGGAACTTACCATGTTAAAGAAATATACCAGGAAAAAGCCGGCAACAACTGCAAAGAATATGTATGCAAGGTTTCTGACATTTATATACGATTGCCCTTTTATAATTATAGTGTCTCGCTTGGCAAGATCTTCCCTGGTGCTTATTATCAGAACTGATACCATTATGATAAGCGCTATTGTCTCCACAACGATTTGCACAATAGCGAGGTCAGGTGCTTTAAGAACCAGGAATCCTACAACAAGACTGTACCCTACAACCGCATAGGATACAATGGCCGAGAGCAAGTCCCTGGCATGAAGCGCATGCAATGCACCTGCGATCATCAGTATAAGTATTACAATAAGTGTTGTCTCCATATCATTAAATCCTTAAATGAGCATTATTATAAGTAGTATAACAAGACCCGATATCAACCATGAGATGTAGAAGGGAAGAATACCGGTATGTGCCACACTGAAGATCTTATTAAAATACAGCACAATGCTTTTACCTACATCATATACATCAAACCATTTCCTGGCAGCCGCACGGTAAAGAGGGGCAAAGAAGGGTGCCTGGGTTATGGTCTTATAAAAATCAAGTACACTGATACCGGTCACTTCAGGTTCAGGCTCGCCGCCTATGAAACTGTCGCTGGTACGGAATTTTTTAATATTCCCTGCAAGGTAAAACAGTACACCCACAACCATTGAAACCAGTACCATTATAGCGACCATTCCAGCCTGCCAATCCCCATGGTATTCAAAACCCGAAGTGAGTGGTATAATAATCTTTGGCATTATGAAGGCAGTAGCTAGAACACCGGTCAGTATACACACAATAGCCAGGATGGAAACAGGGGCTATCATTGAAATTTTAGCTTCATAATTACCCTTAACCGGTTTCCTTTCTCCCCTGAAAAACACTCCTGTCAGCAGTTTTATGAAGCTTGCCAGTGTCAGGGCGGAACCAAGCACAGCCAGACCGAGCCATATCATCCATAGGTTATTTGCTATTCCCTCTCCTGAACCAAAGTCAATTATCCCCTGGTATATGACCCACTTCGAGGCAAAACCGTTCAGTGGGGGCACCCCCGAGATCGAAAGTGCAAATACAAGGGCAGCAAGGAAAGTGACCGGCATATATTTAGGTGATACTCCGAGGTCCTCTATTTTGTCCGTTCCGAACCTGTGTTCAACATTACCGGCAACAAGGAAAAGCCCGGATTTATACAATGTATGATTTACCATATGAAATAACCCTCCTGCAATACCCAGGGGAGTGCCCAGCCCCAGTCCGAGCACCATGTATCCAACCTGTGAAACGGCATGATATCCCAGCAGCTGTTTCATATTATGCTGCACCAGAGCCATCATTACGCCAATTATAATTGTAAGTACCCCCATAATCACCAGTACTAAAGTGATCCATTCAGTGAGGCTGAAAAGCTCGGTGCAGATTCTGAACATGAAATATATTCCAAGCAGTTTGTCGATCGAGGCAGGCAGCAGGGCTGTGGATGAAGCCGGTGCTTTCTTTGCAAAGTCAGGCACCCAGGTATGAAAAGGTACCGCACCTGCCTTGGTGAAAGTGCCTATAAGCAGGCAGAAGAAAGCAACTGCACCCAGGGCAGGCGTTGTGTCGATGCCTGCACCACTGATAGTATACGAGGCGCTCATCTTGTAAACGATGGCTATACCCAGCAGCATTATAGTGTCGGAAGCCCCTACAATTATCATTGTTTTCTTTGCTGCAGCAGCTCCTTCATCGTCTGAGCCTTTAATAATCCTGTACAGGATTATGCAGAGTATTCCCCAGCAGAATATGAAGAAGAGCAGGTGATCAGAAGTAACTGCCAGGGCCGAGAAAGCCACATTAAGAAGGATATAAGAATAATACCTCTTTATTTTATGCACCGGGCTTGTATATCTCAACGAATATACAGTAATCATGAAGCCGAAAAAGGTAATCAGCATTATCAGCAGCCTGGATATCTCATCGATGTTCAGAGTACCCAAATGACGCAGAACCTGGTCAAGAGCCGGGAAAAGTTTTGCCAGGCCGGGGATGAGTGCCAGGGTAAGGTGCCCGCTCAGGCCCCTGCCTGTATAAAGCACTATGGAAAAGGCAAATGCCAGTGCGCTGGCCAGTGAAGCAAGTATCCCTGTAATTTTTCTCATAGACTCAGGGAAGGCCATCAGCAACAACCCGGCTGCAAGTGGTATCCAAATAATATATAACAATTCGTCCATAGCCTATAATTTACATCTTCATTTTCAGCTCCTTGGTTTTCTGTTGCGAGATCCTTATCAGATCAAGTCCATTCATTATCTGCTTACCGCTGTAATAGTCATAAGCAAAAGCCATCCTTTCAGTGCAGCAATAACACGGGTCTACTGCTGCCAGTATTATCGTGGCATCGGATATAGTCTGTCCTATGCACGATTTTTTGAAGGTTGCGATATTTACATAGCTTGGTGCCCGCACCTTATGTCTTGCGGGTGAATTGGATCCATCTGTCTTCACAAAGTGGAAAACTTCACCACGTGGTGCTTCTGCACGACCGAAACCAAATCCTGCCGGAATTTCTTTCACAGGATTATATATGGAACCCTCCTTTGTATGACTCATTTTGTCAAGGCACTGGTCTATTATTGATACCGATTCCAGCATTTCCAGCAGCCTGACCTCCGTCTTTGCGTAAACATCGCAACCATCGGAAGTGATCACCTTCCAGTCAACCAGCGGGTATGCTGCGTACGGATCATCATGCCTGACATCAATAGCAATCCCGGAAGCCCTGGCTGTAGGTCCAACTGCACCATAATCAATTATATCCTCTTTTGTAAGTATCCCTACTTTTTTTGTACGGGCATGAATAACAGGATCATCCATTACCGCACCGAGCAGAAGATTAAGCTTGGGCTTGATTGCATCAAGCATCTTTTTTACATCACTTATATGTATGTTCGGAATATCCCTTCTTACTCCTCCTATTCTGAACATCGCATAGTTATTACGGTTGCCTGTCGTCTTCTCAAAAATATCCAGGATCATTTCGCGGTATTTCCATGCCCACATGAATACGGTATTATAGCCAAGGAAATGACCGGCGAGGCCAAGCCATAAAAGGTGACTGTGGATGCGTTCAAGCTCTCCTATTATCGTTCTTATAAACTTGGCCCTGTCAGGTACTTCAACCCTGCCAACCTCTTCCATCGCATTTGCATATGCAAATGGATGTGATGTGGAGCATATACCGCATATCCTCTCAACCACGAAGAAAACCTGGTCGAAAGTTTTTGATTCATTGATCTTTTCAATCCCCCGGTGATTGTAACCGGTTTCCCATTCAATATCCCTGACGATCTCACCTTCGCAGTACAGCTTGAAAAGTTCAGGTTCCTCCTGAAGAGGATGATATGGACCTATTGGTATGACCGTTTTTTTACTCATGTCCTTTGGGATTTTTTGTTATCGCGTGACGGGCGGGCATAAGGATGCTCTGTCTCCTCCCAGTTTTCTCCCGAAATAAGATTTGTCAAGTTTGGATGGTTAATGAAATTAACTCCCAGGATTTCGTGTATTTCCCTTTCTATCCAGTTGGCTGCACTGATCATATTTGCCATTGACTCAATTTCAGGTTTCTTCTCGTCAATATTTACCATCAGGTTTACCATATAGCCTGTGCTGTCATCACTGAAATGGTAGATAATGTCGTAACCATGATCAGCGTTCATTCCTGAAGCTATAACGAACCTGTATTTAAGCTCATCCAGGAAATAATTAGCAATCTCCAGAAGGGCTTCCTTTCGTATTTGCACCACCAGCCTCTTTCTCTGCAGTACCATCAATCCCAGTATATCACTATCGAAATTCAGTTTGAGGATGTCGGGAAATATCTCGTAATTAACAGCTGCCATAGCACTTTATTTATTTAACAGTTTTACTATTCCTGCCAGTATTGCCTCAGGTTTTGGCGGGCATCCCGGGATATAAGCATCCACCGGGATTATGGTGTCTACCGGTCCCCCAAAAACGTTTCCTTCGGCAAAAATGCCTCCTGTACAACCGCAGGCTCCGAAAGCAACGACCAGGATCGGTTTGGGTGCCTGGTTGTAAACCTTCAAAAGCCTGGCGCGGCATTTCCTGTTTATTGAGCCTGAAACAAGCAATACATCTGCATGCCGGATAGTCCCTACAAGCTGCATTCCGAATCTCTCGATGTCGTACCGTGAAGTGAGACAGTCGAGAATTTCTATATCGCAGTTATTGCATGAGGCTCCACCAAAATGGAATACCCACAACGATTTTCTGAAACAATAACTTCCTAAACTCAATTTTTTATCTTTTTACAGTTTAATAATTGAAAGACCTATTGCGATCACGGCTATCAGGTTCATCCAAATAAAGAAAAACCTCATAGCCTGGTCTAACCTCAGTCTCGGATTCGTATTCCGTATAAGGGTAATGAGAAGCAGTATGACCACCAGTTTAAGTATCGACCACAAAATGCCAAAGCCACTGAGACTGAATCCTCCCATGAGAAGTGTCATCATCAGTGATGGCAGGGTAAAAAGCATTATGTACCTTGCCATTTTTATTATGGCATAGGCACTGCCTGAATATTCAATAAATACTCCGTGGGCTATTTCAGTTTCAGCTTCCGACATATCGAAGGGAACCAGTGCCAGCTTTGCCTGTATGACAAACAGTATTACAATAAAAAGTAAAACTCCTGATACTGAGCCTATAAATGCTCCCCCTTCCTGTTGTGCTGCAATTATATCCGAGATTGATAAGCTCATCCCACTCTTGATCACTATACATGCAAGGGCAAGGATAAAAGTCAGTTCATAACTCATTATAAGCTTTATCTCCCTTGACGCACCCAAAGACGCAAGCGGATTTCCTGAAGCGAGGGAACCTATGATATAGCTCAGTGATGGTATAGTAAGCAGGTAAAATACCACTATCAGGTCTCCTTTGAACCCGCTGCCCGGGAATATTGAGGGAAGCAGTATGAACACATTAGCCAGGGTGGCGCTGAAAAGGGCAAATACCGGGGCGGCCAGGAAGGTTAACCGGGCACCATGTTCCGGTAATATTGTCTCCTTGTAAAACAGCTTGCCAATATCGTAGAATGGCTGAAGAAATGGCGGCCCTTTCCTGAACTGGACCCTTGCCGTGATCTTGCGGTCTGACCATGAGAGGATTCCCCCCATGAGCACCGAGAAGATCATCCCCGGGAATATTAGAAAGTAAAAAAGGTCTTTTATCATCTCTTTACATTATTCATGTTTTAACTTTTCCCAGATTATTTCCCTTACAAGAACCTTATCATTCAGTTTGTGAAGATTTTGTTCAGGATCTTCATCTATTTCCTCAAAACTCAATGCTTTCTCCGGACAGGTTTCTATGCAGAGGAGTTTTACATCGTGACCGTCCATAGCGCAATAGTCACATACCGATTTACGGACCTCGAAGAAACTGTTCATCATTGTACCGAACGGACAGGCCATTATACAGGATTTACACGCTACACACAGGTTGGCAGCTCTAGTGATTACTCCGTTCTCATCTTTTTCCAGTGCATCCACCGGGCACACTTCGATACAGGGAGCATCCTCGCATCTACGGCATGTAAAGCTGAATGCCGCCTTTTCAAGCAGTGGCATCATGCCGTTATTGCCGGGGTGGTGCTGGTACGAGCATTGCACCACGCAACTGTTGCAAGTGCGGCATTTCATCATATCTATGACTATTTTCTTACTCATATCCTGTTATGGGTTGTTAATCTATTTCCATATTTCCGGGCTATGTTTTATTTCAGCATAGGTAAAGACCGGGCCATCCTTGCAGACGAAAAATTCACCCATCATGCAATGACCGCACTTACCCAGTCCGCATGACATGTTTTTCTCCATAGAAAGAAATATGTCATCGTCGCTGAACCCCAGTTCCAGTAACCTCAGCGTGGCGAACTTCATCATTACCGGCGGGCCACATACCACGGCTATTGAATTATCCATATCAACCATGGGCTGGTCGAGCAGTATGGTAACCAGTCCTATCGATTCATCCCATTCGGTACCATCCGGTCTATCAGCTGAACGATATGTCTCAAACTTATCAATGCTGTTCAGCTTTGCGAACATTGGTTTGTATATGCAGTCGGTTGGTGTCTTTGAACCATAAAGAAGGACAACCTTCTCAATCTGGTCTTTCATTTCAATGAGTGTAAAAAGAAGGGACCGGATAGGGGCCAGTCCGCAGCCGCCACCCACTATTAGTATCTCCTTACCAATGAACCTGTCAACGGGGTAACCCCTGCCGAAAGGACCCCTGATACCCAATATTGCCCCGGATTTCAGATCATGAAACTTGCTGGTTATATACCCGGTTTTCATTATTGTCACCTCGAGCTTCTCTGTGACAAAAGGTGATGATGAGGGTGTGAAAGGAGCTTCCCCCAGTCCATCCAGGGTAAGTTCAATAAATTCCCCCGTATTGAATTTGAATGGTTCTTCAGGGGTCATAACGAATGTTTTTATAAGGGGTGACTCATCGATTATTTCATCGACTTCAGCCTTTAATACTTCATAAAGGCCTTTCCCTTTGACCTCCTTTGTTTGTTTTTTCATGTCATTTCCCTTATTACTTCATTCTTGCTTATACCGGCAATACATGCATCGATGCACCTTCCACAACCTGTGCATGCCAGCACTCCAAATCTTTCAGGCTTCCAGACAAATTTGCACATATACCTGTTATGGAACCTTACACTCAGCTCCTTAAGAGGATCCTCCCCTCCTGCAACCCTTTCAAATGCAGGATACTGGCAGGTATCCTGTTGTTTTATCTTTTCAAAGCCCGGCCTGTCTATGAGCAGGAAGCATGTGCAGGTGGGACATATGGCTGCACATGCACCGCATGAGACACATTTTGAGGAATGTTCTTTCCAGAAACTACTTTCAGCGGCCTGTACAAGTTTCCCTGTTTCTTCCTTTCCGGGCAGTCCATCATTCTTATCAGCTATCTCGGCAGCCGATGCTTCCTGAAGCCTTTTTAATGTTTCCATGTCGCCGGCCTCCGGCTCTGTTGAGTCAACAAGACTCTTAATCTCATTCATGAAGCCGTTTCCCTTTTCAGACATGGTGGTAAGTATAATATCCTCACCCGTGGAACTCAATGAGATGTCACAACCATCACCGGGCCATGGATTAACACCATAAGTGGTACAATGGCAATTCTCAGCCGTTTTATGGCACGGGGCACCAATAATTATTGCGTTCTGCCTTCGCGACAGGTAGGACTCGTCAGTGTACTTCTCATCAATATAAATGGCATCAAGCAGTTTTAAACCTTCAATATCGCAGGCAGGTGCGCCAATTATTATGATTCGGCCAGGTGTCTTCCCTCCACCGGTAACATTCAACCTGATGGGGAGAAAGAAAATTTTAAGAGGTGACGCAGGTTTTGCTTCATTATAAACGATCTCCCCAATGCTTTCTGTATCTATGAGTTCATAATCAAAAACTCCGTTGTGCCTTATCGGGGCATACAAGCGTTCCCCGGCATCAGAAAGCTTGATGAGCAACCTGTTCCATTCGTCTTTGTTGATTTTTATAGCTTTTTGCATCTTTGAAGGAACCTAATGGATTATCCATGTGTTAAGTCATAATAGCACTGCCAGGAAGGCATTGATCTCGAAACACCAAGTTCATCCTTTACGATTAAAAAATATATGAAAAAGTTTTTGGGATCGGAAGATTCTTATCAGGCAGGTCACTAAAATATTTCAGCTGCCTGGAAGTTATTCGTCAGGCCGAAATATGATAATTATCAGTTAGTATGTGATGGTATATTGTAAGTCTGATGGTTATGATTGACAGTCCCTTATTCAAAGATTATTGATCTGCATTCTTATTCAATCAATACTGGCAATCTTTTTCAATCCTTCAATGTCTTTCAGGATAATTGTCCGTCCTTCAATAGAAATAAGCCCTTCTTCACGAAATTCAGAAAGAATACGTATGATGTTTTCAGTTGCTGAACCTACAATATTAGCAAGGTCTTCACGCGGCAGCTTGAGGATATTATTGTCTTTGCATCCTTCGGTGTGAAATTTCTCACAGAGGGTCAGCAGTGCTTCAGCCAGACGTTCTCTTACCTGTTTCCGTGCCAGTGATATAATCCTGTCCTCGGCATCATTAAGCATTGATCCAAGTGCCTTGATGAGTTCCTTATTAATATCAGGGTATTTTGCCGTAAGTGTAGAAAAGAAATTACTGTCAATAAAGCATATAACCGAATCTTCTATTGCCTCTGCCGTTATCAGGTAATGGCGCGAACCTATGATTGAACTATAACCAAACAGTTCACCGGGTGTCACAAATCTTATAATCTGCTCCCTGCCCTCGTTATCTACCTTATATAATTTGATTTTCCCGGAATGCAGGCAATATGCTCCTACTGCCCTGCTATCCTCCTGGAAAACTATCTGACCAGTTTTGTATAGAGATGCTGACTTTTCGAAATTCAGCTTTTCGAGATCACCATTTTCAAGGTTTGAAAAGAAAGACTTTTTGAATGCCTTGCATTCCAAACATACTGGCCTCTTTCTCATAAATAGTTGATTAAGTTTTAGTTATAAAGCACATCCAGGCCTCAGTTCATATATACCTGCAAATTTAAAAGACTTATTAGAATATTCAACAATAATTAATAGTAAAACTGCTGTATAAAATAAATTGACCCTATATTTCATAAAATATAAACTTATCAACTTTGTGATAAGTAAGGGGTTCAATGATAATAAATGATTCTGGTGGTAAGATAAATTTTTTCATTAAATTGACCGGGGAACAGGAGATTATTTATGAAAAGATTATTTTATAAGTTTTTGATTTTATTACTGTTTTTCCTCGTATCCGATATCGCATTTTCTCAGAAATACTTCGTAGGAAATACATCCGTTGAGGCTGTGGATTCCACAAGGAATAACCGAAAGATAGAACTTCTTATATATTATCCCGCAGACAGTGCCGGACGGAATGTCCCGGTATCTTCAGCGCCGGAAGATGGATTCCCTGTTATCTCGTTCGGTCATGGATACAGGATGCCTGTAAGTTACTACGAAAACATCTGGACCAGCATTGTCCCGGAAGGCTATATTCTGGTTCTGCCTGACAGCGAGACAGAAATGTTTCCCTCACATCGCGAATTCGGACTCGATATCCTATATGCAACCGGGTACATGCTTGAAGAAGGGAATGACCCCGGTTCAATATTCTATGGCAAAGTGGGAAACACCAGATGCCTGATGGGTCACAGTCTGGGAGGAGGATCGGCCATACTGGGTGCTGCAATTGCAGGAGATGTACAATCACTTATTGTTCTTGCCCCTCTCGACACCAGGCCATCTTCTGCCACAGCAGCAGGATCTGTTGATATCCCGGCTCTTGTTTTTACAGGAAGTCATGATTTTATCACACCGGCACGCAAACATGCACTGCCTATCTACGAATCACTTGGGGGGCGATGGAAAACATATATAAATATTACAGGAGGCAACCATTGTAATATGGCAATGAAATACAGGCTGTGCGACTTTGCCGAAAGAACCAGACCTGAAAACCAAATATCCAGGGAGAAGCAACATGAAATATTGAATCGATATATCTTACCCTGGCTTGCTTATACATTAAAGGGCATTGAGAGTGAGGCGGAGGTTTTCAATAGTTTAATAGAATCAGATGCCTCCATTACCTATAAAAGAGATAAGCCCCTGGGTATGCACTAGCATCTATTTCTTAAGACTTCCCTTGGAGAATATATAATCAGGGATATCTACATTGAACTGGATGTTTTCTATGATAAACTCGGTGCCTTCACCTTCCTGCAACATATCTTTAAAAACGATTTTTTTTGGATACCACCTGCCATCAATATTTTCAATATTGCTCAGCTGGGTTCTCTTCAGCAGGGTTCCGCTCTTTGCATATAATTCCTCCTTAAGGGGTATATACCTGGCCTTATCAACCCACAATTTTTTACCCTGGTATGTCACATCCGGATCAAAAGCTGTCAGATCAACCACCCAGCAGTCATTTCCGTTCACCATCTCTGAACCAATTACCTCGGCATTATAATGACTAAGCAGCCTGCTGCCTTCCATAAGGTCTTCATATGACATATCCGATCCCATGACCGACTGACGTAACATATGACCTATTATCTGTATGGTCCGGTCTGTTGAAAGAGAATATATCCACAACTGATCTTCGAGTTTTAACATTTTGGTTCCTTTCTCCCGTACAGGAAACAGGTATTCAGTGAAAGACTGGCTTTCACCCCTGGTCCATGTACGGGATTCCACTGTGCGTGAATTCCGCACACCATTGATAATCATTTTTGAGGTAAAGAACCTGTTCTCGGATGACATATTCTGATCTATTTTTCTCATTATCTCCTCACCGTCAGGGTTCTGTGCTATGGCAAAAGAACCATTAAATATAACTATTAGTAAAAGTAATTTTTTCATAACTGGAGTTCTTTAATAAGTCTTGCTGTTTGTCTCTTATATATACCGATTCCGGAAAGCATTGTTCCTATCAGTGAGGATATCACCCCGGGAATAAATCCAATATAGAGTGTCTGTGTTGTTATTCTTGCCCTGAAAACACTTGGTATCATTATCGTGGCATTCTTCATCATT
>JAFGLJ010000071.1 GCA_016928075.1 Bacteroidales bacterium | reverse complement strand
TTTTTTCGCAAAAACAAATCTACAACATGAAGGGGAAACCTCATGGGAGTACCCTTCTTTTTTATTATTTTAGTCGGACACTAATGAAATTATATAATAAGATAAAGGTTATAGGAAGACATATAAACATCATATAAGAACTTACCTTGTGTGTTATGGTCACTATTGCCGGCGGAGGTTTTTCGAAACTCTGCAAAGCTCCCGTGATAAAACTAAACAATATTAGTGAAACCGTGAGTATCAATGGAAATGCAAAAATTCCTTCCAGAACGGGATCCTTTAAAAAGCTTCTTATGACAAGAATAGTAAAAATGATATATACAAGTGCTACGATCTTATGAACGGTAAATAATATATTATTGTAAGGCCTGGATGTCTTTCTGAGGTAAATGCCGGAAATAAGAATAACAGGTAGTGTCAACAATGCTATCAGGATTTTCGTAAAGATAGTTTCCATTTCAAACCTGTCTTGGAAAGGTTAAAAATACAAAAAAACATTTATCGAATTAAAATTAGTATTACTATACTGAAGTGTCCTTTATTTACCAACCCGGAAAGGTCGCAATATTGTATAAAATAAAAAAAAGATGTATTTATGCCTGGGCTTAAAATTTAATTGCTTGTGGTTAACAGACGAATTTCATCCATAGATATTTTCAGGGCATTCACTATGCTGCTCATGATATTTGTTAATGATCTATGGTCACTCCATGACATACCCGGGTGGCTCGAACATGCCTCGGCTGATGAAGACAGGTTAGGGCTTGCTGACATTGTTTTCCCTGCCTTCCTGTTTATTGTTGGACTTTCCATTCCTTTTGCTATAGATGCACGAATTAAAAAGGGACACAGTAAAAAGAAAATCCTGCTGCATATACTGCAGAGGACTGCAGCCCTTGTAATTATGGGTTTCTATATGGTAAACCTGGAAAATTTCCATCCCGGAGTACCGCAATACATCAAGGCAGCATGGGAAGTGGTTATGATTATAGCATTTGTCCTGATCTGGAATAGTTATGAAAACATTAGCTCAACAAAAAGAATGCCTGTTCTGTATTTACAGCTCGCAGGTTTCATTTTGTTGATCGTACTGGCATTGACCTATAAGGGAGGAATCCGGGGAGATCCTCAATGGATGAAACCTTACTGGTGGGGAATACTCGGACTCATTGGCTGGGCATACCTGCTGGGGGCACTTGTATACCTGTTTGGAGGGCCAAGGATGTGGCTGGTAGTCACGGCATGGATTATCTTATATGCGCTCAATGTGCAGGAATTTACCGGGCTGCCCGGGAAATTACCTTCCATCCGATTGGTGGTCAGTGCATCAAACCATGCCCTTGTAATGAGCGGTATTGTAGCATCAGTCTTTTATAAATCACTCAACAGCTCAGGGAAGATACATCTGTTTATTCTGATATTACTTATACTGGCAGCTGTTTCAATGCTGTTCGGATTCGCTGTGAGGCCTGAATGGGGTATATCAAAAATACATGCCACACCTTCATGGACTGCCATGTGTGCCGGTATCAGTTACGCATTTTTCGCCGCAATATACTGGCTCGCAGACATCAGGGGAAAAACACGGTGGGCCACATTTATGATGCCGGCAGGCCGGAGCACTCTAACCTGTTATCTAGTGCCGTATGTAATCTACCCGACACTGGGGCCACTTATAATGCTGATCCCTGCTTTTATGACAGGGGGAACTGTCGGATTGATAAAATCTTTGCTTTTTGCACTCTTCGTGGTATGGATTACTGGCAGGCTGGAAAAAATTAACATACGGCTTAAAATATAATATGCAGGTTTTATACCTGCATACTGTTGAGCATCCAGAGCTTTTTCTCTGCAGCACTTATGAAATCTCCCATCAGGGCCACTGTACCTTCGTCATCAGAATCTCCTGCTAACTCAACTATTTCGCGGAATGAACCAAGCAATGATTCAAGATTTGAGATTACTACAGGTAGTATTTCAGATGACTTTTCAAGATCTTTCTCAGCTTTTATTGATGAATTTTTAATGTAATCCTCAAAACTGTGCAAAGGTTTGCCACCGATCATCAAAATACGCTCTGCTACCTCGTCAATATCATCTGCTGCCTCGTCATAGAATTCCTCAAACCTTTCATGCAACTGGTAGAACTGGGGCCCTTTGATTAGCCAGTGAAAAGCACGCAGATTCTGGTAATATATCTGGTAATCACTCAGAAGTTCGTTTAATTTTTTTTCTAATTCCTTGTTCTTAATGTATACGTCTTTTTTCATCATTTTTTGGTTTTTGTTATTGTTTTTGTTTGATTTCATTCACAAATATAGTATAATTACTATTTATATAAGTTATATAGGTATAACTATTATTTATAATTAAATGACCATAAAACAACTTCAATATTTTAAGGAACTGCTTCATTATGGCAGTTTTACAAGGGCTGCTTCAAAACTTGGACTCTCACAGCCAGCGTTGAGTGCACAGATAAAGAAGCTCGAGGTTGAGACTGAGCTTTCACTTATAGACAGGAATGCAAAGCCCCTGGTATTGACTGGAGATGGTGAGAAATTTTATGAAGAAGCATTGGAGATATTACAGAGATTTGATGCACTGAAAAACTTTCCTGATCATTTCACGAAAGAAATAAAAGGTGAATTGCAGGTTGGTATGATACCCACGCTTGCACCGTATTTTGTTTCAATTTTTATTAATGACTTACAACGCGAATACCCTGAACTTAAACTGGTAATTGAGGAACTGATCACAGAGGATATAATCCACAAGATCAGGACAGGTCATCTCGATGCAGGGATTATTTCCACGCCTGTTGAAGTCAGAAAAATGAAATTCAGACCCTTGTTTTACGAGAGGTTTTTTCTTTATGTATCAGACAGTCACCAGCTTTACGGTGAAAAAGAAGTTAGCCTCGAGGACTTCAGTATGGAAGATATATGGTATCTCCAGGAAGGGAATTGCTTTCGCAACCAGGTAAATTCAATCTGTAATCTTGCAGGAATCAGGACCGGTTCACAGATCCTTACTTACAGCAGTAATTCCCTTGAATCACTGCGTCGCATTGTGGAGAGCAGAAGCGGTATTACTTTTATCCCTGAACTGGCAACCATTAATGTACCTTCGGACAGGGAAGAAATGATAAAACCTATAAAGGGCAATGATCATTACAGGGAAATCAGTCTGGTCTTTGAATCGCTGTATAATAAGAAAAGGTTACTGGATGCTTTTCTTGAGGTTGCTCTCAGGCAATTACCATCTCACATGAAAAAAAGGCCGCCGGGTATGATAATGGATACCGAATTAAAAGTTGGAATTTGATAAATTATTTGTAATTAATTGATAACTTCGCACATAATCAAAATTTCATCCCTAAGTGCCACCAAACCAAATCATGGTAATTAAGAACTTCAAAATTATTTGACATGGGTATACTGTCCAGGTTTTTTTCACATATAAAATCAGGTACGTCAACGGATAAATATTATAAATCTATGAACGATGCCCTCTTACGGCTGAATGATAAGTACACAATGCTTCATTATCCTTATCATGTAAATTATGGTGAGAGTTTCTTCGACGCTCAGAAAAACCTGACCGATTTATGTATGTCCCTTCTGCCAGCCGTTAAAGGGAAAAACATCCTTGAAATAGGATGTGGTAATGGGGTTCAGGCACAGTATATAATGGACAAATACTCTCCTGCATCAATCACTGCTATTGACCTGAATCCTTCAAATATTGAAATAGCATGTGCTGAAGCAGAGAGAAAAGGATACAAAAATATCAAGTTTTATCTTGATAATGCACAGGATCTTAAAACCATTGAAAGTAATTCAGTGGATTGCATAATAAATATAGAAAGTGCTTTTCATTACCCTGACAAGCCTTCTTTTTTCAGGGAGATATCACGTGTGTTGAAACCCGGAGGTATTTATCTTATTGCTGATATTCTGTCTGCTCCTGGTAAAAGAAACGTCCTTGTCAAGTACTGGAAAGGAAAGATGTTGCTGAACCACTGGAGTTTGTTTAATTATGAACGGGAGTTACCGAAAGCGAACCTTGAGATCTACAGTTACTCTGACATAACCTCCGGGATTATAAAAAGTTTTTCCAATTACAGACAGTGGCTGAGGGATATGAAAAAGAATAATTTTATTGATGACATTATTCTGAAAATATACTATACCATACATATAAGATTAAATATGTACATGCTAAGTAAAAGACGGCAATATTGCGTTATTTTAGGAGGTAAACCTCATTCTTTCTTTCATGGTTAGCTGAGTCATTTTTCATTTCCCCCGCAATGCATATCAGGTAATAAACCCCAGTAAAAGATATATCAGGGCTGTTGTTATTCCTGTGATAAGGGCGTAAGGCAGCTGTGTATTTACATGATCGATATGGTCGCTGGCAGATGCCATTGATGAAATAAGTGTTGTGTCAGATATTGGGGAACAGTGGTCGCCGAAGACACCTCCACCAAGGGCAGCGGCTATCGCGAGCGGAACATTTGCATCCAGGCTATGGGCAACGGGAACAGCAATTGCTATCATAATGGCGAAAGTGCCCCATGAAGTGCCCGTTGAGAAGGCAATAAAACAGCTGGCAAGAAATATCAGTAATGGTGCGAGTGAAGGCGTCAGCCACCTGTTAGTTATCCCGGCAACATAATCCCCCGTCCCCATCTCATTGCATAAATTCCCAATGGCAAAAGCCAGTATCATGAGCAATGCCATTGATACCATTCCTGACATACCCTTTAATGCTGTAGCTGCCAGTTCTTTGATGGTCAGTATTTTTTGTGCCCTGAAGGCAATTGCACTGATCAGCAAAGATATAAGCACAGAATATAGAACTGATTCGGCACCTGATGAATTACTCACAGCCTGCAGTGAGTGATCAATAAATGATTCAGCCGTACCTGTTTCCACATTGTTCCACCCGGTACATACAAGCATTACAGGCATCAGTAATACCATAATTCCTACCGGCAGAAGCATATTTATAGCACGCTCCGGGTTGCCCTTTTTTGCCTCCATCAATGTTATCTCACTCGATACCATTGGTGTTGCACCGTCACGGAGAGGTTTACCTTCCTCCCTGGCTCTCCTTTCAGCTTTTTTCATAGGACCAAAATCCTTCCCCGTCCTGATTATAATAAATACCATAGCCACAGCCAGAATGGGATATATATTATACGGTATTGCCGACAGCAAAGTCAGGAAAGGCTGGTCAAAACCCTGGACCAGCAGTAATCCCATTATGAAACCTCCCCAGGCATTCAGCGGAATAAGTATACTGGAGGGTGCAGATGTTGAATCGGCCAGGTATGCAAGTTTCTCACGTGAAATTTTGAACCTGTCGGTCAGGGGCCTGAAAAGAGTCCCTACTGTCAGGGCTGAAATATTTGATTCAACAAATATGATAAGGCCTGTGAGTGCAGCCCACAGCTGCACACTGCGGGCTGACTGTTGCTTTTTCTTTAACCTCGAATTTATAAAGGTGGTAAAACCGTTCACACCACCTGATCTTTGCATAAATGCAATCAGGGAACCAATTAGCAAAGTGAAAAGGACAGTCTGAGTGCTGCCATCATTTTTAAACACATCCACGACAGCTTTTACTGTTGCCACTGAACCACTGATAGGGTTGCCCCTGTTAATTATTACCCAGCCTGCCCATATGCCCAATCCGAGTGAAATATATACCTGCCTGGTGCGAATGGCCAGTGCAATTGCTATAACAGGAGGTATGAGTGACCAGAAACCGTAATCTGTCATGGAGGCGTTTTATCCTGAAAGATAACAATTTATTTATTTGCTGGTGTAATATGATTCACATGATCAAGGCTGAGGCTAAGGCTGAGGCTTCTTAAGCATAGATATAAATGACACTTCTGCAAAAACAATCGTTTCATAGGGATTTTCGATTCCTGCTTCATACAGGATGGCAATATTACCATTGTGCAAGACAGCCAGATCACAATATGCTGAGGGTCCTTGATGGAGACTTTTTGAAGCAGGCCAGGTAATGCCTTCATCAAAACTGGCCCTGAGTGTCATATTTATTCGTTTGTCCGCAGAAGCCGGGTTACTGAAAAGTATAATATTCTGTCTTCCATCCTCAGGCCAGCTATAACGTTCAATAGCTGCCTGGCATATGGGTTCGATGAGGGTGGTATCAAATTGCTGTTTTTTCCATGAGAGGCCTCCGTCATCACTTATGGCTGTCTGCCTGTATTTCACAGATAGGTTATAATTACGCATATTGAGCATTATCCTGCCTCCGGTTAATTCCACAGCTTCACATTCGTTTACCTGGTGCTCAGGTGTCCGCCCACCGAGATGCCAGGTTTTTCCGTTATCATCAGAATAAATGATATGTGAATAATAATGCTTTGTACCTGCTTCAATATGATCACAGGGTATTATCATACGGTTTTTATATTTACCGTATTTCAGCTGAATCCCGCTACCCGGTCCGGTAGCATACCATGTCCAGTCAGGCTTTTTAACATCTCCTGTTATTTCTGCAGGCCTGCTCCATGTCATTCCGTCGTCGGTCGAATGCAATACAAAAATTCTTCGCGTGTCATTACTTGTCTGGTCAATAATCTGGTATTCATGATCCTTTCCATTGTTCCATGTACTCAATAACCAGACAGTACCGGTTTCATTATCAACGACCATGCATGGATTACCGCATGTATTTTCTCCATTATCCCATATAACCTCTTGATTGCTCCATGTTTCTCCCTGGTCCTCAGATCTTTTTAATACAAGATCAATATCGCCGCTGTCACCACTGCTATTCTTCCTCCCTTCGCATACCGCCAGTATGGTTCCTTTTTTTGTAACAGCAATGGAGGGTATGCGATAGGTATGGTATCCATCCTGTCCACTTACAAAAAGTTGTTCTCCCATTGGATTACCGGCATTACCTTTTTCCCGGGCAGTAAGATTTACAGGCATTATCACCAATAACAGGCTCAATATAATTGCTGCATTTTTTATCATAATAATAAATGTATGTGATAGTCTGGCTAATATAATTAAAAAAGGCATGGTTATGTATCACAGTATTTCGAATTGCAATATTTATGTTAATCCAA
This sequence comes from Bacteroidales bacterium, assembly GCA_016928075.1. Classification (GTDB taxonomy): domain Bacteria; phylum Bacteroidota; class Bacteroidia; order Bacteroidales; family VadinHA17; genus UBA9300. Next base: position 14,265 of record JAFGLJ010000071.1, on the reverse strand, counting down.
CCTTTTTAAGGTTCATCTCGTCATATATACAATAAACAAAATTTAAAAATCTAAAATATGAAGAAGGGCAAAATTAAATTACCTGGATTGATCATTATTGCTTTAATAATAATGGTGAGTTGCCAGGAGAATGAAAGAACCGATGATAAATTCGGGATATTAAGAATCAGTATTACTGATGATCCTTTCCCTATTGAATATATAGAGGAGGCCAACATAACCATTACAAAAGTTGAAATCAGAACCACGGATGACAGTAATGGATATCCCTTTATAACATTACTCGAAGAAACACGTGAATTTGACCTGCTGGAGTTGCGTAACGGAGTGGTGGCTGAACTTCTTGAGATGGAAATCCCGGTTGGTGATTATGACCTTCTCCGTCTTTATGTGGATGAGGCAAGCATAGTTGTCGATAACAACGGGACACTGGAAGATTATAAAGTGAAGGTGCCGAGTGGCGAACAGACAGGCATTAAGATTTTTATAGAACCGCCTTTAAGTGTGCAGGGTGGACTGACTTCTGAGCTGTTATTGGATTTCAGCCTTGAGAAATCATTTGTTATTCAAGGAAATATGAATACACCGGCAGGCATCAAAGGATTTATTTTCAAGCCCGTCATCCGTGCCGTCAATAATTCATTTGCCGGAACCGTACAGGGAGTTGTAAGTGAAAAGGAAACTGAGGAGTTAATTGAGAATGCATCTTTGGGGATCATTGCTGAGGATGATACTCTCGCAACCGCTTTCTCTGACGAAAATGGATTTTATGCTATGACCGGTATCACAGAAGGCAGCTATCTTATCTACGCTTTCAAGGAGAATTATGACACGGTACATGCTAATATTGAAGTGAAAGCAGCAAACCTAACAATTCAGGATTTCATACTCACTCCGAAAGAATAGGAGTAAGTTGCTCATGGTAATTGAAAGTTAAAAAATGCATTACAGCTATGTTGTAATGCATTTTTTATATATCATAGTTGAGAAAGATGATTTTTAATAATCGCTGGTTGAGTTTTTTGAAATATAATGACTCGCATAAGAATTTAGATTATAAAATAGGTTAAAATAATCACTTCTAAATTAGGGATTGTAATAATATTATTGTTTATCAATATATTATATCTTGATGATGGCCCTCTGTAAATTTTCATTCTAAGAATTTGTCAGTATTGTATTTCTTATTTGCCTAATATTGTTGTCCCTGTTTCAAAGACTATAAGGGGGATAAACAGGTCAATAATTACAGGATTATGGAAATGAATGACAGCTTTACTAAAATATATAAATGCGATTATTGCAATAATGGTATATCATTGCTTATAAAAAAACTGCAGGAACATCCGACCTCAAATATCTGGCTCAGATATGGACGATGTTGTGCCGCATGTATTGCCACAGAAGAAATCAAAGGGATTGATAAGGAATTATTAAATGGTGAAGATCCCAATAAATCATCCCATGAAAATGTATTTAAATCAGGAGACCATAATACCAATATTCTATATTCTCTGACCAGGGCTGTAGAAATAGAGGATGAAACCAGGCTGAAGAACAGGAAAAAGGCAACAAGGGCGATAACAGCCGGTAATATAGTAACATCAGTCAGCCTGTTAGCTGGTTTAATTTTCTTTTACTACGAATATTTCACATTTGCACTTGTTGCATTGATAATAGTTATAGCAGGTATCGTTTTGTGCCGCCTGGGTGTAGTTAAGAAATGCAGGATAGATAAATCTTAAAACAGCCCCCCTGCCAGAATACCAGCGACAATATTCATTATTTTAAAGCAAATTATTTAAGGGAGTTATAAGGAATAGGAAATAATTAAATGTTTCATCTAAATGATGTATTTTTATTTTATTCCGAATAATACTTTAGATATTATTCAGTTTTTATAATGAAATATGAAAAACCTTAATAAAAAGCTTACATAGCAGTCGCATAATCAACTTTAAAAACCACACCATGACTAAATTATCAATCGTCCCTCATGAAAATATTGGCAGGAATTTTATACCTGAAGAATATCTGCCCAAAGGTGAAGATGAATACTTTCAGCGAAACAAGCAGGTCAAACCCCCTGAATCAGGATGGAGGCATCTGAAATCGGAGGAAATCGACAGGCTGGTAAAAAACGATAACACCGCAGATGATTGGGATGATTTGCTGGTTACGGATGAGTTTGATCCCAGGCTGATTAAGAACACAAATTTCTTCGGACTGGTCAGGATAGGTAAATTACGGAATGTTGTCCTTCAGCATCACGACCTGCGGGTGCCCGCCGGCATCACCAACAGTCTTGTCATCGCCTGTGATATTAGTGATGACGTGGCTATTCATAACGTGCATTATCTTGCTCATTATCTGATTGGCGACAGGTGCATACTTTTTAATATACAGGAAATGCATACAACCGATCATGCCAAATTCGGCAATGGAATTTTAAAGGATGGTGAACCCGAAAATGTCAGAACCTGGCTCGACCTGATGAACGAAACAGGTTGCCGTCAGGTACTGCCCTTTGACGGGATGATTACAGCCGATGCTTATTTATGGGCGAAGTATGTCGACGATAAACCTTTGCAGGAGAATCTGAAGAAAATAACCCAGGACAGCATGGATAACCATCGTGGCTACTACGGTACAACAGGTAACGGGTGTGTGATAAAAAATTCCCTTATTCTGAAAGATGTTAAGATCGGTTCAGATTGCTATATAAAGGGGGCCAATAAATTAAAAAACCTTACCATAAACTCCTCTGAAAAAGAACCAACACAGATAGGTGAGGGAGTGGAACTGGTTAATGGCATAATTGGTTATGGCTGCCATATTTTTTACGGGTGTAAGGCTGTTAAGTTTATCCTGGGAAACAACTCCAACCTTAAGTATGGAGCCAGGCTGATCAATTCCTTTCTGGGTGATAATTCAACCATCTCCTGTTGCGAGGTGCTTAATAATCTGATTTTCCCGGCACACGAACAGCATCATAACAATTCCTTCCTTGTAGCATCAGTGGTTATGGGACAGAGCAACATAGCAGCAGGCGCTACAATCGGCTCCAATCATAATAGCCGCGCCAATGACAATGAAATACAGGCCGGTCGCGGATTCTGGCCGGGATTGTGTACAAGTTTGAAACATTCAAGCCGATTTGCATCATTCGTTTTGCTTTCTAAAGCTGCCTATCCTGCAGAACTGGATATACCCCTCCCATTTTCACTGATTAATAATAATGAATCAAAGGACAGACTCGAAGTAATGCCTGCATTCTGGTGGATGTATAATATGTATGCGCTGTTGCGTAATTCATGGAAATTCCAAACCCGTGACAAACGGATTAATAAGATTCAGAATATTGAATTTGAAACATTTGCCCCTGACACGGTGGAAGAGATACTCATTGCCCGGAGATTATTGGAAATATGGACTGCCAGGGCCAGTGGTGAAGCATCCGGCATAAGAAATGATGACGAGATGGCCAGCCTGGGACGAAAAATACTGACTGGCAAGGAGAAAGTGGTCAATGAAATGGAGGTATTAGGTGAAAATATGGAGCGTAGCAAGCGCAAGGTACTGATCCTGAAACCATATAAAGCATACCATGCCTATGGTGACATGTTGCATTATTATGCCATGAAGAACCTGATGGAATATATGAATGCACATCCAAAATCAAGGTTGACAGACCTGATTAAGAACCTGAAGAATAGCAGGCAACGTGAATGGGTTAATCTCGGTGGACAGATCATGCAAAAAAGGGATGTCGATAAGATACGTGCGGATATTGGTTCAGGGAAACTGAAAACATGGGAAGAGATACATGAGAGATATGATGGTCTGTGGATGAAATACCCGATGGATAAACAAAAACATGCTTTTGCTATCCTGTGTGAAATATATGGAACAGATATCCCCGCGGAGGACCAGTGGAAATCAGCCCTGAATAAGGCGGTGACAATCCAGGAATACATCCGTGACCAGGTGTATATCTCACGTAAAAAGGATTATGATAATGCTTTCCGGAAGGCAACATACAGGAATATGGAAGAAATGACAGCTGCGCTGGGTACTATCGATGAAAACAGTTTTATTATCCAGGTAAGGAAGGAGACAGAGGAGTTCAAGAAGCTTGTGGATGAAATTAAGAAAAGGGAATAATAAAAGTATTGTTTATTAATTATGATTTATGATTTAATACCCGTGTTCACCAGAGGTTATTGTTGTTTTTAAAATGATGGATGACGTGGGCCTGACTTAATAGTCCAGGCCTGGTGAGAGAAAAAGGTTTGAAATATTCAAAGGATCATCAAACGCTCAAATACTCACAACGGTTCAAACATCTAAAAAGACAGTCTTACAGATGGTTCAGTTATTCAGATTCCACTTCAGATTCAACCTCAGGTTCTGGTTCAGGAGGTTCAGGAGGAGGCATACTGGAGTTCCATATATCACGATCAAGTAGCCATTTATCACCTATCTTCTTCCATATGACGATATACTTGCTCACATCTAGGATAACATCTCCTTCTGCATAGAGGGTGGCCTTCCCTTCTTCAATAGCAGTATTACCAAAACCAGTAGCTGAGGTGGTTTCAAGCAATACTTTTTTAACTCCCATTTCCAGTGCACCTCCCCAGAACGTTTCAATCATCTCTCTTCCTTGTACTATCTCAGAATTTGGAGGGAAGAGCTTTGCATCTTCAGTATAACACTGGGCCAGGGCAGCCATATCTCCAGTATTAAAGGCTTCCATGAAGACTATATTAGCATCGGAAATTTCACCGGACACATCAACCGGTTGCTGGACACAACCAGCAACAAGGAACATAACGGCCAGCACTGTAATAATTTGTAAGAATGTGTTCTTTTTCATTGTGTAAAGGCTTTATTGTTAATCATAGCAAGTTACGAGATGGATCAGTAAAAGTCAAATCTTTTGCATGCTCCTTGCTCACCGCTCATCTCTCATCGCTCATCGCTCACCGCTCACCGCTCATCTCTCATCGCTCATCGCTCACCGCTCATCGCTCATCGCTCATCGCTCATCGCTCACCGCTCATCGCTCATCGCTCATCGCTCATCGCTGGGAGGTCTATTTCCTCTCCCCATAAATATTTGCCGAACCACTGCCAGTTATGCCACATTGCGGCAAGTCGCTCTTTCGGTTTGGTAATGCCATGACCGAATCCCATGTAAACGATTAGCTTTGTATCCACACCGACATCCTGCAGACCCTGGAACAGTTCATAGGCATTAGGGATCGGAACCCTTCTGTCGAACTCGCCATGCTGAATAAGGGTGGGAGTGCTTGCATTTTTTATATTCGTCATCGGCGAGGTTTTGCGGTATATCTCTTCATTCTCCCATGGGGTGGCCTTCAGGTACTGCCGTGTAAAAGGATGTATATCAGTATTTACATAATATGTCATCCAGTTGGAGATTCCCGCTCCGACTGATATTGCTTTAAAAGCATCTGTATTGGTAGTCAGGAAGGCTGAAATATACCCGCCCTGGCTCCATCCCATGGCTCCCATCCTGCTGGTGTCGATGATACCCTCTCCGGCAAGATATTCTATACCTGACATTACATCCCATGCATCACCCACTCCAAGGTTCTCAACATTCAGTTTCCTGAATTCCTCACCATAGCCAGCGGATCCCCTGTAGTTAGGCATTAACACAAGGGCTCCTTTATCCAGCCATTGTAATACAGGATACACATAAGAGGGTACCGGCTCGGGTAGGGATATACCGGTTGGCCCACCGTGAATGTTTACCAGTAGCGGGTATTTTTTATCTGGATCATAATCCATAGGCTTATGCAGGATGCCCTCAATGATGTTTCCGTCCTTGCTCTTCCAGCTTATTACCTCCGGAATCGAATGTTTCCAGTTTTTAATCTGGTCTGTAAAAGAGGTCAATCTCAGTGGTTCATTATTATCAAGGTTATTGATATATACCTCTGAAAGACTCTCATCTTCCGCTCCTGAGAATGCCATCTTTTTACCATCCCTGGAAATGGAGAATCCATTTATCCTGTCAGGGCTCTCGAGCACCTTTATAATTTTCCCGTTATCGGGATTCATAAGCAACAATGACCTCAAGGTTTTTTGATATGCAGTAGCATATATTCCTTTTCTGGTCCATTTCAGTCCTGAGAGGTTTTCATCGAAGTCCTTACCGAGTTCCTTGTTGTTCTTCCCATCAATATCAATCCTGAAATACCTGCTATTTGTATAAAAGTTAGAACTAGTATTGTCGACATGACTGGTGTACAGAATAGATTTACTGTCGGGAGACCAGTCATAAAATCCATCAGCACTTGTATTTGCAACCAGAGTAACTATTTTCTTTGTATCTGTATAAAGTATTGAAATATCTGATTTTATGAAGGAGTTTATCAATGGATCGGGCTGGTGATTGAAGGCTATCATTTTCCCATCAGGCGACCAGTCATAGGATGTAATTGTAAAGTCAACACTGTCTATCAGTTTTTCCGGTTCCGGCCCTTTCTTGCAAAGCTGTTCTTTCTTCAGGGAATCTTCTTCATAACAGGGCAGTGGGAAGAATTCAAGGTAATCAGGATTAAAGTCAATTACCATCAGCCTGGTAAGCTTATATTCTTCGTCTTCTACTGCAAATGAGCCGTAACGGTCCTCACGCTTTTTGTCTGCTTTCTCGCTGTCTTCCTGGACTGTAAAGGCAATTCTTGTACCATCCGGCGACCATTTGAAAGCCCCCACACCGTTCTTCTCACCTGTTACAGGGAAGGCTTCACCCCCTTCAGAGTAAATGACATAAATCTGATTTTTATCTCCCCTGCTTGATGTGAAAGAAATCCATTTACCATCGGGTGACCATTGCGGATTATCACTGTTTCCTTCTGGATTGTTTGTTAACTGGAACGGCTCCTGTCTGTCCCTGGATATCCAGATTTCTGAATCATAACGGTTGTTCTCCCAGTCAGTCTGTGTTACAGTGAACAGTATATGATTTCCATCCGGTGATATAACAGGAGCACCGGCACTTTTCAGGGATAGAACCTGTTCAAAGGAAGGCACAATCTTTTCATCCTGGGCATTAATATGAGTTGTTAATAACACTATGATGCCCAGGAAAGCAATCTTTTTCATAATAGTAATGGTATTGTTAACAGACGATAAATTACGATTTTGGAATATTTAAATCAAGTAGTAGGGGCACAAAATTTTGCGCCTCTACTGCTCCCTGCTCCCTGCTCCCTGCTATTTCCTCACCCTTACCGGGTACGGTGGTCTTTCAGGCTCAACAGGTGGATTCTTCTTCAGCTCTTCCATTGCAATTTCAATTGCTTTCTCCAGCTGCGGATCGTTGCCCTTGATAACTTCTGCAGGTAATTGCTCAACTTCAACATCTGGTGGAACGCCAACATTTTCCACTATAAATCCCTCGCTGGTCCATATGGCCAGGTTTGGTGCCGTAACCGATGCCCCGTCGATGAATTCCGGGAAACCAAGTACACCTACCAGACCTCCCCATGTGCGCTTTCCTACCAGCGTTCCTACCTTGAATTTCCTGAACATCCATGGTAACATGTCACCACCCGATCCTGCTGTCTCGTCTATAATCATAACTTTTGGACCCTGTATCGAAGCGCTTGGGGTTTTAAGGTCTTTTCCGTAACGGAAATTCCAGTGCGACTGGTAGGGCCTTAGCAGTATATCGATATAATAATCGGCAATGGAACCACCGCCATTGAAACGCTCATCAATTATTATTGCCTTCTTTTTAGCCTGCGGGAAGAAGTAACGCTTGAAATATTCATGACCTGCCCCTGCAGTATTCGGCACATAAACATAGGCAACCTGCCCGTTACTAGCCTCATCCACCTTTTTCAGATTTCCTTCAACCCAGTCACGGTTCCTTAGTGATGATTCATTGTTTACCGGGACCACATTTACTTTTCTTGATCCCGTATAATCCGGGTTGGGACCAACTGTAAGTTCAACTATTTTACCGGCAGTGTTCTCAAAATAACTGTATATATTCTGAACTGCAGTCAGGTCTTTCCCGTTAACGGCAAGTATATAATCACCGACTTTTGCATTTATCCCTGGCTCTGTCATGGGTGAACGCAGGTCCGGATTCCAGTTCAATCCTCCGTAAATCTTCTTCAGGCGGTACCTGTTATTCGAAATTTCATAGTCCACTCCCAGCAATCCGCCACTGACTCGTTCAGGCTGTCCAAGCTGTTCTCCAGGCCCTTGCAGCCGGTGATGGCCCACGGAAATTTCACTGCACATCCACTGTATGACACGGTTAAGGTCATTTCTGCAGGACAGATCCGGAAGGAATTGCGAATATTTTTCCTTCATGGCCGGCCAGTCAGCGCCATGCATTCCGGGATCGTAGAAATAATCCCTGTTTACTCTCCATGCCTCGTCAAAAATATGCGGCCATTCTGCCAGTGGATCAATCTTAACCTGGAGCGCAGACACGTTTATTATACCTTTCCCGGGCTCTGGCTTTGATCCGGTATTGGTGATTCCATAAGTCCTTCCACTGCTGTAGAACATTTTTTTACCATCAGCTGATATTTCGTAATCATCAAGGTTCATAACCTCCTTGTCCTTCTTTTCCTTGATGTCATACATATGTAGTTTGCTCTCTCCTCCGAATCGTGCAGGCCTGACAATATAGAATATCTTACCTTCCTCACCGACTCCCAGATCCGAATAATTTCCAGCATCTACAGGAAGGGCGACGATGCGGTCCTGAATCCCGGTAAGGTCGATCTTCATTTCTTCTTTTACCTCGGACTCTTCATCTTTCCCCTTCTTTGATTTCTTTGCAGGTTCAGCCTCAGGTGTTTTTTCCTCTTCTACTTCCTCTTCATCACTTTCCTTTGCAAATGGATTAATCAGGTCTTTTTGCAGGGTAACAAGATAAATTGATGAGGTAGCTGACATATCCGCATTTGACATGTCAAACCAGTTCACAACCGGACCTGCATCGGTTGATGCAAAGAAATAGAGGTATTTTCCTCCGGTATCAAAAACAGGCTCGGAAGCATCACTCATACCGTCGGAGACAGGGAATGATTTTCCCTGGTCCATTGAATAGATAAACACCTGCCTGAAGTTTGATTCAAGGACTTTTATATATGTCAACCATTTTGAGTCTTTCGACCATGACCCGAACAATTCCCTGAAAACGCCGGGGAAATACATCTCATCTGAATCCACTTTTTTTATCTCTCCTGATTCAATGTTTATTATATACAGGCTACGGCTGTTATCGACATAGGCAATATTCTTGTTGTCCGGAGACCAGTGCGGATACGCATAAAACCCTGCACCATTCAACGGATACGACCTGGCTTCTGCTGATCCGTCCTGGGGTGCCACGTGAAGCATATATTCACCTGGAGCGTCTGAAAAGTAAGCTATGGATTTCCCGTCGGGTGACCATGCAGGATATTTCTCATGGGTACCTGTTGTAAGTGTTATATTTCTTGGATCACCATTTTCGGCCGGCACAGTAATAATATCACCTCTGAAATCAAATACTGCACGTACACCTGTCGGAGATATACCTTTACTTCTTATATATTGGCTGCCTGAAACATATCGTGGTCTGAGTTCAAGCAGGTCAGTGGCAATACCTACTGTTATCTTTTCAGATGATTTTGAATTCAAATTAAAGAGATGCAGATACCCGGCCTGCTCAAAAATTATCCGGCCGTTGCCATGCGTTGCTTTTATAATCGGGAAATCTGAGAAATATGTTAATTGCTCGATTTCTTCAGTACCTGTGTTATATGCGAAGAGATTGAATTCACCGTTACGGTCACTTCTGAAATAAACTTTGTCACTGATCCACATTGGATCTGTATCGTTACATCTTCCTTCCGGCTGCGGTATCTTTTCTATGGAATGATCTTCGAATGAGAACAGCCAGATAGTGGCCACAGTACCTCCCCTGTAATTTTTCCATTGTTCATACCTTTCCGGGATAGGAGTATATGCCAAGTATGTGCCATCCGGTGAGTAGGATGCATGCCAGCCATTAGGAATGACAAGCCGGGTAGGGAATCCACCATCAACCGATACAGTAAAAAACTGCATGTAGCGATTGGTAAATACCTCTCTCTGGGATGCAAAAAGAACCGCTGAACCATCGGGTGTAAAACCTCTGACTATATCAGTGCCGGGGTGCCAGGTAAGCCGCTTTGGGACGCCACCTTCAACAGGCACTATGAATACATCAGTGTTACCGTCGTATTGAGCACTGAAGGCTATATGTTTTCCGTCAGGTGAAAACACTGGATCGGATTCCTGTCCTTCATCAACTGTAAGCCGTCGAGGGAATGTACCATCAAGGTTGGCTATCCACAGATCATTGGCATATACAAATGCTATATGCTCAGCACTTACAGCAGGTTGCGACAGCAACCTCGTATCTTCAGTGTCCACTCCGAAAGAAGTAGCGGATATCAGCAAAAAGGATATCGGGATGACAATCAATGTTCTGAGTATTTTTTTCATTATGATCAGGGTATTTATTTTATTAATGAGCGGCAAATTACGATTTTGGAATATTTAAATCAAGTAGTAGAGGCGCAAAATTTTGCGACTCTACAATTCTTGAACCCGGCCACCCATCCAATATTCTCAGACAGTCCTCTTATACCGGGGGAATAATCCATAATGTAGGCCCATATGTGTGTTTTTATGGTGTCGTGATTTCTAATGATTCCTAATAAATGATAGCTGGCAAATATTTTTCCTTTCGGTGATGGATTCTGAAAACTGTTCTCAAGGTAATGTTTAATCGTTCGTTTCAATAAAACGGTGTCCAGAATCTTTTCAGTGTTGCTGGCTTTTATTGCGGTTTGTCCTGTTGTTTCTTCTGTACTGCCATGACATCCCGCAATGATCACCAGCAATATCATTGTTCCTGCAATCAGTGGTTTCATTTTTTACGTTTTGTCTTCAATTCCTGTCATTTCCCAGCGGATCATGGATGCGGGGATCACACCACGGGTGAAATAATCGTCAAAGAAATCTTTCAGGATAAACTGATTTCCCAATTGATCTTTCCTATCTGCAATGAGTTTTTCGAGCTGTAATTTGCCTATTACATAGCTGGTTCCATACCCGGGTTGTGCAAGGTAAATCGCATAATCTCCGTAGATGGTGTTCGATTGCGGTGTGATCCACCCCCTAGGCGTCTTTTCAACTGCATAATCAATGGCCTCCTGGAGAGTCCATTCACCAGAGTGAAGGTATAATTCACCAAGTGCCCGTATGGCCCGGAATGCCAGCATGATATGAAACAATTCCCTGGCCCTGGGCTCATCAGCAACAATACCGGCCTGCATCATAAGCTCCTCAAAGCCGGTTGCCAGTCCTTCAGCGCGGCTATCCCAGATATTATATAAAAGAGCTTGTCCCCTGATAGGATGTGTATTACGTATTTCTCTCTGCTTTTCCAGCCAGTGAATCATATGGCATTCAAGTGGCATACAGTGGTGATAGTCCACATGAGTAAAGAAATCACGTTGTTCTTCAGTGAGGTAGTTACTTACATCATCATCAAGGTGCATATAATCAGCTACAGTGAATATCTCTTCTTCCCGGAGGAAGTTCATAAACTCCTCAACTGTTTCTTTTTTCCTTGCCTTCATCTCTTCGAGGGAGCCAGCCGGTTCAAGGGGTGGCAGGTACCTGTTTCTGTGTTCTTCCATGGCCAGTGCGGCCAGTGATCTTTCCAGCTCCCGGCTGACCAGGTCAACCTGTTCCTCCCAGGTGTAAGGTACCAGATGTACTTCTCTCATATACCTCGTATAATTTTCCTTCCCGATCCCTGAGTAGGATTTCATTCCTTCATGTCTTTCTTCCAGCCATGTGATAAACTCTTCAACAGAGGATTTTGCCATCAGGGCCAATTCTGCAAGTTCCGGATTGGGCTCCAGCCTTTCTGCAAGGATAGACAGGTCATTTGCTTCATTTCTTTTCTGGCGCATAGCAAGGAAGTATAGATCTCCGGCTTCTTCTACCAGATTCTTTTTTGCCTGATCCAGTATTTCAGGGATGGCTCCAAGTTTTTCCCTGAACACTGCCTGGTCGTCCTCGCTGAGGGGAAAATCATATTCGAAAACGTTGAGAACACCGTACAGCTCAGGTCCTTCCCGTGCGGGAACATCCGCTTCATACGTCTGAATGACCGCATAGAACAGCGGGTTGCGCGACCATGGACGCAGCACCTCATGGTCAAAAACCAATCCGTTGATCTCGGCTTCAACCAGCCTGTAGTCTACCTGCTGCGGCACGGGCCATCCAGTTGTGTCGATTGATGATAGTTTTTCTTTTATTCCCGGGATGCCTTCTTTTTGTTTTAGCATAGCAGCAGGAGTATAATCTGGCACTCCCTTATTATAATCCGGTTTCTGAAATTCCCGCCACTCTTTAAAAAATGCCACCAGGTCTTCATAATCATTCGTCGATGGTTTAACCTGGTTCTGAGCGTCCTGCTTGCACGAATCCAAAAGCAAACCAACCGTAAGAAGAAAAATAAATACAGGTAAATGTTTCATGATGATAGTCTCATTAAATGATTAATGAATAGTTCATCCTAAATTTAAGCAAATGGTAGATAATATAAAAAAGCTTATTGCACCGGACTAGCAATAAAGGACAGGATAAGATCTAGAATTTGTTGAATTGGGAATATGGTTGCTAGCTTCTTTCATCGTCCCCCGGAGGGGGAAAAGAATAATAGCCACATTAACACCTGTGGGTAGGTATAACGCCCCCAATATATGACCGCCGGAGGTGGTCAATAGTCCTTAGCCTTTACGTTGTCCGCCGAAGCAAGGCGCGGGGTACAACTCCATGCCAGCGAAGGTGGAGCTTTATCAGATCCTTCGCTGCGCTCCAGATGACAGCAAAGACAGCCATTCTGCTACCCGATCCTAACTCAATATGAAGCCATATAAATTGCATCCATAAACTCCTCCTTCTTACCTGGTTGTCAAAGTGAATGCCCGATTACTTTCCGCAGTTCAATCAGAACCTGTTTTGCCCGGGTTTTTGTTATTAATCTCCCCGGTCAAATAAAATCACCATAGGAAAGGATCAAAAAGGTTAAACAGGGACAGAAATATTATGGATGTAGTTATAAGCTCATTATAAGTATGTTTGGCTCATTTGACAATAATTTTCCAGATACAATGTTTAATATAAAATGAAAATAATTAAACAAAGATTGTTTTTCTGTGTTTAACACTCAAATTATAAAATCTAGAACTATAAAAAACTTATTAAAAAATTCGATTGATAATCTTACACTGAAGATTGTAATGATTTTAACAGTAGCTTTTGTCGCAGTATCCTGTGAGAAAGAGCCAATGATTCCTGGGGATAGCGACATACTTAAAAGAGGCACCGCTGAAAAAGATAATTCTCTGGGACCTGATGTTCAGTCAATAGCCGAAATTGCTATTAATGCCGGTGAATTTAACGAGTTGGTTGCTGCTCTTTCTTATGTTGATGAAGAACTTGAGGCAGGCCTGGTAAATATTTTTCTAAACGGAACAGATCAGTACACTGTTTTTGCTCCTGGTGACAGAGCTTTTTTCGATCTTTACCGTGATCTGGGTATTGATGAGATCACAGATCTTCCTGCAAACCTGGTTCTTGATGTTCTCTTGTACCATGTAACAGGAGGACGTCGTGCTTCAAATAGCGTTGTGCCTCCAACAGGGGAAAGAACAATTAAGACACTCCTTGGGGCAGCATTTTCTGTTAACACAGAAGGGCTAATTACAGCTATTGGTAATACGGCAAATATAGCAGCTGCTGACATTTCTGCAAGTAATGGTATTATTCATGTGATTGACAGTGTAATATTGCCAAAAGAGTAATTAAAATTTTTGGTTTAACGATAAATCTTATGTCTTAACATTTAAGATGGCTGCCATGAGGGGTGGCCATTTTCTTATCCCGCGATCCATCTTAAATCTTAAACCGAGAATCGCGAGCCCCGAGTCCTCGGGGGCGAGTGATTCGAGATCGGCGAAGTCAATCGTTAATCTTCAACCGAGAATCGTGAGTTTGCCTGCGGCAAACTCGGCCTTCTCGTTTCATCATTCATAACCTCCCATGCTTCGTCCGCCGTAGTCCGAAGGACGTAGGCGGGCTCCCTGCCCCATGCTCCCTGCCTCATGCTCCCTGCCCCATGCTCCCTGCCTCATGCTCCCTGCCCCATGCTCCCTGC
>JAFGLJ010000070.1 GCA_016928075.1 Bacteroidales bacterium | reverse complement strand
TTTCTGCTCGCTGAATATCAGTAATCTTTTTCAGTGGTCCAAATACTGTCTGAATCGTTTTCCCGGGTATAAAATGATTTTCCTGCAGCAGCTTATATATCTCAGCTGTGCTGAAGAATGAGGCATCCCCGTAAAATAGGCTTTTATCCTTTTCGCGAAGGTATTGTTGTCCCATTATGCTTTCACTGTCAACATAGCCTATTATTAGTTTACCTCGTGGCTTAAGTATTCTGTTTATCTCCTTCAATGTCATCGAAGGGTCATCCACGAAGCAGATAGTGGTTACCAGGATTGCATAATCGAAACTATTATCATCGTATGGCAGTTTTTCGGCAATACAGTCTATAGCATTTATCCCCCGGCTGATTGCTTCCTTCCTCATAGTTTCAGATGGATCGCATCCCTCTTCAATTCCAAGAGCGGAAGCAAAAAGTCCGCTGCCCACGCCTATTTCAACGCCACGGCTTTTTGATGGAAGTAGTTCACGTATGGCCTCAAGCTCTGATAGGAAGGCATAATGGTTATCTTCGAACCATTGTTCATATTCAGCAAGGTGCTTATCGAATGCTTCTGTTTTTGCCATTATTTTAATCATTAACGGTTGTTCTCTGATGGATCTGGTATTTAATAATCTGATTGCAAAGTTAATGGATGATAAAGCTCAAGGCAAATAAAAAAACCGAGGATACTGCTTAAGAAAATTCACTTATGCAATGCAGATACTATCAAAAAACTGTCATGATGTGGGCTATATCCTGGAAACACTGAGGAATGTATCAACAAAACATATGCATGGCAAGCTCGCAACAGCTCTTCTTTATCTCTCATCCGAACAGTTCAACGACCTGGACGTGTTCAGGTACTGACAAGCCAGGATATAGGCGGATTTGCATTTATCTCGCCTGAAAGCACTATCGAGTTTATCAAGGAATTTGAACGTGACAACATTATTTCAGCAAAGGGTGACATCCCCCTAACCCCCTTCAAAGGGGGAATCTATAGTATAAATGGAATCACCGCCTTCCTTTTTGCAGGGTAATTAGGGAATTGCTCTCCATACCACCTGTGATGATGTAATGCCCGGGGGATCAGGTTTACAGCCGTCCATACTGCAAACGACAGGGCAGGCAGGCACCAGGTCATTATGGCGAAACCTGTCCATTCAATGATCTCCCCTGCAAAATTGGGGCAAGAGATATAACTGAAAAGAGGATGGTGGGGAATTGAATATCCAGATTTCTTCCCGTTACGAAGATGAATGAGGTGGTTGTCTGAAACCTGGTTAATAACAAATCCCAGGATGAATAATGATATACCTATGATGAAGCGGGGGTCGGTGAGCCAGGTATCATAATAATAACCAAATATGGCACGGATCTGGAGATCCGCGCCAGCAATTTGAGGGAGATCCGCGCCAGCAATTTGAGGGAGATCCGCGGCAGCGGCTACCCCTGCTCCCTGCTCCGTGCTTTGACCGACGAAGCATGGCACGGATCTGGAGATCCGCGCCAGCGAAGTTGGGCTCCCTGCCATATAGCCGAGCCAGTAGCCGTTGAGGAAACCGTTCACAAGGTTGAAAAACATGGCCAGAAAGACCACCAGCAGGGGGATCTTTTTGCCTTTTGTCCTGGTCCTGAAAGGATAAATGAAAATACGGTTGAAATAATGTATGAACCAGAGCAGAAAAAAGATCCAGATAATATTAAGTTCCCAGTTATTACCTGAAAGAAAAAGAGCTGTAATCAGCACAAGGGAGGGAAGCTCCATTATGAACCAGCCCAGGCGGTTATCAATAGACGGGCCCCATCCGGCACTGGCATGCCTTCCATAAGGTGCCCTGACCTTTAAGAGAAGGGGCAACAGCACAATAGCGAGGACAATCCATGCTAATGCAAGACTATTAAAGTGTTCTTTCAGTATCACAATTTCTTTCAATCATTTATGAATTCGGGATTTACAACGGGGAAAAGTGCTCCTGTCTCATCCTGCATTTTTCTGAGGAGTGTTTTCAGTTCGGTTGTCTTTTCAGGATATTGCTCTGACAGGTCTGTTGTTTCACCAACATCATCAGCCAGATTATAAAGTTCCGTTTTGTCGTAATGGTAAAACTCAATAAGCTTCCAGTTGCCCTTGCGAATTGCAGCTCCCGGTGACCACTGGCTACCGTGATAATGGGGGAAATGCCAGAAAATGGCTTCCCTGGCCGGGGCCTTTTTTTCAGCCAACAAAGGGAACAGGCTTTTACCATCAATATGTTGTTGCGGCATCAGAGGGAGCCCGGCCATATCCAGGATGGTGGGGTAGAAATCCGTGCTTATGACCGGGATATTGCCTGACCCGGGCGTTATACCGGGTCCGGCGATGATAAGGGGCACCCTTATGCCACCTTCGTAGCACCATCCTTTTCCTGCTCTCAGTGGCCTTACAGATGTTGGTGCGATACGGTCTCTTCCCAGTGTTGACAGGCCACCGTTGTCTGAAGTGAAAATTATATATGTATTTTCTGCCAGCCCGGTCTGGTTGAGGTAGTTGATTATCCGGCCGACATTCTCATCCATACTATAGATCATGGATGCGTAAGAGGCATTTACCTGGTTAATAGTTGTACTTCCAGTATGCTCGTCAACAAGAAAGGGTTTTACATTTTCACCGAGTTCTGCATTCTTTTTCTCAAAACGGTCAATGTGTTTCTTACATGCCTGGATTGGTGTATGTACAGTGTAAAAAGCAAGGTAGAGAAAGAACGGCTCTCCCTCCAATGAATGCAGGAAGCGCAGCGATTCATCCGCAAGCCTGTCGGTAAGATATTCACCTTCAGGGCCGTCTTTAAGTTTAGGGTTTCTATAAGGCGAATAATATCCTCCGGGGGGTTGCCC
>JAFGLJ010000008.1 GCA_016928075.1 Bacteroidales bacterium | reverse complement strand
GCAGGGGGCAGGGGGCCAGCCTTCGTCCCGATGATCCGGGACGGGATGAAGGTGGAGCCTTAGCCAAAACCTTAGCCTAAGAACAAGTGTCAATTCATTTTAGAATCATCATCGATGGTGGGTGTCTGAGGATGATAGCTATTAGACAGCACCTGGGCTCGGGCCTATAGGTTTACTTTATGGTTCTTTTATTTTTGAATTCGGACCCTTCCTTCCACCGGGGCCAGGTATCTGAGTTTGCAAGCCTGTACCCAAGCTCAAAAGCAAGCTGGGCATCTTCCCTTATACCTTCAAAATTCCAGGTTTCAGGATCATAATTATCAGCCGGCCTGTGGTAACGGTTGTTTATATAGTCTTTTTCCTGCATTGCTGCCCATTCTTTGCCATGCTTACGGGAGTCGCAGTTACCCCTTGCGTAAAGTGAGGGAACACCTTTTTTTGCAAATGCAAAGTGATCGGACCTGAAATACATTCCGGTATGTGCATTGGGGTCGGGAAGCAGATATCTGTCCTGCTTTGCTGCAGCCTCTTCCAGCATGTCATCCAGATCCGACTGCCCGTAACCTGTAATCATAACATCTTTCATCCTGCCAATTGGCAAGACAAGGTCATTGTTTATGCAGGCAACTGTCTTGGCCATATCAAATACAGGGTGATCAGTATAATATAATGAACCGAGGAGGCCCTGTTCCTCGGATGTGGGGAAGAAAAGCATTACTGAACGGTCCGGTTTGTCAATGCAGTTTGTGAAAGCCCTTCCTATTTCAAATACCATGGCCATTGTTGTGCCATTGTCAACCGCACCATTGAATATTGAGTCACCTTTTTCTTTCTCACCCACTCCAAAGTGATCCCAGTGACCTGAATATATTATTACTTCATCAGGTGTTTCTTTCCCTTTCAATACCCCTGCAACGTTTTTGGATATATTGTTTGCAAACGAATTATTGATTGATATACTTATGGTTGCCTTCATGTCAAATCCTCTGAATCCCGGTTTACATGCTTCAGCCCTGAGTTTGTTTACATCATAACCCGCATCACTGAAGATAGCTTCTGCCGAGCCGGCGCTGAGCCACCCTGTGAACATGCACCTGTCAAAGTTCTCGTTTCCTGTCTGCAGGTAAAGGTTAGGGCTTATGGAGCTATTCCTGGGAATATTGTAGGGATATCCGGCTCCTTCAGTCTCATGTATGATGAGTATACCTGTGGCACCCATTTTTGCTGCCTGTTCATATTTGTATGTCCATCTTCCGTAATAAGTCATTTCCCTTCCTTTGAAAAGGTCAACATTGCCCGTGTACAGACCGGGATCATTCACAAGAACAACAATGGTTTTTCCCTTTACATCAAGTCCGTTGAAATCCTCCCACTCATATTCCGGGGCTGTTATACCAAAACCGGCAAATACCAGTTCCGAATCCTTAATTTCAATATTGCCCGTAATCCTCGGACTTATTACTGCAACATCATCAGGTGCAAACAGTTTATGTTCATTTGTCCCTGTATTAATAATGACAGGATTAACTACTTCAGAGCTGATTTCCACCATTGGAACATCCTGGAAATAGCTGTCACCGAATGCCGGTTCAAAGCCCAGGTTAATAAGTTCATTCTTAAGGTATTCAATAGTAAGTTCTTCGCCTCTGGTGAACGGAGCTCTTCCCATGAATTCATCAGAAGCAAGCACACTTACATGCCTCATCATTTCCTCAGTGCTTATGTTATTATATGCTTTCTCAAAGCCAGAATCTCCTGAACAGGATATAAGTAATAATAAACTGAAAAAGAATGTTATTTTTCGCATAGGTTAATTTTTAATATGATTCGGGAATAAGCTTAATGATATTTATTATGGTTTTTACCGAATTAATCATTGACCTGACCGGGATGAATTCAAATCTTCCATGGTAATTATGTCCTCCTGTAAAGATATTAGGGCATGGCAGTCCCATATACGACAATCTCGCCCCGTCTGTTCCTCCTCTGACAGGTCTTACCAGTGGCTTTACTCCGGCCTGTTCCATTGCTTTTCCGGCTAATTCTACAATATGATAATGATCCGCTATTTTATCCCTCATGTTTAAGTACTGATCTTTTATATTCAGCTTGATTCTCTTTTTACCATATTTCTTATTCATGAAACCGGTAATATTTCTTAACAGGATTTTCTTTTCTTCAAATTTCTCAGCATCATGATCGCGTATCAGGTACCTTAGGGTGGATTTTTCCACCTCACCTTTGACATCGATCAGGTGAAAAAAACCCTCGTAGCCTTCAGTGTGTTCCGGTCTTGCCTGGGGCGGCAACATTGAGTTGAATTCACATGCCAGGTGAATTGAATTTATCATCTGGTCCTTGGCTGTTCCGGGGTGAACATTTCTTCCCTTTAATTCTATTACAGCCAGTGCAGCATTGAAATTCTCATACTCAAGTTCTCCTTCTTCACCTCCATCGACAGTGTATGCAAAATCTGCCCCGAAAGCATATACATCAAACTTATCCGCTCCCCTTCCAATTTCTTCATCAGGGGTGAATCCAATTCTTATTTTGCCATGTTCAATGCCGGGATTATCAATAATATATTCTATAGCTGTAAGTATTTCCGCGATGCCGGCTTTATCATCCGCGCCAAGCAGTGTATTCCCATCTGTCGTAATCAGGTCGAGGCCAGTATATTTCTTAAGGTCTGGGAAATCCTCAGGACTTAACACTACATTTTTACTTTTATTGAGAACAATATCTTTCCCATCGTAGTTATGCACCATTTGAGGATTGACATTTTTACCGCTCATGTCAGGACTTGTATCCATATGTGCGATGAGACCAAGAACGGGTAACTGTTTTTGCGAATTGGAAGGCAGGGATGCAGTAAGGTATCCATTGTTGTCCAGGCTAACTTCACTCATGCCCATTCCTTCCATTTCTTCCTTCAGAACTTTTGCCAGGTACAGTTGCTTACCTGTGCTTGGACAATTCTCTGAGTTTTCGTCTGATTGTGTATCTATCCTGGCATATGAAACAAACCTTTCAACAACTTTTTCCATTTTTACCTGAATAAAATATTTCCCAGGAGTATCCTGCCACTTTTCCAGTAAGCGCGGTAATATGGTGAATCAGTAATATATATCACTTCTCCTCTTCCTATATTTTCACTGGCTACAGCAATCGTGTTTTTCACATCTTCCTGGAATTCATTTCCTGCAAACCCTGCTACCGGCTCATTGTTCAGGATATACGCTATATTGTTACCTTTGGCGAGGAAGGGATAATGATCCGAGGATGTTTTCATCATAAACCATTCTTTACCCAATCCGAAAACGTATGGATGGGTATCATCCACTCCTATCCTGTATATACTTCCAGCAGATCTTTCTTTCAGCATTTCCCTTCTCTGGTTCTCAAACTTTTTCAGATGAGTGGTATCGCTGCTTGCCAGCTTTTTTTCTTCTTTCTCCTTTTCTTTCTTTCTTGCATCCACTGCCTTATACAGATTTGTTGATTCTTCTGATGCAAACAGTTTAATAGCATCCTCAAAAACTATGAGGCGGCCACCCTGTTTTACAAATTCTGTCAGTTGTTCTTTCTGTTGTGAATATGAACCTGATGGTAATAATATTACATCATACTCAGTCAGGTTTACAGAGGAAATGTAATCCAGTCCGATAATCGTAAAAGGATATTCTACTTCTCTTTCAAGAAAATACCATAGTTCGCCAAATCCACCTGTTGATACTCCTTCCCCTCCTATGAGTGCTATTTCTGGCTTATATTTCAGATTCGAATAGTTGGATCCGAAATCCTTGCCCTTCTGAACCATACCTGTTGGGACTGGATATAACTTAATATCAGCATTATTTGCTGATTCAACCACCTTACTGTCAAAGTCACCTTTAATATTCAGATTGTCACCCCTGGCAATTATGAGACTGCCCCTTCTGAACTCTTTATCCGATGCTGAGAATGGCTTAAGCATGCTTCTCACCCTGATTTTGTCCTTAAGAAGGGCGGTTATAAATTTTATTTGATTAAAACCCTGGATGTCAGCTATATATGCATATGGCTTACTTTCCGGCACCTCGTTTTTCTCAGTAACTAAATCAGGTTTCCTGTCAGACTCCTGGATTCTGTCTTTTACTGCATAGGCTTTGATATTATATACATAGGGAAGTGACCATGCTGTAAGGTCATAGCTCAGTGAATCAACGTATTTTGAATCGGGTTCAAATAATACTTTCATAAGGTGCGACTGGGGTTGCCTGGCACTTACCAGTATATCACCTTCAGTAATTTTCACCTGTCCTTCCTTGTTTGCCAGGTAGTCAAATGCTTTATAAGTTTTTCCTGTATTGCCGGCAAGGCTGTACCTTACCTGGTTCTTTTCAAGCAATTTTAATAGACTGGCGATAGTTGCTTTGTCATTGTCACCTTTTATTATCACCGATTCATATTCAAAGATGGGTTTATCAAGTCCTGACCTGAAGAAATTATTGAATTCGGTTATTAGTTTTTCCCTGTTTTCATAACTTACCTTTATGGTGGCCATTGTAGCAAGGAAATGACCTTCTATCCTGTCGGCCAGGGTAAGTGTATCACCGGTTTCATTATCGAGCGCCAGGCCGGCGTAACCACCGCCCCCCTGCTCATAGGTGAATCCCATTGCCCCGTTAAACAATGGCCATGTATCACCGAAGCTGGGGCAGAAAAGATCAAAACTCTCCTTGGTGAAGTAGAGTTTGTATGATTCATCGAATAATTCTGCATTTGCTTTGCCTGTGAGCTCATGGAACTCACGCTGCCAGGGTGTTATTACCTCATGCCATGGATCAGCACCCGGAGCAAAGAAGAATGGTGATCCGGAACCCATCTCATGAAAATCAGCATGA
This sequence comes from Bacteroidales bacterium, assembly GCA_016928075.1. GTDB lineage: Bacteria > Bacteroidota > Bacteroidia > Bacteroidales > VadinHA17 > UBA9300. The sequence continues at coordinate 48,313 of JAFGLJ010000008.1, read as the reverse complement.
ACATGCGGCATATATTGATTGTACAGATTCAGGCGCTGTTCCGTCTCTGCCTGTGTTTGCCATACCCAGTCCCGGTTAAGGTCAAAAAGATAATGGTTTAACCTTGCACTTGGCCAGCCCTGGTGATGCTGCCAGTCATCGGGATTGGGATTGGGTTTAACCGATTGTGACCTTCTGTACCTGTTGGCATAAAGGTCCCTGCCGTCTGGATTCTGGCAGGGATCGATAATTATAATGCATTCCTCAAGCCAGTCACCTGACCCCTCATATGATTTGGTTACAAGCGTATAAAGGGTTTTCAGTGCTGCTTCCATACCCACCGATTCATTACCATGAACATTATAGCTCAGCCAGACCAGTGGCATTTGTTTACCTCCTTCTTCACCATCGAGGAAACCTGTATTAATCAGGTTGGATTTTCTTATCTGTTCCAGGTCAGCAAGATTTTCAGGAGAGGAAACAAATACAACTCCCAGCTCCCTTCCTTCATAGGTTTTTCCATATGAGATATAGCTGACATAATCGGAATTGTCTGCAACATATTTGAAATAATCAACAGCCTGGTGATGAAGGGTAAACTGAGTACCCAATTCATAGCCAAGAAATTCCTCAGGTGACTTAATGTCCTGGGCATTAATATTTAACAATATTATTACGAGTGAGGATAAAAAGAAAATCTTTTTCATTTTCCAATGTTTTATTAAGAGTGAATAAATATAATGGATTATTGCTTATTAACATTTTTGTTGTCCATGTTATTTAATATCTCTCCTTGCATCAGTTGATAAATTGAGAATCATCTGGTGGGGCCTTATTTAATTTGCCGGTTCATTTTGCATCTCATTCAAATCAGAGTAATTTTATCCCTTTATATCAAAAGCCATTTAATACAAACAAATAATGAAAACCTATCTGGATTGTTTTCCCTGTTTCGTTGACCAGGCATTAAAGGCAGGTCGTCTGGTGACAGATGCTGTTGCCTCAGGCCTGCACCGGGTAGCTGAATTGATATCTTCGGGTTCAACGGCTCCGGGTGCGGTTTTACGGTTATGCAATGATGAATTCATTGAAAGATCTGAGCAGGCTGAAATGATCATCAGCAAGGGACAGGGCAACTATGAAGCTTTATCGAATGTAGAAAAGAAAGTATTCTTTTTATTAAAAGCTAAGTGCAAAATGATTTCCAAGAACCTTGGTGTTAATCAAAAAGACATAGTATTTTATTCAATAAATGCGGACAGGAAGTACCAATTACGGGGCTGAACGGCTGATATGAGTGAAAATTTCTTACTTTAGATAAATGAATAATGCTAAACGAAACAATAACCAATCATATGAAGTACCTCAGAAATTTATTATTCAGTCTATTCCTGTTTTCACTATTCCCGAGTGCAACTGGACAGTATATAACTCTTGAAGATCTTAAAGAGATCGCAATAATTGAGCAGAAGGTAATGATGCCTATGCGAGATGGTGTAAGGTTATCCACCGATATTTACAGGCCAAAAACGGATGAACCTGTACCGGTTATTTTCGTACGGACACCTTATAATTTCAATGCCTACCAGGATGGCGAACCGAATACCAGAATATTTGGAAATGCTTATGCAGCCGTATCAAGGGGTTATGCATATGTGATTCAGAATGAGAGGGGCAGGTATTTTTCGGAGGGTGATTGGGATATTCTTGGTGTACCGCTGACCGATGGTTATGACGCTTTCAGCTGGATGGCCGAACAGGAATGGTGTAATGGAAGAATAGGGACCCAGGGATGTTCATCTACCGCTGAATGGCAAATGGCAGTTGCATCACTCGACCATCCTGCACATGCTGCTGTTGTACCTATGGGTTTTGGCGCCGGAGTAGGACGAATTGATGAATACTATGAACAGGGCAACTGGTACCGCGGAGGAGCACTTCAACTGCTCTTTTCGAATTGGTTGTATTATACACAGCATGATATATACAGGCCTAGGCCACCGGCAGGAATTAATCAGGAAGATCTATTGAGAATACAGCGCTTTTATGACCTGGATCCTGAGATGCCTGAAGTAGACTGGTCTGAAGCATTCTGGCACCTGCCAATAATTGATCTGTTCAATTACCTGGGAGCATCACAGAATATCTGGAAGGAAATGATGACCAGAAAACCTGATGATGATATATGGTATGAAGGAGGATTATACCACGATGATATGCCCTTTGGCACACCAGGATTCTGGTTTATCTCATGGTATGATATTGCCTCAAGTCCAAATATTGCCATGGTGAATCATATACGTAATAATATTGAAGACAGTGAAATAGCTGATAACCAGTACATGGTGATCGCGCCATCACAACACTGTGGTTTCTGGCGCGATTCAGAAAATATGGTTATCGGGGAAAGATATATAGGGGATGCAAGAATGAATTATGATAGCCTGATTTATGGTTGGTTTGACTACTGGCTCAAAGGGAATGATAATGGATTTACTGAAAACCTTCCCTATGTACAGTATTACACGATGGGACTGAATAAATGGCAGACCGCAGATAATTGGCCACCTGATAATGCGGAGATGGTTAATTACTATCTCAATAGTGGGGGTAAAGCCAACAGTCTTAATGGTGATGGAGTGTTAAGTACAAAACAACCTGGTAAGAAGAATAACCCTGATACATTTATCTACGATCCATCTAACCCGGTAACCTCATACGGTGGTAATTTCTGCTGCTATGGTAACGCAATAGAAGTAGGTTCTTTTGATCAGCGTGCCATGGAAATGAGAAATGATATCCTTGTATATACCTCTGAGGTACTTGAAGAAGGTATTGAAATAAGTGGCTTCATTGAAACAGTTTTATATGTTTCTTCCGATGTAAAAGATACTGACTTCACGGTTAAGCTTATCGATGTATACCCCGACGGTCGTGCCTTTAACCTGGATGAAACAATTCAGAGAGCAAGATACAGGGAAGGTTATGACAGGGAAGTATTCATGAAACCGGGGGAAGTATATAAGATAGAGATGACACCAATGGCCACAAGTAACTATTTTGCGAAAAGACACAGGATACGTATTGAAGTATCCAGCAGCAATTTCCCTCGCTTCGATAGAAATCTGAATACTGGTGGTAATAATTACGACGAATCAGAAGGTCTTGTGGCTACAAATTCAATACATCATTCGAAGGATTATCCTTCAGTCATTAAGCTGCCGGTTGTAAAGAAGTAATAAGGGATCTGTAAATAAATAATTTGCTGTATATCAAAGGTAAAATACAAATTATTCTATATGAGAAATAGATTCATTCAACTTATTCTGTGTATTATTCTCACAGCAAATGGATTGAAGGCACAGACCTATCAACCGGACTGGAAATCTCTCGACAGCAGGCCCATTCCCGGGTGGTTCCAGGAAGCAAAATTCGGAATATTCATTCATTGGGGAGTGTATTCAGTCCCGGCATGGCGTATGCTCGAATCAGAGAGATATGCTTCTTATGCTGAATGGTATTATGCCAGGGTTATGGAAAATGATGAAAATGGCGGCAGGGAATTCCATGAGAAAAACTATGGTAAAGATTTTGATTACCATGCCTTCGGCCCTCTCTTCAGGGCTGAACTCTGGGATCCCGAATTCTGGGCTAAGACATTCAAAAAAGCAGGGGCTAGATATGTAGTGCTTACTTCTAAACATCATGACGGATATTGCCTCTGGCCAACAGATGTTGAGTATAAAAAGAATTGGAACAGCATGGACGTTGGCCCACACAGGGATATAGTTGGTGAATTATCCCGGGCTGTGCGGGCTGAAGGTCTAAGAATGGGTCTTTATTACTCTGTTCCCGATTGGGAATCAGTGCCGCGTGGTGATGAGTATCAGGTGAATATGAAATATGTCAAAAAATATGGGGTTGACCTGGATACCTATGTTAATGAGATATGTAATCCTCAACTCAGAGAACTGGTAAATAAATATGAACCGAGCCTTATCTTTTCAGATGCAGGTGAGTGGCAATTTGATGACGAATTCTGGGGTACCCGGGAATTTCTTGCATGGTTATATAATGAATCACCGGTTAAGGATGAAGTTGTGGTCAATGATAGGTTTTGCATAGGTATGCCAGGAATTCATGGTGATTACTTTTCCAGTGAATATGCTGATGCTGAAATAAAAGATCATCCATGGGAAGAAAGTCGGGGAATAGGTGGATCTTATGGATATAACAGGGCAGAGAACCTGGATGATTACCGGACATCTGAAGAACTCATTGAAGAATTGATTAGTATAGTCAGCAGGGGAGGAAATCTGTTACTTAATGTCGGACCTGCAGCTGACGGCCGAATACCTGTAATACAACAGCAGAGATTGCGTGATATAGGTGAATGGCTTAAAGTTAATGGTGAAGCTATTTATGGAACCACCCGGCCCGATGATGTGGGATTATTTCCCAAACCGTATATCGCGGACAGGAAGGCTGACGATGTTTACTTCACTGCCAAAAAAAATAATCTTTATGTGATTTGTGCAACATATCCGGTAAATAAGCTTGTAATTGAAGGATTGCCTTCTCATGAAGTTAACAATATTACTATGCTGGGATATGAAAAAGAAATAAATTGGAGTTGTGATGGTGAAATGTGTATTGTTAGAACACCGTGTATATACCCTTCAGAACTGCCGTGTCAGCATGCCTGGGTCTTCAAGATAGAAAGCCAGGTTGAGCATGGTAATTCTGATACAATTGATATACCTCTTGGAGTATGTACAGGCATATCTGATAATGAAATTCTTTTTAATGCAGATTATAGCTACATTGAGGAAAGTGTCCGCAGGTTTCTGGTGCCTGATCTCGGCGATGATGTTTTTCGTGGTAACCTTGCCAAACTGGATTCATCAAAACTGAAAGTTATAGCTTGTAACTCTTTCCTCCCGGGGAGCCTTAAAAGTGTTGGACCTGAAGCTGATCATAAAGCTATAATTGATTATTCACGTGTTGCATTTGCCCGTGCAAAAAAAGCAGGTGTGAAAATTATTGTTTTCGGAAGCGGGGACTCCAGGCAGATACCTGAAGGTTTTCCGTACGAGGAAGCAAAGGCACAGTTTATAAATCTGGGTAAGGAACTCGGTCGAATTGCTGCTGAGAATGGAATCACAATAGTGCTTGAACCATTGAACAGTAAAGAATGTAATTTCGTAAATTCAGTCGAAGAAGGTGGTGAAATAGTTATGGAGATTGATCATCCTAATTTTCTTCTTCTGGCGGATTTCTATCATATGAAGATGGATAATGAGAATCCGGAAAATATTATCAGGTACGGTAAATTAATAAAGCATGTTCATATTGCCGAGAAGGAAGGAAGAGCAGCACCGGGCACCCATGGTGAGGATTTTGCTGCATTTTTCAATGCGCTGCGCAAAATAAATTACAGGGGAAGGATTTCAATTGAATCGGGATGGGAAGATATGAAAAGTCAGGCAGGTATTGCCTATAAAGAGTTAATAAAACAACTAAATCAAACTAAAGAAAAACTATAACAATGGATGAATCAAGGCGATCATTTCTTAAGAAGACATCAATCGGCGCTACAGGCCTGGTGATAGGAGGCCTGGGCTTTTCAGCTAAAAGCTACGGTAATATCATAGGTTCAAATGATAAAATCCGTGTGGGAATACTGGGTTTTTCAAACCGCTTCAGGGATTCCCTGGGTAAAGCTTTCCTTAAATACGCTGGTGATTTGAACTTTGAGCTTTTTAATGTTTGTGATATCTGGAACAGGCGACGTGATGAAGGACAGGGCTGGTATACTGGATCCACAGGGAATAAGATTGCAGTATCGCGTAACAGTGATGAATTATGGGAACAAAAACCTGATGCAGTAATTATAAGCACTGCTGATTTTCAGCATGCACTTCATCTGGCAGAAGCCGTAAATGCAGGTTGTCATGTCTATTGTGAAAAGCCTTTTGCTGAAACAATGGATGATGCCAATATCGGACTGGATGCTGCAAGAAGCACAGGCAAAGTGATTCAGATAGGATCACAACGCAGGAGCGGTCCTAACTATCATGCTGCATATGACTATATCCAGTCAGGGAAGTTCGGAAAGATAATTATGGTGGAAATGACCTGGAATGTTAATCAACCGGGCAGATGGAGGCTTCCCCAATTGACATCGGAGATAAAAGAGAATGACACCGATTGGAAAAGGTATCTGATGAACCGGCCCTGGGAACCATGGGATCCGAGAAAATACCTGGAGTACAGGCTGTTCTGGCCTTATTCATCAGGTATCCCGGGGCAGTGGATGTCGCACCAGATAGATACTGTTCACTGGTTCTCACACCTGGACTATCCCCGATCAGCAGTGGCAAATGGCGGAATTTATATGTGGAAAGATGGGAGAGATAACTTTGATACAATGACGGCTGTTTTTGATTACGGACCTGGAGATAAGCCTGAGGAAGGATTCCAGGTGCTATATTCATCAAGGCAGACAAACTCATCAGGAGGAACTAAGGAATGGTATTTTTCAAATGGAGGTAAGCTTGACCTTGAGACAAACAAAGTGAACAGCGACGGTGGTTTAAGGGAGAATCATGCTGCAGCAATGGGTATGGAGCCCTTTCTCCTGGAAGAGTTTGATTTGCCTCAGATCACTGTTGAATCGGAAGCAAATACAGGTTCAGACCCCCTGACAAATGCCCACATGAAAAACTGGATGGAATGTGTAAGGAAGAATGATATATACACAAATGCCCCGGTTGAAGCAGGTTACAGTCATTCTATAGCAAATATTATGGTGACGGCAGCCCTGCGTACAGGTGAAAGATCAGTATTTAACCCGGAAATACGGCAGGTACTGGCAGGAGGTAAGATTTTTAAATATTAGCACAAGATGAAAATTGTACTAAGTATATACAAGCTGTTGGGAGCCTTCTTTGCCCGCCAAAGCATGGTGTTGATCTGGAGATCCACACCAGCAAAGTTGGGAACCTTACTTCGTCCTCCGAAGATACGAGGATTTAAAATCCTCGTAATCGTAGGAGGAGCCTTAGCCTTAGCCATGATAACTCCCGGCTGTAAAAAAGAGGTTAAAAAGCATCCTAATGTCATATTCATCTCCTTTGACGACCTTCGTCCAGAACTTGGCTGCTACGGTAACGAGGAAATAAAATCACCCAATCTTGATAAGTTTGCTGAGGCAGGCATGGTTTTCCTCAACACCTACTGCCAGGTCGCTGTGTGCCAGCCTTCACGTGCCAGCTATATGACAGGATTGAGGCCCGATTCGGTTGGCTCCTGGCACCTTGGCGATCATCACAGGGGTGTTCATCCTGATATAGTAACAATGCCGCAGTATTTTCATAGATATGGTTACTACACGGTATCAATAGGTAAGATTTTTCACAATTTTGTGTATGACTCAATTTCATGGGACGAACCCGACCTGAGACCAGAGGAATATAAGACTCCTGATAAAATAAACAGGGATGCTGAATCATTTCATTATGATGATGTGATTACACAAAAGCAGCTCGATCTGAGGGCTGAGCGTAAACGTAACAACCCTGGTCAAAAGCTATATGCTGATGGTTGGGGTTATGGAAAATCATTTGAAGCTCCTGATCTCCCGGATGAAGTTTTGTATGATGGTGCGCAGACTGAGCTTGCAATAGAAACAATAGCGAGACTTAAGGAGATGGATAAACCATTCTACCTTGCTCTCGGTTATTTCAGACCTCATCTTCCCTTTGTTGCACCAAAGAAATACTGGGATCTTTATAATGCTGACAGCATTGCACCTGCCCCAAATCCATTCCTGCCGATAGATGCACCGGTTTTCGCAATGAATTCAACTTATGAGCTGGGGGCATGTTATGATATTGCAGAATATCAAAAGCATCCGGCACTTGGACCATTACCGGATACTATACAGAAAATGCTCAAGCACGGATATTATGCATCGGTAAGTTATGTTGATGCCTGCTTTGGGAAACTTATCGATGCACTGGAAGATATGGGAGTGATGGATAATACCTTAATAGCGCTTGTAGGTGATCACGGATGGAAACTTGGAGAGCATGGCAGCTGGTGTAAACAGACTAATTATGAGAATGATACAAGGGTACCCATGATTATATACGCACCTGGTATTAAGGGAGCCGGGGAAAAAACTGAAAGACTTACAGAGCTCGTCGACATATTTCCGTCACTCTGCGAGCTTGCTGGAATAGATGTAGCCGGTTACCTGCAGGGAACAAGTGTGGTGCCTTTGTTACAGGAACCCGACAGGGAATGGAAATCAGCCATCTTCAGCCAGTTTCACAGACGTCCGCAAGTTGCTATCGATGGCCAGAGGTATATGGGATATGGGATGAGAACAGAAAAATATCACTATATAGAATGGTATCACTGGGATGATGAAAAAAATATACCACTTGATTCGGTAACCTGTGAGCTGTATGATCATACAAATGATCCACAGGAAAATTACAATATTGCTGGCAAACCTGAAAATACGGAACTCATAATACAATTAAGCAAACAGCTCGAAGAAGGTTGGAGAGATGCTCAGCCTCAGGCTGATAGATAATGGAGAAGAGGCTGTATCATAACTGTCATTCTGAGTGTAAGCGAAGAACCGAATCCCGAAAATTCGGGATGAGCTCGCTGAAAGCAATCTAATATTTGATTATCATCAACTTAGATCCCTTACTTCGTTCAGGATGACAAAAAACGTGACTTTTAAGACAACCTCTATTTCTTAAATCTAAAATCGTTAATCTTATTTCTCAAATTCCAATGTGTACTACTCTCCCTGCTCCCTGTTTTACCAGCCGGAGTCCCGGATCATCGGGACGAAGGCTGGCTCCATGCCCCCTGCTCCCTGCCCCCTGCAAAATATCATTTCACCGCTTCCTCATACGCTTCCCTGCCGCCTACTACCGGCAAGGTAAGCGTCGTTCCTTCAAGGTCCACTGTCAGTTCCGTTCCCGGCTCAGGCCATAGTGTGAAATCGCGGTCACTGGAAAAGATTATTAACCCTATCTGTTGACCTGCCGGGATTATCTGGTCGTCAGGCTGGAGGTCAAAGGTCATTTCATAAAACCTGCCCGGTACCAGCGGTCCACTCTCCCGGAGTGATTTGTGGTTCTGAAGATCAGCCCAGCCCCGTGTAATAAGGTTATCGGTTATTTTACCATTCCTCCTTTCCTGCCATGGCAGAGAGACAATCCAGACAGAAAGATTGACCGCAGGCTTGCTGCTTGCCGCTTTTATGGTTATAGATGGTACACCGGAAATATGAATATCCTGTTTCAGTTCAGGTGTCAGGTAAATAAGCCTGTGTTCCGTCCACTCAGCCTGAGCAAGAGTAGAACCACTGAATGACACATTGTCAACCAGGGTTTCTTTCCCTTTGCTTTCACTCTTATCCAGATTCAGTGCTCCTCTTTCAGGTGCTCCCGGAGCCAGGTAAAAGGTAATATCTTCAGCATCCGGATTGGGATAATCGGCATAGGGTGTTGGGTTCTCCCTTTCATCATTTTCTCTTACTATCCAAGCCTTTGGGCCATCGTGTAAATCGTTTTCCACTCCGAAAAGATAATGCGTAAACCACTCGTTCATCATGTCGAATGGAGGCCTGCCCCCGTGGCCCTCCTGGTGATAGTACATCTGGACAGGAACGCCTTTCTCCTTAAGAGCCTCTGATATCCTCCAGCTATGTATAGGGACAACATTCCAGTCATTAAAAGCATGTGCCATCAAAACTGCACATTTGAGTGGTTCAAGATCATTCAGGTAGTCTCTTCCTGCCCAGAACTCATTATAATCACCATATATTCTGTCAAAGTTTTCGTACATCTCTCCCTTCCTGATTTTATCATTGCACCATTCAAACCTGTCAGGATTACCAGTATGTATAAAATCATAGAGGTAGTCAATATCTTCACCCAGCCATCCACCAGGATGGCGTATTAAACCATATGACCGGTAATAATGGTAATATGAGGTATTCGGGGCTATGGGTATTATAACCTCAAGGCCGTCAACACCGGTGGTGGCTGCTGCAAGGGGAAGAGTGCCGTTATATGATGTGCCTGTCATTCCAACCTTGCCGGTGCTCCAGTAAGATTTAACCTCTTCATTGCTATCAGGGCCCGTATAGCCTTTCGTCCTGCCATTTAACCAGTCGATTACCGCTTTGGGTGCAAGCGATTCATTATCACCTCCGACAGTAGGACATCCTTCTGAAAGTCCCGTTCCCGGGGATGATGAATGCACGACTATGAAGCCACGGGGAACCCAGTCTTCTACTTCAGAGTTTGAAATTATGGGACGGTTAATCCTTGGTTTGGGCACGGGGGCGTGTTCACGCTCAGGAGGTTCTGAATTCAGTTCCTGCCTGACGTTCCACAACCATTGTCTTCCGCTTGCCGTTCCGGCATAATAAGGGCTGCTGGCATATATGACCGGAAGCCTGAGACCTTCAGTGTCTGTCTGGTAAGGCCTGGTGACATCGACATGCATGCGGTCAAGTTTACCATCACCATCAGAATCAAAATCAGTTTCAACCCACAGATCGTGCCTGATCCATCTGTCAGGATCCTCAAAAGCCGGAATTACCTGTGCTTTCCCGTCTACAACAACAGGGACCTTGGTTTTTTCAACCTTTTGCTGCGATTGACCACTTACAGGGATCAGTGATACAAAAATTAGTGCAATACTTGTTCTAATCAGGTTTTTCATGATGTTATTTAATATAAATAAATGGTTATCGTAAATAATACGACGCAAAGCCTTGCGTCGCTACTATATATCCTAAAAATACAACTTACTTTTTACTTTTTACTTTTGTCTTTTTACTTTTTACTTTAGTCTTTCGCCTTTTATCTTTTAGCCGCCAAGCCTGGCGCCTCTACTTTTTCTGCTCCCTGCCCCTTGTTTTACCAGCCGAAGTCCCGGATCATCGGGACGAAGGCTGGCCCCCTGCTCCCTGCTCCCTGCTCCCTGCCCCCTGCCATTACACATGGAAGAAGCTCCCCAGGTCCTTTCCTCTTTTCATCCTGTAATGCATAAAAAACAATACTCCGGCAACAGGGCCCAGGGTAGCAGCAGTTATGGCTGACCAGTCAATAATAATGTTTTTCATGAGAGCCATGTCAATGAATATATCTATTATAATGCACAGAGCAGATAATTCAATAAACACTATTGCCAGTATATTGAATCCTTTAGACCTTAATTTTCTCATTATGAATATAAGGAATGCAAACAGGGTCCAGAATGAAACACTTACCGGCAGACCGATTACCACAAACCATTCCATTGGAGGAGATAAAAGATCAAAAATAGCGAGCATTGCAAGAGTGGTGATTGCCAGCGATATTCCAAGCATTGCAGGTCGTTTTAAAAGGAAGGTGAAAGAGGTGATAAACAGCCATAATCCGGTTATAGCGGTAACCGAATATAATGACCAGTTAAGTCCTTTTACGATAACCATATCGACAATTATACAGATCAGGTTGGCTGAAAAGGCTATTATGGCCGACAATTCCCACATATATATTCTTGACTTTCTTTCCGAGAGGTGCAGGATATCACTGGGATATAATTCACTTTTTTCATTTGAGTCTTCTTTTGGTATGGACTTACAGAGAGGGCATATATCAAGTCCTTCATCAAGTATGACCCCGCAGTTCGGGCAGATATTATTTTTCATCCCATATATTTTTTAAGATTCTTACCTTTAATCCTTTACCTGTCAGGAACATAAAGAAATCTTTCTCAAGCTCAGTATTTGAAGTGTTATTTGCAAAGCTTATACATAACCTGTCCTTGTAGCTAAGGACACCACAACTGACCTTCAACTGCTGTACAGGGGGAGGTGGTATCATCGATACGTTTCTGATATATCCATTTGCTTCTGCCGGCATCCTCGCTATTCCGACATTTGTTAATACCCCTGAATATTTAGTTGCACCATACTTCTTAAATGCGGCGGACAGTACAAGATCTTTAATGAACACAGGGGTTGTCCTGATAAAAATGTTTCGCTCAGGTTTGACATTCCTCGCTATTACCTTGCTCAATAGTTTCTTATCCGTTTGAATCTGCATATAATTATGAACATGCTTAAGTATTTCTTCAAACTCAAAATGTCCCAGTCGCAGGTCGAGCTCAGGTAATACGAATAATGAAAAATTACGCATGGTTCGGCTTGGATAATTACGCCGCATATTAACGGGTATTTCAAGCCTGATAATATTATTATCCTTTCTCTTTTCCTTATTCCATATATCCTGAAGGCAAAAAAGATATACCGATGCAAGGTATTCAGTGATTGTTACATTATTTTCTTTAGAAATATTTTTCAGGTCAGTAACAGGTATCTCTGCCTGGATTATTCCAAGGTAATCTTTTCCGACTGTTTCATATGGTAAATGCCAGGCATTTTCAAGTTTTGGTGGCAGGGGAACATCCTTTTTGAAGTATTTATTATAAGCATCTTCAACTTCGGAAGCATCAACCGGAGATGAAGGATCTATAATACCTTCTGAATAAGGAACATCATGGCCGCAGTTCCTGAGGTAAGTAACCAGAAGGGTTCTGAAAAATTCAAGTGCACCTCCGCCATCAGTCAAAATATGCAGAAATTCAACGGAAAGCATGTTTCCAAGCACTACGACCCTGAACAGGGCATAATCACCTTTTTTTGCAGGGAAAGCCACGCAGGGCTTTTTGTCTTCAGCCACAATGGAAGGCCTGATGTTTTTATTGTACTCAAGAAAATACCAGAAGAAACCTTTGTGCAGGCTGGTAAGATAATAGGGGAAACGCTGGCATGTCTCTTCAACAGACCTCTTTAATGCACTGATTTTCACTGGTAGTGATAATTCGCAGCCAATCCTGAAAACAGAGCTCAAAGATTTACTTATTACAGGTGGAAAAATCTTGGCTGCATTATCCAGTGACATCCATCCTCTCTGTTCTATGTCAGTGTAATAACTGTCTTTCATATTTCTGCTGGTAATCAATGTAAAGTTAAAAACTTTATTTGTGTTGTTGAACATTAGGGTTTAGTTAATTAGAAACAAATCCTTACATTTAATTTTTAATAATCATATTTAATTAAGAGCTATGAAGAATAAAGTACATTGTTTATGTGTTTTGCCCCTTGTTATCCTGTTCCTATTAACTGTACAGGACTCCAGTGCGCAGCGTTTCAGAACACCGGGGGGAATACTGGGGTGGGCAGATGATAATCATTACCTTGAAAGAACAACTGATGATGAAGGTAACCCTGTTGTTATGAGTGTGCATGTCAGGACAGGGAAGAAAAAAGTCTATGAAGAGTATGTTAATTACAGGGACGAGTTTATGAATTCCCTGCCTGAAGGTTTCACTATGGATTATGGGACCACCATGAGCTCTGATAATCAATATATAGTCCTTAAAAAAGACAGTGACCTCTGGCTGTTCGGACTTGGAGATACTGAAGTGAAACAGCTGACAAAAGATGGTGTGGAAGAAAATAATCCGCGTTTCTCACCTGACGGGAAAAAAATTGCCTATACAAAGGCAAGAGACCTTTATGTTTATGACCTGATAACAGATCAGGAAACCAGGCTTTCTTTTGATGCTGCTGAGAAAGTGTATAACGGTTATGCATCATGGGTTTATATGGAGGAAATCCTGGGCAGGGGTAGCCGCTATGCTGCTTTCTGGTGGTCACCTGATAGCAGGAAAATTGCATACCTGCATACGGATGAGACCAGTGTGCCTGAATTTATAATAAATCGTATCGATGAAGAGGATGGACTTCACGGTACCCGGGAAATAACACCATATCCCAAGCCAGGGGATCCTAATCCAAAAGTGAAAATGGGCGTGGTGGATATAGTATCTGCACAAACTGTTTGGGTTAAGACTGATGATTCCGTAGATCAGTATATTGCATGGCCCGATTGGACACCCGACAGTGATAAGCTGATGATGCAGGTCTTGAACCGTGACCAGGACGATATGAGGTTTATTCTTGCCGATATCAAAATAGGGGAATTTAAGGAAGTATACCGTGAAACACGGGATACATGGATTGATTTCTTCACTGACAACTATATAATGAATGATGGTTCCGGCTTTATAATAAGAAGCTGCAGGTCAGACTGGATGAATCTCTATTATTATGACTGGGACGGTAACCTGAAGTCACAACTAACCGACTTTGACTGGAGGGTAACAGGTGTAATCAGGGTTGATGAGGATCAGGATGTGGTTTACTTTTCAGGTACGGGTGGCGAATCAACCGAAAGCCATTTTTTCAGGGTTAACCTTGATGGCACAGGACTGATAAGATACACCGATATCCCCGGGTCGCATTCGGCTGATATATCACCCTCAGGGAAATACCTGATTGATACCTGGTCAAACCTGTCAACCCCCACTTCAATGGTTGTCTTTGACAGCAGGGGAAGAAAAGTCAGGGATATACAATTGCCGGATGAGGCAGACGAGGAAACTGATAGTAATCTGAAGTTTGAACTTGTCAGGATTGAAGCTGCCGATGGATTTATGTTGCCGGCAATAATATCATTTCCGGAGGATTTTGATGAGTCTGAAAAGTACCCGGTGATATTTACCATTTATGGCGGACCGGATGCCGGTGGTGTGAGAAACAGGTATATGGGTGGACGGCCCAACTGGTATGCGGAGAATGGCATTATAACCTTCTCGGTTGATCACAGGGCATCAGGACACTTTGGAAAGAAAGGACTTGACTATATGCATCGCAGCCTGGGGAAATGGGAAATGCTTGACTACATAGAAGCCGTCAAGTGGTTGCGTGAGAAGCCCTGGGTTGATGCATCAAGAATGGGTATTACCGGAGGTTCTTACGGGGGATATACAACTGCAATGGCACTTACATACGGTGCTGATTACTGGACACACGGGATAGCAAAATATTCAGTTACCGACTGGCGTCTTTATGATAACGTATATACTGAACGCTTTATGGATACACCAGAAGATAATCCTGAAGGGTACAAAAATGGATCCGTACTGACATATAGTGATAACCTTAAAGGAAAGTTATATATAGTGCATGGGATGGCTGATGATAATGTGCATATGCAAAACTCGATATGGTTGGTATCAAAGCTGCAGGATGAGGGAAAGGTATTTGACTTTATGATCTATCCCGGTGGCAGGCATGGCTGGGGCGGAGCAAAAGCCAGGCATACGACAAATGAAGATCAACGCCACTGGCTGGAATGGTTCAACCTGAAGGATTAATTATCCTCCTTCACTGGCGCGGGTCTCTGACCCGTGCCTTGCTACGGTGGAAGTAATAAAAAAAGAATACCGGTTAACGAAAAAACCACTTCTTAAATCTTACATCGTTAATCGGTATTCTTAAATCACAGTGGGTCAGGTTACCTACTTTTTCTTAATACTCTGCAATTTTTTCTCCACGGCAGCTCGTTTTTCCGATACCATGGTCCATTCCTTTTTAAGGGTTGCTTTCTTCTTTTCCAGTTCTTCCTTATTAACATTACCCTCCTGCTCAAGCTGGCTGATTTTTTTCTTCATTTCCTCGAGCTCTTTTTGCTTCAGCTCAAGAGTTTTGAGAGTATTCTCAAGCTCTTTAATCTCATCAGGAGAATTTACGACCATATAGATATCAGATCCTGCCGGCTTAAGCATCAATTTCATTTTATAACTGTCCGATTTTCCATTCTTTTCAATTAACTTTTCCATGTAAATAGGGCTGTCCTCAAACCCCTTGAAGGATACTACAATAACGTCAGATTCGCTTACCTCAAGTGTAAACAAACCATCCTTATCTGTAGTGGTCCCTTTCCTGGTACCTTTTATAATAACATTGGCACCCGGAACAGGATCGCCATTATTGTCCATAACCGCCACAGTCAGCTTAACAGTTTTGGCTATTGCGGCCTGATCAGCATCAGAAACAGTTTCATACCTGGGCTCTGCAAATGCTGCTAGTAAAAAAACAATAACAGGCAGCGCCCAGATCATATGCAAAGCTTTTAATTTAGGGGTCTTGCTCTTTTTCATCATTTTTAATCGTTTTGCGTTGAGGGAATAGTTCAGGTTATTTGTTATTCCTATAACTTCCATTCCCATCAACTGGTTAATTAGTACTGAATGATACCGGCCGACATTGTAGCCCTGCGCAATGACCCCTTCGTCGGCCAGGTATTCATGATTTTGCTTAATGGATCTCTCAAAGAACCATATAAACGGATTGAACCATAAGAAAATGCTTATGATTTCAACCACCATCAGATCAAACCAGTGATTCTCACGAATGTGCACTTTTTCATGAGCAATTATATCACTGATATTGTTATGACTTGTATCATTTTTATTAATAAAGACCAGGTTCATAAACGAAAATGGCATCTGGTAACGGGTATTATAAACTATCCTGGTCCCATTAATAATCTTAACGCCATTTTTATATATAATTCCGAAGAGTATTGCAAATTGAATTGTGATTCTTGATAAAAATAAAAAAGTGCCAAGCAGATAGACTATACCTGCAATTCGAAGTAGTAAGGGTAATCTGGCACCTTGATGCAGAGTGATATTATTAATATTGGTAAGTGTCCCGGTCATGTCTCTTCCTGCAAACCTTTCGGGAGAGCTCACATTGTACCTGATACATATGAAAGGGAGTACAACTGAAATTACTAATGAAAGAAGGAGGTAGTACCTGCTTGTATTAAACAATGTCTCCTTCTTCAGAAAGAACCAGTACACCATGTATAACAGCGACATGGTAAGTGAGCTTTTGAGCAGGTATAAAAAAATGTCAGTCATCATTTCCGTATTGTTCTTTATTAATATCTTTCATGGCTTCTTTAAGAATTTCTTCCAGCTCTATCAAGGTTAAATCATTCTCCCTGGCGAAGAATGTCGCCATCTTAGGGAAGGATCCATTAAAATAATTCTTTAGAAGGCTGGAAAGCTGAAATTTTGTATAATCGGTTTTTGATACCATGGGGAAATAAAGATAGGTGTTCCCAACAGTTTTATATTCCACGAAACTCTTCCTCTCCAGGACTTTAAGGACAGTGGCTATAGTAGTGTAGGCAGGTTTTGGGTCATCAAATTTTTCAACAATATCTTTTACAACTCCCTCTTCCATGTCCCATAGTATTTGCATTACTTCTTCTTCAGCCCTGGTAAGCCTTCTTATCTTTGTCTCTTTTTTGCTCATAATAGTTAATTCTTCTTCAATGCAAGTTATTAATTAATGTAAAGTGTTTTATCGGTTCATTCTATTCTATGACTACTACAAATATAGTATTATTTTTGTAATAAATCTACTAAATATATAGTAATTTATTGGTATAAAGACATTAACAACTAAAAAACTGAATCTAATAAGCAGGAAATCAATTGCTTTATCTACCGTGTTAAAGTTTATTAACAGAGAAATAAAGTTAGGTTAAGGCTAGGGCTAAGGGTGGGTTTGAAGGTTTGAGCGTTTGAGAGTTTGATAAGACATGTAAACAAGACCTGAAACCTGAAATTTAAAACCTGAAACCTGAACCTAGGCGAAGCCGAGCTCGCCGAAGGCAAACCTGAAACTGCTTCGTCCCATTATTCCATTACTCCAATAATCCAATATTCCAACCAAAAACATTACCTTTAAAATTCTTACTCAGAATACCATTATGATAGAAAAATATATTACAATTTTACTGGTTGCCATACTTGCCACAGGACGCGGTGGTGAAACCAGTTATGAGATTGAATTCACCGAACTCGATACCGGTACAATTGCCAGCATAAGAGCCCTGCATGTTGTAAGTGAGGATGTGATCTGGGCATCCGGAACGGGTGGAACATACCTGGTTTCGGTTGACAGGGGAGAAACATGGAAAGTCGGTACAATACCGGGGGCATCGGAAGATGACTTTAGGAGCTTACATGCATGGAATGACATGGAAGCGATAGTTTTTGGCATAAGCAGGCCCGGACGGGCATATTATACCGCTGACGGAGGTGTGTCATGGGATATTGTTTACGAAAATAATGCAGAAGGCATATTCTTCGACTCGGCGGTTTTTGCCGATGAGAACACAGGTCTGGCACTGAGTGATCCTCTTGATAGTACTTCATTCTTAATCAGAACATCAGACAGGGGCAGGTCGTGGAGTGAATTAAATAATATGCCTGTACTTAATGCTGGTGAATATAATTTTGCGGCATCAAACAGCTGCATTGATTATCATGCCGATGGTAATATATGGATAATTACAGGTGGATCTGCAGCAAGGGTGTTTATATCGAACGATCATGGAATAAGCTGGACAGCTCGTGAGACAGGATTGGTGCATGGCAATCCATCTTCAGGTAATTTTTCTGTTTCATTCTGTGACAGCCGGAATGGAATAGTTGTTGGAGGTACATATGACAAACCGGAATTGAATGAAAAAATTGCCGCATGGTCATCAGATGGTGGCGACTCCTGGCAGTTATCTGAAACAATGCCCCGTGAATATCGCTCATGTATTGTCTGGATGCAGGATGAAGATTCCAGACTTGCTTTTGCCATAGGTAAGACTGGTTGTGATTATTCGTTGGATAACGGTAATACATGGCTTCCCGGATCAGATGATGAAGGTTACTATACGGCAAGGCCAGTGCCGGGTACACTGACTGGATTTGCAGCGGGCGCTGAAGGTAAAATATCGAGATTCAGGATTGAGAAGGTTGAGAAAGTTGAATAGTGTTGAGTTTTTTATGTTTGAACGTTTGAGCGTTTGAATGTTTGAAATTCATAATTCATAATACGTAACTTGTAACTTGTAACTCATAACTCATAACTCATAACTCATGAACAGGAAACTCGAAGCTATAAGAAGTAAGATGCAGGAAAGCGGTATAGATGCCTACATCATACCAATCACCGATCCTCACCTTGGAGAGTACGTACCTGATCACTGGAAGATAATCAGGTGGCTGACCGGCTTCACAGGCTCTGCAGCAAACGTTGTTATAACAGATAGTTTTGCAGGTTTGTGGACCGATTCAAGGTATTTCATACAGGCCGAAAGACAGTTAAGGAACTCTGGTTTTGAACTGATGAAATTAAAAATACCACATACTCCGGAATATATCGATTGGCTTGTGGATAATCTTGAAAGAAACAATAAAGTTGCAGTAAACGGCAGAATAATGCCAATTGGTATAGTACAGATGATAGAGAAAGCTTTCGCAAGGAAAAAAATTATCCTTGATCTGGAGCAGGACCTTGTTTCAGATACCTGGAAAGACAGAGAACCTATGCCTGCAGAGGAAGCTTTTGAGCATCCTTTAAAGTTTGCGGGGAAAAGCAGGAAGGAGAAAATAGCGGACGTTAGAAAACGAATGCAATCAATGACTGCTGATTACCACCTTCTCACTTCACTCGATGATATAGCATGGCTGTTCAATATCAGGGGGGGTGATGTTGAGTTCAGTCCATTGTTCACCTCCTTTTCTCTTATCGGGCAGAATGAAATTTTGCTCTTTGCCGATAATTCGAAAATACCCGGCAGCCTGAAAGAAAAGCTGGAATATGACGGTGTAACCATCCTTCCATACGGGCAGGTAAATACCGAACTGGGTAAACTGGAAGGAGGTAAAAGCATAATTATTACTCCCGGCACTACATCTGCATCCCTGTTTAACTCAATCCCCGGTGATGTGGATATTGTTGAAGAAATAAGTATACCCACAAGGATGAAAGCTGTTAAAAATGATGTGGAGATAGAGAATATAAGGCAGGTAATGATTAAAGACGGACTGGCGCTTACAAGTTTTTTCCACTGGCTTGAAAATTCTGTTGGTAAAATAAGAATAACAGAAATAAGTGCTGCAGATAAGTTGCTGGAATTCAGAATGCAACAGGAAGACTGCACCGGTCCCAGCTTTGCCACGATAGCAGGGTATAATGAACATGGTGCTTTACCGCATTATTGTGCCACCCCTGAAACTGATGTTGAACTTAAAGCCGGGGGTATCTTCCTGCTCGACAGTGGAGGCCAGTATTACGGTGGAACCACCGATGTGACACGTACCATATGCCTTGGAAACCCTACCGAACAGCAAAAAACAGATTTCACCCTTGCCCTGAAAGGAACAATAAGCCTGGCAATGGCAAAATTCCCCCTTGGAACAAAAGGGTACCAGATCGAGATGCTCGCACGGAAAGCCCTGTGGGACCATGGTATGAATTATGGCCATGGCACCGGTCATGGAGTGGGCTATTTCCTTAATGTGCATGAGGGTCCTCAGACTATTGGCACAGGTGCCTCAGGTGATATGAAGACCATTATAGAACCAGGGATGCTTATATCTGATGAACCGGCTATATACAGGGAAGGTGAATATGGATTCAGGACCGAGAACCTTATTCTGTGTGTTGAAGATGAGGAAACAGAATACGGGAAGTTTCTTAAGTTTGAAACGGTAAATCTTTGCCATATCGATACCTTATTGGTTAAAAAAGAATTAATGACGGAAGATGAAATAAAATGGCTGAATGATTACCACCAGCTTGTTTATAACATTCTCAGCCAGATGCTGCCTGAAGACATTGAAAAGTGGCTGCGGAATAAGACAAAGGCAATCTAGACATTAGTTATCAGGGTACTGGGTAACTGGGTAACTGGGTACCCACCTCCGCTGGCGCGAATCTATGATCCGTGCCGAGCTACGGCGGACAGGGCTGGTTTCTCGTTTCTCGTTGCTGGTAACTTGTAACTTGTAACTCGTCACTCGTAACTAATTAAAGCAGTAACTCACTCTCAACTCACTCTCAACTCACTCTCAACTCACTCTCAACATCACTCTCAACATCACCTATTTCAGGTGTTTCATCAGGAACTCCACCGTAGCCTCGTTAACCGCCAGCTGGTTCTTATGGATCATGAAATGATGCGTATCATCGACCAGCGTCATGGTTTCAAAAGGAGCATTAAGCTTTCTGAGCCTTTGCACCAGGTCTGTTGACTGGTTATAGTCAACATTCCTGTCATCATCAGCATGTATTATCAATCCGGGTGATTTCCAGCCTTCAACATCAGCTACGGGTGATGACTTCCATGCCAGCTCAAGGGCATACTCTGCATCCGGAACCTTCTCAAAACCTTCACTGCCGGAGTATGATGATCTGCCCCGTGCTGTCCAGTCATGAACACCGGAAATATCCACTCCTGCCGCAAAAAGATCTGAATTACGCGCCAGGGCCATAGCAGTGAGGTAGCCACCGTACGATCCTCCATAAATACCTATTCTCCTGGCATCAACGAAATCCTGTTCCGTCAGCCATTTTTGGGCAGCCAGTATATCCTGGTATTCGGAAGCGCCCCTGCTGCCGCCGTCAACGGGGTGGTGAAATTCGTAACCATAACCAATGCCAAGCCTGAAGTTAACCGATAATACAACAAAGCCCTGTGATGCCAGGTACTGGTTCACTGCGTATGCATTTGAATAATAGGATGAATAATGCCATCCAAGGAGCATTTGCCTGGGAGGTCCACCGTGAACAAAAATAACCGCCGGCTTTTTCCCTTTTATATTACTATTATTGAATACCGTACCATGTATGTTTGTCCCGTCCGCTGACTTAAATATAGCCTGGTATGGTTTTACCAGTTTTGATTCAGGGTAATCATCCGGGATAAGGTATGCTCCCGATATTTGCCTGTGGCCGCTGTTTAAATCCATTACCTCCACCAGTGGAGGTCTCTGCGTGCCTGCTGATATATAAACCAGGTTTTTCCCATTACCTGTCAGGAATGGAGTCCATTCATTTCCTTCACCCGGAGTCATTACCTTCATGTCCTGTTTATCTACCGGTACCATTACAATGTGCCTGCGGTCAATGTCATATTTATCAGGACCTGTATTGCCGCAAAAAAGAAGATTCTTGCCGTCAGGGCTCATTGAAATATATTCAGCCATAAAATCTCCTGGGGTAAGCAACAGGAGGTTTTCTCCATCAGGATCAACAGAGTACAGGTGAGGCCAGCCGTCATGATAGGAGAGAAATGCAATCCTGTTATCTCCCCAGTGCAGGTTCGTTCCCCCCTGGGTTGAAGGAACAGAGCCGCGCATTGTATATGGTGATTCCCAGACGGGGTAAAAGTCTTTGCTGTTTATATCGGCAACCATTACCTTCCATGTTCTGGGTATGGAGGCAAGTGCTGAATCAGGTGCTCCGCCACTGCCTGGCTGGCGTATAAATGCTATATGATTGCCTTCGGGCGACCACACAGGTGAGCTGTCATGGTCATACCCCGGATCAATCCATGTTATTGTTTTATCCGGGCCATTGTAAACGCCTATAAATGAATGATCTACTCTTGATGATCTGAAAGCCAATTTATCGCCACAGGGTGACCATTCAGGTGAGCTGTTGTTTCCTCTCGAGGTAAAAAGTCTTGATGCTTTTTCCGAACCATCAATGGGGACTGTCCAAATCTGTCCTCCACGTGTAAATGCAACCCTGTCACTGGTTGGTGAGATTACGGGATTAACGCCTTCTGCAAGCATTACTGGATCACCACCGATGAAGGGGATACTCCATATACCAACTATGGGAGGCTCGGGGTATGACAACGCATTCACCGGCTCATCATCCCTCCAGTTTGAACCAAAATCACCGCCCATGATATAGACACAAAAGTTTCCATCAGGCGACAATGAAAGTGATGATATAGCCTGGCCGTCATCATCGGGATAATTGGTAAGCTGGCGAGCCATAAAATCAGGCCCTTCAGCTACATATATATTGCGTATTCCTTCCTTATATATTGTCCATGCTACTCTTGACCCTTCGGATGACACAGTAAGTCCGGAAGGGAAAGGGTAGGAGCTAACCTGCTCAATTGAGAAATCCTTATCCTGTGAATATCCTGTGGATACTGCAAGAGGAAGGAGGAGGAGAAAGCAGAACAGGATGGATATTAACCTGTTCATTCTTTTTGAAATAAAGGCGATGTTGTTCATATTTCTGAGTATGGTGATTAATTTTCTCCAATTTAGTAAAATCATTACATTTCAGGAATAAACAAACTGAATAATACTTGTATTTTAGCACTTTGAAACGTCATAAATCAAAAATTCATGAGACAAGTAATCTTACTCCTTCTCACATGCGTATTGTTTTCTTCATGCGCTAAAAGGTACATGAGCCTTGATGAAAGGCTAAACAGCCTTGAGGCTGAAAGCATAGATACCATTGAAGTTGACACATCAGTGTTTAAACAGGCATTTGAAATTCACCTGCTGCAGCCGGTTGATCATAATGATCCGGATGGCGAAAAATTAAGCCAGAGAATATATTTATCCTATGCAGGTGCTGAAAAACCGGTTGTACTTGTTACAGAAGGATATGGGGCCGGGAGGAATTATACAACCGAACTGGCGGATTATCTTGAATGCAACCAGATAATAGCCGAGCACCGGTATTTCGGTGAATCTGTGCCTTACACCCTTGACTGGGAATATTTAAATACATTCCAGGCGGCTTCCGATCATCACAGGATAATTCAATTATTCAGCGAAATGTTCAGTGGCAAATGGATTACCACGGGAATAAGTAAAGGAGGACAGACGGTGATGTACCACAGTTATTATTATCCCGATGATGCTGATATCAGGGTGCCATATGTGGCACCGCTGAACTTTGGACCGGAGGATCCACGAATATTTACTTTTCTTGATACTGTAGGATCCGATTTCTGCAGGGAGAGAGTGCTTGAAGCACAAAGGCATATACTTGATAACAGGGAAGTTTATTATCCTATGATGCTGGAAAAGGCTGATAGTGCAGGAATGACATTCAACAGGATAGGAGGACCTGAGAAAGCTTTTGAGTATGCCGTGCTTGAGTATGATTTTGCTTACTGGCAGTGGGGAAACACTTCATGTGATGAAATAATACTTGACGCTGAACCTGATAGTGTATTTGACCAGTTTTTCAGTATCAGCGATATCAGTTATTTTTCAGACCAGGGTATTAAGACATTTGAACCCTTCTTCTACCAGGCGCTCACTGAAATTGGTTATTACGGTTATCGTTTTGATTTATTCGGTGACCAGTTGCATTATGTTTCAGATTCCGATATGCCTGATTTTACATTTTCTGCACCCGAGGGAGTAGAACTGATATATGATTATGATTTAATGAAACAGGTTGATGAATATGTCCGTGATGCTGATAATTTTATTTTCATTTACGGAATGCAGGATACATGGTCGGCAACCGGTGTTCAGCTAAGTGGAAACTCCAATTCATTGAAGATTGTGAAAAAAGGAGGCGACCACAGGACAAGGATCAGGAACCTGCCGGAGGAGCAGCGGGAGATGGTGCTGACGACGATTAACGAATGGATCTATGAGTAACTATGATATGCGTTATACTATATGCGAGAAATAAGCCATCGGTTCACAGTCCATAGTCGGCAGTCCACAGTCGGCAGTCAGACTGGAGACTGTGGACTGGAGACTGAAGACTATGAGTTGTAGTTAGTCAATTTTATCCTCACTCATCTCTTGATCAATGGAAACTCCGTTATTCTAAGCTTTGCGCATCCATAGGGTACCAGCTCCAGTTCAACTATTTCCCCATCAGAGATAACAGGTGAGGGTGGAGGATCGGCTGCTGAGTTATCCTTCAATCCCCAGCCTGGTATTTTAACACCCTGAACTTTAATTACCACCGGGGCTTCCTTATCCCAGGTAATATGTTGCTTATTTTCAGCTGACCATAACAAATCTCCCTTATCAGCAAAGGGGTATTCTCCTATGGTATTATCTTCAACTGTTATGCTCTCTTCCGGTTTTTCTGCATCTACCAGCAGGCCATAATTCCAGTCTGTAGTCGGTTTTATCTGCCAGTCTGTTGCACCCATGTAATTATATTTCTTATAACTCATTTCGGCTTCTGAATATTCTTTGTCTATTCTGAGTGAATAATACAGTGGCCCCCTCAATACTGAAATTGAATTATTGTACCTTCTTTCTGTCCTTATGTCGAAAGGTATGGTAAGTGATATTGTATCTCCATTTTCCCATTTGCCACTCAGTTTAACTATTTCACCGCCTTTTGCATTTATTTTTTCACTCCTGTATTCAATGGTGCTTTCTTTACACCACCCTGGTATCCTGAGGTACAAAGGAAATTCCACTTTCTTATCAGTTTGTATTTTAAAATCTATATATCCGTCAAAAGGGTAGTTTGTTTCTTCCGTTATTTCAACACTTACACCCTTTCCCACCTTTGCCCGCACTGATGATGGTCCGTATACAGTCGCTATCAGGCCATTATCATGGGTTGCCATCCACATATGCTCAACGAATTTAGGCCAGCCCTGGTGCATATTGGCAAGACAGCAGGGATAATTGGGCATAAGGCCGTATATATTCGATTCATCCCTGTTCGTGCTCCAGTTTCTTTTTGCAACGCTCACCAGCACCTGGTTTGACTGCTGGTCGTACTGGTGCGTCCATCCGTCAGCTGTCATTGTTCCCGGTAATGCGTTATAAGCCAGGTATTCAAGCCTGTCAGACAGTGAAATATCACCAAATATACTGAACAGTTTCTCCAGTGAATACATATATTCCACCACGGCACACATCTCGGTTCCCTGGGCAGGGCTTTTCCCCGAGAGGTGTTCATCTCCCGAGAATCTTCCGGCAGCCTGGTCGTGATGACTGATATAATTGTCAATTCCCGTGAAAACAGCTTCCCTGTGTCTTTCGTCCTGTGACTGCTGATACCATAATCCGGGGTATTTGATTGCCATGGCATTGTTTACCACGTGTGCTGTGAGTCCTTCAGCCTGCCAGTTATGTGGTATCAGCCCTTCAGCAACAGCAGTTGAGTCCCAGGGAAAAGCAAGGTAGTACTCAGACCAGTCGAAACTGTTATTCTGTATTGATTCAATTGTTTCAAGGATCCATGGTTCTTTCAGCCTATTATAGAGCCAGTACCCGGTAACTGCATGTTCCATTGCCCTCACTCCCCTCCATTCCTTATCGGGCCAGTCGGGATCATTTTCATGCAGGTACCTGAAATATCCGGTGATCACTTCAAGTGCCTTCTGGTTTCCCGTGGCCTCGTAATACTCCATAAGCACCTTTAAAGCCACAGCCAGTGGCCACCTGTCGGTGGTGATCTCAGGCCCGAACCACCCGTCAGGCCGTGAACTGTTCAATATGAAATCCATCCATTCCTCTACCTTGAGCTTTAGCCTGTTGTCATTCAGGATATATGCCAGTGGCACCAGACCGTCCAGGTAATATGGACCTCTTTCCCATGACTCGCCACCCTTACCTTTCCATCCTGAATCGACAAGGTCTTCCCAGAATTCATCGAGGTGGCCGGTAAGGCCGTCAGCCTGTATCTCCATCTGGTCCTCCAGCCACCCTTCGGGCCTTACACTGCCAAGTGGCAGCTTGATGTATGCCTCCTCTACCAGGGGTTTTGGGTTGACAGGATATAACGGCCTGTCGATGGGTTTTTTACATCCTGCTATTACAATTAGAGCTGTTACAATGATTCCCAGGACTGAGTATTTCATTTTGCACTAAATTTTGAAGTGAAAATGCTAATTTACTTAAAATTTTAGCAATTGGAATAACGGAACGGCTTCGCCTAGGTTCAGGTTTAAGGTTTACTCGCACCCACCAGCCACAATCACAAACCGCTCGCGAGCTCGCCCCGAATTCTCGGGGCTCGGTTCATAACTCATAACTCAGCCTGAATTAGCTGTATCTAAATAAATTTAGTAAGTGTTATTCATACATTTTATATATGTTCTCTTAATTATTTCTTAGTTATTATAGTTAGTTGATAATAAGTATAAAATGTTAAAATCACCTGCAATATGCATAAAATCTGTTAATGTGTTTTTGTATTTCAAATAATAATATTACATTTGGTTTTGTATTACGAACCTAAAACTTAAATTTATGAAGAAACTAACACTGGTTTTCTCATTGTTTGTGCTTACCGGATTATCCTTTCTTATGGCACAGACAGTGGTAATTAATGGTACGGTCACTTCTTCCGTTGAAGGAGAGGGACCGATTCCCGGTGTACAGGTCATTGCTCAGGGTACCACGATTGGTACTACAACAGATGTTGACGGGAATTATTCTCTGGCCGTACCTGAAGGTTCCAGAACTCTTATTTTTTCGTTTGTCGGTATGAAAACCGTTGAAGAGACAATTGGTGGACGTACTACTATAGACGTTGTTATGGAACCTGACGTTCTGGGTATCGAAGAAGTGATTGTTACATCACTGGGTATTACCCGGGAGAAGAAAGCCCTTGGTTATGCTGTACAGGATGTCAGCGGCGATGAGATCATGAAGGCGAGGGAATCCAATATTGTGAACTCGCTTCAGGGTAAGATCGCCGGTGTACAGATCACCATGGGTGACGGTGGTGTATCATCAGGTTCAAGGATCATCCTCAGGGGTCTCAGTTCTCTTACTGTGGGTGATAATAACCAGCCGCTCTTTGTGGTTGATGGTGTACCTATCAGTAACTCTTATACACAGCCTGGGGCCTATGGCGGACTTGACTATGGTAATGCTGCCATGGACATAAATTCGAGCGATATTGAAACAATATCCGTTCTTAAAGGTGCCAATGCAGCTGCGCTGTATGGTTCGCGTGCTATAAACGGTGTTGTGTTGATAACCACAAAGTCGGGTAAAGCAAGGGTAGGTAAAGGCCTTGGTATATCTCTGGACATTACCAATATGTGGGACACACCACTGGTTATACCTGATTTCCAGGATAAATATGGGCAGGGTGCAGACGGAGAGTTTGAATATGTAGATGGTTCTGGCGGCGGTCTGTTTGATAATGTTGATGAATCATGGGGTCCTCCACTTGACGTGGGGCTTATGATTCCCCAGTTCGACAGCCCTTATGATCCTGAGACAGGTATCAGGCAGGCTACTCCGTGGATTTCGCATCCTGATAATATCAAGGATTTCTTTCAGACAGGACATAAGAGGACTGTAAGTCTCGCTCTTTCAGGTGCTACAGAAAACTCAAATTTCCGTCTGTCATTATCCAACCAGGATATTGCAGGAACCATGCCATATACTGACCTGAGAAAGAATACGATACAGCTTAATGCCGGTATGGACATAACCGACAGGTTGAATGTCGGAGGAGGAGTCACCTATATCAATAATAAATCTGATAATATTGTTGAAGGTGGCTACAACCAGGGTAACCCTATTCAGTCAATAGCACAGTGGTTTGGTCGCCAGGTTGATATGGAATCTCTCAGAGATGGTATTGAAGATATTGATCCTATAACAGGTTATCCTTTCAACTGGAACCACAGTTTTCATGACAATCCATTCTGGAATCTTAAGTATAATACCAATGGAAGGAACAGGGACAGGATAATAGGAAATATAAATGTAAACCTTGATATTACTGACTGGCTTTCATTCAGGGCACTGGCCGGTAATGACTGGTATGTTGAAGATCGTTATCAAAGGACTGCTCACGGTACAAACGGTGACCGTCTGGGTGGTTACGGTGCACAGTCATATAGGAGGAATGAGCTGAACGCCAATGCAATGTTCGCATTCAATAAGGATTTCGGATCAGATTTCAATGTTACCGGTACCCTTGGTGGTGAATACAACCACTATGATTACCAGTATCACGCAACCGGAATTGCTGATCTTATTGTTCCCGATCTGTATGCTACAAGTAATGCTGCTGTTCAGGCCACCACAGGTTTGTCAGAGACACATACTGAACTTCAGTCTGTGTTCGGAACATTGAACCTTGGTTTCAGAAATTACTTGTTCCTTGACCTGACAGGAAGGAATGACTGGTCATCAACCCTGCCGATAGATAATAATTCTTATTTCTATCCTTCAGTATCAGTTGGCGCTGTAGTAACTGAGATGCTGGACCTGCAGTCCAATATACTTTCATATGCCAAGCTCAGGGGGAGTTATGCCGAAGTGGGCGGAACAGCCGGAGCATACGAGCTGCTGGGTACCTATGGAGCCAGTAACCCGTTTAACGGTCAGCCTTCACTGGGATATACAAGTACTATCCCTCCTCTGGGTCTGAAACCTCAGAATAAGAAATCACTTGAGTTTGGTGGTGAATTCAAGTTCTTTAATAACAGGTTGGGAATGGATGTGACCTGGTATAAGGAAAATACCATTAACCAGATTATGAGTATTGCCATCTCAAGAACCACAGGTTTCAGTTCAAAGAGAATTAATGCAGGTAACCTCCAGAATATGGGTGTTGAACTCCAGTTATATGCTACCCCTGTTGAAACACCTAATTTCTCCTGGGATATAAATCTTAACTGGGCAACCAATGAAAATAAGGTAATTGAGCTCCTGGTTGACGAAGAAACAGGCGAAGAAACACTTAACTATCTGAATTTATACAGTGCATCATGGAGTGCCTATGTTCATGCACGCCCGGGTGAGGAATATGGAATCCTATGGGGTTATGCAATTGTCAGGGAGAATGCCACGCCGGTTTATTATGATGAAGCCGAGACTCAGCTATCACATTGGGTCTATGAAGGTCGTCCTCTTATAAGGCCGGAACAGGTAAATGGAGCGGATAACCCGTATGAAGGCTTATATTACCGTTCAACCTATCCTACCAAGCTGGGTAATGTTTACCCCGACTGGTTCGGTGGTGTAACCAATTCATTCAGGTATAAGGACCTTACTGCCAGCTTTACTGTTGATTTCCGTAAAGGTGGTGTTATATATTCTATAACTGACTATTTTGGTTTAATGGCTGGTACTCTCGAAGCTTCCGCAGCTGTAAATGACAACGGTGTGAATATCCGTGAACCGGTAGCCGATGGAGGTGGTATCAAGGTTGAAGGCGTCTACGGGATAGTGAATTCAGATGGTACCGTTACTCTTACTGATGCGAACGGTAACCCGGTTTCTGAACCAGTTGTGAATACTACTTATGCCGACGGACAGACCTTTTATAAGGATTACTGGGGTAAAAATGAATTATCAACATTTGACGCAAGCTATGTTAAACTGCGCGAATTCTCATTAGGATATGATTTCAGAAATATTGATTTCCTGCAACGACTTGGTGTTAAGGGACTTAATATCTCACTCGTTGGAAGGAATGTCTTCATATTCAAAAAGTATACTCCAGACATCGATCCTGAGACCGGAATGGGTGCAGGTAACTACGTAGGTATGGAAACAAATGCTATTCCAACCTCAAGATCATTGGGATTCGACCTTAAGTTGAATTTCTAATTGTTGAACTTTAAAATTCAGATAAATGAAATATTTAGAAAACATAAGAAATATATTGTTGGTTACCCTCTTTATTCTTGGAACCGGATCATGTACCAAGAATTTCGAGGAAATGAACAAGAGTCCCAACAGCCCGGTTGATGTGCCTGCAATAAACATATTTACAAATACGATATATTCTGGACTTAGTACTGAGCTGGGTGGTTGGATACAGCATACATACCTTGGCTGCTGGTGTCAGCAGTGGACTAAAATTCAGTATGTTGACGAGGACAAGTATGAAACACGTGATATGTCGGGTGATTTCGATGGTCCTTATTCCGGTACGTTGAAAAACCTGACCATAGTGATTAATAAAACAACCGAGGAAGGTGATGATAAGTTACTGGCCGCCGCTAAGATTTTGAGAGCCTGGATGTTTATGTACCTGACTGATCTCTTTGGCGATGTGCCTTATTCAGAAGCTCTTCAGGGTTTTGAAACAGATGGTATAATAAAACCCGTATATGATACACAGGAAGATATCTATATGGCTTTACTGGATGAGCTTGATGAGGCAAATACGTTACTTACAGGTACTACCGTGAATTTTGGTAGCGGGGATATCATGTATGGTGGTGATCCTGTAAAATGGAGGAAGTTTGCTAATTCTCTGAAACTCAGGCTCCTCAACCGCTGTGCAGGAACACCATGGTCATTTACTTATGACATGATCGGTACACAGCCGGATGTTACCACAGACCCGGGTGCTGCTGCTTATGCAGGTGCAGATGCAGAGATTGCAACTATTCTGTCCAATCCTACACAGTACCCTGTTTTTGAGTCAAATGCAGATAATGCAAAACTCGTATTCCCGGGACTTCCCTACAGGAACTGGATATTTAACACACTGTTCGCAAGGACTGACCAGGGAATAGCACAGACAATGGTTAACTGGCTCGAGGATAGGGATGATCCGAGACTGCATATTTATGCTCAACCTATATCATCCAGTTATGATATTGGCACCGGTGACTACTCAGGATTGGATTACGAAGGTTTCCAGAATGGTAGTTCAGAATTATCCGCAACTATACCTCTTATATCCCTGTTAGGTACTAAAATTGCTTACACAGAGACCTCACCGGTATATGTTATGACTTATGACGAGGTACAATTTATCAAGGCTGAGCATTATCTAAGGGTTGCAAATGACGGGGCTGCACAGACAGCCTATGAAACCGGTATTGCTGCCAGTATGGCAAGATGGGGTTGCAACGATGGTGGTACAGTGTCACCAAGTTATAAGTTTGGTGCGTCTGAAGTAGCAGTGCTTCCTGTTTCATATCCTGTTGACTATGCCGCTTATCTTGCTCACCCTCTTGTTGACTGGGATGTAGCTCCGGATGATGCACATAAATTCCAGTTGATAAATGAGCAGAGGTGGGCTGCAATATTCGGACAGGGAGTTCAGGCATATTCCGAGATAAGAAGGACAGGTTTCCCGGAAAGAATTTTCGAGTATGAACTTGAAGCTACCGTCTATCCTGACCTTGGATTGCCAATTCGCATATGGTATTCCAATAATGAGGGAACATACAACGGTGAAAACCTGGCAGATGCCAAGAGTCGCCAGAATATAGAGGCATCTAATGAAGGTATGTTCAGTACTAACGGCATACAAAGCCAGATGTGGTGGCATACAAGGAAAAATCCGATACCAACAGAGACAGATGAACAGGTATTTTAGTTCTTAGGAAATGAGTAATATTAAAGGAGAGCTTTTGTTAGCTCTCCTTTTTTATTTTGATTTTTAGTATCTTTGGTATGATCTTTGAAAAATTTCATTCAAGCTAATCAAAGAATTGCACTATCAAAACTAACCGCCATGAAAAGAGCTTTATTTTTAACGTATATATTTAGCTTGCTTTATTTGCCGATAACTTCTGCACAGCTATATTGGGGTAATATAGATGAACATATGGCATACCTCAGGAGAGAGAGGCTGGTATCTGATTTTAACCCCAAAGCCTATGAGAATATTGGTGGAACCCCATACCTCGTAAAGGAATATGAGGAAGGAAAAGTCTATTTAATGACAGGTGAAGTACTTAACGGTGAATTTCGCTTCGACCTGTATGCTGATGCTATACAATTCATTAATGAAGGTAACAGGTATGTGCTGGCTTATCCTCAGAGAATAACGAAAATTGAACTCAACGGGAATGTGTTAAAATATATAGATTATAAAATAGATGCAGGAATTGACTATGGTTATTTTATTGAACTTGTTGAAGGATATTCTTCCCTCTACCTGAGGAAAAGCAAAACCCTGACAGATCCCGTTTCTACCCGGCCTTACCAGCAGGCACGACCTGCAAGATTTATTGATCATAAAGATTATTATTATATTAAGATAGGGGAAAACCCGGCCCAGAGGGTCAGGAATAAGAAAGAGCTTATAAAATTATTCGGTGATGAGGCTACCAAAGCAGAGACCTATATAAAAAATGAAAGAATAAATGTAAAAAATGAGTATGACCTTGTTAAGCTTGTCACCCAAATGAATGAATTACTCGTCGAATAGGAATTAATTTTAAAAAGAGTCTGCTATGAGTGCTAAAATGAATTTATTTATAATTCCGATACTGTTTTTTTCCACTATTACAATAGTCGCCCAGGAAAAATGCGATGTGCTGGCTGAGAGCCTGAAAGGTGAATACCGTGGAGAATGCAAAAGAGGACTTGCAAATGGCTACGGCGAGGCACAGGGTGAAGATTATTATATTGGTGATTTCAAAAAGGGATATCCCCATGGGAATGGAGTATATACCTGGTCCACAGGTGAAAAATACGAAGGCGAATGGGATATGGGGCTACGTGACGGTGAAGGCACCTATTATTTCTTTGCGAATGGTAAAGATTCTGTGATTTATGGAAAATGGATAGATGATGAGTATGTGGGTGTTTACCATGAAAGGGCTTATAATGTTGATTACAGGAATAATGTTGGCAGGGTTACCTTTACCAAGGTTTCGGATAATCAGCAATATGTAAGACTTAAATTTATGAGGGATGGTGGTGAACACACCAATATCAGTGACCTTTTATTGACGGGCAGCAGTGGAACTGAAAATACCAGCAGAATGTTCACAGGTTTCGAGAATGCTGAATTCCCTTTTAAGGGCAAAGCCATATTCAATGCCCCTAATGCTTTTTATGCTGCAACACTGCATTGTGAAGTGAGGTACCAGATCTTTGAGCCGGGCGCATGGATTGTTGCTATTCATTTTTAGTTAACTTTCAGTAATATAAAGAAATAGAATAAAAATCTGAATCTGACTATTACAATTACCAACCTTTTCTAACACTTTATATCGATGAGGATTGTATTTGGATTTCTTCTTATCATCCTTGTTTCATTTTCACATATTTCCTTGATAAATGCCCAGAAATGCTACCTGGAAGGAAAGATTATTAACAACGAAAACAAAGAAGTGTCAGGGTTCATAGATTACAGAAACTGGAAATACAATCCCGTGATAGTAAGTTTTATGGCTGATGTTAATGAAACACCCCGGACATTCAGCCCCGCAACCCTCCGGTCTTTTTCAGTTAATAACGAAAAGTTTATCAGTGCCGTGGTTACCATCGAACGAACACCCCATAAATTTGATGAATTGTTAATATCGGGCGAGAGAATAACTTCTGAAGAACAGGTGTTTCTCAGGGTACTTGTAGAAGGCGAAACAGCTCTTTATTATTATAATGAAAAGCAGTCAGGAAAGCATTTTTATATGAAAAAAGGTGCTGGTGGCAAAATAATTGAGTTGGAACAATATAGTGCTATAACTGAGATTGAAGGTAAAAACGAACTTGTTGTGAAAGATGAATATAAGAGTCAACTTGTTAATTTGATGTATGATTGCGAAATAATAATACCCTTGATTCATCTCGCAGATTATACAATGGAGGATCTTACTGAAATTGTTGGGGAATATAACAGGTGCAGCGGGAAAGATATGTATTATGTTGCAGAATTGCCTTCAGTTGAATTTTATTTTGTTATGTCTGCAGGATTATCAGCCTTTCATGTAGACTTTTATGGCAGCGGATCTTATGACCTCGCGGCTGCTGAATTCCCTGTAAGTTACAGACCCTCCGCAGCAATGGGACTTGAAATAGTATTTCCTTTTGCGCGTAAAGCGTTTTCAATATATAATGAACTTGGTATATCAACTTTTGATAATCATGATGAAATTCATTGGTTTAATAACGAGGACGACTACGAAAACGTGGAAATGGACATAGGCGCCATTGATGTAAGGCTTCTGAGTGCAGTCAGGTACACACTGCCTGCAAGGGGATTAAAACCATATATATATGCCGGTATGGTGAATATTTATGGATTCAACATACGGAACGACAAAACATCGTTTATACACTTCTATACCACCGAAACCGAGATTACCGACCTGGCAATACCCGAATACAGGAGTTATTCACAGGCATTCGCTGCAGGGATAGGTGTCCGTTATAAAAATGCAGGCCTTGACCTGAGGTATGAACTCGGAAATGATATTACAAGCTCGATTAACATCAATTCCTGTACCAATATTGTTTTTGTCCAGGCAGTATACACCTTCTGAATAGATCCCAGTCCCCTTGCTGGTTTGTTGCATTAATAATTATTTAATGCACTATATTTTATCTACACCCATTGAATACAGGGTAAATCCAAAAATATCGGCATACTGTTCAATAATCTTACTTACAGGTGTGCCTGCTCCATGACCTGCCATGGTCTCAATCCTGATTAATACAGGTTCATCCCCGGCCTGCTTCTCCTGCAGCTCAGCTGCAAATTTGAATGAGTGCGCCGGTACAACCCTGTCATCATGGTCAGCCGTTGTAATAAGTGTTGCCGGATATTCTGTACCTTCCTGTACATTATGTACCGGTGAGTAGTGAAGAAGGTAGCGGAACATCTCCTCACTTTCTTCCGACGTGCCATAGTCGTATGCCCATCCTGCACCGGCTGTAAATTTATGGTACCTGAGCATGTCAAGAACGCCCACAGCGGGTAAGGCCACTTTCATCAGGTCGGGTCGCTGAGTCATAACTGCACCTACCAGTAATCCTCCATTGGATGCACCTCTTATCGCCAGGTAGTCACTCGAGGTATAATTGTTTTCAATGAGGTACTCTCCTGCAGCAATCAAATCGTCAAACACATTCTGCTTGTTCATTTTTGTACCTTCCAGGTGCCATTCTTCACCATATTCGCCTCCACCCCTTATGTTGGGAACAGCATATATACCACCCATCTCCAGCCAGAATGCATTTGTTATACTGAAAGAGGGCGTTTCACTAATATTAAATCCACCGTAACCGTACAGTATTGTGGGATTCTCTCCGTTCATCCCGGTACCTTTCTTGTAAGTTATTATCATGGGTATCTTTGTTCCATCCTTCGAAGTATAAAATACCTGTTCCGATTCATAATCTTCACTGTTGAAATCCACATCAGGCTTTTTATATACGCCTGTCTCCCCTGATTCAGGGTTAAGGCTGTATATTGTTCCGGGTGTAATATAGTTTGTAAAGGTAAAATAGAGTTCAATATCTTCCTTTTTTCCACTGAACCCTGATGCTGACCCCACTCCCGGAAGTTGTATTTCCCTTATCATTTCTCCCTTATTATTATACTGCATAACCTTTGATATGGCGTCAATCATATAATGGGCGAAGAAATAGCCTGATCCTGTGGAAGGCATCAGGACATTATCTGTCTCGGGTATGAAATCCACCCAGTTTTCCACACCCGGATTACCGGCATCAACGGTTATTATCCTCCTGTTAGGTGAGTCCAGGTTGGTAACTATGAATAGCTTGGAATCCTCATTATCTATGACATAATGATCGTTATCAAAGTTATCCACTATTGTGACCAGCTCACTTCCCGGTTTGCTCAGGTCTTTGATATACAGCTCATTACCTGTTGTGGATATTGAAGCGGAAATCACCAGGTACTTTCCATCTTCGGTTACTGATCCGCTTAAATAGCGTCTTTTAATGTCGGCTCCGAATACCAGTTCGTCTTCCTCCTGTGATGTTCCCAGCTTATGGAAATACAGTTTATGGTGATCGGTTTTTGCCGAGAGCTCACTTCCTTCAGGCTTGTCATAGCTTGAATAATAAAAGCCTTCGTTTGCTTGCCATGACAGATCACTGAACTTAACATCCTTAATTGTGTCTCCAATTATCTCTTTGCTCAGGGCATCCATCACAATCACCTTTCTCCAGTCAGAGCCTCCTTCCGATATGGCATAGGCTGCCATGCTGCCATCATCCGAGAAAGAGAGTGTGCTTAAAGATGTGGTTCCATCCTCCGAAAATTTATTGGGATCAATAAACACTTCCGGTTCACCACCATCTTTCTGACGGTACACCACATATTGATTCTGCAGTCCGTCATTCTTAGAGAAATAGGTATAATCACCCTCCTTGAAGGGTGCTGTATATTTCTCGTAATTCCACATTTCAGTAAGTCGCGCCCTTATCTCATCCCTGTAAGGGATCTTGTCAAGATAAGCGAATGTTACCTTGTTCTGGGCTTCAACCCATATAGCTGTTTCGTTTGAATTGTCATCCTCAAGCCAACGGTAGGGATCAGCAACCACGGTGCCAAAATAATTATCTCTGATATCTGCCTTGTTGGTTTCAGGATAGAATATTTTTCCTTTTTCAGGGCTTTTGCATGATGATACTATCAGCATAGCAGTAAAAATGAATAACAGATTTTTCATAACAGTTTTTTGGGATTAATTAATATTGCAAACACGTGCTTTGATTTTTGAAAATCATAAAAGTAAAAATATTAAAAACCATGACAAGTACCAATGATAAGATTGTTTTAATTATCTTCAGCTTGTAATAATTTTAAGTAATTCTTACCGGAAAAGATGGATGAAATAATACAAAAAATCTCCAGTTGCATTGAATATGGCAAGATTAACAGGGCGTCCCCTTACCCGCCCGGTATGAAGGACCAGGATGGCGCATATGAACTTACCAGGCAGGCACTTGACAGGGGCATCTCTCCGTCTGAAATCCTTGAGTCGGGCATGATACCGGCCATGGAGATAGTAGGAAACAAATTCAGCAGGAATGAAATATTTGTACCCCAGATGTTAATGTCTGCAAAAGCAATGAATGCGGCAATGGAACATATAAAACCATTTTTTATTTCAGGTGAGGCAAAAAGGAAAGGTGTCTTTGTAATTGGTACCGTTGCAGGAGATCTTCACGATATCGGTAAAAATCTGGTTGCCATGATGATTGAGGGTGGGGGATGGGAGGTTATTGACCTGGGTGTGGATGTGAAACCTGATAAGTTCAAGGATTCAATACGACAGTACCCGGGATGTTTCGTGGGTTTGTCTGCCCTGCTTACAACAACCATGGAAAATATGAAGATAACAGTAAAAGAGCTAAAAGAACAATATCCACATATAAAAGTGCTTATAGGAGGTGCCCCGGTAACTGATGATTTCAGGCAGAAGATAGGAGCTGATTTTTATTCCCCTGACCCACAGGGCGCCGTGAAATATCTTAATACAAACAGAGTATTACAGTGAATGTCATTATAAATGGAAACAAAACTTAGGGGAAAAACAAAAGAGGTAGTTATTAATACTGAAGGACCTTTTGTAATTATCGGCGAAAGCATAAATCCCACCAGACGGAAAAAGTTGGTGGATACCCTTTCAGATCATAATTTTGAATACGTTCTTGAACTTGCCGGTAAACAGATTGATGCAGGAGCCGGTATACTTGATGTGAATGTAGGTTTCCCCGGAGTTGATGACCTGTACCTTCTGCCTGAAACAGTGAAGGCAATAAATGAGAAATATGATATACCACTGTGTATAGATTCTCCTAACCCTGAAGCTATAAGGGCAGCGCTTAAAGTGGCTGACGGAAAGTGTATAATAAACTCCGTTACCGGAGAAGAGAAATCGCTGCGATCAGTTCTACCTGTAGCCCTGGAGTACGGTGCAGCAGTTATAGGCCTGGTAATGGATGATGAAGGTATTAGCCATGAGCCTGAAAAAAGATTGCGCATAGCTGAAAAAATTCTGGAACAGGCGGTTAAAACAGGTATTATGGAAAACGATGTTATAATCGATCCACTGGTTATGGCAGTTAGTGCTGATCCCGGAGCAGCACTGGTTACACTTGAAACAATAAGGCTGGTGCATGAAAAGCTGGCACTGAACATAACACAGGGCACAAGTAATATTTCCTTCGGGTTGCCTGGAAGGGATACAATTAACAGTGTATTCATGGCTTTCTCAATACTGAACGGTTTAACATGTGCTATAACAAATCCTGCACGGATAGCTGCTGCTGTGAGAGCAGCCGATTTGTTACGCGATCGTGATGACTATGCCATGAGATTTGTTGAATATTTCCAGGGTGGTCCTTAAGAGATGTTTTTAATTTGGAATTAATGTTATCAAAGGATTATTTCTTCTGTTTCAGGGGATCCGATGTGGAAATATCCTCGGATGAGATCATTGAGTTTCTGTATACCAACCATGAGATGGCTGTATCGGATTTAAGGTCGATAATAATGGATTTTCTGGCAAATGTTCCCGATAGTTATGAATACAGGGGAGAACTCAGGGTATTTTATAACCCTGTATTCATTGATGATTCATACATCCTGAGGATTATGAACACTGATTTCAGGCTCAATGAGGTACTGTACAACGAAATGATTAAATCTGAAATGGCAGCTTTGTTCGTTTGCACTGCAGGTAATATACATTCTGAAATGAGTACCCGGTATAATGATGAAGGTAATTACATTTTGTCATATATAGCAAACTTAGCGGGTAACATTGCTGTGCGGAATACAGCCCTTATGATTCACAGTAGGTTCACCGAAGAAGCTGCAAAGCAGGGAATGAAAACGACTAATTATTATTGCCCCGGAAATTGCGGATGGAGTATTGATGAGCAGGAGAAAGTATTTATGCTTGTGAATGGAGATTTTTCAGGAGTTAAGCTCAGTGCTGAAAATATTATGCGACCACTGAAATCACTGAGCGGCATCATAGGTATTGGTGAAAATGTTTTCTTCAGGGAGAACACCTGTGAACTGTGCGGGAATGAAAACTGCATATACAGGAACAAAACAGCTCAAAGGTAAATGAAATATAAGGTTGAAATATTGCAGGATACCGGCTATGAAACAATAGAAGCTGAAGAAGGTTCCGTACTGATGGATGTCCTGGGGGAGAAAGGATATTATATATATTCTCCATGCGGAGGGGAAGGCACCTGCGGGAAATGCCTTGTGCATATAAGAGGAAAAGGCATAGTTGCGGCTTGCAGGTTCAAAATACATGAAGACATTACAGTAATATTACAGGGTGAAAGGGAAATGAGTGTCCTGGGTGCTCAGCATGAATATACAGCGACCATGGATTTCAATCCCGGCCAACCCGCCCTGTTGTCGGATAAACCTGTTGGATGCGCTGTTGATATAGGAACGACAACCATTGTATATTACTTTATTGATCTTACGAACGGGCTATTGATGAGGACATATGTTGACATAAACCCGCAAAGCAATTACGGAGCTGATGTTATAAGCAGAATAAATCGTTGCGTGGGTGATGCCGGCGCTGTGAAAAAGCTTCATTTGCTCTTGGTGGAATCAGTAAAAAGTAATATAAACAGGTTTATAACCGACACGGGAACCGAGGCAAAAGATATAACGGCAATAAATGTTGTTGGCAATACCACAATGCTTCATTTTATCGCAGGTGTAGACCCTTCGCCAATAGCATTCAGCCCTTTTAAGCCTGTTTTCACTGATTACCGGATACTGAATGCCAGGGAAATGGGTTTGAGAATCAATGCGGAGGCAAAAATTAATCTGCTCCCGTCTCTGAGCGGGTATATTGGTTCAGATATAATTGCAGGACTGGCGAGCCTGCAGG
This sequence comes from Bacteroidales bacterium, assembly GCA_016928075.1. Taxonomy (GTDB): domain Bacteria; phylum Bacteroidota; class Bacteroidia; order Bacteroidales; family VadinHA17; genus UBA9300. The sequence continues at coordinate 7,991 of JAFGLJ010000008.1, read as the reverse complement.
ATAGCCTGGGGGGATTATTTTTATATACAGACATTGGAACCAATGGCGAGGTTGTTTTATCATCAGAAGACAGGATATGGGCATGTTCCACCGCAGCGGGACCGGCATTTGAGGGTGCTAATATAAGTTGCGGAAGCCTGGCTGCAGGGGGTGCAATATGCAGTTATAAAGATGGAAAGATAAAAACCATCGCTAACAGTGAACCTGATGGAATATGCGGATCGGGACTGGTGGATATTATAGCCCATATGTTATCGGGAAAACTGGTTTCACCTGAGGGTAAGATCAATAAACCCTTTGTGGTGTACAAAAAGGGAAAGAGCAGAACAATCAGTATCACACAACAGGACATTCGCGAAGTGCAGCTGGCAAAAGCAGCTGTAGCTGCTGGTATAAATATATTGCTTCGCAGATCCGGTTATGGTTATGGCGATGTTGAAAAATTTATTATTGCAGGGGGATTCGGCAACTACCTTGATACAGGCAGTGCTATAAAGATCGGCCTGTTCCCGGAACAGTTAAATGATAAATTATTACAGGTGGGGAATGCTGCCGGCACAGGTGCTGTCCTTTCCCTGAAATCAGAATATTTTATTGACAGAATAAACAATATCCTCTCCCGTACAGAGTATTTGGAACTTTCCTCCAACGAGGATTTTATGGAGAAATTTGTAAGCAATATTAATTTCAAAAGTCAGACTACCTGACAATCTTTTTCTCTATATACCTGGAGCTCATAATCCTTAATATGCCTAAATAATCGAGCCTGAATTCGATAAGATCACCTACCCTGTACTTCTTTGAATTTTTACCCAGGTCAATCACTATCATGTCAGAACTGGCGCCGGCAAATTTTATGCTTTTATCTTTTGGCCATATATGATGTTCGTCAACGTCGAGCAGACCAAGGTCGAGGATACCCCTGCATGTTGTTTTCCCGATGTCTTTTTCGTCAAAGGTAAATTCTTGACCTTCCACATTTGTCCCCATTTCTCCGTCAGGCACCATTGGCTTTTCTGATAACTCAATTATCTCCGCGAAGAGCCTGAAGATATCATTTTCCATGTTTTTATACCGTGAACCGTCATATACATTGGTGCCGAGGAAAAGTGTTTCCCCCACGCGGAAATGGTTAATACCCGCGGGAAGGGTGTTGTTCAGAATAAGAGGGATGGTAACGGATGAACCCCCTGATACAAAAGGTATATTCTTATTGAATTTTGCCTCAATAAGCTGCTTGTAAAGGCTCAGCTGTATGAGCTTATCCCTGTTGGGTAATACACCATACAGGCACGAAAGGTTTGTTCCTATACCTGTCACTTCTATATTGGGAAGTTCAAATACTTTTTCATAGAAATCAAGAAAATTCTCCGCCAGCACACCTTCACGAAGTTCTCCTGTCTCTATTATGATCATTATTTTGTGAATCCTGTTTTGGCGGCGTGCTTCCTCGGAAAGGAGTTTAATCGTGTAATATTCGGTATTGAAACTTACATCGGCATATTTCACAATACTCTTTATGCTTCTCTTGGCAGGAGGTTTTATATATATTGTTTCAATATCCTTATCAATGCTTTTTATAACCTTAAGGTTGGTAACCCTTGAATCACATATTTTTTTGATTCCCAGGTTTATGATTTCTTCAAGGTATGATCTCTCACCGCACAGGAGCTTTGATACAATTGCCCACTTGATATCATTACTCCTGAAAAGGTTTTCAAGGTAGTTGAAATTGTGTTTGAGTTTTCTTGTATGAAATTCTATGAAAGCCATTTTAATTTTAATTTACAATTCTTCTTTCAATATTTTGTGGCAGACGTACCAGCATTTCGTAATTCATTGAATCACTCATTGCACTGAATGAGTTTACTGTTATTTCATGATCGCCCTGCCTGCCGATAAGTACTACCTCGTCACCCCTTTTTACTGAATTTATCCTTGTCACATCAACTATCATCATATTCATATTCACCAATCCTATTACATTGGCAAATGTTTCATTTATAAGTACCCGCCCCTGGTTGCTTAAAACCCTGTTGTATCCGCTTGAATATCCTACGGGGATAACAGCTATCTTCTTGTTTTCCTGTGCAAGATAATTTGTGCCGTAACTGATGAAATCGCCTTCCTTCACTTCTTTGATGGTCATTATCTTGCTTTTCCATTTTAGCACCCTGGTGAGGGGATCAGATTTGTCTGTTTGCCTGTGGGCATACTGTATAAATGTCTCGGGGCTGGGCCAGAACCCGTACTGTAAAATTCCAATCCTGACCATATCCATACAGGTTCCCGGGTAATTCATTGCGGCAGCAGAGCATGCCGTATGACGTAAATCAGGCTTGATACCATTCGAGGCGAGGTTCCTGTAAATTCTGTTGAAATTTCGTATCTGCTTCTGTATCCTTACATGGTTGGCTATACTTTCGGCACCTGCATAATGCGTACATAAGCCCTTGATGTTAAAACACTCCTTGTTATCTTCTATTAAGCTGATAACTTCTCTGAGAGTTTTGTTCTTAAAACCAGTCCGGTTCATACCTGTTTCAACCTCTATATGAACTTTTGCAGGTTTTTTTACCTTTTTGGAAGCCTCAATTGCTTCATTAACAAAATTAAGATCGAAAATATAGAACTCAACATCATTTTCAATAGCCCATTCAACCTGCTCGTTCTCAAGCCATCCCATAATCATGATCGTGGTCCCGGGTTTCTTGCAATTGAATACCTGTTCAGCTTCATCGGCGGAAAATACTGAGAAGTGATCGATTCCTTCACTCTCAGCCAGGCTCACAAATTCCCTGGTACCATGTCCATAGGCATTACCCTTTACCACTGACGATATCTTTGAGTGGCTGTGGATATGATTCCTGATAAAGTCCAGGTTATTTGCCAGTGCCGATCTTTTGAGTTCAATTACCGATGTAGTTGTCATATGGAAGGGAAAAATTATTGATTTATCAACCTGTAAATATTTAAGAACATATTGATACCTGTGGCTATTATCTCATCAGGGAAATCATAGTCAGGATTATGTAATGCAGGATGGTCGTTCCCTGCACCAAGCCCGAACATTGCTCCCCTGTAATTCTTTGTGAAATGACTGAAATCTTCTGACCATTTGAAGGGAACAGTCATTTCAATTGTCTCAAGATCTAAATTATAAGCTGCATTTTTTACTATATCAACCGCGAAGGAGTCATTCTCCAGGGAAAGAAATTCTTCTTTCCATTCATATTCGCATTTTATTTTTTCTTTTTCACAAATATTTACTGCAGCCCGGACAATTTCATTTCTCAGAACCTCCATATCATCATCCCTGTATGCCCTGAGTGTCATTGATATTTCTCCATATTCAGGTAAAGTGCCAAATCGCTTTTCTCCAAGGTTGATGTGTATTACCGTACCCAGAACAAAATCGGTGAATATTTCTTTGTTATCCTGTATTGAATATAATGCATCAATTATTTGTGACAGCGCTTTTACAGGTGAGTTACCTTTTGCAGGCTCCGCGGCATGCGAGGATTTTCCATGCAATTGTACGGTTAATCCCACCGAAGCCGAGCTGAAGATATTATTATTTATTATAATCGACTTCTCAGGGTAACCCGGCAGGTTATGCAGTGCAAACACATAGTCAGGATTCGCTGATTCCCGGAACTTTTTATCAGCAAGGACCCTCGCAGCACCTTCCCCCGTTTCCTCTGAAGGCTGGAAGAGCAGGATTATTTCACCTTTCAGCGGCCTGTTGATATTGAGAGCCTCGGCAAGGCCTGCAAGTATGGTCATATGCCCGTCATGCCCGCACAGGTGAGCCCTGTCACTGTAAACAGAGCTGTATTCCATGTTACTTATCTCTTTTATAGGCAGGGCATCCAGGTCGGCCCTGAAAAGTATCTTCTTTCCCGGTTCTTCACCTTTAAATATGAATGCTATGCCATATCCGCCTATCCTGCTTATTATCCTGTCAGGATTATAGTTGGATATAAACCGGCCTAATCTTTCAGCGGTGGATTTCTCCCGCCCTGCTATTTCAGGGTATGAATGCAGCTCCCTCCTGAATTTTATTAAATGCCCGGTGTTTATCATTTTTTGATATAACGCATTTCAATGTACTTGCTGGTCATCCCCACTTTTTCGTAAAGGAACCTCGCGGGATTGTCAGGTTCAACATGAAGGGCAACACTCCCTTCTGCTATATCAAAAACCTTTTTCATAAGCTGTTTGCCTATGCCCTTTCCCCGGTAATCACGATGAGTGGCAATGTATACCAGTATATTTTCAGGTATGTACCCACTCATACCTGTTTTGTTAACAACCACGGAGCCAACTAATTTGTTATCCATATAACCATTAAGGATGAACCCCCCAAGGGGCATCGGCTTAAGTGCCGGATCGTTTATTTTTAATGAGAAGTTAACAGCTTTTGTGATGTCTTCTTTTTTATCACCATATTCTTCAAGGTGATCATAAAGGAAATTTATTGTGTCCTCTTTTTCTTTTAAAGTGATCGTTGTTTCTGTATTGAAAATTTTTGTTTCTAACATAATATAAGATGATTTTATACGTGTTTATGAATTAAATGACTTTATAAAGTGACCAAGCTATATAACAGATTGTTATAAAGTCGGTTATTATCATAATTTGTATTATTCACATAGAAACTATCAGGGATTGTTACGGGAATGGAAAATCTTGTCTTCAATGAATACCGGATCTTGTTCTCTGACTATCAATGAAATTATGGTTTAATAGTTTCTGTACCACAAATATACGAAAAATAAAGGGAGCAGCCAAAGATCCCCCTTTGAAGGGGGAAGGGACAGCTTTGCTGTCCAGGGGGATGTTATACCTGTAATCCTGAGAATAGCCGAAGATCTTTAACCTGATGAATTATTGACCTGTTAAACTGTTGAACTGGATTGATTTCTTCTCTCTTCGATTTATAAGGAACGATTCAACGATTTAACACCTCAACACCTCAACACCTCAATAACCCCAATTAAACAATAAAAAATTTCAACGATTAAACCCATTGAACCTGTATTTAATTTTTATTTCATAACTTGCTATGTTATATTGAAATCAGATAACTAACCAAACCATAAACAGGAGGTATGATTATGAAACTAAGTGTACGTTCTTTAGCATTTACCTGCGCGATAATTCTGGGTGTCGGAATTTTTCTACTAACCTGGTGGCTTATTATTCTGTACGGAACTTCAGGCGACACAATAGTTCTAAGTACATTCTATCCCGGTTATAATGTAACCCCACTTGGAAGCCTTATCGGCCTGGGCTATGGCATTGTTGATGGCTTAATCATCGGGGCTGTTTTTGCCTGGCTGTATAACGCTTTAGTGCCTAAGAAAAGTGCTGAATAACAAATTTTAACAGGCACAGACCGGAAGGTAATAATCCCGGCTGGATAATATCATTTGTCACAGGAATAGCTAAGCTTAGGTTGTTTATAACAGCCTAAAGTATGTTTTTGTGTCATACAAACCGTAACCTACCATTAGTCCCTGCCCCCTGCCCCCTGCTCCCTGCTCCCTGCCTTGTCCGCCGTAGTCCGCAGGACGTAGGCGGGCTCCCTCTTGCTTTTAGTTTCCAATTTGCTTACTTTTACGATAAATTAACCTGCTCAATAACTGACTATGACCGGAAAACCTTCCAGACTGAAAGTTTTCTTTGCTGAACTGAAACGCAGGGGAGTAGCACGCGTGGCAACAGTCTATACGGTTGTCGGAATAGGTGTAATAGAGATTTCAGATATTATCGGAGGGAGGTTTGCATTTCCGGAGTGGACTGTTCAGCTAATTATTATTCTGGTAATTGTTGGCTTCCCGGTAGCTGTAATCCTGGGATGGATATTTGATATTACATCAAGGGGCATAGAACGCACTGAAGCACTTACACTACAGGAGCAAAGCTCATTACCTTCCTTTACCTGGCGGCCCAGCTGGGTTTCGGTTATAATGTTTATTCTGTTAATTGCCTTAACCGTAACATACTGTACAGTGCCAAGACCAAATGCACTGGGATTCAAAAAGCAGGGCTGGATTATTATCAGCGACCTGGATAATAGTACTGGTGATGAAATATTCGATAATTCACTGGTACAGGCTTTGAGTGTTACAGTTGATCAGTCAAAATATATTTCCGTTTTCCCACAAACCCAGGTTGAAGAAGTGCTTGCACGCATGAGGATGGACAGTGACAAAAAAGTCACCCCGGCTATTGCCCTCGAGATTGCTCAGAGAGAGAATATTAAAGCAGTATTGTCAATGGCTATCGCCAGGGTGGGGGATACTTATCTCATAAGCACTAATTTGCTTAATCCTGAAACAGGGGAGACAATAAGATCTCGCAGTGTGACAGTAAGGGGCAAAAGTGATATACTCACTGAGATGAACAGGCTTGCTTTAAAAGTCAGGAAAGATCTCGGTGAAGCACTTAATGAGATTCATTTGCATACAGTTCCTCTTCATAAGGCCACAACCTCTTCCCTGGAGGCTCTTAAATGCGCCACTGAAGGAACTATAGCATGGTCCGACGGACAACAGGATGAAGGCAGGAGACTATTAATGGAAGCTATTAAACTTGATCCTGAATTTGCTTATGCACATACCCAGCTTGGATCATTGTATTATTGGACAAATCAACGTGACAGGGGAGAGGAACACTTTGAAAAAGCCCTCCTTTTTGCTGACAGACTTACGGAGAGAGAAAAGCTCGAAATAGAAGCACGCATAGAAAGATTCAGGGGTAAATACGAAGAGGCCGTGGTGAAATATCGTATTTTCCTGAAAAAATATCCCAATGTATCCCATGCATGGTTCGGAATGGGTTATTGCTTTATGATGCTGAAACGTTATGAAGAAGCAATAGATACCTTTAAAAAGTCTCTTGAAGTTAATAATCAGAAGGATCCAAATGCTTATATCAATATTGCTACTTCATATGCTGCATTGCATAATTACCAGCAATCTATATATTATTATCTGGAAGCATTTGAAATAAATCCGGACATGCTTACTGTTACCAACATTAACCATGAATTCGGATTTACCTATGTAAAGATGGGTGAAACAGATAAAGCCAGGGAAGTATTTGCTAAACTGATGGAGGGTAATGACGAACAGAAAGGTATGGGATTGCGTTTAATGGCCCTGCTTTCAATGTATGAAGGTAAATTATCGGAAGCAATAACATTTTTAAATGAATCAAGCATATGTTATAGCCTGAGTGGGTATAGGTTAAGTATGTTAAGAGATGATCTTTTACTTGCAGTTGTTTACAGGACTAAAGGGATGGAGCATAAGTATGATAGTAAATTAAATGAGCTATATACAGTTATTAATGAGGTCTCTACAGAACCATTCTGGCATATGCTGCTTGGTAATTTATGTGCAAGATCCGGGGATATAGAAAAAGCGGAATCAATTTTAAATTCTCTTTCTGAAAAAATAAATGAGGGGAACAGGAATGATGAAGCTGCGTATTACCAGCTGAAAGGCGAAATAGAAATGGCAAAAGGAAACCATGATGAAGCTGTTAAACTCCTTGAAACCACCATAAAATTGAGGAAAGATGCCTATACACTGTCATCACTGGCATATTCATATAAAAGCTCCGGGCAGCTGGGAAAGGCAATAGCAACCTATCAAGATATAATTGGCCCATATTATGACCTGGGCTGGGAAGCACAGCAATGTACTCTTGAGGCATTTTATAACATGGCCAGGATATACGAAGAGTTGGGCAATAAGGAACAGGCTGAGAAATATTACAGACAATTCGTTGATATCTGGAAGAATGCCGATGAAGATATACCAATATTGCAGGATGCAAAAGAAAGACTGGCCACCCTGGAAACTGTGTTACCCTAATTCCGAGTAACCATAAAAAAGGCTAAGGCTCTACCTCTGCTGGTGTGGGTCTCTGACCCACGCCCATCTCCGGCGGGCTTACCTATTTAGAAAACCCGGAGG
>JAFGLJ010000007.1 GCA_016928075.1 Bacteroidales bacterium | reverse complement strand
TACTTTTATCTTTTGTTTTTACTCTTTTCCAGGTAGCTCATCATAATTATTGATCCTGCAGTGCCATCCATGGTAGGCTCATTTGTTGAATAATCGCTTATATCATCATGATAAACCACATAATCATTCTGAAACTCTGCAAACTCGTCTTCCCCGGAAAGTGCTATGCCTTTCAGCGAATTAAATATCGTTGTATATACGGGTCCGTCGACCAGTCCTCCGGCTACTTCATCTCCTGTCAGTGCCCATATGCTAGTATGGACATCCACAGGGTACTCCCCGCCCTCCGGAATACCTGTAAACATTGATGTACCCCAGGGATTGACGCCAAATAGCCAGTCCACCTGGTCAGTCATATAATCATGGTACGAGGAGTCCGAGGTCATATCTTCATATAATACTATCTGTGTTATCAGTGATGTCAGGAGATTATTTGAGCACCAGATAAACGGAACACCGACATTGTAAACGTTTTTTTCAGCTCTCCTGATGGTTGCTTCAATTCCCCTTCTGTAATATTCAGCCAGTGATTTCTTAAAAGCATCATCCACAAGATCATATAATGCATAATGCCCTATGTTCACAAAAGGGTAAAACCTGTAATGAAAGGCCGTATCATAAGGCATCCATGATATATCTGCAGCTTTTATTGCATAATCCCTTGCCATGTTGAGATATTGTTCATCCTTAGTGGCGCGATAGAGTTCAGCAGCTCCCCATTCCATATCATCAGTCCATGTATCCTCTGTATACCTGTAGGGTGCTCCATAAGAATTACCCTGCTGGTACCCTTCATTCTTCAATCCAAGGTCAAAAACCGTTATTGCTGACTTCAGGCATTTATCAGCAAAATATTTCTTCTGCGGGTCATCTTTCCATATTGTATATCCCATTGCAAGAGCCGCGGCGCAGCGACCGGCCAGGTTGGATACTCCTGTTGCTTCGCTCTTATATTCCTTTAATCCCTGTGGTTTCCCATTAGCGAAGTAGGTTACCCTGTAACTGTTCTCTCCCCACCCATAATCTGATTTATCATTATCGGGCATTTCCCAGCCTATATGATCCCGGTCATCAGCAACCTGGTGAAAAAGCAGATCAGGTGACGGATGCATTTTAAGTATCCATTGCAGACCCCAAACAGCTTCATCAAGAATATCAGGAACACCGTTCGATCCCGGTCGACCCAGTGAGTCTACCCTGTCCTGATAGTGACCCGGGAACATCTGGTAGGCTTTAAGCATATGAGCCGTGGCATAACTGCCTGTTATGAGATATTTAAGCTGGTCACCGGCATCATGCCAGCCACCACTCACGTCCACAAAAGTAGAATCATCCATAGGACCATACATGGTTTTGCCATCCAGCATATGGCATTCCACGTCAAGATATGGATTGTATCCGCATCTTTGCTGACGCAAAAAACCAAGCAGTTCTTCAGTATATCCCGCGTATGCATCCGGTGCAATGGTAAATGTACCTGAACTGCAACCTGATTCAGACCCGGTGATATAATATTTACCCTGTTCATCCAGCTCTGAAAAATCAAGCTCATAATAATATTCGTAAGTTCCCCATCCTTCGCGTTCAGATTTCTCAGGGTTAAGCTTATCGAGAATGATTTCTCCCTTATCAGATTTCAGCAAAAAATCTTCTCTCACTTCAGAATTCGAGAATATTAATGCACGTTTCACCACTCCAGGTTTGTAACCAGCCTGGTTTATTCTTATATGAACTGCATCCGGCTTACTGACACAGGCAGAGAGTAAAATTATTAATACACCTATCAGAAAAGGGTATCTGCGCATGACCGATCTATTTTAATGTTCATCTCTTGATTTTTTACCGAGGTAACCTCCATGGTGTCTCTTGGCGTAATCCATTCTTGTAAAACCAATTTTTTCTTCAAGAAGGACTACTATGGCATCGCCAATAACTGTCATAACCGTTGTTGAAGTTGTCGGAGTGAGGCCAAGAATACAAACTTCGTCGGGATTTCCTGTCAGCAACAGAAAGTCTGACCTGTGTGCCAGTTCACTCTCAGGATCACTGGTAATTACAATTACCGGTATTTTATCATAAAGGCTTGCTTTAAGATCGAGAAGTTCCAGTATTTCACGTGTCTTTCCTGAATTTGATATACATAACAGAATATCGCTTTTCTGGATAACACCAAGGTCACCATGCTGAGCTTCACTGGGGTGAAGGAATATGGCAGGTGTACCTGTTGAACTCAGCGTGGTGGCAATATTATGAGCAATCTGACCTGCCTTGCCCATCCCACTTGTGATAACTTTACCCTTCTGGATATGAACTCTCTCATAAATAGCATCGACTACATCTTCATAAAATCCATTCACAGGTATATTCTTTATAGCTTCGGCTTCTCTTCTGAAAATATCTTTTACTTTTTCCATGTCTTGTTTTTCTAGTCTCCAAACAAATAATTCAACTTATTCAACAATTTCGTTCACCCCTCCCAGCACATAATGTGGTTTATATGGAAATTCATCAAGTGTATTTTTATCTGATATACCGCTGAGCACCAGGCAGGTATCGATTTCTGACTCAATTCCGGCTATTATATCAGTATCCATCCTGTCCCCTATTATTATCGATTCTTCCCTGCTGCACCCAAGTCGCTTCAGTGCAATTCTCATCATCAGGGGGTTAGGCTTGCCAACGAAGTAGGCACTTTTACCGGTGGCCAGTTCAATGGGGGCTATCAAGGCTTTTGTTGCTGGCACAATGCCGTTTTCCCCCGGACCTGTCATATCGGGGTTTGTACCTATAAGCTTAGCCCCTTTTAAAACCAGGTTAATTGCTTTCTCTATTTTTTCATAATTGTATGAACTGCTTTCACCCACAACAACGTAATCAGGGTCAACATTATCCATTGTATAACCGACATTATACATTGCATTTATCAAACCTGCCTCTCCGATTATGAATGCTGTACCTTTAGGCTTCTGGGCGGAAAGGAATTGAGCAGTAGCAAGTGCACTTGTGTAAAAAACATTTTTGGGGACATCAATACCCAGCCTGTACAGCTTTTCTTTCAGTTCTGTCGGTGTTCTCTCACTGGAATTGGTAAGGAAAAGAAATTTCTTCTTTTCTGATTTCAGCCATTCAACAAATTCAGGTACACCGGGAAGTAATTTATTTCCATGATAAATTACACCGTCCATATCGGAAATAATTGCTTTCTTATTGCGTATTCTTTCGATAATTGTCTTGCGGTCCATTACACTATAAACTTAATTATTAGAATAAGATGCAAAAATATACCGTATGGCTTAATAACGGGCTAAGAAATAATTAATTTATTCAACAGGTAACATTAACAACTTAAAACTTCTTAATATTCTCCAGTATATTTTTAATCGATTCCTCAAATATGTTTGCTCCCTCTATCCATTTAAGAATTTTCTCACTTACCTCAGGATACTCGGATGATCTCATCGATACTGTCTTATAACATAATTCTTTGAGCTGCTGGATATTATCAAGCAATTGCATGAAATATATCCTGAAAAAGCCATCAGTTATGAAAAAATATTTCCTTCTTTCAGCAGCATATGTTTTATAATCAATCATTTTTATCGACAGGAGGTAGTTGAGTGAAGTGCTGATCGAGCTTTTGCTGGCTCTGAAAAAATCAACCAGTTCGGAGAACGTAGCTTCAGGCTTATCTGAATTTGCAAAATAAGCCATTATGCGTCCCTGCATCGGAGTGAGGCCAAATTTTTCAAATACTCTCCCCGTTTCTTCTATATGTTCCCGTAATCCTCTTTGGATCATTGGCTGGTTTATTTATTAACTGAATAAACAAAATTATAAATATTTTATTAAGTTCATTAGATTTTGAACTAAAAAAACATAATATTTGATTTTACTGGTTCAAATAAAAAAAAAGTTATAGTTTTGGTTCTTTGACGAAAAAATTATCAGAAACTAATACTTTAAGAAATTGTTACAGACTATTGACTGGATGATTGTGGCAGCCTTCTTCGTGGTTGTCATCGGGATTGGATGGGTAGCATCCAAAACTGCCGGCAAAGATACAACAGAGTTTTTTCTTGGTGGCCGTGGTATGCCATGGTGGCTCCTCGGTATTTCCATGGTGGCGTGTACGTTTTCAGCTGACACACCCAATCTTGTAACAGGCATGGTGCGAGAAGACGGGGTAGCCAAAAACTGGGCGTGGTGGGCCTTTCTGATAACCGGAATGGTAACTGTTTTCATTTATGCCAAGTTATGGAGAAGGTCTAATATTATGACCGACCTTGAATATTATGAGTTAAGGTACAGCGGCAAAGCAGCTTCTTTTCTTCGCGGCTTCAGGGCCCTTTACCTTGGCATATTCTTTAACACCCTTATCATGGGAACCGTTACGCTTGCGGCAATAAAGATAGGTGGGGTAATGCTTGGCATTAAACCATGGCAGGCAGTAGTTGGAGGTTCAGTTGTGGTAATGATGTATGCATCCCTGGGAGGACTGAAAGGAGTTATATGGGCTGATTTTTTCCAGTACAGTATAGCAATGTTCGGGGCTGTACTCGCTGCTGTTGTGGCTGTAAAACAGCCTGAGGTCAATGGCCTGGAAAACCTGTTATCAAATCCAGCCTTACAGGAAAAGATTAGGGTATTACCCGATTTCAGTAATCCATCAGTATGGGTAACATTATTGCTCATCCCCATAGCGGTACAATGGTGGGCAGTATGGTACCCCGGGGCTGAACCCGGTGGTGGAGGATATATTGCGCAAAGGATGCTGTCAGCAAAAAATGAAAAAAATGCAATCGGAGCTACCTTGCTATTTAATTTTGCTCATTACGCTCTTAGACCATGGCCATGGATAGTTGTAGCTCTGGCATCTATTATTATCTACCCTGATCTCGAATCTATCCGTGCACAGTTCCCTGATATAGCTGAAACATATCTGAAGGATGACATTGCTTACCCCGTTATGCTCTCCAAGCTGGGTCCGGGATGGCTTGGCCTGGTTACCGCGTCAATTATAGCAGCATACATGTCGACTATAGGTACGCACCTTAACTGGGGATCCTCCTATGTGGTAAATGATTTCTACAGGCGTTTTGTCAAACCCGGCGCCCCGGAAAAAGAACTAGTAAAAGTAGGCAGGATTACAACAGTATCACTTATGGTAATTGCCGGTTTGCTCGCTTTATTCTTCCTCAATAATGCCACCCAGGCGTTCGATGTACTGTTACTGTCAGGTGCCGGCACAGGTGCAATATACCTGTTGAGGTGGTTTTGGTGGAGAATAAATGCATGGACTGAAATAGCAGCAATGATTTCAGCTACCCTATCTGCTATAGTGCTGGTTTTCTTTGTACCAGACAGCTCGATTATGTTCTGGGTACTGGACGGCTTTACTTCCAAACTGCTGGTTGCCGTGTTAATAACCACGGTAGTCTGGATAGTAACAACGTACCTTACCGCATCAGAAACCAAAGAAACCTTAAGGACTTTTTACAGGAAAACAAGACCTGGCGGACCGGGCTGGAAGAAAGTTGTGGAAGAAGCCAAAGCAGATGGAGAAACAGTAATTGACGGCCGTGATGAAGGCCGGAAATGGGAAATGCCACTGCAGGTGCTCTGTGTATTTATCGGGGCCATTTCAATTTATAGTTCATTATTCTCAATCGGCAGTTTCGTTTATGCTAAACCCTGGCTCGGAGCATTACTGGGACTTATTGCCATTGCAGGTACAATCTTTCTGTTCAAGGCTTTTGGTAAATTGAATGCTGATAAATAAAAGCTGATTATTTATGTCATCAGCCAGTGACCTTGTAAATATTTTCAGAAGGTTCGATGCCGAAGGACCATACCTGGCAGCATATCCGTTTGGTACGGGTCATATACACGATACATACAGAATTGAGACCGGAGAAGGTTACAGGGATTTACTGCTTCAGAAACTGAATAACAATATATTTCATAATATTCCAGGCCTTCAGGATAACATTTACAGGGTTACCAGCCATATAAGAAAAAAATTGTTCCTTGAAGGCGAAAGTGACATAAACAGGAAATGCCTTACAGTAATAAAAACCAGGGAAGGCAGAACATGGTTACAGGATGATAACAGAGATTACTGGAGAATGTTTTTTTTCATACCGGACCATCATTCCTATGATGTGGTTCAGAGTAAATTCCAGGCTTATGAAGGAGGTAAAGCAATTGGCCGTTTCCAATCACTGCTTTCTGATATGCCAGGTCCCAGGCTTTATGAAACAATTCCATTTTTTCATGATATTGAAAAAAGACTTGAGACTTTTCATAGTGCACTGAGGAAAGACCCCGCATCCCGTGTAGAAAATGTTAAAGATGAAATAAATTTTGTCCTGGCACGGGAGGAAGAGATGAAAACAATACTGAAACTTGGCCGGCAAGGGAAAATACCTCTAAGAATAACTCATAATGATACAAAGTTTAATAATATACTTCTCGACGAAAACGACAGGGCCCTGTGCTTAATTGATCTTGATACCGTAATGCCCGGTTATGTGCACTATGACTTCGGTGATTCGATAAGAACAGTTGCCAACACGGCAGCTGAAGATGAAGAAGACCTCTCCCTTGTCGCCATAAATGTTGAAATGTTTGAATCCTTTACAAAAGGTTACATGGAACAGGTAAGAAATGTACTTAACAAAACTGAGGCCGATTATCTTGCATACGCTCCATCCTTTATGACATTTATTATGGGATTGAGGTTTTTAACTGACTACATCAGCGGTGATATCTATTACAAAATTCATAAACCCAATCATAATATATTGAGAGCCAGAGCACAGTTCCGGCTGGTTGAATGCTTTGAAAATCAACTTGATTTGATGAAATCTCTTATATCTCGATATTATTGACTAATTTTATTGGTATCAGTCCAAATTCACAGGCATGAAATTCCTTATATATTATCTGCTTCCGCTAATACTTTTAACATCAAACGGATGTAATAACAGGGCTATAGATAAAGAGTCAATAACTGAAGCCGGGGATCCTATGGTCGTTGATCCGGAAGTATGGTCATCAGTTGATGAAGGGCTGAATTCGGGCTTTGGCAGTACTGATATCAGGTACAGCCGTAGCATTCCGCCAAAGGGAGATATAAAGACTGAGATATCCCTTACGGGCTGGAAAGGGGAAAAGGTTCATTGCCAGTTACTTTTCTGGTCGGTTTCTGATCAAGATACTATTCGTGTTATCAGTGAAAATAATGGAGCAAATGATCTTGTGCCCGGCAAGGATATTATCTTTAGCACTGTTAAATATGTTCTTGCTGATGAATTCCTCAATGGTTGCGGTTACAGGAATAAAGATACTATAGCTTCTTACCTGGTACCTGACATGCTGGATGATACCAGCAGTTTCAATCTGCCGGGAATGCAAACAAGACCGGTATGGATCAGTATAGATATTCCATCCGGAATTGAACCTGGAATTCATGATATCCTTATAACTGCCACCTCATACTATGATACCATTAACCATAGCATCCACCTGGAAGTACAGGATAAAATACTACCGCCACCAGACAGTTGGTCGTTCCATCTTGATCTCTGGCAAAACCCTTTTGCCGTGGCCAGGTATCACAACGTTCAGCTATGGTCAGAGGAACACATGAACCTGCTTAAACCTTTACTTACCATGCTGGCCGAAGCTGGTCAGAAATGCATTACCACCAGCATAACACATAAACCCTGGGGCGGTCAGACCTATGACCCTTTTGAGTCGATGATAACATGGCTCAAGAGCTCCGATGGCTTCTGGGAATATGATTATTCCGTTTTCGACCAGTATGTTCAGCTGGCTATTGATTGCGGCATCACAGAACAAATCAACTGTTATTCAATGGTTCCATGGTGCAATAAGTATTCCTGGTACGACCAGGATTCTGGTAAATTCATCACCGGTGAAGCCATCCCGGGATCAATTGAATACATGAATATCTGGAAGCCTTTCCTGAATGATTTCAGGGTTCACCTGATGGAAATGGGTTGGCTGGAAAAAACAACAATAGCGATGGATGAAAGAGGAGAAGAAGAGATGAAAAAAATGTTCGGTTTTCTCGATGAGGAAGCACCTGATTTCAGGGTGAGCCTGGCAGGTCGTTATTTTGAGGACATTAACCGGTATATTTACGATTTCAGTTATAACTGGAGACATATAACTGCAGGTACCAAAAGGGTTACAAGTGAAAGAAAAGATTCAGGTAATATAAGCACTTACTATGTTGCATGCGGTATTCCCAGTCCTAACACTTTTACTTTCTCGCCTCCTGCTGAAGCAGCTTACCTGGGATGGTTTGCCGCAGCCATGGGTTTTGACGGCTTCCTCAGATGGGCTTATAACAGCTGGCCTGAAAATCCTGTATATGACTCGAGGTTTATTAAGTGGCCTTCCGGAGATACATACCTGGTATACCCGGGGGCCAGAAGCTCGATTCGATTTGAAAAGCTTATTGAAGGAATACAGGATTATGAAAAAATCAGGATCCTGAAAAAAGAATTATTACTTAATCCTTCAATGGAGGCTGCAGCAGCCGAAATACGCTTACAGGAATTCCTGTCTTCAATCAACACCGACTTCCCCGACAGCCTTATGGCAAAGGACATAGTAAGTGAGGGAAAAAAAATACTGGAAGAAATAAGCCGGATAAGATGAATACAGGCTAAGGCCCCGCTACGCTAAGCCACGACTGACCCGGTCGGCGTACAGAGTAAGACAAAGGCTGATGATTGCTGCAATTTAGCTGGTATTTAAGTAAAAGAGTCATATTATTACTATTTTAGTTGGATTTTTTGGGTCTTTCAGCAATTGATATTTTTTCTAACTTGCGTTTGATTGAGATAAAAAATACCATTGAAAAGCCTGATGTCAGCTCAGCAATTATTATCAGAACAAACATTATCACTTAACAAAATATAATAATGGCAAATAGACAGAGAATCGGAATACTAACGGCCGGAGGTGATTGCCCGGGACTTAACGCTGCTATCAGGGGTGTTGCAAAAACAGCCATTGTCAAACATGGGATGGAAGTATTTGGCATATCAGACGGTTTTCTGGGATTGATAAACAAGGAATATATTGAACTCACTGAAAGCAGGCTTTCGGGTATTTTAACTCTCGGAGGTACCATACTGGGCACATCAAGGGTTAAACCGTTCAAGAAGCAATCAAATGGTGACAGGACTATCAGTAAACCCGAACTGATAAAAGAACATTATGAGCAGATGGGCCTCGATTGCCTGGTATGCATAGGAGGAAACGGAACACAAAAGACAGCCAATCGACTTGCAAAGGAAGGTCTGAATATAGTGGGAATACCTAAAACCATTGATAATGATGTTTATGGTACTGAAATGACATTTGGCTTTGATTCGGCGGTAAACATTGCAACTGAAGCTATTGACAGGCTGCATTCAACAGCTAACAGCCATAAAAGGATTATCGTGATTGAAGTAATGGGTCATAACGCCGGGTGGATAGCATTGTATGCAGGCCTCGCAGGCGGAGGAGATGTAATACTTATCCCGGAACTTGAAATAGATATGGATATAGTAACCAATTACCTGGAAGAAAGAGCCTATAAGAACAAAGACTACTCAATAGTAGTTGTGGCTGAAGGCGTGTCACCAAAGCGCAAAAAAAAGTCTGCAGCAGAGTATATAGCAAAAATGATCAGCGAAAGAACTGGTCTTGAAACCAGGGAAACAGTACTGGGGTATGTACAGCGCGGAGGTACACCTTCGCCAATGGACAGGATACTTGCAACCAGGTACGGATCAGCAGCTGTAGATCTGATAGCCGGTAATGATTACGGTAAAATGGTTACCCTCAGAAATAACACAATAGTGCCTGTTCCACTGGAAGAAATAGCAGGTAAGCTTAAAGTTGTAACCGATGATAATCCTCTGGTTCTTAAAGCAATTTCAATGGGGACTTGTTTTGGGCACAACGGATCGTATAAAAAAAATAATGATTAATATTAATAATGGCAGAAAGGAATATTGCATTCACCCCTAAAGAGATAAGCTGGCTTTCATTCAACCACAGGGTATTGCAGGAAGCTGATAATCCTGAAGTTCCCCTTATTGAAAGAATTAAATTCCTTGGCATATATTCCAATAACCTTGATGAATTCTTCAGGGTGAGAGTGGCAACGCTCAAGCGAATTGCAAAACTCGAGGAAGATTCAGATTACATACTTGGTTATGATGCTGAATCAACACTGAAAAAAGTAAATGAAATTGTACTGAAGCAAAGAGTTGAATATGAAAATATTTTTAATAGTTTGATGAAAGATCTTGCAGATAATAAGATCTTTATTAAAAATGAAAAAGAGCTTAATAAGGAACAGTATGAATATGTAAAAAAATATTTCAGCGATAAACTGGCACAGAACATAATGCCCTTCATGGTAAGAAAAGAAAATAAACTGCCCACCCTTAAAGACGATGCAGTATATCTCGCCATAACAATAAAACATATAAGAAAGACCAAGAAAGTCCGTTATGCTCTTATTGAACTCCCTGCAAATACATTTCCCAGGTTCGTAACCCTTCCCGGTCCCGCAGATGAAAACAATTATATCTTCCTCGACGACATAATAAGAGTAGGTCTTAAAGATATTTTCTATGTGTTCAAGAACAGCGATCTCTCAGCCCATACAATAAAACTGAATAAGGATGCTGAATTGGATATTGTGGATGATATTTCAGAATCATACATTGATAATGTCAACAGGAGTCTCAGCCAGCGTAAAGTCGCTACTCCTGTACGTTTTGTATACGACAGGGAGATACCTGAAGACACTTTGAATATACTTACCGAGAGGCTGGAATTCAGTATGGATGATATTATCATTCCCGGCGGCAGGTACCATAACCTGAAAGACATGATCACTTTTCCCAGCCCGAAAGGCACTGAAAAGTACAAATATGATATCCTTTCCCCTCTTAAACATAAGGATCTAATCCCGGGAAAAAGTATTTTATCCAGCATCAGGAAGAAAGATATACTGCTCTTTTTCCCATATCATTCGTTTGACAATTTCATCAACATGCTCAGGGAAGCTTCCCTGGATCCAGCTGTCAAGGATATTAAAATAACATTATACCGCATAGCCAGAAACAGTAATGTAGTAAATGCCCTGATTAATGCTATCCATAACGGTAAATCTGTAACTGCAGTACTTGAGCTTCAGGCCCGATTTGACGAAGAAGCAAATATTTTCTGGAGCAACAGGCTCAGGGAGGAAGGTGTAAAAGTGGTACATGGTGTTCCAGGGTTGAAAGTGCATGCAAAATTATGCCTTATTACAAGGATAAAAGGTGATAATGTACAGCGTTTCGCCTGTGTGGGCAGTGGTAATTTTAATGAAGAGACCTCCAGCCTTTATACAGATCATCTTCTTATGACATCGGACACAAAAATCACAAATGAAGTAAGCAAAACATTTACATTCCTTGAAAAAAACTATAAGAAAGAAAATTACTACCACCTCATCACCTCACCGTTTTATGCAAGGACAAGGATAACAAGGCTGATAAAAAACGAAATCGAGAATGCCAGGAACGGAGAAGAAGCATATATTTATTTAAAGCTTAATAATCTTGCTGACATGGATATAATAAACCTGTTATATACTGCAAGCCGTGAAGGAGTTGACGTAAGATTGAATATCAGGGGCATGTTCTCACTTATTACAGGGATAAAGGGAATGAGCAATAATATTAAGGCAATAGGAATAGTGGATCGTTTTCTTGAACACACCAGAATAATGATATTCTGTAATAAAGGTAATGAAAAAGTATACTTAACTTCAGGGGATCTCATGACAAGAAATATTGAACGAAGAGTTGAGATTGCCTGCCCTGTACTCGACAGCGAATTAAAAAACGAACTGCGTGAAATATTTGATATTCAATGGAATGATAATGTCAAGGCAAGGACTCTGGATAAAAATCTGGAAAACAAAATAGCCTCTAACGGTAAATCACCATTGAGATCACAGGTGGAAGTGTATAACTACCTTAAAAATAAACACGAAAGACCGGAATCAGAGTGAACTAACACAATTAATCAGAAAAAATACAATGGATATTGACGGTAAATACTATAAGGCCTATAAGAAAAGACTTAAGATGCTTGAGCAGCAACAGTCAAAAGAAAAGGTAAAAAAACAGCATGACAAAGGAAAACTTACTGCCCGTGAGCGTCTTGATTTGTTGCTCGATGAAGGATCGTTTGAAGAAGTTGATGCTTTTGTTGTACCCGATACCCTGGGAATAGAATTCGGAAAAGTTGAAAAATATTTTGGTGATGGTGTAATAGCAGGCCATGGCAAAATTAATGGTCGCCTTGTGTTTACCTATGCTCAGGATTTTACCATAATGGGTGGTTCACTTGGTATTGTTCATGCAAATAAAATCGCCAAAATACAGGAGATGGCTCTTAAAATGGGGGCACCGATTATCGCTCTTATCGATTCGGGAGGTGCAAGGATACAGGAAGGAATAGCTTCGCTCAGCGGGTATGCAACAATATTTAATAATATAATCCGGTCATCCGGCATAATTCCGCAGATAGCGGTCATTATGGGCCCTGCGGCAGGAGGAGCCGTATATTCGCCAGCTCTGATGGATTTTGTATTCATGACCAGTTACACCAGCTATATGTTTGTAACAGGACCCAACGTAGTTAAGGAAGTACTTAATGAGGATGTAAGTTTCGAAGAACTGGGGGGGGCAGAAGTACATGCAAAGAAAAGCGGCGTGGCTCATTTTATCTATGATGATGAAGAAAACACTATACTCGGACTTAAAAAATTTCTTTCGTATATCCCTTCAAATAACGTTGAAAATCCTCCTACGGTAGAAGAGACAGGCAAGACACCGGACATTAATAATAAGCTTCTTGATATAGTCCCTGATGATCCAAATAAAGCTTATGATGTGAAAGAAGTGATAAACAATATTGTAGATAAAGGCAGCTTTTTCGAAATTTCAGAATTATACGCACAGAGCCTGGTAACAGGGTTTGCACGATTAGATGGAAGGACAATAGGAATCATAGCCAACCAACCCAAAGTGCTTGCCGGCGTACTCGATATAAATTCATCGGTAAAAGGAGCGAGATTCATTCGTTTTTGTGATGCTTTTAATATCCCATTACTCACGTTTGAAGATGTTCCGGGTTTTCTGCCCGGTATAGACCAGGAACATTCAGGAATAATAAGACATGGAGCAAAGCTTCTTTATGCTTACAGTGAAGCATCTGTCCCAAAGATTACTATTATTCTCAGAAAATCATATGGAGGTGCTTACATTGTAATGAACAGTAAAAACCTTGGTGGAGATTTCAACTTTGCATGGCCGACAGCTGAGATCGCTGTAATGGGGCCTGAAGGTGCAGTTGCCATACTTTACCGTAAGGAATTGGCAGAAGCTGAGGACCCAGATAAACTTAAGGCAGAACTGGTAAAAAAATACAGGGAAAGGATAGCAAATCCCTTTGTTGCTAACGAAAAAGGATTTATTGATGAAGTAATTGATCCCTCACAAACAAGAAAAAAACTTAAAACCGCATTCAAGGCACTTACCAACAAGTGGGTTGAGATACCGTCAAGGAAACATGGGAACATACCTCTCTGATAAATTATTTAGTATATTCATCACTGAAAATAATATTCACTAATGAAGATTAATAATATTTTGATAGCAAACAGGGGTGAGATCGCCGTGCGTATAATAAGCACGGCAAGGCGAATGGGTATAAAAACATCAGTGATCAAAACATCTGCCGAACCTGCGGCAATGTACCTGTCGCTTGCCGATAATGTTTATGACAATACTGAAAATGTATCCGAAATACCTGTTTTTCTCGATATTGAAAGAATAATAAAAATAGCACTTGACACAGGAGCAGATGCGATACATCCCGGCTATGGCTTCCTTGCTGAGAATCCTTATTTTGCACAAAAATGTGTCGACAATAAAATTGCCTTCATCGGACCTTCCCCCGATTCCATTTATAAGATGGGAAATAAAACTTTAGCACGTAAAATAGCGCTTGCCAATAATATACCTATGACCATAGGAAGCGATGGTAAAATACCATCTGAAAACGAGGCGGTAAGAATCGCCAGGAGAATAGGTTATCCGGTAATTATTAAAGCAGCCTCTGGCGGTGGAGGCAGAGGGATGAGAATAGTCAGTAAAGAAGAGGATATGCCAAATATGTTCAGGCTTGCCTCCAATGAAGCTGAAAAAGCATTTTCTGATCCTTCTGTTTTTATTGAAAAATATATAGAAAACCCTAAACATATAGAATTTCAGATACTTGGAGATACAAAAGGGAATATCATACACCTTGGGGAAAGGGAATGTTCGGTGCAGAGAAAGCATCAGAAATTGCTTGAAGAAGCACCATCGATAGCACTTGATGATCAACTGAGGAAAGAAATGGGCCAGATGGCAGTCAGGATTGCTTCGGCTGTAGGTTATTATTCGGCAGGTACCGTGGAGTTCCTTTTTGATTCAGAAGGGGCATATTATTTCATGGAAATGAATACCAGGATTCAGGTAGAACATCCGGTGACCGAGCTTATTACAGGGATTGATATGATTGAAGAACAGATCAGGATAGCCGAAGGGAAGGAACTAAGATACAGTCAGAAAGATATTAAATTTAACGGCTGGGCAATAGAATGCAGGATAAATGCAGAAGATGTACAGTCAGGATTCAGCCCTTCACCGGGTAAGATAGAACAGATAATTATGCCCTCAGGCGACAATATTCGTGTTGATTCCGGAGTTCAGGCCGGTTCTGTTATTGCAGCCAATTTTGATTCAATGATAGCCAAGCTTATAGTTTATGGTAAAGACCGAAAAGACGCACTGGCAAATTGTAAACAGGCTCTCGACAAGGTATGGATTAAAGGCACAAAAACCACACTGCCCTTTTTCAGGATGCTCATCAGGAACCCGAGATTCCTTGACGGCTCAATAACAACATCATTTATTGAGAATGAACTAACAAGTTATCATGTGAACAGCGAGTACGAAGAGATGCTGGCAGCATGGCTTGCAACATGGCTGTTTGTGGAGGAAAATCTGGATGAGAGTAACCTTAAGATAAATTTTGAAGAAGCCAAGAACATCAGTCCATGGCTACTGAATAAAAGGATAAGCAGGCATTAAAAAAATATATACTTTATGGCCACACAGCAAAAGAAACTATATGCCCTGATGGGGAAAAAGAAATACGGTTTCAGTCTTCCTCTCACCGAGACTATCAGGATAGGTAAACGAAAATACAAAATATTGATCAAGGAAGATGAGAAACACGGAACCTATGTGCTCTGGAAAAACAGGAGATACCCGGTTGAAATACTTCAGTCAAGGCAGAACAAGTTTGAAATTCTCTTAAATTATGTAAGCTATTCATTTACCATAGAAACACCATTCTCACTTAAGCGCAAACAATACCTGAGTAAGGAAATGGGCCAGGTTGAAGAAGAAAAAATTCTCGCTCCCATGCCCGGGAAAATTATAGAAGTCCTGGTTCGGGAAGGCACTGAAATAAACCGCGGCGAACCACTGCTGATTCTCGAAGCCATGAAGATGCAGAATGAAATAAACTGCCCCGTCAATGGCATTGTGACTGCAGTGAATGTCAAGCCTGAAGTGAATGTTGTAAAAGATGACGTGATGCTTGAGATAAGAATCAGTCAATGATTAAACCATGAAAAGCAAGGTCTTTTGTTTTATTTTTCTCTTTGCAGTTATTATTTTCGGATGCACCATAAACCAGGGGGTAAAATATACCAGCGAATGGTCGAATTCACCTGATGGGGTATGGGTTGGTCCTGAGCTATGGGCCAACAGGCTGCAGGACTGGAAAATTGAGAACGGCAAGCTTGTATGCATAAACACCAAGCCCATGCGTACGGTGCATCTGACAACCCGAAGGGCTTCGAGTGAAAAAGGCAATATCAATACCAGTGTTCATATAATAATAAACAGGGGTTCATCCTATACCAGTGAATCTGCAGCAGGTTTCCTGATCGGTGCGGGAAGAAATCTTGATTACAGGGCAGCATCGCTTATCCATCATTCATATGGCAAGCAGGCCGGTCTTTTTGCAGGGCTCGATGCCGCAGGGAACCTCTTTATCAGGGATTTTGAACAGGAGAATGATTACCTGGAATATAATGCCAATAATAACTCTTCATGGGATAAGGCATACCTTATAATGACTGTTAAACCCGAAAGGGATTATTACACTATAAATATAAGTGCGGTGGATCCTGTCACAAACCTTGTTATTGACAGATTGGTAGTTAAAAATATCAAGCCGGAAAGGATTGAAGGTAACATCGCCCTGGTATCGCACTCTGGCTATTCATCAGGCCCGGATACGAGCTTTTCTTTTGAAAACTGGAAGGTTTCGGGTAGCAAATTAACTTATGAACCTGAACATATCATCGGGCCAATTGCAGGCCTTCAGTATACTCTCAGCAGGTCGTGCCTTAAAATTAATTTGCAGATGGTACCTCTGTCAGATTCAGATAATCAAACCGTCATACTTTATATACAGGAAGATGAAGCATGGCGTAAACTCGCCGAAGCTGAAATAGACAGAAATTCATATACTGCCCTTTTCAGGATTGACAGATGGGACAGGAATGAAGATGTATCTTTCAGGATCAGGTATTTGCTGAAGAGAAAATCAAACCGTGAATTCACCGAGCACGGGATAATCAAACAAGACCCGGCTGATAAGGAAGAAATAACAATGTTGTCCCTTTCCTGTATTGAACAGATAATAAGACCGGACAAGAACAGATGGATGGGTATCGATGCAGGTAATTTCCCATGGGACTGGGCTGTTCTATACCCACATGCTCAGCTGACTGAAAACCTTAAGCAGTTTGATGCCGACATTCTATTTTTTGCCGGCGACCAGGTATATGAAGGGGCTTCGCCCACTGTTGCTGACACAGGCCCCCTGGCCTCCCTGGATTACCTGTATAAGTGGTTCCTCTGGTGTCAGACCTATAAAGATCTTACAACCAGGATCCCTTCAATAAGCATTCCTGATGATCATGATGTGTACCATGGAAACATCTGGGGTGCCGGTGGCAGGGCAACACCTCCGGGACTGAGCGGTGCACAGGCACAGGATGCAGGTGGATATAAAATGAGCCCCGATTTTGTTAACATGGTACAGGCTACACAAACACGTCATCTCCCCGACCCATATGATCCAACACCTGTCGAACAGGGAATAGGTGTTTATTATACTGAATGCAATATTGGTGGCGTCAGTTTTGCAATACTTGAAGACAGAAAATTCAAGTCGGCCCCCAGGGACATGCTGCCTGAAGCTGAAATATTCAACGGCTGGCCACAGAACCTTAGCTGGAATGCAAAATTGAGATCAGGGATTGAAGCCACATTGCTGGGCGAGAGACAGCTCCTTTTCCTTGAAGATTGGGCATCAGACTGGTCAGGAGGAACATGGATGAAAGCGGTTCTGTCACAAACACTTTTTGCCAATCTTGCAACCATTCCTTCCGATGCCGCAAATGATGATATCACTCAAATAACAGAAGTACCTGATTCTGGTATTGTCTTAAGCACAGACAGGTTTGTAACTGATTTTGATTCAAATGGATGGCCCCAGGTTGGCAGGGATAAGGCCTTGAGAAAATTCAGGAAAGCATTTGCCACGCATATAGCAGGTGATCAGCATCTTGGCAGCACAGTGCAATATGGTATCGATAACTGGAGGGATGCCGGCTATGCAATTATATCACCGGCTACGGGATGCATATGGACAAGAAGATGGCATCCCCCCGTGGAGGGACGAAACCGCGAAGAGGGCTGGCCTTCAAACCTGGGCGACTTCGAGGACGGGTTCGGAAATAAGATAACAGTTCATGCAATTGCAAATCCTCATAAATCAGCGGTGGAGCCAATAAGGCATAATGAACTGAGCACAGGCTACAGCTCAATAAAATTCAATCGTAAAACCCGTGATATTGAACTCGCGAACTGGCCCTACTACTCAGGTCCTCAAAATGGTGAACCCTTCCCCTTCTGGCCGGTACGTTTTAACCAGCTTGATAATTATGGCCGTAATGCAGTTGCATGGTTGCCTGAAATCATAACTGAAGGAATCAGGAATCCGGTTATCAGGATTTACAGGGAGCTTACAGGCGAACTTGTTTATGCACTGAGGATAAACGGCAACCTGTTCCAGCCAAAGGTGTTTGCTTATGGTAGCTATACCATAGAGGTTGGTGAACCCGATACGGGCACCTGGCAGAAGCTTGAAGGAATAAATGCAACATCCTTTACAGAAAGGCCTCCCATGGAAGTAAAGTTCTAAATATATTTAATGATAGGCGTGGATTTGAAATCCACGCCAATCGTTGTGGTTGATTTACTTTTCCGGTATTGCTTCCAGTGTTGCTATAAGAAAATCCCAGAATTTTTTAACCGTTTCAATATTCACTTTCTCATCAGGTGAGTGTGGATAGCGGATAGTAGGTCCGAACGATATCATATCGAGATGAGGATATGCACCTGCTATTATACCACATTCCAGTCCGGCATGTATAGCTTTTATTTCAGGTATCTTACCAAACATCCTGTTATATACCTCCTGCATTGTCTTTAGAATCGGAGATTTCATATTAGGTTTCCATCCCGGGTATGACCCGCTCATTTCAATATCGGCACCTGCCAGTTGAAATACGGCAGCTATTTTCCAGGCATTAGCCTCTTTGGCTGTATCCACCGAGCTTCTTGTAAGGTTCAATGCTTGAAATTTCCCTTTTCCGACTTTAACTACAGCAAGGTTATTGGAAGTTTCAACCAATCCCTCCATTGAGGTACTCATTCTCAGCACTCCATGAGGGCATCCGTATACTGCACGTATTATGCCATATTGTTCATCTGCGGGCACAAAACCGGAGGGCATTTCTGTTTCCTTACATGTAAAGCTGATATCTGGTTCATTATCACCATATTCATCTTTATACATACTGTCATACCGCTTAACCAGCTTTTCAAAATCAGAAGCATCGTCATCACTTACGCCAACTATCGCATAAGCTTCGCGTGGAATAGCGTTGCGGAGGTCTCCACCATCTGCTTCTGCAAGTTTAATATTCAGGTCTGCTTCAGCCTGCATGAGGAAACGGAACAATACCTGGTTGGCATTTGCCCTTCCAAGAGGTATATCTATACCGGAGTGCCCTCCTTTCATTCCTTTTGCATCCACCCTGTAAGCTTTCATTCCCGTCGGCACCGGTTCTTCTTTATAAGTTTTTTCGGCAGTAACATCTATTCCCCCTGCACAGCCAACATATAATTCACCTTCATCTTCAGAATCCATGTTAATAAGTATATCAGCATCAAGATACCCTGGTTTAAGGTTATTTGCACCTGTCATACCTGTTTCTTCGTCAATGGTAAAAAGAGCTTCAAGCGGGCCATGTTTAATATCATCCGATGCAAGAACAGCCATTGCTGCTGCCACACCTATACCATTATCGGAACCCAGTGTAGTTCCTTCTGCTGTCACCCATTCACCGTCGATATAGGCTTTAATAGGGTCCTTTTCAAAATTATGAACCTTATCACTGTTTTTCTGAGGGACCATGTCAAGGTGTGCCTGCAAAACAACTGCTTTCCTGTTTTCCATACCAGGGCTTGCTTTCTTCTTGATAATCACATTACCCGTTTCATCTGTTATGGTTTCCAGGCCCTGGCTTTTACCAAATTTCTGAACATATTCAATCATGTTATGCTCCTTCTTTGAAGGATGGGGTATCTGGCAAATTTCGGAGAAATATCCCCATAGTTCTTTGGGCTCTAAATTTTTAATATCACTCATTATAATATTGTTTAATTGTTTAATTGTTTAATCGTTGAACTGTTTTTTGATCTGTCTGACCCATTCGTTAATTCGCTGCTCTGTCAGGTCGGGTTGAAAGTCTTCGTCAATTGGTAAGCCCACAAACATCCCATCGACAAGCGCATCTGATTCCTCGAATGTATAGTCATCCGGGCTTACCTTGCCTATTGTATCTATTCCTTTTCCCTTCAGCAATTGATACAATTCTCCCATGGCATCAACAAAATGATTCGGCCACCTGACATGGTCACCCAGGCCATATATAGCTATTTTTTTGCCATGGAGGTCAGCTTTTTCAAGTTCGGGCATAAAATCGAACCAGCCGCTATCGATGTGTTCTGCATCCCATGTTTCTTTACCTATCGTGGCAATACCGAAAATGATATTCTCATATTTATCAATATCATTAATGCTAATTCCCTCGAGTGAATTGACATCAGAATCATCCAGTTTCAGAAGCAGGCCTATTCTTTTTGCCACCTTCTCAGTTCTTCCTCCGGACGGGCTATAAAAAATTCCAATTTTTTTCATCTTTGTATAATTTTATCAGGATGGCAGTTCAAGACCATATCCCTGTCTTTTGTCAGCCTGTCTGAGTTTAAATGCAAGAAACATTGCTATTAGTCCGCATCCTACAAGTACTAATATTGGTATCATGTAATCGTATGTATCTGCACCAGCCCTAATAGCTTCGAGTTTATCCTTATTGACAAGATCGAGTAATGCTCCAAGGCCCCAGAAAAACAGGCCGAGTCCCCAGTTCTGCACTGTAAACATACTTGCATATGCTGTCCCAAGTCTCTTCTCCGCAACAATCTTGGCAACGGAAGGCCACATTGCGGCAGGTACCAGTGAGAAAGCTATTCCCAGGCTCAGCAGCCCTGCATAGGCCAGCAATTTTGCATTGAAGAGGGATAGTGCCAGGTGGGCAAAAATAAGCAAGGCAGATCCAAGAATCATCAGCGACGCAGCTTTACCTTTCTTATCTACATAATTACCGAAAATAGGAGTAAACAGTATTGTGCCCAGGGGAATTAAAGATGCTGTTTTGGGACCATTATTCAGCCACAGGCCAAGTGTATCCCTCAGGGCATAGATAAATACTGCAAACAAAATTCCAACTACAACCATCGTGGTATATCTGGCCCTGTTTGTTTTAAGGTTTGCCGGTACTGCTGAAAACATTATACCAAAGAGGAAAAATGCTATATATATACTGGCATTCCCCAGGGCTTTACTTCCTGCAATCACTATATCACCGCTGCCATCTGCAGGCAGATTATATGCAAAACCGAATTTATTAACAAGCATGTCAGGGGCATACTGGATAAATGGAAATACCGCCGCGTAAAAAGAAACACAGAGCAATGCGATATAGATAAATGATGGATTTGTTGCAAGCTTGATAAGATCTTTGAAGCTGAATTCCTCTTCCACCTCTGCCTCTGCGGCAGCAACCCTGGATTGCCTGTCAACACGTATATCAAAGAAACTGTAAATAATAAAAATAATCAGTGCCAGTCCCATCAGTGTAGCTGCAAAAGTTACGGCGGTTGCCACATGTCCATTGGCAATATCCGGTGAAATGGCAATACCCAGTGCCGAACCCAATCGCCCGAAACCCACGTTAATTGCCATCGCAAGTGCCAGTTCATAGCCTTTAAACCACTTTACAATGGTTCGTGTTGCCACCACACAGGTGACTTCCAGTCCGGTTCCGAAAAGAATACGGCCGACTATCATAAATGTCAGTTGTGTGCTGTGACTGTCACCAAAAACCCCTGCAGTTGCCAGGGCATTAAATGCACCACCTAGGGCAGCCAGTGAACCAAAAACTATTCCTGCCAGCCTGATACCCCACTTATCAAGAATTATTCCTCCAACTATTATCATACCAAACATATTGGCAATGGTTGTCAGGCCGATAACCCTTCCGAACTCTTCACTGGTAAATCCCAGTTCACTTTCCATAAGTCCCTTCAGACCTCCATAGAAATCCTGGAACCAGTAGGTTGCAAACATCAGTGCACTAAGCAATATAAGCATAACCCACCTTATGGCAGCTGAGTCACGCATAGTCTTGTTTACAGTTTCCATATGATAATTATTTATGTTTTACGAATTGGGCATAAATGTAATAAAAAAATGTTGATAGAGTTAAAAGAGTTGATAAAGTTGATAAGGTTAGCAGTGCAGAGACTATATACCTGGCGTCTGATAAAGTTAAACGTTTGGATGTTTGAACGTTTGGATGTTTGAACTTATGTACATTTGGGAGCCTATTTGACTGATAGCCATATAAATCTTAACTTGCATCAAACTAAAACTTAAACCCTATGTCCGGACGCCAGAATAAACTATCCCGTTTCTGGCAGGAGTTAAAAAGACGTAGAGTGATACATGTTATCACTGTATATGCTTCCGCTGCCTTTGTAATCATTGAGCTTGCAGGTAATCTCACAGAACCTCTGAATCTGCCAGCCAGCCTGTCGGCCATTGTCATTATCGTCCTGGCAATTGGTTTTCCGTTAGCTATCGTTTTATCCTGGCTGTATGACCTTACGTCAGGAACCTTCGAACGAACAAAACCAATGGAAGATATCCATGAAGAAGAAAAAACCAGAGTGCCCAATGCCTGGAAAATTGCTACCTATGTGAGCTTTGTGGTCATTATAGGTCTTGCAGCCCTGAACATTGTAAGCAGGAGAGATATTATAAAACCAGGTATGATACAGTCAGTGGTAGTACTTCCATTTAATAACTACACAGATGATGATCAATTGCAATCCCTTATTGCCGGAATGCATGCCTGCCTTATTACGGATATAGGTCGACTCAGTGGATGGCGTGTAATAAATTCAACCACCTCCAATGTTTATAAAGACGCCAGTATGTCTGTTCAGAAGATTGCAACCGAGCTAAATGTAGATGCGGCAATTGAGGTATCTGTGCTTGGCGTAATCGATACCATCATTCTCCAGGTGAGCTTAATAAATGCATTTCCGGAGGAAGAGACCATATGGAATTCAGAGTATAAGGAGCAGAAGGGCCAGATGCTGAATCTCTATAACCGGATTACAAAGCAGATAGCTGATGAGATGAAGGTCCCAATAACTGACACAGAAGAACTTATTCTGGAGAAATCCAGGACAGTCTATCCTGAAGCCATGTTTGCCTATATGAAAGG
>JAFGLJ010000069.1 GCA_016928075.1 Bacteroidales bacterium | reverse complement strand
GTAATCTTACCTTTTGGTAATGGTGCTGAAAGGATGCTGAACAATCTTAACAAGGGTGCACAGGTAAGGAACCTGGATTTTAATATACATTCACAGGCACACTTTTTCAGGGCAGCCCAGGAAGGTGTGGCATTCGCCTTAAGGTACGGTATTGATATTATGAATAAGCTGGGGATAAGGCCCGAGGTAATACGTGCCGGCTACGGTAATATGTTTCTCAGCCAGGTATTCAGGAACAGCCTTTCAAATACAACCGGTGCAAGTATAGAACTATTTAACACCGATGGCTCGCAGGGCGCCGCTCGCGCAGCAGGAATAGGATCAGGGATATATAAAAACAATAAGCAGGCATTCAAAGAATTGTCAGTTGTGAAAGAAATACATCCTGATGCTTCAAAACAGGATGAATATGAATCTGCATACCACAACTGGCTTAACGAATTACATAAATATTTGAATAACCACTAAACCACTAAACCACTCAACAACTAAACTTAAATAATAAATAATAAATAATAAATGTGATGAGCATTATTACAGGCAATAAGGAATTTTTTCCAGGGATAGGGAAAATAAAATTTGAAGGACGTGATTCAGATAACCCCCTGGCTTTTAAGTTTTATGATGAAACCAAGGTGATCAGCGGAAAAACAATGAAAGAGATCCTGAGGTTTGCCGTGGCCTACTGGCATACCTTCTGTGGTACCGGTGGGGATCCGTTTGGGCCGGGTACAAGGTCTTATCCGTGGGATAAAAACCCAGATACTGTCAAAAGGGCAAAAGACAAGATGGATGCTGCATTTGAGTTTTTTACAAAACTGGGAGTTCCCTATTACTGTTTTCATGATGTCGACCTTGTTGATGAGGGAAATTCAATAGCCGAATACGAGAAAAACCTTAAAACCATGGTTGATTATGCGAAACAGAAACAACAGGCTTCAGGGGTAAAATTGCTGTGGGGTACGGCAAATGTGTTTTCGAATCCCAGGTATATGAACGGAGCAGGTTCAAACCCTGACTTCAATGTTATCCCATGGGTTGCAACGCAGCTTAAAAATGCGCTTGATGCCACTATAGCTCTGGGAGGCGAAAATTATGTTTTCTGGGGAGGAAGGGAAGGATATATGTCGCTTCTAAATACAGACATGAAAAGGGAGCAGGATCATATTGCCATGCTTATGCATATGGCAAAGGATTATGCCCGCAAGAATGGTTTTAAAGGTCCGTTCCTTATTGAACCCAAGCCCATGGAACCAACAAAACACCAGTATGATTATGACAGTGCAACCGTTATTGGCTTTCTTAATAAATATGGCCTGCAGGACGATTTCAAGCTGAATATAGAGGTTAACCATGCTACACTGGCGGGGCATACCTTCCAGCATGAATTACAGGTTGCCGCTGACAATGATATGTTTGTAAGCATTGATGCCAACAGGGGCGATTACCAGAACGGCTGGGACACCGATCAATTTCCCATAAACATTTATGAACTGGTTGAGGCAATGCTGGTGATTATTGAAGCGGGAGGATTCAAATCAGGAGGTATAAATTTTGACGCGAAATTAAGGCGCAATTCAACCGATCTCGAGGATATTTTTATAGCCCATATAGCCGGTATGGATGCTTTTGCAGGGGCATATGAGATAGCTTATGATATACTCGACAATTCTCCTTACAAAAAGATGCGGAAGCAAAGATATGCATCATTTGATTCAGGTGACGGCAAAGCCTTTGAGGATGGTAAACTAAGCCTTGAAGACCTCCGTCAAATAGCCCTGAAAACCGGCGAACCCGAACAGATAAGCGGCAAGCAGGAACTCTATGAGGCAATAATTAACCAGTATATCCGGTAATATTTGGATTATTGGAATAATGGATTATTGGAATAATGGATTATTGGAATAATGGATTATTGGAATGCTGGGTAGAGAGTTGTAATAACAATTTTCCCCTCCTTGAATTCGTAGAATTTAAGGAGGGGTCCGCTTCACCGAATCCCGAATCCTCGAATCGAATCCTCGGGATTGAACCGGGCAATGCGAGTTGCGGCAACCCGGTACGAGTGCTTCGGGCTCGGCAAAGCCAGTTGTTTATATAAATAATTTTTTAACTAACAAAAATGAAGAAGAAATATATTTTAATTGGATCTGGACTTGCTATGGCAGTTGTTATCTTTATGACTGTGACTCTTTTTGCCTGCAGAGAGAAACCTGCGGACTATGAAGTTGTAAAAAATCGTATTGAACAATCAATAGGCTGGGCCATCGAGAAGGATTTTGATGCTATGTACAGGCTGTGGGCTGATGACATGTTTCATTTCTGGCTTTTTTCAGATAGCCGTGTGGAAGGCTTGGAGGACTTTAAGAAATACTCGGAGCAATGGAAGGACCCTGGTTTCCGTGGAACACGGTTTGAATTTAGAGATCTGCGAATAAAATTTTCACAATCTGGAAAGGTGGCCTGGTATTCCTGCTACCTTGACGACTGTGGGGAAATAAACGGAGAGGAATATTGTCTTGAAAATGTCTTTCAGACGGGTGTCCTCGAAAAAAGAGATGGAAGATGGGTTCACGTGCAAATGCATGGATCATACCCGGTAGATAAAGTACCTGAAAACTATGTGAGGCATTTTTACTCTGATATGTTTGATAATGAAATTAACCAATAACTAAAAGAAAAAATTAATTATACCTGATTATTATGATTGAATTGTAGATGAATCAAAAGTATCAAAATAATCATTAATAACATATCTGTCGGGGTCGTGGAAAATGCCTCATGTACGATGGCCGAGATTGCTCCCCCGAGTACTCGGGGTCGCGATCTCGTAGTGGAGGAAACTAAAACCAAAATAAGCCTGGAAAGCCTATTAAATGAAGAACGAGATTGCCTCACTTCGTTCGGCGATCTCTTCTGGTAGTAGCTAAAAGCAAAAAAGGTCACTGCCTGCGGCAGTTGGCTTTTTATTTTTGATCATCCTTATAAAAGCAAGCTTTTAACGCATTTCAAAAACAAAAAGCCAGAACATTCGTTCTGACCTTTTTTGCTTTGTCGGGATGGCGAGATTTGAACTCGCGACCCCTCGCCCCCCAGACGAGTACTCTAAACCGTGCTGAGCTACATCCCGG
Organism: Bacteroidales bacterium; assembly: GCA_016928075.1. Lineage (GTDB taxonomy): Bacteria > Bacteroidota > Bacteroidia > Bacteroidales > VadinHA17 > UBA9300. Next base: position 16,590 of record JAFGLJ010000069.1, on the reverse strand, counting down.
TGTCCGGCAAAAATACTAAGAAAAGATAAAAGATAAAAGTATAAAGTAAAAAGTAAAAAGTACAAAGAGGGCCGAGCGTAAATAATTTGTCTGGTGGGCAAATTTAGCGAGGAGCCAGACAGAGCAGAGGTTGATTAAGACAAAAGATAAAAGGAAAAAGGGGATGATTCCAGATAGAAGATTGCCTTACGGCGAGCTCGAATCACTCGCTTGCCTTTGGCAATCTCGAGATTCTCGGTTAACGATTTTAGATTTCAGAAGTAGTTAAATTTATAAACTGAGCCGAGTGGATGGAGTTCCGTAGGGACGACCTATCAGGGCGTCTGAAAATTTCTTCCAATCCTTGCCGCAATCAGTTCATCCACAATCGTATCGCAAAGATGCCTGTAATATTCAACCTTTTCTGAATATTTATCATCGTATGCAAGGTTACGTGACTCATTTGGATCATCCAGGTGGTTATATAGCTCTATCAAATCAGGCTTATCTTCATACCTTATAAACTTAAATGTATCATCCCTGTAACATTCTGTCTTTGGAAGAAGATCATTATCCTCAAGCCTGTGCTCGCAGAAAATACCGTTGCGCCATTCGTAAGGTTTCCCATTATAAAATGCCATCAGGCTTTTTCCCTGGTACCTTTCCGGTATATCCACACCGGCCATGCTGAGAATAGTGGGAGTAATGTCCACATTTAGAACCATTTCTTCATAAGTTATTCCTTTTCTTGTTTCCGGTTGCCTCGGATCATATATAAATAGTGGCACCCTGATAGATTGTTCATACATTAACCACTTACCTGCATAGCCTCTTTCCCCGAGGAAATAACCATTGTCACCCATAAGAATTATTACCGTATTATCTGACAGTCCTTCCTGCTCAAGTGTTAACCTTATCCTGGCTATCACACTATCCACAGCACTTATCATCCTGTAATATCCCTTAACCATTCTCTGGTGTTTTTCCGGGGTGTCATATCTCCAGTACCATCTTACCCTGTTCATCGTCGTTTTCAGGTACTCCGGTAGTGCTTCAAAAAATGCAGGATCAGAAGTTACTGGCAACGGGATTTCAATATCGTTGTATAGGCTGTCGCAATATTCCGGCCAGAAGTACTGTTCTTCTGCACCATCATCTGCATGAGGCGACCAGAAAGAAAGAGAAAGGCAGAATGGATGATCTTTGCATGTTTTTATAAATTCAATAGCATAATTACCATTAATATCGGCAAGGTGAACCTTTTCACCATTAACTTCCCTGAGATAAGGCCATGCTGTATTCTTTTTCCAGTCAAACAGGGAATCCTCAATTCCTTCGTTCACTTCAATACCGAACTTACCAACCATCCCTGTTCTGTATCCTGACTTTCTGAGCAGATAAGGGTAGCTTTCATACATGTACTCATTATCAAGATTTGGCTTTCCAAAAGTGTAATCATGTGTCCGTTCATACAAACCGGTAAGCAGTGTTGCCCTGCTTGCCGCGCAAATAGGGGTTGTAACAAAGGCATTGCTGAAAAAGAGACCTTCATCAGCCAGTTTATCCATACTGGGTGTTTTGATAATGCTGTTACCTGCATAACCCATGGCATCCCATCTCTGATCGTCGGTAACAATTAAAATAATATTAGGCTTACACTCATTATCTGTACTATACTTTTCTATTCCGGTGTTTTTACAGGAACAAAAATAACTTGTTAAAATCAGTGCGATTATTAAAACTTCTAAATTTCTCATATCAGATTAATAAGCAGTCAATAAATTTAACATGAAAAGAGTGAAATATATATAGGTTCGAATGAAAAAATTCAATACTATAGTCGTGCTAATTAAAAGAGACGCCCGGTGCCGGGCGTCCCTTCAGATTGAAAACAGTCAGGTATTCAGGTGCAACATATCTAACTTCTAATCTATTCTACATGCAATACCTCCGCAGGATTCTGCCTGATAGTTTTAACCCCTATAAGGACTACTATCAAAGATGTGAGTACAACAACAGCCAGCAGAGACAATACATAAGTTAAAGGTGAAATCTTTACCGAATATGCAAAGTTTTGTAACCACCTGTTTGTGATTATATAAGATAAAGGAGCTGCGATTATAAAGGAAAGCAGTATCCATTTATTATAATTGGCAATAAGCATTTTAAAGATCTGCCGTTCATATGATCCCAGGACTTTTCTGATAACCACCTCCCTTGTTCTTAACTCCAAATCATATAGAGCCATGCCAACTATTCCCATACATGAAATGATGATACTGATCAGGGTGAAATATCTTATTATTCTTCCTGTCCTGTATTCGACCCGGTAAAGATTCTGTACCTCATCATCAAGGAATGAATAGTTAAATGGTAATCCCGGAAAAAGTTCGGCCTGTTTTTCTTCAAGTACCTTAAGTACTTCAGAAGGATCATAATCTTCTCTATATTTGACATATAGCCTGTTATAGAAAGGCCGATATATTTTCAGAACAAGCGGACTGATTTCTTCCATCAATGGTCGGAAATTGAAATCACTCACAACTCCTATTATTGTACCCTCCCTTAAGGGTTCAGGCAGATGTGGGTGCAGGAAATTAATGCTAATACCAACGGCATTCTCCACACCCATCCTGTCCATTGCTGACTTATTGATAATATATGCTGTTGAATCATCGCTGGCATGATCTCTTGAAAAAGATCTGCCCTGGAGCATTTCGATTTCCATGGTTTCAATAAAATCATAATCAACCATATTATACCAAACACCTATGGCGTCTTCCGCGGGCGTATCATCCCATGTATAACTCACATATGAATCAAGCTTCATCGGAAGATTATACGATGCAGTTATATTATCTATTCCCGGGTGTTTAATAAATTCATCCCTGAGAACATCATAATGATTGACGATATTACCACCAAAGGGCATAACAATAATATTCTTGGTATTTATTCCAATATCCTTCCTGTTAAGATAATTAACCTGTCTGCTTACAGTCACGGAACATATAATCAGACCAACTGATACGGTGAACTGTAATATAACCAGTGAATTCAGAAATATCTTACTTCCACCTGATTTTGTTATACCTTCGACAGTCCTGACAGGTTTGTATGAAGAAAGAAACAATGAAGGATAAATACCTGAAATAATTGAAGTTATAATATATAAAGCTAAGAGACCAAACAGGAACAGGGGATCACCGTAATTAATCTCAAGCTGTTTCTGGGTTAATTCATTGAATACAGGTTGCACAAGTTCGACAAGCATCAGAGCAAGGAAGAAGGAAATAAAAGTGATTACAAATGATTCGCTCATGAACTGGATAATGATCTGTTTCCTGTTGCTTCCTGTTGTTTTTCTCAGTCCTATTTCCTTTGACCGGCTGAGTGACCGGGCAGTGCTGATGTTCATGTAATTAATACAGGCCAGCAGTAAAATAATGATAGCTATACCCGAGAAAAGAAATACCTGCCTGATCTTATCAGGCCTGCCATCGCTGTAGAGGTAAATATCCTTAAGGGGCTGCAGTACCAGCCTTGCTTCAGCATCCGGATCAAACTCCCTGTAAATGGTATCTATTTTACTCTGGAGATTATTCCATGAACTTCCTTCGCTTAACATTATATAACTCGGACCTGCAAAAGACCAGTCATCATACAACCGGAATGGATCAGCATGTTCTATACTCGCCAGCATGGAAAAATCAAATATTGTGTTTTCTGGCGGATCTTCAATTATCCCTGTGACTGTCAACTCTAAATCATCTCCGACTTTAATAATCTTACCAACCGGACTATTTTCCCCGAAATACTTTTTAGCCCTGGACTCCGTAATTATAATAGAACTTTTTGTCAGGAAATCCTCATCCTTTTCTCCGTATTTCAGGGGAAAAGAAAACATGCTGAAGAATCCTGTATCCACAAGGAATATATCCTGTTCCATATCTGTTATTTCCCCGTATTTAACTATGGCAGGATAATTCCAGAAACGGGTAAATGATTCAACCTCAGGATATCTTTCTTCAAGTAAAGGGGCCAGAGGGAATGGTGTTACAGACATCGTACCCGTTGTTTCACCCTGGACATAAGATGTAAGGATATTGAAGATCCTGTTTTTATTCTCATGAAAACGATCATAACTGACCTCATCCATAACCCAGATGAAAAAAAGGATAACACATACCAGGCCAACGGTAAGGCCTATTATATTCAGGAATGTGACTAATTTGTTTCTCATCATATTCCTTAAAGCCGCGAGGATATAGTTCTTTAACATGATTGTACTTTAATTCTGGTGCTTACTGCAGGGCAAAGCCAAAACATGTGCCAAAATTCTTAAAGCCAAGAAGATCAATGTTTTAATGCTTTGAGTTCAAGACAGGGTGTAATAAAAGGTAACACAGCATGCGTAAATTTAGAACAATTCATTATTACACTTCTAGATATTAATTATCATCGTAGTGCCTTTCCAAGGGGATGATTTAACGGCAATACTGCCCTTATGCATATTAATGATCTGCCGGGAGAGGCTGAGACCTATACCTGTTCCATTCTCCCTGGTAGTGAAAAAAGGAATGAAGATCCTTTCAATAAGCTCTTCATTCATACCATGTCCATTGTCAATAACCCTGATTATGTTCTTTCCGGTTGTTGTTCGTGCTGCTTCAAGAGCAATTTTTGGATTTTTTATTTCCAGCAGTGCCTCAATAGAGTTCTTTACCATATTAAACAGAACCCTGGTAAGGAGGCTTTCATCAGCGCAAATAACTAGATCATCTGGTTCAACACCGGTGCTTAAGGAAATGTCTTTATCAGGGTATTTCTCTTCCTTCAATGATGCTGCGAGAATTATAACACGTTCAAAAATATCTTTAACATATACCTCTTCTATCTTAAGCTCAGGTAATTTCGTAAGACTCCTGTAGGAATCAACAAAACTGATCAGTCCCTTGCCATGGTCTTCTATCAGTGCAAGTCCCTTTAATGTATTGCTGATTATTCTGTCATCAAGACTCTTTGCTTTTTTCTGCTTCCCGTCTTCCTTATAAAAGCCTGAAATGGTGGAGCTCAGTGATGTTATAGGCGCAACCGAATTCATGATTTCATGATTCAGGATCCTGATAAGTTTCTGCCATGATTCAATTTCCTGTTTATCTATTTCATGGCTTATATCATTTATTGCGATAACCTTTACATGTTGACCGTACAGTTTGATTTCTGTGGCGGTTAGTGAAAGATGAACGGCCGAATCATTGATTATTATGTCAAGTAAATGCTTGTTACCCGGTTCAATGCTTTCCAGGGCATCAATCAACCTTTTGTTCACCCTCTGTAGTTGTTTTATACTATGCAGGTGTTCTATGCCGAGAAGTGCTCTGGCTTTAGTATTTGCCAGTTTAATTATGCCTTCATCATTAAAAGCCAGGAGCCCGGTGGAACTGTTCTCAACAACAGCCTGGTAGAACTTTTCCTGGATAATTATATTCATCCTTGCATCCCTGATCTGTTCGTTCAGTTTGTTTATAGATTTGTGAAGTGAATCATAACTTTTATTTCCTGTATTTTCATTGAAAACCAGGGATGAGTCCTCGTTAATTATTGAAGAAAGAAAGAGTGACAACTCCTGGTTCGAGCGGTTAAAATACCTTATGAGATTAAATACCATAAATACTGCAAGGCCTGCTATAAATATGAAATAGATATCGAAACCTGTTTCAATAAAATATACCGTCCCAAGGATACATAATAATGCCAGCAGGATTAAACGCATTATAATATTTACATTAAACCGTCTAAAGACCATACTTCCTTAACCTGTTATATAGTTTCTGGCGTGTAATTCCCAGCTGCTCGGCAGCAGCACTCTTATTGCCATTGTTTTCACGCAAGGAGCTTATTATCATCTGTTTTTCCATATCACCCAGTGTTTTTTCGGTATTGTCAAATTCCTCGGCTGTTGAGTATTTAAGCATAAGGTCACCAGGCTTGATTACATCTCCTTCTGATAAAATCACTGCCTTCTCAACAGTATGCTGTAATTCCCTTATATTACCTGGCCAGTCATATGCCGTTAAAGCATCAATCGATTGTGATGTAAGCCTGAGGGAGGGTTTTCCATACTTCTCTGAATATTTCTTCAGAAAGAACTCTGACAATAATGGTATATCTGATTTTCTGTCCCTGAGCGGAGGTACTTCAATATGTATCGTGTTTATCCTGTACAAAAGATCTTCCCTGAAGAGCCCCTCACTTACCATCTTATCGAGATCCCTGTTAGTGATGCAAATCAGTCTTATATCAACCGGGATGGGCCTGTTAGATCCAACCCTTATTATACGCAGGCTTTCGAGTGCATTCAGGAGCTTTGCCTGAAGGGCAAGCGACAGGTTACCAATCTCATCAAGGCAGAGAGTTCCCCCATTCGCTGCTTCAATCTTACCGGTCCGGTCTTCTTTTGCATCGGTGAACGATCCTTTAACATGACCGAAAAGCTCACTCTCAAACAATGTTTCGGTAATGGCACCCATATCGACGCTTATCATCACTTCATTCCTCCGTTTCGATCTTTTATGTATTTCAATGGCCACAAGTTCTTTCCCGGTTCCATTTTCGCCTGTGATAAGCACTGCAGCGTCAGTAGAGGCAACTTTTTCAATTATTTTCATCATATCTGACACGGGACGGGATGAACCAATTATAGTCTTATTAAGGTTGCCACTTAGAGAGCTCTTGAGTCTTTTTTGTTCTGATCTTAATTTATTTACCTCTTTCCTGCTTTTTCTGAGCTTTAATGCTGCATGAAGGGTGGCCAGCAATTTCTCATTTTCCCATGGTTTAAGGACAAAATCAACTGCACCCTCACGCATGGCTTTTACGGCAAGTTCAATATCCCCGTATGCTGTGATCATCACTACACTTATATCAGGATCGGATTTGAGTATTTCCCTCAGCCAGTATATTCCTTCGTTCCCGGTGTTTATACCGGCCTTAAAATTCATGTCCAGAAGAATAACGTCAATATCACCTGATTCCAGAAATCCAGGAAGCTCCTTTGGACCTGTCAGGTATCCTATGTCTGAAAATTCGTCCTGTAACAGTAACTCAAGAGCGCTTAAAACACTACGGTTATCATCAATTATAAGAATCCGGCCGTTTTCCATACAATACATTATTTTGAAAGAAATACCACTGAGCTGCAGACTTCATTTATTGTGCCAGAGATGATAAAATATCATTAACGGTTCTTGGTCTGCAGCCTTTGGATGATGATAGCAGTAAATACAAATGTATGAAAAGTGTACAAATCATGATAAAGAGTGTAAAGAAATAATACACAATTTAATCTATATATAACATCATATTTTGTATAATCCAGATAATCAATATTTTAAATTAAAAGGCATGAGGTTTGGTATAGAGCATGAAAAAAAGCTCTGTTATGCGGAAATATTTTACACTTATCATTATAATATTTTTTCAGACTTTTACATACCTGAACATTCTATCTGCACAGGATGTCTGGACCCTTGAGGAATGTCTTTACTATGCAGAAGAGAATAATATTGCTTTAAAACGGAGCATAATAATTACCGGTAAGATGCAATCGGACTTGCGAGCCCGGAAGTATGAGTTATTGCCTGATCTCAGGCTGCAGTCACAGGGATCAATGAATTTCGGGCGATCTGTTGATCCGGAGACCAATACGATAACTTTCAATAAAAACATCACTAATTATTATTACCTCGGAACAGGTGTGGCTCTTTTCAATGGATTTGCACAGCTTAACAGGATTTCGGCTGCACGGTACCTGCAGTTAAGTTACAAGCAGGCGGAAGAACAACAAAAAAACCTGCTGGACCTTGATATTGTAAATGCCTATTATACTGCTCTGATGGCCAAAGGTACGGTAAAATCTGCAGCCGAGCAGGTTGAAGTAAGCAGGCAACAACTTCACAAGACCGAAGTTCTTGTTGAAACAGGTGCAGAGAGCAGGACAACATTACTTGAAATTCAAAGCCAGTTGTCAAATGACAGGTTGTTGCTGAGCCAGGCAAAAACAAATGCTGGCATTGCGCTGGAGGATCTGCGATTGTTGTTACAACTCGAGCCGGTAGTACCTTTTGATATAGATGAAAATACCGGTATCCTGATTGTTAATACTGATGGACGGGTTGATGCTGATTCGGTATACAGCACTTCAAAAGAAATATTACCCAGGATCAAGTCCCTGCAACTCCGGACTGAAGCAAGGAAGAAAGAGCTTGCAGCTGCAAAAGGCCTTTCAAGTCCTGAACTGGAAGCATTTGCCGGCTGGAGAACCGGCTACTATGATGCGATGGTTCCGGGCGAAGACCCTATTCCTTTCACCGAACAATTGCGTAATAACACTAACCAGTATGTTGGTGTGAGCTTGAATATACCAATTTTTAATAACTGGTATAATCAAAACACTGTAAAAAAGGCAAAACTGGATCTGCAGGATTCAGAACTGGAACTCCGGCAAGAACAGAATGCCTTGTATAATGAGGTGAGCAAGGCATGCTTTGAACTTGTATCTGTTAAGGATGAATACCTGTCGGCAGTCGATAACCTGGAGTATAATAAACTCTCTTTTGAAGCAGTATCCAAGAAATTTGAAACAGGACTGGCAAGTGCAACCGAATTTGCAGAAGCTAAAAAGGCATTGTTTGCGGCTGAGATAAACCTGTTGAGCGCTGAATTGCAGTATAAATTAAAGGAAATGACTGTTAATTTTTATATGACCGGACGGTGGGAGAGGGGAACGATGAGAGATGAGAGATGAGAGATGAGAGATGAGAGATGAGAGATGAGAGATGAGAGATGAGAGATGAGAGATGAGAGATGAGTGATGAGTGATGAGTGATGAGTGATGAGAGACATAGAGACTTAGAGACGAAGAGACTGAGAGGTGAGAAGTGAATAGATTGGGGGAATGGGAGAATGGGAGAATAGGAGAATTGGAAAGAGATAAACCAGTTACCCAGTACCCGGTTACCCAGTACCCATAAAACGAGAAACAAGTAACGAGTAACAAATAACCATTTAATATTGGCTATCATGGGCATGGACCGAAAAATAGAAAAGAAAAAAGGATTGAGAATAAAGCATATAGTATATATGCTGCTGGGTATATTCCTGGCAGCAATAATTTATTTTGCCTTTTTCACTGATAAAACATCTACCTACAGGGTCTTTGAAGACAGGCTTGTAATAGATGAAGTGAGATATGGTGAATTTGATGATTATCACACGATAACAGGACAGGTGGAACCGATAGCTACCATATATCTTGATGCCCAGGAAGGAGGCAGGGTAGAGGAAAGGCTGATAGAAGAAGGATCAATGGTGAAAGAGGATGATATCATCCTGCGTCTGAGCAACCCTGACCTCAGTATGAGTATACTCGACAGTGAAGCACAGCTGGCTGAAAAATCAAACTTCCTCAGGAATACCATGGTTACCATGGAGCAGGAAAGGTTACAGATTAAAAGGGAACTGCTTAATCTTGAATACGATATTGCTAAAAAGAAGAGAGAGTACGAGCGTAATAAAGTACTATTTGGAGATAATCTTATTTCCGAAGAAGAATATCTGACTTCAAAGGAGACCTATGAATTTGCCAGCAGGTCATATGATCTTTATTTGGAGAGACAAAAGCAGGACAGTATATTCCGGAGCATTCAGGTTGTCCAGATGGAAGATAATCTGGAAAATATGAGGAGGAATCTTGAACTTGTACGTCAGCGTCAGGAAAACCTTAATATTAAGGCACCTGTGGACGGTCAGCTTGGCACACTCGATGCGGAGATAGGACAGTCAATTTCACGGGGGCAGCGAATAGGTCAGATAAACGTGCTTACTTCGCACAGGGTGACATCCCTGATTGATGAGCATTATATCGACAGGGTACGTACCGGATTGTTAGGTCATTTTGAAAGGAATGATGTGGAATATGAACTTAAAGTGAGGAGAGTATACCCGCAGGTAAGGAATAACCAGTTCGAAATAGATATGATATTTACCGGCGATGTTCCTGATAATATTCGTACCGGGCAAACTTATCATATTGAGCTTCAACTTGGGGAATCGCAGGAAGCCATAATGATTAAAAAAGGAGGGTTTTTCCAGACCACCGGGGGACAGTGGATATATGTTGTTGATCCTTCAGGCGATTTTGCCATAAGAAGGGATATAAGGCTTGGTGAACAGAATCCCATGTATTACGAAATTTTAGAAGGGCTGCAGCCCGGGGAAAAAGTAATCGTCTCTAACTATGAAAGCTTTGGTGATAATGAAAAACTTGTTTTTAAATAATCTAGCAAACTAACTAACAAGAAATAAAAAAATGGAAAAATTGATTATCAAAACAGAAGATCTGACTAAGATTTTCAGGACAGAAGAAGTTGAAACAACTGCATTAAAGAATGTCAATTTAGAAGTAAATGAGAAGGATTTTGTGGCAATAATGGGACCATCCGGATGTGGTAAATCCACACTGTTGAACATACTCGGATTATTGGATAATCCAACATCAGGCAATTACCAGTTTAATGGCAGTGAAGTGGCCAGGCTGAAAGAAAGACAAAGGACAATATTCAGGAAGGGGAATATAGGATTTGTATTCCAGAGCTTTAATCTCATTGATGAGCTTACTGTATATGAAAACGTTGAGCTTCCGCTTATTTACCTTAAGATGAAATCATCAGAACGAAAACAGCTTGTCAATAATGTGCTTGAAAGAATGAAAATAGGTCATCGCAGCAAACACTTTCCTCAGCAGCTATCCGGAGGGCAGCAGCAAAGGGTGGCTATCGCAAGGTCTGTTGTGGCAAACCCTAAATTGATACTCGCTGATGAACCTACAGGTAACCTTGATTCTAAAAACGGTGATGAGGTAATGAACCTCCTTACAGAGCTCAATAAGGAAGGCACAACAATTGTAATGGTAACTCACTCACACCACGATGCCGATTTTGCCCACAGGATAATTAACCTGTTTGATGGGGAGATTGTGACTGAGAACAAGACTAAGTGACATTTATGTCATCCTGATTGCGTCAGCCGAAGCCCTGGCGTAGGCTGAGAAACGCGAAGGAGCTGATAATGTAAGCAGGGGGCAGGGAGCAGGGGGCAGGGAACAGGGAGAGCGATGAGATATGAAATTTGGCTTGCTTCGCTCGCCGTAAAAGTATTATGAATTAACAAATTAACAATATTGCCGACTGCCAATTCCTAATAGTTAACAGAGATTTTCCAGATCATTCCTGCAACACTGAGTTAGTTTGATCGTCTATAGAATGACTATCTAGTTAACCGATAATAATGATAAAAAACTTCTTCAGGATTGCCTGGCGTAACCTGATAACCAACCGGAGTGTATCCTTTCTCAATATTTTCGGGCTTTCAGTAGGACTGGCTGCTTCCCTGTTTATTCTTATGTGGATACAGCATGAGCTCAGTTATGACAAATTTTTCAAGTCGGCCGACCAGATATACAGGGTTGAGGAAGACCAGCATTACAGCGGTGATGTTTACCACGTCAATGTAACACCTTTTCCCAGCGGTGCAGAATGGAAAAAGAGGATACCCGAAATAATTGAATATACAAGGTTCAGCTATCTGCCAAGGGTACTATTTGAAAAGGATGACATGAAAATGTTTGAGGATAACCTCAGGGGTGTGGATTCTACATTCTTCAGGATGTTCTCCTTCAGGTTCAAATACGGGGATCCTAATACCGCCCTTTCAGAGCCTCATACTATTGTTTTGTCTGAAGAACTGGCAGAGAAATATTTTGGTGATGAGAATCCTCTGGGACAATCCATCACTATAGAAAAGCAGTTTGATTTTATGGTTACGGGTGTTCTTGAGGAAATACCGGACAATACGGTTGTAACCTTTGATGCCGTTATCCCTTTCAGGTTCCTGGATCAGATAGGTTTGACAAATGATGAATGGGGAAGCAATAGTATAGTAACCTATATTAAATGTGTTCCTGATTTTGGCAGGAAGGATCTGGGTGAAAAGATGACATCAATACAGAGGGAGTATGTACCGGAATCACTTACGGATTTCATGGTGGCTGATCTTACACGAATACATCTTCACAGTTATTTCGGCTACGAAAGGTCACCGGGTGCAATTGTCTATATATATATTTTTGGGGCTATAGGATTGTTCGTTCTTGTAATCGCATGCATCAATTTCATTAATCTGACAACCGCACGTTCATCTCTCAGGGGGAAAGAGATCGGAGTAAAAAAAGTAGTTGGGGCCAACAAAGGTGATATGGTAATACAGTTCGTTATGGAATCAATATTCCAGGTTCTTATAGCGCTGATTTTTGCCCTGATTTTAATAGGACTGTTATTGCAGCCGTTCAATACCATCTCAGGTAAGGAATTTGAACTGGCACATATGTTTAAACCGAAGTTTATCTCAGGATCCCTTGCTGTTGCAGTACTGGCGGGTTTCATTGCAGGTATATACCCTGCTTTTTTCCTTTCTTCTTTTAAAGCAGTAAACATACTAAAAGGCGAGGTGATAAAAGGTAAGAAGAGTGGTGGTTTGAGAAGGGTGCTGGTTATTACCCAATTTGTTCTTTCAATATTTCTTGCAGTAAGCGGTATTATAATTTATTTGCAAATGCAGCACATGCGAAAACTTGATATGGGATATGACCAGGAAAACCTAATATATATACCTGTTACTGAAAACTTTGAAGCTAAGTATAATGCTGTAAAGGGAGAAATCAAAAGGAATCCGCTAATAGAAAATATATCAGCCTCATGGTTAAACCCGGTGTATATAGGAAGTAACTCCTCCGGTGTTAACTGGGAAGGGAAGGATCCTGATTTAGACGTTTTATTCTCATTCAATGCCGTGGATTATGATATGCTGGAAACCATGAAATATCAGATAGTTGACGGCAGGGGGTTTTCAAGGGATTATCCTGGTGATATGGCTGTTGATACCATGGCTAATTTTATTGTTAACGAGGAACTTGTGAGGATTATGGGAGTTGATGACCCGGTGGGTAGATGGTTTCGGTTTATGGGGTTCAGGGGTGAGATAGTAGGTGTATTGAAAGACTTCCATTTTAAAAGTGCACGTGATAAGATTGAGCCGATAGCTATTTTCCTGGGCCAGCCTGAAAGGTTCAATTTTATCTATATAAGGTTATCAGGAACAAATCCTCAGGGAGCAGTACAGGCAGTGAGGGAGATATGGGACCGGACAATACCCGATTACCCGCTTACATTTGAATATGCCGATGAGGTTATTAATGAAATGTACGGTAGTGAATTGCGAATGAGCAGGCTCTTTAAATATTTTACAATACTTGCAACACTCATAGCGGCTCTTGGTCTCTATGGACTATCATCTTTTATCGCGGAGAGAAGGACACGGGAAATAGGAATCAGGAAGATAATGGGATCTACAGTTTCAAGAGTGGTATTGCTTTTGTCCAAAGAGTTTTTATACCTCGTGCTAATAGCAGCAGCTATCGGATTCCCTCTTTCATACCTTTATATTAATGAATGGTTGCAAAATTTTCCTTACAGGATTGATATTGGAGCTGGAGTATTTGTAATAGTTGGCTTTTCAGCACTCGCAATTTCATTGTTAACTGTTAGCTTCCAGTCTTACCGGTCTGCGGTTATTAACCCGGCCAATGCAATACGCAGGGAATAAGCTAAGTCTCCCTACTCCCTGCCCCCTGCTCCCTGCTATTAAATCCCCCTAACCCCCTTAAAAGGGAGATCCCTAGGCCTAGTAATTCTTCAGCATCTCTTCAAACCACTCTGCTGTTTCCTTGCCTTCCAGGTCCGTTAAGATGCGTTTGAATTCGTATGTTGTGGAAACATTATTAATGAGAAGATCCCACATGAGTTGTTTAAACGGATCAATTCCCATCCTTTGTTCGAGTTCAAAAAGCAGAAGGGGTGTCTTGTCATACAGTATAGTATATGCCTGCTCTCCATTACGGTCATATTGCCACACAGGATCACTCCCTTCAGACTGCTCTCTTTTTCTTTCAATCCATTCATCAAAGTATTCATGTCCGTGTAACTCCCTCAATACCATAAGGGCGGTATACTCTGCAAAGCCTTCATTAAGCCAGTCTTCCCAGGTATTGGAATTGGCCCTGTACCACCATAGGTGTGATATCTCGTGTGCAAGGTATCTGGTGTAGGGCCTGCGTGATTCGGAATAATCTGTCTCACTGAAGCCGGGCAAATATATTCCTCCCAGCCTGGCATAGCCTCCTCCTTTCTCCCTCATGGATTCAACGATGCATAGTGTATTGCCACCCGGGGGGAACCATTTGTTGTATAGTGAGAGTATCTTCCTGAGATCAGATGTTAAAGTGTTTATCAATGTATCGGACATGGTGGAATAAGCCAGGCAAATCTTATACTGGTATATTTCTTTCTTTAATGTTTTAAGGGCCTTTGATGTACAGAACACTATGTCATTCGTCGGGTTTTCAGCCTTGTACAGGGCCCAGCTAATATCCATTGCTTCGCTGCCCATAAGGAAGGGCCGGTACTCATCACCTGTGAGTACTTCCACCTCATAAGTGAAAAGTGTATAATCAGGATTATATGGATACCAGGGAAAATACAAACCCATTTCAGTCCATCTTTCCCCTATTACACTTGCACTCAAATCAGGCCATTCTGTTATCCTGCCTGAATATTTCAGGTGGAGACTTACTCTTTTATTTTTCAGACCCTTTGTATTCAAAGAATACCTTGTTGCACAGGGCATATAGCGGATATCACTGGTATCCCGGCTGATGGTAAATGATTTATTATCATTAAAAGATAATTCCTCAATCAGAAGCTGCTTATGCAGATAAAAACATATTGTATTCACCCTGGTATCATTTGGAATATCAAGGTAACAGTCCACATCAATATAATGCCCTTCAGGTTCTATTGTCAGTTTTATGTCATAATGTGGATAGTCTATTGTATCTTCCCGGTTATAGCTTGTTAGAGCTATTGTTATGAAAATGATCAACAATAGATTTTTCATTGGAACTTATTATTAATCTCACTGTCCAGGGTATTTATATAAAGACCTGTTATATCAGTAATTGATGCATGAGGATATTTGTGGGTCCTGGGTAACTGGATTCAATTTTGTTTTAAAACTTGAATTATTTTAACTTATCCATACCATTATTCCATTATTGACTCACTCCGCTAACGCGGAGTTTCATCGAACTCGTAACCCTCATTTGCTTCGCAATTTCAGGTTTCTCGTTTCCAGTTTGAATATATTTCCTATTTTTAGCAAATAATCAGAAAAAAGACCACAATATGTCTAAAATCCCGTTCTCACGTCGCAGATTCTTTAAGGTGCTGGGTACCGGCAGCCTGGTAGTAGCCGGGGCACCTGCAGCCGCTTCGACTGCAAGTATTTTATCACAGCAGCAAAAACCTGAAACAAATATTGCTGACGCTGCTGAAGTACCCCGAAATATAAATTCTATGCCGGGGAAATACCCCGGAAAGGTAAGCCGTGTAAATCATTCTGCTGCAATAGTGGATAATGAAATTATTGAGGAACAGGTATATGCAATGCTCGAAAAAGCAATATTGGGCCTTACGGGAGAGAGAAGATTGAACAAAGCATGGAGACAGTTTGTTTCGCCCGGAGAAAAAATAGGGTTGAAAGTTAATCCGGTGGCAGGCAAAACACTCAAGACAAGTCATGCTGTTACAAAGTCAATTATCAGGCAGCTTGAAGAAAGTGGAATTGATCGAAGTGATATCATTATCTGGGACAGGCGCCTTATGCAACTGCATGAGACAGGCTACACCGAAGAAAACTATCCGGGCATAAGGATAATGGGTACAGAACAGCAGGATGAGAAGGGCTCCTACTATGATTCCGACGGCAAGCTCTACGGTGAGAAGATGATTGATAAAGACTGGTATTACTGGGCTGATGTGGACGGTGAATACGATGAGTATACAATACCATTCATGGTAAACGGGGGTAAATATTCGTATTTTACCCGCATAGTAACAAAGGATCTCGATAAGATTATTAACGTACCTATCCTCAAAAATGCCGGTGCCACGGTAACTGCGGCCATGAAAAATCTTGCTTTCGGATCCGTAACCAATACCGGTCGCCTGCATGCTCAGCTGTGGAACGAGACATGTGCTTATGTATGTGCCTTTGCCCCTGTCAGGGATAAGGTTGTGCTTAATATTGTGGACGGACTCAAGGGGTGTTTTAACGGGGGCCCGGGCGCCAATCCACAGTTCTTCTGTAACTATAATACAATGCTCGTCGGTACCGACCCGGTGGCAATAGACAGGATAACGCACGAGATAGTTGTGGCCAAAAGGATTGAGGAAGGCATTCAGAAGGCCGATAATCCGCAGGCTTCTGCATTCCTGGATATGGCCGAAAGTCTAGAATTAGGTATCAGCAGAAGAGAAATGATCGAGTTGAATGAGATTAATATCTCATAAGACAAAAGACAAAAGTAAAAAGTAAAAAGTTGGAGCGAAGCCCGCCTTCGCCGGAGGCTATGGCGGGCGAAGCGTAAACCCCGGC
>JAFGLJ010000068.1 GCA_016928075.1 Bacteroidales bacterium | reverse complement strand
TGGGCATGCAGAAAGCCAGGGAGTATTTCACGCGACTGGTTAACAATTACCCCGATCAAACCGAGGTGGTTGCCCTGGCAAAAGCAAAGCTGGCAACTCTCAGCAGGTCAGCTTTTCGCTCTAAGCCCGAAAACCCAGAAGAGGCGAGTGTGGCAGAAGATAAGCTGGTATTGAGAAAACTGGATCATGCACAGCTTAATTCGCCATATGCTGAGATATCTCCGGACGGCAATAAGATAGCTTATTATATACCCGGAAGACCAGACCCTGGTATAGGTATACTTCATCTCGGATCAGGAACAGCAAAAATGCTTGTTGAAAAAGGTGGAGGTGGATGGATCTCAAAGGCATGGTCTCCAACGAGTGACAAAATAGTCTACACATCAAAAGGTAATGAACTCCACATATGTGATATCGAGGAAGGGAAAACACAATTATTCTACAAAGGACAGGAATATAAATTAGCTCCAGCCGACTGGTCAGGGGATGGTGAAAGAATATTGTGCTTTTTTATAGCTGAGGACATGAGTATCAGAATGGGCACAATTGCTATGGATGGAAAGATAAGTATACTGGCATCGGGCAATCAGACAGAATTCACCAGCAGACCAAAGTTTTCTCCAGATGGAAAGTATATTGCCTTTTCCAGGAAAGATGAAGAGGGAAACTCTGACATTTTTACCCTCTCCTCAGATGGAAGTGGAGAAGAAAGGATGACTTCGTATCCGGGAGGCGATCAGAATCCTGTCTGGTCACCTGACGGAAAGTACCTCCTGTTTTTGAGCGATAGAAACCGTAGTACTGACATATGGGCAATCCAGGTGAAAAATGGTAAACCTACCGGTGCCCCGTTTATCATAAAGAGAAACATTGGATGGCGCACCATGATACAGGATATAACTGAAAACGGTAAGCTCCTCCTGTTTATGCTTGGAGGGGCTGAACCTGCCAATCTGTTCGAAGTACCCGTAAACCAGACCACTGGAGTTCTCAACAGCCCGGTAACTCCTATGTCTATATATCCCACTGACCATTCCTTCCCGCGCCATTCTCCTGACGGTAAATTAATCGCGTACATCTCACGCAGGGGTGAGGTTGGATATCCAAAGCTATTTTTGATGGACGAAAGGGGATATGAAAGAGAATTAACTTTGCAGGGTCACTATGTAGTTAACATTGCCTGGCACCCTGATAATAAATCTTTATTCTTCGCAGGCTGGGATAAGACTCTCCTGCCGGGTATATATGAGATTTCACTGGAGACAGGCGAAATAGAATCAGTGCTTATAAGTGATGATTATGATTTTAAAATAAATAAAGGGATGTTCGTTAATATCAATCTGTTACCGGAGACAGGTGAATTAATGTTTTTTAAATTCCTGGAAGACAATAATGTTGAAGTGCTGTCCCTGAAGCCGGGTGAAAATCAGCCGGAGGTGGTTCTTCCTGAAGTTAATATGCCCATCTGGGGTCTACCTTCTCCGGATGGTGAAAACATATGCTACAGGCTTGGGGACAGTCTTATGGTAGTCTCGGTATCCGGAGGTGAAATAAGGCATATAGGTTCTTCCACGCGTAATCTCGAAACGACATGGTCGCAAGATGGTGAAAACCTGGTGTTCAGGGAAGGTGCCGGAATGAAAATCTTCTCGCCTGAAGATGGCAGTATCCGTACTTTGTACCGGGCCCCTGAAGGTAAGATTCTAGGCGGTATGGAAATGTATGCATGCTCATGGTCACCAAACGGGAACTATTTCGTGTTCACCGAGAGTGATACCTCTGAATCATCAACCTCTCGGCAAAAAATTATACTGATTAATCCCATTGATGGATCATTCAAAGTAATTGGAGAAGCACCGGAAGGTTACCGGCTGAGTGAGTTACGGTGGTTACCCGACGGAAGCCGGGTAATTGCCACCGGCAACAGCACAAGTACAAAAGATACCCTTCCATATGAGTACTGGTTACTGGAGAACTTTCTGCCGAAATAATCAATAAGAATAAAAATATAATGAGGGGTGCAAGGAGCGGTCATTGTACTCCTTTTTTGTATCTTGAAATAAATAGTAAGCACCACGAAGTGGTGATATATTTATCACTCCCGGTGTTAGCCGGGAGCAAAGAACAATAATACAATACACTATAAGCCCTGAAGGGGCGTAATAATATTGATTTTAACTGGCAGTTTTCATAAATTAGGGCTTTCTCGCTGTATTATTAACTTAATAAGAAAAAATGTCTAGTTATCGTCAACTTCTTTATCATCTTGTTTTCAGAACAAAGCATAGCCTGCCTACTATAAAGCAGGATAATGCTTACCAACTGTATTCTTATATTACGGGCATAGTAAAAAACAAGAACAGTCAACTCTATCGCATTAATGGTATCGAAAATCATGTTCATATACTGACTGATTTGCATCCATCAATTGCACTTGCAGATTTTATGAGAGATATCAAAGCCTGTTCTTCGCTATGGATGAAAAACAGTGGCTTGTTTCCATCGTTTACTGGCTGGGCGGGTGGTTACGGAGCTTTCACCTGCTCATACAGGTACATTGGAAGGCTTCTTGAGTATATAAAGAATCAACAGGAACATCACAGGAAGAAGACTTTTGAAGAGGAGTATAGGAGTCTCTTGCTAGAGTGGGGTATTAACATTGATGAGAGGTTTTTTCCATAGTTTTTATATTACGCTCCTTCGGAGCTGATGATAGGGTGTGAGTGCTCCTCGCACGACCGGTTTCACCGGGGTTATTCATATATGGCTCTTTCAGAGCCAGTTCAGAGCAGAGATATTCAGACATGGCTACTTCGGAGCTGGGATAGAACTTGTGTTATTCATTCCCTGAATTAAAGCGGTAGCCTACGCCCCGGACGCTTAAGATGTGTTTTGGTTCTGAGGGATTTGCTTCGAGTTTTTTGAAAGGATCATGTATGATATTATCCACTATACGTGTTACATTCTGTGACAATTTTTTACATTTTCCTGACATTTCACAGCTAAATTTTATATATTATAATACCGGTTTTAGAAGCGGGTGCTTAGGAGGCAGGGATGAAAATATTCAACTTTAGAATATTGACCCACAGGAAGACCATCTTTATCTTCCTTCTTGCAATCTTTCTTCCTTCATTAATTGCAGGCTATCTCAGCTTACGCACCTTCCCAAAGAGACGCGAAGCAGTCAGAAACCTTCTTGAATCAAACCTCTGGATCTCGGGAGAATCTGCTCTCAGGTCCGTTGAAGGTGCCCTCCTTGAATACGAACAGGAAGTTTTAAACCCGGAAAAATTCAATAGCCTGATCCAACCTGGCAATATCTATAAGTCTCATTATGTTTCATTACTTCATTCCGGTGACACAACCGGACAGTACTTCCTGCTGAACACCGATTTCAACATTGTCATTCCGGAAAAAGCCGATGATAATACTACGGTAATTCAATTTGAAGAGGAGACGGGAAACAGCCGTTTTGCGCAATCATTTAAAAGGGCTGAGAACCTGGAATACTCCCGGAAAAATTATGCCCGTGCAGCTGAATTATACAGGGAGTGTGCATCATATTCTACTTCAAAACAGCATCATGTAATTGCCCTTGATGGCATGGGCCGCTGCCTTTTATCATCCGGCAGGTATGATGAAGCATATAATGTATATAGTGCCCTTTCTGGCAACTATGGCCATTTCCTCAACAGGGCAGGACACCCATACGGAATTGTTGCCGTATTCCAGTTATATGAAATTGCCCGGGAAAAGAATGAGATAGAAAAGGGTCTTGAAATCATGGTCAGCCTCTATAAAAAGATAAGGGAGGGAACATGGACTATTAGTAGGCCTGTATATGATTTTTATATTTCAGAAATTGAATCGATACTTAACAATGGACTTTCCGGTGGACAGTTCCCTGTTATTCAGGGAACTTATACAGAAACACGGGAACAACAATCTCCTTACAGGCAGACTCTTCTTTTTACAGATTTGCTTGAAAGGAATATTGTTCCGGGAATAAAGGAAAAATTATCCTTTTCACGGATAAATGATAAGTTTATACAGGAACGCTTCCCTCTTGCTTCTGAGGATAAGCTTTGTATTGTTTCTTATGCTGTTCTGCCGGATTTTCAGTCCGAGAAGACTTTTTATGGTGGTTTTTGCTGGGATCTAGATTACCTGAAAGATCATATGATCACCGATATCATTAACGATATTTCCAGGGATACGGGACTCAATTTTAAGCTGGCTGACGAGGGGGATGGAAATATCACGTCAGGTGATGAGGTATTATCTGGAGAAGAAACTCTGGTATTGACTTTTCGAACATTTCCGCTACCCTGGAAACTACTGGTTTCACACCCGGGGATAAAAGCCATTGAGAAAGTCACCCGGCGTGAAATTTTCTTCTATGGAGTCCTCCTGAGTGTCATAGTGGCTTTAATGCTTTTTGGCGCAGTTATGATAGCCCGTGACATTTCCCGTGAAGCTGAAACAAACCGTTTAAAGACAGAATTTGTAAATAATATCTCCCATGAGCTAAAGACCCCGCTGACACTCATACGCCTCTACGGGGAGACGCTCGAGCGTAAGGAGAATCTGACCGATAAAGAGAAGAAAGAATGCTATAATATAATAACAAAGGAGAGCGAGAGACTCTCACATATGATCAATAATGTTCTTGATTTCTCGAGGATAGAAACGGGCAGAAAAGAATTCAATCTTAAAAAAGGATACCTGCAGGATGTGATCAGTGATACCCTGGAATCATACAGCTATCACCTCGAAAAGAAAGGATTTACCATCCACAGTGACATTGCCCGCGACCTTCCGGAAATGAGTTTCGACGGTGAGGCCATGGCCAGTGTACTGGTTAACCTGTTAAGTAACGCCATAAAATTTTCGCCAGAAGAAAAAGAAGTGACAGTGAAATTATTCAGGGATAAAGGGAACGCTGTCCTGCAGGTTGCGGATAAAGGTATTGGCATTGTTCCGGGGGAGGTCTCAAGAGTTTTCCAGAGATTCTACCGTTCAGAGAATAAACCTGTCTCTGAAACGAGGGGTAGCGGACTGGGGCTTACCCTGGTCAAGCATATTGTTGATGCGCACGGAGGGAGAATTGATGTAGAAAGTGAAGTCGGCAAAGGCAGCACCTTTACTGTCAATATTCCGCTAGGAGGAAATTGAAGTCTACAGTCTCCAGTCCTCAGTCTCCAGTCAGACTGCCGACTGGCTACTGCCGACTGAAGACTGGATAAATTAATATAACCAGATAATGATGAAAAAAATACTTATAATAGAGGATGAACACGACCTGGTCAAAGGATTGAAAATCAATCTTATCGATGAGGGGTTTGAGGTTGACTGGGCTGATAATGGCAGTGAAGGATTGCGTAAAGCTGTAGAAGAGGCTCCCGATTTGATAATACTCGACATTATGCTGCCCGGGATGAATGGGTTGGATGTATGCCGCGAACTCAGGAAGAAAAATATAGCCACACCGATTATCATGCTTACGGCTAAGGGAGAAGAGATTGACAAGGTGGTGGGGCTAGAGATCGGGGCTGACGATTATATTACCAAGCCCTTCAGTATCAGGGAGCTGATAGCCCGGATAAAAGCCAGGTTAAGATCTTCCGAGAGAACTGAGAAGAAAGTCCCCGAGATATATTCCTTTGGTGATATTGAAGTTGATTTCCCCGGTTTTAAAGTGAGACGTAAAGGTAAAGAGGTGGATTTTACCTCCCTCGAGATTGAAATATTGCGGTATTTCATTATCCACCAGGGAGAAGTGGTTGCGAGGAATGATCTTCTCAACAAGATCTGGGGTTATGAGAGTTACCCCACCACACGCACCATTGATAATCATATTCTCAAACTGAGAAAAAAAATTGAGGATGACCCTTCTCATCCGAAGCATATCATATCGGTGTATGGAGGAGGTTACCGTTTTATAGGACAATGATGATCTTTTACACTTGTTTACATTTATTTGACATCATTGACAATTGCATGAGCGACATTTGAAGTGAAAATAATTTTCACAAGGAGAAAGGAGGCTTTATTATGAAAAATACAAAATGTTTATTTCTGATTGCCTTGATGGCTGTTACAATAATTCTCTCAGGCCAGCAGGACACTCCTCATTACAGGGTTCTGTTTGAAAAGGCAAAATTTACGATGGAAACAAAAGGAGACCTGAACGGGGCTATTGACCTATTTAACGAAATCATAAAAGAGTATCCCGATCAAAGGGAATACGCAGCAAAATCTCAACTTAATATAGGTTTGTGCTATGAAAAGCTGGGTTTACTGGAAGCGCAGAAAGCATACCGGAAAGTGGTAGAGAATTATCCTGAACAAACGGAAGAAGTCAAACTGGCTAATGAAAAATTAGCTCTTCTCCTAAGAGCTGAATCCTTATCTGGAAAAGAGAATAAAGAATTCATTATCAGACGCATAAAAGAAGGACTAGATATGGGCTTCAGGGGATCAGTCTCGCCGGATGGCAGATATTTTTCATATGCGGATGATGCTCTCGACCTTGCCATTTATGAAATCGCCACCGGAAATAAACATATTATTGTTGAGGGGGATGTTTCAAGTGATGCTTATACCTCAGTTATATCACCGGATGGGAAACTTGTGGCTTACATGTGGTATCAGAACGGGCTGTATGACTTGCGTGTTGTCGATATGGAAGGAAACGCGCCCCGGGTGCTTTCAAGCTATACCAAATTTGAATGGTTTGAAATCAAGGATTGGTCTCCGGATAGTAAGAGTGTTTTGACTTATCTATACAGGGAGGATACCTGTCAGATGGCCCTGGTTTCAGTTCGTGATAGCTCAATACATATATTGAGGAATTTCGTTGGGCTCGAACCCGGACCTGCCTTCTTTTCTCCTGACGGCCGTTACATAGCTTACACCTTGCAGCAGAGTCTTGAATCAGGGAAATCGGACATTTTCGCCTTTGATTTTGAGCTGGGGAATGAAACCTGTTTGGTTCAGGATGTTGCTGATGATATTGTTCTCGACTGGACGCCGGATGGCAAGGGAATCATGTTCCTCAGTGACCGTACCGGGACAAAGGATGCATGGTGGCTTAAGGTAATTGAAGGCAAACCGCACGGAATTCCTGAGCTGATCAAGCCTGATCTGGGAACTGATATTATACCAATGGGTTTTACCGAAAACGGTTCATACTACTATGCTATTCAGAAGGAGATGAAAGATATATACATTGCAGAAATTGAAATTGAGACTGGTAAACTTATTTCTGCTCCGAGACTGGTCACACAACTATACGCGGGTTCCAATTATGGCCCTAACTGGTCGCCCGATGGAAAGCAGTTGCTTTATCTTTCACAACGAGCATCCGGGGCGTGGGGAGCCAGAACTATTTGTCTTTACTCACCTGACAATGGAAAAGTGCAAGAACTCTTCTCAGAATTAAACCAGATAGCGTTTGCCTGCTGGTGTCCCGATGGCCGTTCTTTGCTAGCCGGCGCGGCCAATCCAGACGGTGGACAAGGTATTTTCCAGATAGATGTAGAGACCGGCAACTTTGAGCTGCTCTTGCCTGTTCTAATGGGTTGGGGAGTAGCAATGTCCTACGATGGCAAGGCAATTTATTATTATGGCTATGACCCTACCCCTAAAAAGCTTGCAATTGTTATGCGTGATCTTGAGTCTGGCCTTGAAAAGGAACTCAACAGTCTTATTTTGGATTCCTCCTATTATACAACCGGCTTTGTCCTGTCGCCTGATGGACAAAAGATAGCCTTTGCAGTTACTGAGCCAGGGTCAACGGCTACAAAGGTCATGCCATCAGCTGGAGGAGAAGCGTGTGAGCTGCTGCGCGGAGATACTAAATTGATACTTCCCAGAAAATATTCGATTGCATGGTCACCTGACGGACAGAGCGTGCTCTTCGTTAAGCCCGAAACCCCCGGTGGTTCTAAAACTGAGCTGTGGCGGATCCCTCTCCAGGCAGATAAACCATATAAATTGGAGCTTACGGCTGAAAACAT
>JAFGLJ010000067.1 GCA_016928075.1 Bacteroidales bacterium | reverse complement strand
CAAATACGAGGGAGAGGATCATTTCAGGGGTAAACTGGGCAAGACAGACATAGAATTCTCCGAGGTGGTGGCAAAGCACAGGAATACAAGCGGCAGCGGGTCAAATAAGAAAGACAGTTATTCGATAATCTTCAGGGGCTTATTTATAATTGCTGATTTTAACAAGAATTTTAAAACCCATACAGTTGTTCTTCCTGACACTGCCGAGAGACTGTTCGGTAAGTTCGGGCAGAAACTGCAGTCAATGTCTTTTACCAGGGGCGAGCTTATCAGGCTTGAAGACCCTGAATTTGAAAAGGAGTTCTGCGTTTACGGTGACGACCAGGTTGAAGCCAGGTATATACTTACACCCTCATTAATGGAACGGATTCTCACATTCAAGCGTAAGTGGAACACCAGGGTTTATCTCTCATTCCTCGATTCAAAAGTGTACATAGCCATCAGGATGTTCAAAAACCTGTTCGAAGCCCGGCTTTTTAAGTCCGTGATAGACTATGATTTCATGGAGGAAAATCTGAGGTTTCTCACCCTCCTCACGGAAATTGTCGAAGACCTGAATCTTAATACGCGGATATGGACGAAGGAATGATCGTATTATAAACCCCTTTCACCAGTAATAACCCTGGATATCCAGGTTTGTAAGTCCCGCTTTCCTTGCATGGTTGACGGCTGTGGTATATTCTTCCCTGGTGATCGGGCGTGAGATTTTAGGATAGTCAGATGCCTTGTACATCGGCCTGTACTGGGACATTATGTTGAGGTAAGTGTTTTTTGGGAGGTTTGCTGCTATCCAGTCTACGACTTCTTTTGTCCCGCTGACATCATTCGGCATGACGAGGTGCCTGATCATCAGCCCGCGGTACATCAGTCCGTCTTCGGCCGGTTTAGCCACTCCAACCTGGCGGTGCATCTCAAGCAAGGCTTTCTTTGTTAGTTCAGGATATTCAAATGCTCCAGATGAGTACCTGGCTGCCATCTTGCCATCGGCGTATTTAAAATCAGGCAGGTAAATATCAACTATTCCATCAAGGATTTTAAGGATTTCCACCCGTTCCCACCCGCAGGTATTATAAACGAGGGGCACTTTAAGACCCCATGAAGCAGCCCTGTCGACTGCAAGCAGGATATGAGGGGAATAATGGGTTGGGGTAACAAAATTAATATTATGACATCCCCTCTTCTGAAGGCTAAGCATCATCTGTGCGAATTCATCTATTGTCCTTTCGCTCCCTTCTCCTCCCTGGCTTATTTCCCAGTTAATGCAAAAGACGCATCTCAAGCTGCAGTTAGTAAGGAAGATGGTACCTGATCCTCCTTTCCCCACGAGCGGTTTTTCTTCACCGTAGTGAGGATGAAAAGCTGATATTTCAAGCGTGGAGTTGGCATCACAAAAGCCTTTTTCACCCTTCAGCTTGTTAACACCGCACATACGGGGACAGAGCTCGCAGTTTTCCATCATTGCCCATAACTGTTCCCCCCTTCGCTTCAGCTCACCGCTCCTGTGCAGGTTTAAATATCCGGGTTCAAAATCCGGGGAAGACCTTTTTTTATTTCCTGCCATTTTACAATCTATATAAGATGTAAATCCTGCCAGCGGAGCAAGCATGATAGATTTTATTATATTTCTCCTTGTTACCATGGATATCTGCAATTGCTCTGTTTATGAGTCTGTAAGTTTATACCCCACTCCACGAATGTTAACAATAAATCCAGGTTTTGAGGGATCATCTCCCAGCTTCTTTCTTATACTTGCTATATGGCTGTCGATCGTTCTCAGTGAAATAACAACTTTCTGCTCTCCCCAGACATTTTCCACCAGTTCAACCCTTGAAACCACACTACCCCTCTTCCCCACGAAGTACTGCAAAAGTTGGAATTCCAAGGAGGTAAAATCTACCTTTCTACCTTTTCTTGTTGCTTCATATTTCCGGAAGTTGAGCATTGTTTCTCCAATATGGTGCACGTCTGATTCACCTGAATATTGCTCCATCCTGCGAAAGATTGTCTTCACCCTTGCCGATAATTCCCTCACGCTGAAGGGCTTGGTTACATAATCGTCAGCTCCTAGTTCCAGCCCCAGCACTTTATCTATTTCTTTATTTTTAACGGTCAGCATAATAATTGGCGTATTATTACCTTCCATCCTCAGCCTCTTGCATACCTCATAACCATCAATCCCGGGAAGCATAATGTCAAGAATAACAAGATCGGGGTTTTGTTCTTTGACAAGATTGAGTCCGTCAATGCCATTACCTGATGTCAGAACATTGTACCCGCAGGCTTCAAGCTCATCCATGATACTCATCCGGATGCCGGGGTTGTCTTCGATGATGAGAATAGTCTTCATTTTTGCCTAT
This sequence comes from Bacteroidales bacterium, assembly GCA_016928075.1. Taxonomy (GTDB): domain Bacteria; phylum Bacteroidota; class Bacteroidia; order Bacteroidales; family VadinHA17; genus UBA9300. The sequence continues at coordinate 25,632 of JAFGLJ010000067.1, read as the reverse complement.
TTGTATCGTTTATCTTTGTAGTCTGCTTTGTTCAGTCAACAGTCTTCAGTCAACAGTCTTCAGTCTTATTGCCGACTGAGGACTGAGGACTGTAGACTTAAACTTCACCCTAGCGGAATACTGACAGTAAAGGTGCTTCCTTTACCAACCTCACTTTCTATATCAATCCGCCCGCCGTGTGCTTCAACAACCCTTTTCACTATGGTCAGTCCGAGCCCGGTGCCCGTGGCCGAATAGGCTGCCGAGGCTTTACTCCTGTAGAACTTTTCAAAGATCTTCTCCTGGTCATCAGGGGTGATGCCAATACCTGAATCCTTAACACTAAGCACAAGATTATTAACATTCTTTTCAAGTAGTACGTTTACCTCCGAACTGTCAGAAGAAAACTTAACCGCATTGTCAAGCAGGTTGTCTATTGCCAGCTTCATAGCGGCTCTGTCAATCTTAATTCTTACTGATTGTTCTTTAATCCCGGAGTTAAAAATTATTCTTCTCCGGGTCTTATCTTGAAAATCTTTTACAGTTTGTTCAAGCCATTCCTTGAAATCAGTTTCTTCCGGATTATATTCCTTTTTACCCTCTTCCATCTTTGAGAAATCAAGAATGTTCCCTACCAGGCGGCTCAGATTATCAGCATCCCTGTAGATCGTGGAATAATACTCCTGCACCCTTTTCTGATCTTTCACCGTTCCTTGAAGCAACCTTTCCGTAAGGGCCTGGATGGAGGTAATGGGTGTTTTAAATTCGTGTGATACTGAAGAAACAAAATCTGATTTGATCTGCAGTATTTCCTTCTCATGTGCAATGGACCTGTTAATGAAAACTATTCCAAACACAAGGATAACCATCATTGTAAGAATGGACCAGAAATAGAAGCTCTTGCTGAACCCTGAGAATACAAGGGTTCTTGTTGGTTCACCTGGAACCTCTATCCTCCAGGGAGGGAAATTATCGTTAAAGTAAGATATGATATTTGCCGGTTTATTATAACATGCTGAATCACCCGCGATGATTCGTCCACCCTGATCAGAAATAACCATTATTGCATTTCCCTTTTCTGTATTCATCATGATGCCCGGAAGCAAGCTGTCTTCGAGAAATTTATTGTTTAGCTTGATGCCCGCAAAACCCTTTGGTTTTGTCCTTGTTTCACCGGGTATTATCATTGCCAGAAGAAGGAATTCATCTGATCCTATTCTCGCTGAATACCTGAGTATGTCTTCAGCGTTGTCACTATTTTGAATAAGTCGCCGTGATAAATTGGGAATGCATTCATTCCTAAGAGTTTTTACCACCTGCCACTTTATAAGCAGGTTATTATACCGGGTATTAAAGTTTTCGAATTCGTCAGTATAAACAGGGCCGGTATATTCAGTTTCCTGTATATTCTTCAGGAGGCTGTTGAATTTATCACGCACCATTGATACATAAGCTTCAAACCGGGTTTCACTCAGGCTATAATACTGGTTAAGGATTTCATCAAATGCCTTCAGTGTTTCTTTCAGGGCCTCACTGTTCTTACCCGTTTGCACGTAACAATCGACCAGTTGCATCCTGACCGTCACGGGCAGAGGAATGCCTGAAGAGGTAATACTTTCCGGGAAATCATTTATGATTTTATTATATGTTTCTATTGCTTTGCTGTAATTATTTTGCTTAACCTGGTTACGGGCAATACGGTTCATCAGCCGGGCCTGAAGGTCTTTATTCCCTGTGCCTGACAGGATATCCTCGAGCAAAGAGATTGCCTCCCTGTAATTATGGTATGAAAACTCATAATTTTCTGCCTGCTCCAGTATATTTTTTTGCACTCCTGTAAAATCGACTGGCACGCCTGAAATATAATTACTCCCGGATGGCCTGAAAGGGGGAAATAAGGGATCCTCGCCTTCAAATACCAAGAAAAACTGATCTATCAGATTGTTCCTTACCAATTGATTTTTGACTATTAAGACTATGTCCCCGTAATCATTATTAATAAATGATGGAGTAAGGACAGTGTATTGAAGTTCATTTTCAAGCTCAAGGATTTGCCGGTTAACTTCCATTTTAATAAGCTGCACATATTCTGCCTGGTCTTCACGGAACTGTTTTTCAAGCCTGAACTTCTGGTTCCGCAGTGCTATGATACCGAATATGCTTAGTGTTACCGCAGGAATAAATATGGTGATAAGGAAGATCACCAGAAGCTTCCTCTGCCTTTTGACCGCTATTTTGAGGCCCTGGAACATTGTAGCCGGATTTAGATCAGGTCACGGTTAACCAAGTTACTAAAAAAGGGGTTAGCAGTCAATCAGATAGGGATTTATTAATCATTCAAATATTAATTAACCACGGAGTAACACTGAGTTTTACTTTGCCATTTTCTCCAGGATTTCATCAAAATCGGCTTCCCAGATGGTGCTTTCTGGTCGGACTTTAACGGGTTTTTCCGGACTGTATGCGATCCACTTCCCATCACAAGACCAGGATAATGCCCATTTATAGTCATCATCATCAGGTGCTACCCTTACCGGTGGTCCACCATCCACAGGTATATTATAAATACAGGTCTTCCCGTCGGGAAAGGATGCCTTATCCTCCATTTCTTTCGTGCCAATAAATGCGAGATTTTTACCATCAGGTGACCATTTAAGATCATAGCAGCTTTTTAATTTCAGGCTACTAATATCCAATACCTCAGTAGATCCTTTATCATTAATGAAAATGATCTTAATGTTTTCATCTGTTAAAACAGCAAACCTGGTATTGTCCGGAGAAATCTCAATATTCCATTGAGGACATTCAATCTTTTTACCTTCATCCAACAGCTTAATAATTCTCCCCTGAGGACCGGGATTCTCCAATAAGCTCCAACCCGATGAGATATCTATTAAAAGTGCTTTGCTATCAGGTGTCCATCTTAAATACCCCCCTCTTTCAGGGATCTTACTAATTTGGATAGGATTGTCTCCATTGGTATAAGCAATCCAGATATCACCTTCATGGATCAGTGCTACTTTTTCACCATTGGGAGAAAACGAAAATATAATATTGTATGCACCTGCCCGGTACCATGCATCAAATATTTTCACAGCAGGACCTGTTATCCTGGCATCTTCGGCAGAAACCGGAACAGAATATAAATCCTCTTTACCGTCATCACGGTCAACGGTAAAAAGAAGTGTATTAAGGTCTGATGAGATAGTAAATGGGAAAGGGGTTCCATCGGTTAGATTATCGAGGTTTATTAAGAAAGATTCTCCACCAGTAAGCGGAACAATTCTAAATGCAATGTCACCATTTTCTTCTTGTCCCTGGATAGCTATTAATTTGTTGTTATCTGACCACCAAGCAGCTCCCCAGTTGGTTAGTCGATGAACTGGTTCAAATGATGGTCCTCCTTCAGATGAAGCAATTTTAAGTCCACTGTTATTAAAGTAGGAGGTTCGGAAAAAGAGCATTTTTCTGCCTTCTGATGACCATGAAAAAAAGTTTCCTGTTTCTTCAGGCTGGGAGAACTCAAATTTGCTTTTATCAAAAAGATTATATAGATAAAGTTTTTGCCATTCCACCAATAACCATTTTCCATCTGGAGACCAGACCGGGAAGCATCGGAATCCAACATCAGCGAATTCACTGAACTTATCTTTTTCGATATCATATAATCCGAAACTCCTGTTTCCTATGCCATAGGCGATGGTTTTATTGTCGGGTGACCAGGCAGGCCCATGCTCTTTTATGTCACTTGTAGTGGTGATCTGTTTTGAATTACTTCCATCCGCGTCGATTATACACAAATCACCTTTATCTCCTTCATTGTAAGTTATTCTTTTACTATCCGGTGACCAGCTCGGGTTATTTTCCCATTGAAGATTATCCATTTTTATTTTTCTCAAGGGTCCGGTAGTTTGTCCTGTTTCAGGTGATACAGGAACAACGCACAGTGCATCACCTGAATAAAATGCTGCCTTTGTTCCATCGGGCGACCAGGTTCCCCTGGTAGCCACTACACCGGTTGATTCATAATCAATCAGATCGAATGGGGCGGTTCCGTCCATTGGTATAACCTTATTTTCACACAAAAGGAACTTCCCGTTTGGAGATAGATTCAATGCAATGCTATGAGTAATAATATCACTTTCCCCTGTAAAGGCTTTTATTTTCCTGTAAGTGATTCCTGTCTCAGGATCTTTAATAGTATCTTTGTTATGAAAAGCGCTTATCATTCCCCGGGTTGATTCCTCCTCCAAAGTATGCCTGATCTGAGCCACCATTAATTCTGAAACCGGTGCTATATTGCTTTTTGGATTTTCTTCGATCAGCTTTGTGAAAGTTGCCAGGGCTTCATCATATTTACCTGCCCTGTACCATGACTGGCCTATAAAATAGCGAGCATTAAGTGCCAGCTGTGTGTTAGGTCCGCAACTGACGGCATTTTCATATTCCTTTATTGCTTCTTCGTATTCCCAGTGCTTAAAGAGTTCATTCCCTTTTTTCAGATGTTCTTCAGCTTTTGCCAGCAGCTCAGCAGTATAGACATCCATCCGCGAAATTCTTTCCCTTGCCATCGCAACTTTATCTTCCTGCTCCGGGTATTTACTAATAACCTGCCGGTAGGTCTGCCGGGCCTTGTCCAGCCCGAGCTTTTCGTAACATATCCCAAGATGCAGCAAAGCTTCGGCACAAACCTCCCTGTTACCAGGATACTCGTTCAGTATAAGGCGGTATGTTTCTATGGCCTCATACAGCTCACCCTTTACCTCTTCGAGCTGAATGGCTTTCGGGAGCAGTTCCTCGGCCGTCTGGGCAAAAGTATTATAGCCTGCCATTACAAGGCTGAGAACTACAATCAGTGTTAAAGTTTTAATTCGTTTCATAATAACCTCCTCTTTTTAGGTGTCACAATTATTGTCACCTGAAAGGTAGGACCGGAGTTGTGAATAATTATTAATGGTTTGTAAAAGAACGTGAAACAATGTAAATACTACTATCAGAGAAATTTATATCCGATGCCATGAACCGTAATTATCAGTTTTGGTTCTTCCGGCCTGTCCTCTATCTTTCGTCTTAATTTAGCAATATGGGCATCAACGGTACGGGTATCCGGGAATGAATCATATCCCCAGATCTTTTTTAACAGCTCTTCACGTGAGATTATCTCACCCTGCCGTTCAATGAATAACCTGAGTAACTCATACTCGCGTGGCAAAAGCTTAATCGGTTCTCCTTTTTTCCGTGCGTAATATTTCTTAACGTTGATTTCGAGATTGCCAAAACGGTGCACTCCCTCCTCCTCTGTTCCTTTCTTTACACGCCTTGACAATGCCCTGATCCTCGCTAATAGTTCAAGAACACTGAAAGGCTTGGTGATGTAATCATCGGCCCCGAGCTCAAGCCCTGTAACTATCTCTGCCTCCTGGCTCTTTGCTGTGAGCATGATTATCGGAAGATCAGGCATTTCCTTTTTAAGAAGCTTGCACACTTCATAGCCATTGAGCTTTGGCAGCATGAGATCGAGGAGCACAAGGTCTGGTTTTTCATCAATTGCCATCCTGTAGCCTGCCTCGCCGTCATAGGCGGCAATGACAGAATAGTCCCTGGCCTCAAGGTTGAATTTTAAGCCGGTGACCATGTTTTTTTCGTCTTCAACTATTAATATCTTATTCATCCTATTCTTTATAGTAATCTTTTGAGTCGGCAGTCCTCAGTCGGCAGTCGGCAGTCAGACTGGAGACTGAGGACTGGAGACTGTGGGCTTTAATTTCCTCCTAGCGGAATACTGACAGTAAAGGTGCTGCCTTTACCGACCTCACTTTCCACATCAATTCTCCCCCCGTGGGCTTCCACAATATGCTGTGCGAGTGTCAATCCCAGCCCGCTGCCACGTGTTTCTCCTGTTTCAGCAGTTGATACCCTGTAAAATTTATCAAAGATCTTTTTTATTTCTTCTCTCTTTATTCCCATGCCGTGATCAGTAACTGAAAACATTGCAGAATCTGAATCTTTCCATACTTTTACCAGGATATATTTTTCTTCATCCGAATATTTTACAGCATTGTTTAACAGGTTCAGGAGTACCTGTGATATTGCATCCCTGTCAATTTTAAGCATAACCGGTTCACCAGGCAGTTCACTTTCAATGCTAAACCCGCTGTCATTAATTTGGTATTTATATGTTTCAAGTGAACTCCTGACAGTTTCAACCAGGTCCTCCTTACGGAAGTTATATTCCTTGACCCCGGCATCCATCCTAGAAAAATCAAGCACATTATTTATAAGGTGTGTAAGGCGTTCACTTTCTTTTCTTATGATACTGTAGAATTTCCGCCTGTCTGCATCATCCTTAACCATCCCGGAATCCAGTGTTTCGCCGAACATGCGTATGAGAGCAAGAGGTGTTTTAAGTTCATGTGACACGTTCGAGACAAATTCTGACTTAAGGCGTGAGATCTCAGACTCGTGTACCACAGTCCTAACCATCAGTATTATTCCGATAAGCATTACTGCTATGATTACAGCAAACAGTATAAGATAAAGCAGTTTCTCTTTGCCCGTAATTTGTTCAATTGATCTTCCACCGGGGTCAAAGAGAGCAACCTTCCAGCCGGATAATTGTCCTGTAAAGTCCCCGGCAACAAGATATTCGGACACAGGTATATTATTTTGTATATACAGCAGGCTGTCTTTCGTTCCCAGGATGCCAACAAGTACATCTTTCCCCAGCTCCACAGAGGCCAGAATATTGGGAAACATGTTTGAAAGGATATAGTCATTATCGAATTGATAAGCCAGCACCTGCAATTGCTGATCCTGAAATGTTGCCGGGAGTTTAAAGTAACTGAGTTTAATTATTGAATCATTCAGCTCCCGGGAAATACTATGTGATTGTAATTCCGATGAAGATCCCTGCCTGATCCCGGATTCTATTTCAGGCAAAATATCCCGGTCAATCAATCTTATAAAACGTATTTCTTCCAGGAGTTTTTCTTCTCTTGTAAGCAGATCTCTGATATTATTTTCACCAGGGGTTTCATCATTGGTGCTGACACCTGACTTACTGATTTTTTCACCGGCGGAACTAAGATAGTAAAGGTATTCACCGTTTGCAAGGTCCCATGGCCGGTCAAGTAAAAGCTCATACAGTTCGATGGTGGCATTATATTGTTCTTCGTAAGCCCCCAGGGCTTCATAGCTGTCGGCAATCTGTGAGAGAGCCACCACCTGTGCGGGCACATTCCCTATTGTGATTTCATTGTTTCCAGGTGCAATGATCTTCTCATATTCCTGGATTGCTTTCCTGTAATCCCTCTGTTTAATATAGCACCTGCCTACCCGCGATAGTATTAAAGCACGTTCCCGTGAAGATGATGCAGAAGCCAGGGCTTCCCTGTAAAGCTTTATGGCCTCAGGATAGTCTTTACTGATAAATTCTGCATTCTCCGCCATATTGAAAAAGGTGGCTGCATCGGGATTCACTGAAGGCCGGGTTCCCGGTATGTCATTCCATGCAAGTGATAAAGAAGAAGTGATAATGCCTCTTTCATTATTTGAAAGGAACAGATGCCTGAAAGCCGGATTTTCCGATTCTCTTTCACTGATCCATTCTTCCAGGCTGTCAGCCTCAACTGATCCGGGTGGCTGTTCGATGACACTGTTAAGCAGGTTTGACTGAAGCCGTTCCACTTCGTTTTCCAGCTTATCCCTGACCAGGTTGACAGTACCGTTGTATGTTATGCGCAGGTTATCCGCTTTTTGCCTGACTGATTGCAGGCTCAGGTAGCTGATGACGGCACCCGGTACAAGGACAAGGATAAATGCAACGAAAAGGATTTTCGTTTTCGGGCCGGTATGTTTCAGAAATTTAAACACAATACAATTTATTAATTCCCTGACTTAAAATCAATTAATAAATTGTAAAAAGTTGTAAAAGTATGTTGTGAGATGTAACTAACCGGAAGGAATGGAAAAAGTATTATTTATAAATATTATTTTTAAACCACGGAGTCACACGGAGGTAGCACGGAGTAACACTGAGTGAAACACGGAGTTACACTGTTTTAATCAAGCATGCTGTGTAATATTACTCAGTGTAACTCCGTGGCTAATATTATTTATTTGCCAATTTTATCCAGCTTCTCCAGTTCTTCAACAAGGTTATCGATGACCCTGACTTCGGAAACTCTTTCCCGTATGGAAAAAGTCACCTGGTTCCCGTCAGGATGGATATCGTAAATTTCCACCCTGTTCTCCGGGCTCCATAGTTTCTCAGGATTTCCTCCTTCGGCCGGGACACGCCATAAGACACTGTATGTAGTTTCGGGCAGCTCAACGAAATATATATATTTCCCATCAGGAGAGTACTTTGCCCAACTAATACGTTTTGCTTCCTGTGCAGCGCATAATGTTTCTACTTTACCGCCTTCAGCAGGCATTGTAACCAGGCGGCTTTTCTCATCACCCGGATACTTCAATCCAAAGAGCAGATTTTTGCCATCAGGAGAGAGTTCAAGTATTTCCCTTGAGAAGTCAGGGTACTCATAGAGTATCTTTTCTTCACCTGTTTCCAGATCATGTTTCACCAGGCGGTCTTTAAAGAACATATAATAAAAGCTTTTACCATCCGGGGACCACTCAATACCTGAAAGGGGATATGCATCATCCTCTGGAATATTGTATTCGTAGTCGGACAAAAGAAAAATTTTATCTACCCGGTCAGTTATTACATCAACTGTGAAGACCCCTCCTTTATAGCCTTCAGTCAGACGTTGACTTCTTTCCCATCCTACGACAAGAATAGAATTTCCATCAGGCGACCAGCTAATGTACCAGGGCCTTAATATGTCTTTTGCAGGTTCTTTCTCTTCACCTGTCTTCAGATCATTGACAATTAAACTGATGTCTTCACCTAGCCTCAGATTAGCCAGATATTGTCCATCCGGAGACCATAATAATCCAAGATTTGAGCCTTTCAGAGATTTGCCTTCTCCCAGGTTTACCTCACCCGTTTGGGTGTTAAATGCAGCTATACCCGAATAGAAATTACGTCTTACAAAACCAAAGTAACATTTGCCATCGCGTGTAAATCCCATTGGTTCAACCTCGCCAATATCTGCGTATAATCGTCTTGGCGGCCCTGTTGGTTTTGTTCCATCAAGTTGTATAGCCCATAAATCCCAGGCTCCGGAGCGGTCGCTTATAAAGAGGAATTCCTTTCTTCCGGGAACCCAGCCAAGCACCCTGTCATTTGACGGATGAGTGATAAGTGGGATATCACCATCTCCATTTGCCTGCAACAGTCTTATATCCATATTACCATTATCAGCTTCGTTTGCATAGCCATAAGCTATATATTTTTCATCCGGGGAACAGGCTAATCCACCAAAGTGACCTAGTGCGAAAGATTTTTTAACCTTAATTGTCTTATCCTGGATACTAACAGTAACAATTTGCATTGTCCCGTTATCTGGTATATATCTGGATGCAACAATCACATTGTCAGACAACCATGCAGAAGGATATAATTCCTCACCCGTTTTTCTGTAAAGAAGCTCGGGCTTGGGATCATCAACATCAATAAGTCGCAGAGCAGTAGTGTTGTAAGGGTTCGACCAGGAATAAACAATTTGTTTTCCGTCTCGAGAAATAGCTGTATTTTCAGCAAATTGCCATGATTCCCCAAGATTAGCATCATCTGTCAGTACCCTTTTTTCATCTGTCATGAGGTTATGAATTCCCACGTTGCCAATGCCCCAGTCCACATAAGAGCGAAACCGTCCATCATAAGATACCGTTCCCAGGTCGTCCAGTAAGTTATTTTTCCATATTTGCCTGATTTTTAGTCCTTCAGGTTCAATTATATCTTCTTCCGGCTTTTGTGCAAGCTTTTCCAGGGGCAGAAAGTTTTCCATTAGCCAGAGGCTTATCTCACCACCTTGTCGCATTGTAAAGGCTATCTTATCACCATCCGGTGACCAGGAGAGCGGTCCTCCAGGTTTAATATCCAGTCCTGTTTTAATCTCAACCGGTTTTTCTCCATCCAGAGTTATTTTCCATATTTTCTCATTAGCAGTATAGAGGATTTCTTCACCACCGGGAGAAAAATTAAGCCACCGAGCCTGAATATCTTTTTGCAGTTGAGCCAATACCTGCGGTTCACCATCATCAACCGGAATAGTTTTTATCTTCCCATCTTTGTTGCAGTAATAAACAATTGATTTACCATCGGGAGACCAGCACATAGACCTCGGGCCTATCTCTTCTATCAGACTATCCGTTTCAGCTATGAGTACTCTTGCATCACCTCCTTCTGCAGGCACCAGGCAAATACTTGATTTGACACCGTTTCCATCCGGTGTCTTTTCATGGCGATAAAAACATATAGTCCTGCCATCAGGCGACCACTGAGGGAAGGCATCTTCAATGAAGTCATCATCAAAAGGACCTCCAAGCTGTGTTGCTTCTCCTCCTTCTGTTGGAGCGGTCCAGATGTGCATTCCGCTTACACCTTTCTTAAATCCATGGAATAGGATCTTTTTCCCATCCGGAGATACAACAGGATAATTAATTCCAACTTCTCCCGTAACAGGGATTGCAGATATTTTGCCTCCTTCTGAAGCAACTGAAGAAAACACATTATTATAAATAAAATAGATTCTCTTTCCAGAGGGATCCCATCCCGGAGAAAATGCATAGTTTTCCGGAGGCGTAACCTGTGTTGCTTTACCTCCGGATGAAGGTATGGTGTATATAGCCTGGTGGACAGGGCTTATCAGGAAGAGGCCTATTTTGTTATCGAAGGTCCATCCTCCTAAATTTCTGGCTGCCTGTAATGGGAGTTCAATACTCCGGGGCGGGGCAGTTGATTCTCCATTTCCCGATACAGGTACAAACCATATACCATTACATTCCTTGCCGGGCTCCGGTTCCATTAAGTAAGCAATATAGTCGCTACCAGGTGACCATATGGGAGGTCCCCATACTCTCCTGTCCAGGTCACAAACTTTGACAGGCCTGCCTCCATGCGAAGGAATAACATAGAGACCATCTCCTTCAGCAGAGGTTTTAATATATGATATTTTACTACCGTCAGGTGAGAATGCCGGTAACCATGAACTGCCATCTGTCAGTCTACTGGCACTTCCACCATTTACAGGAATTATATAGATGTAAGATTCCTTTGGCTTATCTGATTCACCCTCTTCTTTAGATGCATAGGCCAGAATCTTTCCATCCGGCGAAAGGCTAAGACTATATTGAAATATGTGAAAGCTTCCTCCCCGGTTCACCGGTACAGGAATCTTTACAGGTTCACCACCTGAAGATGGTATTACATGAACTTCGTTAACAAAAACCTTTTTCTCCTCATCATTCCTCATATAATTATATGCGATCCACTTACCGTTGGCAGACCAGGTATGACCCCATGCCCATACTTCATCTTCGCCAATAAGTTTTTCAGGATTACCTGCTATGTCCGGTCTTACCTTCCCGGGAATCGGAACTGTCCAGAGACTCCCTTCATACATTGTTGAGGAAAAAGTCAGTTCCTTCCCATCAGGTGATAATTGTGCTCCCAGATCCAGTTTTACAGGCATTTGTATCCTGGTAAATTTTGGATTATAAAGACTTGCGGATACTTCCTCTGCAATCTGAATCAACCTGGCAAGTCTTTCCCTCGCTACTGTTACTTCATTTGTTTGTTCGGGATAATTATTAACAAGGTGCCTGTATGTCTTAACAGCCTCCTGGTTCCCCAGTTTTTCATAGCACATGCCCAGATGCAGCAAGGCTTCTGCAGAAATATCTCTGTTATCAGGATATTGATTGATGACCGACCGGTAAATTTTTATGGCTTCGTCAAGGTCACCATTTATTTCTTCCTGGTAAACAGCTTCACTCAACAGCTTTTGAGCCTGTTTTTCCTGCCCTGATACCATAACCATCGGTACAAGGCATAAAATCATGATTGAAATAATAATCTTCATAACTTTTTTTATTCAAAGGTACGGGCCTGTACAGGCAGAAGCCTCAAGAACAGGTTGAGTTTTATTAAGAGTGGATCAAGGAACTATTCTCCGATAAATTTGTATCCAATACCCCTTATGCTGATTATGAACCTGGGATTTGAAGGATCATTCTCAATCTTCTTTCTAAGGTTTGCCATATGTGTATCTATGGTATGAGGAGTAACAAAAACATCTTTACCCCATACGTCATCAAGCAGTTCATTTCGCCTGACCACATGACCCCTGTTACTGATAAGGTATTTCAGAAGTTCGAACTCATGGGCAGTAAGACTGATCTCCCTTCCATCTTTAAGGCATACATACTGCCGGAAATCCACTTCCAGGCTTCCTGATCGAAATATTATACCCAAGTTTTCATCCGTTTCGGGTTCCATTCTTCTCAAAACGGCTTTAACCCGTGCCTGCAGTTCACGGGGGCTGAAAGGTTTTGTTATGTAATCATCGGCACCGATTTCCAGTCCCAGCACCCTGTCAATTTCCTGGCCTTTTGCCGTGAGCATGATAACCGGTGTCTTTACACCACTGTTTCTCAGTTTTTTACAAACCTCAAAACCATCCATACCCGGCAGCATTATATCCAGGATGATCAGGTCGATATCCGGTTCAGAACCTTTTGAAAGTCCCTCCAGTCCATCTGTGGCTGTGATAACTTCATAGTTCTCCAGCCGGAAATCATCTTCGAGGGCTGTCCGGATTGGTTCCTCATCTTCTATTATCAGAATCTTCTTCATCAGAATATATTTATAGCGTTTGTCTCTGTGGTCTACTTTCTTTAGTCTTCAGTCTCCAGTCTCCAGTCAGACTACTGACTGCCGACTGGAGACTGTGGACTGCCGACTTTACGGTCCTTCTATCGGTATCGTAACTATAAAGGCAGAGCCTTTCCCAACTTCACTGTCGACCAGTATTTCACCATTATGTGCTTCCACAAGCTGCTTAACAATAGTGAGTCCGATGCCGCTTCCTTTCACAGTCTGGGTTAGTTCCTCCCCTGCCCTGTAGAAGCGGCTGAAAATTTTGTCATGGTCCTCTTTTTTTATCCCCGCGCCAAAATCCCTGACACTAACAATTACCCTGTTTCCTTTTGCTTCTATCTTAACGTCTATTTTCCTTGAATCACCCGAATATTTACAGGCATTGTCAAGGAGGTTGTGCATTACCTGTTCCATTGCTTCATGGTCAAATACAAGCTCCGGTACTGGTTTAAAAACTGAAAAGTTTATATTAAATCCCTGTTCCGAAGTGTGATTCTGGAATGATTCAACAATATTTTTTACAACCGGAACAATATCACTTTTTTCGAAATTAAACAGTTTTTGTCCTTCTTCCATCTTTGAGAAGTCAAGAATATTATCGATAAGATGGCTCAGCCGCTCACTCTGCTTTAATATAGTCGTATGATATTTAAGTTGCCTTTCCCGGGTCGGTACCCTGCCCTGAACAAGCATTTCTGACATCTGCCTTATGGATGTCAAGGGACTCTTGAATTCATGTGAAACAGTGGACATGAACTGAGATTTCATTTTTGACAGGTTCAGTTCATTATTCACTGTCTGAAGAGTAAAAAACAAACCGAAAGCCAGGATTAGTACTATAGCTATGAAAATATAAAGAAAAATACTGGCCCCCGGTCCGAACAAAGACGCCAGCAGGCCAGAGGATTCAGGGTATAGTGTCAATGACCATGAGGGCAGTGTCTGGGGAAATACCGTATAAACGGGTGGTATATCTTCAGGACTAGATTCAGACTTCATGAGCAGTTCACCATTTACACCGGTTACTTCCCAGTAAAATTCTGATGCCCCGGTTCTTTTAAGTATTGAAGTATAAACAGAATTATTCAGAACGTCATCCTGATTTATAATTAATCCCCAATATCGCTGTCCGTTTGCGGGAAAAAGAGAAAAGAAATACGAATTTCCGTTTACCATGGTTTTACACCTTCGTCCATTAGGATTCTGTTTTATTGTTTCACCAGCCTGTATGAATGTAAGAAGGTAATCTGTATGTTCCAGCGATGAGGATATGTCTCCCTGCAAAGAATATATCCTTTCAACAAGGCTTTTTATCTCTATATTATCTGAATTAGCGCACAGGGAGATTATCTCATCAGCCCTCGATAAAAAATTGCTAAAATCCGAATATCCCATTTCCCATTCGGGTAACTGCAATTGAGTCATCAATAAATGGACAGAATTCAGGGCAGCCAGTGAGTCCTTCTTCGCCAGACAGAGCAGGCTCTTCTCCAGCAAAGCCACGGCACCCAGGGGGATTTTATTCTGAATCATGACATCAGGGCAACCATTCCAGATCAGTTCATAAGTTTCAATGGCTTCATCAGCCAGTTGAAGTTTTTTCTGTATACGGGCAATGGCATTCAGTATTTCACCCCTTGTTTGTTTTTGGGTGATACCGGGCAGGACTCCCTGATAATATCTCAGTGCTTTCTGATAGTCATGTTCCCTGTATTCAATCTGCCATCCATTTTCAAATATATCCTGTTTCTTACCGGAGCTCATAAAATCAGCTGTAGAAATGAAATCTTCAGGTAAATACAGAAGGTTATTGTTCAATAAATATGGAGTGCCTCCGGACGGTAAATAGAAGATCCCGGCAACGGCCAGGTTTTCGGCGATGAAATCATTCAACATGGAATCTGTGAATATTATTTCATAGGGAACAGCAATTGAGTCAATCAATTTCGTAAAGCTCTTTTCCACTGCAAGAAGGTATTCATCTGTTTCATTAATAATTTGCCTGCTTGATTCGAGAAGATTATTCCTTTGCTCACGTTCCACCAGGGCCTGGTCATTTTTTACTCCCCTTAAGGCAAGAAATCCCAGAATGAGACAGGGAAGTACAATGGCAAGGGCATAAGAGATTATAATACGCCTTCTTTTACCTTCTTCTTTCTTCTTCATCACAATGACAGATCAATCCATTATGAATCAATTGAATATTGTTTCAAGTTAGGAAATCCCCGGAATTTATGCTTAAAGAATTAGTCCAGATTTATCAAGATTTGATCAAAAATATTGATGTTTCCTATGCTTCCTCCACGATCTTCCATCCTATTTCGTCGGCCAGTGCATATGCAGGATCCTGAAGGTCTCCATAGAATGTAACCCGGTGCCATCCCCACCTGTCCCACATGGTGAACAGCTTTTCGATATCTCCCACCGGTTCTGCACACAGTTTCGTGCGGCAGGCCCTGTCGTCAGGGTCATTGTCCACAGTAACTGCACGGTGCATGATTATTTCTTTCCTTTCGGGGTTGATCTTCATGCTTGTGGTCATGTAGTTAACAGGCAGTATCGAGCGCACCGCTGCTCCCTGCCTGTCTTCCGAATGGGTCATTATAGTAAACGGGTTCTCCGATCCTGCAGGGCCGAAGACTTTATTGGATGCAACGCAATGTGCGTATATTATCTGCCTTTTAGCCGTATCAATCACCGGGTCGGATATATATCCCGGCCTCCCTCCTGTCATATGGTTGAAAGCCACCATGGTGGCAGTGGAATGTATATCGCATTCACAGGCACCCACCAGTCCTTCATTATTCAGCTCGTGGAAGCCCAGGCAGGGATATGCATGGATATGGCCTCCGTAAAAGCCCCCCAGGCAGTTGATGGTTATTGCGTTGGCATCATACTGCTTCATCACCTGCTTCATTCCGAGGTACATGGCTGCAGAATTCTCCAGTTCTTCAAAAGGAACCTCAATAACATCGGTGGCTTTCTGCTGCCACCCTTCAGCTATATGATGTGCTTCATCCCTGTCGGCTGTCTGCCATGCTTCATTGACCACTGCAAAAGAGATATACTCCAGAGGAATGTGCATAAGAGGATCAGCAGGTCGTGAATTTTCATCACGAACAGCCAATATTCGGGATACCTTCATGCGTTTCACACATTCGTCCGGAGAAATTGTTGTTAATTCATCAGTAAAATAATCTCTGCCACCCGGGCCAGGAGTTAAGTCACGTCGGATCCTTGCTGTGGCTTCAACAAATTCACTTACCGTTCCTCCCCTGCGGATAATATTGAATTGCTTAACTGCTTTCACCAGGTCATTCATATCAGAGGAAGCCACAAAACCCAGGTTTGGTGTATTGTTTCTTATGAAACCGGCTGTATAGACAAGGAAGCCCCCGCTACCTGCGTATTTATAATCAACATACAATACGGGTTTTTCTGTGTTAATTACTGTCTGTACAACCCTGTTCCAGCAATTTAACTGGAATACGATATATCCACCTGTATTTTTGTCAACATCAAGTTTTATTATGTTTTCAGCAGCTTCGGGCCCTGATGCCACTGAGTGGACAAACTCAAACTCGGGGCAGCTTTCAGCCAGGATAGTATTAAAATTTTCCATCACCGGTGCAAAGTCAAAGCCTATATTGGGCCAGTCGGGCCCGGGCTGAACAATATCGGTGACCGAATAGATAATATGAATACGCATTTTCTCCCGCGGGCTGCATGAGTTAAAGCCTGCCAGAGGCATTGCGGCTATGCATGCCGAGCATGCGGCACATGAGTTTATGAAACGTCGGCGTGTGATGGTTTGTGAGGGATAGCCAGGTAGAGGTTTTGTCATAGTCTTAGTTGTTTTACTGGTGTTATGAAAGTTGTTACAAATTAGGAAAATTTGGTGCTTTATGCAAGAAGGGTCATTTATTCAGCACCTCCGGCGCTGTGGGATATCTCTTGATGGCTCTTTATCCCCGGGTGGGACCGGGGCTATTATTATTAACCCCCTCCGGGGGTATATTAAGGTTTGATTTGAGAATGAAGATCAACGATTTTAGATTTAAGAAGTGCTTTTTATTATTTTTACGTATTATAAGCAAAAACATTATTATCTGTTATGAAAAGATTAATAATATACCTGTGTTGCATTTTTTTCATTTATAGCCTTCACTCCTGCCAGAACCAGAATGAAAGACCAGATCTTACAACCCCCAATATTGTGATCATCTTTTGCGATGACATGGGTTATGGGGATCTGGGCAGCTATGGTGCCAAAGGCTATGAAACTCCCAGCCTGGATAAGCTGGCCTGTAATGGCTTGCGCTTTACAGACTTCCTTTCGGCTCATGGTGCATGTTCAGCTTCGAGAACTGCCTTGCTTACAGGTTGTTATGCAAACCGGCTTAACATGCCGCAGGTCTTCGGTCCCAACTCACCGACTGGCATCAACCCCGATGAGATGACCATAGCCGAATTACTGAAACAGAAAGGTTATTCAACCGGTATTTTCGGTAAATGGCACCTTGGCGACCTGGAGCCTTTTCTCCCGCTGCAGCACGGTTTTGATGAATACCTGGGCATACTATATTCAAATGACATGTGGCCTGTTGATTATGACGGTAGCCCGATTACTGAAGAATCCCTGCGCCCCGATAAGGCCAACTACCCTCCCCTGCCGCTGGTGGAAAATAACGAAGTAATTGAATACCTTGAAGGGCTGGAGGACCAGGACAGGTTAACCACGCTATATACCGAAAGAGCGGTAAGCTTTATTGAAAAGCATAAGGATGAGCCTTTCTTTCTGTATGTACCTCATTCAATGCCCCATGTTCCCCTGGGCGTTTCTGATAAATTCAGGGGCAAAAGCCGGCAGGGCATGTTCGGTGATGTAATAATGGAAATAGACTGGTCGGTTGGCGAGATAATGAAAACCCTTGAAGAAAACGGCCTGGTTAAAAATACACTCGTGATATTCACCAGCGACAATGGTCCGTGGCTCAATTACGGTAATCATGCAGGTTCCACCGGCGGGCTGAAAGAGGGTAAGGGAACGAGCATGGAGGGCGGGGTACGTGAGCCCTGCATCATGCACTGGCCGGCATTAATCCAGCCGGGCCAGATTTCCAACAGGCTTGCTTCGACAATTGATATCCTTCCTACCTTAGCTGAAATCACAGGTACACAGCTTCCCGACCATAAAATTGACGGCGTCAGTATTCTGACGATCCTGCAGGGAGACAGAACTGCTGAGCCCAGGAGATCATTCTATTATTATTATCACAACAATGATCTTGAAGGGGTGCGGATGGGCCAGTGGAAACTGGTGTTTCCCCATGATCACAGGTCATATAAAAATGTCTTACCCGGGAAAGATGGTTTTCCCGGACCATACTCCCAGGGCAGGGCTGATTATGCCCTGTATGATCTTCGCAGGGATCCCGGTGAAAGGTATGATGTGAAGGAACAATATCCTGAAATAGTGGCTGAAATGGGAATACTTGCGGAGCAGGCCAGAACAGATATTGGTGATAACCTGACAGGCAGGGAAGGTAAGAACAGAAGACCCAGGGGCAAAATAAATGATACTACTAAAAAATAAATACTTTTATGAAAGAAGCCTTTTTGTATCAAAAACTTGATAATGACAAGGTAAGATGTGACCTATGTGCTCATCGCTGTGTAATTGGACCGGGGAAAAAGGGAATATGTCTTGTGAGGGAAAATAAAGAAGGCATCCTTTACACCAAAGTATATGGAAAGACCATTGCCCGGCACGTTGATCCGATAGAGAAAAAACCCTTATATCATTTCTATCCCGGGTCGGAGGCATATTCCATTGCAACACCCGGTTGTAACTTCAGGTGCCGTTTTTGCCAGAACTGGGATATCTCACAACCCGTTTCCGGTGTAATGGCGGAAACAGGGATGGAAGCAACACCCGAACAAATTGTAAAGTTTGCACAAAGAACTGATTGTAAAAGCATTGCCTATACTTATACCGAACCAACAATTTTTTTTGAGTACAGCTATGATACTGCTGTAAAGGCACACGAATCAGGAATTAAAAACATTTTTGTATCAAATGGCTTTATGACATACGAAATGCTTGATATGATTGGACCTTACCTTGACGCAATAAATGTAGATCTGAAAGCTTTCAGGGATGAAACATACCGCAGAATAATAGGTGCCCGTTTACAACCCGTGCTCGATAATTTAAAAAAAATAAAAGAAATGGGCATCTGGCTTGAAGTCACCAGCCTTATTATTCCCGGAGTTAATGATGATCCCGGGGAAATAAAGGATATGGCCAATTTTGTATCCAATGAACTGGGTGTAGATGTTCCCTGGCATATCAGCCGTTTCATGCCTGCCTATAAAATGAAGGATGGGCCCATGACTCCGGCAGAGACAATATATATGGCAAAAGAAATTGGTGCAGAAGCAGGGCTGCACTATATTTATCCTGGCAATATCATCGCAAATACGGATACGGTTTGCCCCGAATGTGGTTACACGCTTATTGAACGTTCCTATTTTAAAACATTTAAGAACAATATACAAAACGGAAAATGCCCGCAGTGTGGAGCCCACATACCAGGAGTAGGCTTATGAAATATTAATCTTTGTTTACATGAGTACAAAAAACGATACTTCAAAAGAAGAAAAAAAGAGAATATTCAACATCTCAATAGACCTGATACTGAAACTTGGAGGTTTATTCGTTGTTATATTTCTCTGTTATAAGATAGTACAGCCTTTTATCAACATCCTTTTATGGTCTTTGATCATAGCCATTATATTGTTTCCCCTTCTTGAATTGCTCAGCAAGTATTTCAAAGGCAGGAAGAAGCTTGCCTCTTTACTGATCACTCTTGTAAGCCTTTCCGTACTGGTATTACCCAGCATATGGCTTGTAAACCAGCTTGTTGATGGTGTAAAATATATTGCAGACATGATTCCTGAAGGTGAGCTGCACGTACCCCCGCCCAGTGACACTGTCGCCGACTGGCCCCTCATAGGCCAGTGGCTGTACGACAAATGGATGCAGGCATCCCAGAACCTGGGAGAGTCAATAAAAGGATTTATGCCCCAGATCAGCAATTTTGCAGAAAAATTACTTGGCACCATAGCCAATACCGGAATGGGCATATTGCAGTTTGCTCTTTCAATTATACTGGCAGGAATTTTCATGGTTTATTTCCAGAATGCTTCACAGCGCGGCAGGGTCATATTTGAGAAAGTGGTCGGGGAAAGAGGTGAAGAATTCATGAAGGTATCACTGACAACGATACGCAATGTGGCAACAGGTGTGCTGGGAGTTGCAATAATACAAACAACTCTTATGGGCATCGGTCTTATATTGGCCGACATACAACTCGCAGCCGTGTGGATCATTATTTTACTGATCATGACCATTGCCCAGATTCCGGCAATATTATTCAATATTCCTCTTATTATTTACCTTTTCGCCTTTATGGATCCCCTGCCCGCTGCTTTATGGACTGTATATTTTCTTTTAATGGGACTAATAGATAACATCCTCAAGCCCCTGATCATGGGTAAGGGCGCTGACGTGCCCATGCTGATCATCTTTTTCGGTGCCATCGGCGGCTTTATCGCTTTTGGATTTATGGGGTTGTTCCTCGGGGCTATAATACTCTCGCTGGCCTATAAGTTATATATAACATGGGTGAATGTGTGATGGGCAGGGAGTCAGCCTCCGCTGAAGCTACGGCTGATAAAGCAGGGAGCAGGGTGCAGGGAGCAGGGAGCCAGCCTTCACTAAAGCTTCGGCTTACAAGGCAGGGGGGGACAACGAAAAAATACTTTTGTCTTTTATCTTTTGTCTTTAACATAAATTATGGGTTTACTTCTATTATACCTGGGAATAGCACTGTTCTTTTCTTTCCTGTGTTCAATCCTTGAGGCTTCATTGCTGAGTACGACGCTTATCTTTATAAACATGAAGATAAAGGAAGGGAAGAACTATGCCCGTATCCTGGACAGGTATAAGAAGAATATTGACCTGCCCCTGTCAGCCATCCTGACACTCAACACTTTTGCACATACAATAGGAGCAGCCGGTGTGGGATCCCAGGCACAAAAGATATGGGGTGATGAGTATCTCACCCTGACTTCCGTGGTCCTGACTCTTACAATTCTTATATTATCGGAAATAATACCAAAAACACTGGGTGCCACATACTGGAAAAGACTGGGCAGTTTCACTGTTATCTCTTTACAAATAATGATTTATTCTCCATTATACCCTTTTATCGTCCTCACCAATTTCATTACCAATAAGCTTCGCAAAGACCAGTCGGGTCACCCCATTATCAGCAAGACTGAATTCAGGGCCATAACCGACAGTGTCATTGAAGAAGGTATTACTGATGAAGAAGAATCCCAGCTGCTTCGGAATCTTATGAAATTCCGGCATATAAAGGTGAGGAACATTATGACGCCACAGGTCGTTATGGTTGCCGCCGAGGAAAACACTCCAATTGATAAGTTTTATGAGAGCCACGAAGATATTCCATTTTCGAGAATCCCCGTTTACCATGGTGAGTTAAATAATTTTACAGGATTTGTATTAAAGGATGAGGTGATGGAGATGATTATTGACAAGAAAGGTGATCAGCTCCTCAAATCAATATTACGCCCGATAAAAATAGTGAACGAAGAAATGCCGATCATAAGGCTTTTCTACAAGCTTATCGACCTCAAGGCGCATATTGCCATGGTGGTTGATGAATATGGTATGGTGAGCGGACTTGTAACCATGGAAGATGTATTTGAAACCCTGATAGGTCTCGAGATTGTAGATGAGATGGACAACGTTGAAGACATGCAGGTACTGGCGCGTAAGAACTGGGAGGAGAGAGCGAGGAAGCTGGGACTCATAAAATAGTTATGAGAGATGAGTTATGAGAGATGAGTTAATTTTAGAGCCAGGAAAATTCTGGATATAGAATTAAGATTGCCTACGGGTGAGCTCGAACCGCTTAAACTATTCAACAATTCAACAATATGAAAGTATTCAGGCCATGGGTGTTCCAGGGATCAATGAGCAGGAAAAATTATTTTGAGGGCTGGTATTTCAAGCATGTTTCTGCCGACAGACAGAATGTATATGCAATTATTCCAGGTATATCGCTATCTGAAAAAGACAGTC
Source organism: Bacteroidales bacterium (assembly GCA_016928075.1). Classification (GTDB taxonomy): domain Bacteria; phylum Bacteroidota; class Bacteroidia; order Bacteroidales; family VadinHA17; genus UBA9300. The sequence goes on along the minus strand of JAFGLJ010000067.1, from coordinate 3,694 downwards.
ATTCTTTCGTACAGATTCTTAACGGTTTAAGTGGAGAGGTGTTTTATTACAGGTACCCGGTGAAAAGCTTTAAGGCATCAAACAGGGTATTATCTGTTGAAGTCGGACAATCATCATTCTCCTCGAGTGGCATAAGATTGAATCTTTATGACGACAGGGTGGAAATTCAGGGAGAACTGGCTTTTGGTTCTCTTAATGAATACCCCTCCACATTAACAAGGCCTGGAATTATGGGGTGGTATTCATTTGTTCCTTTGATGGAATGCAAGCATGGTATTGTTTCAACAGGTCACCCGGTTAATGGAATGATCAACATTAATGATAAGATCATCGATTTTGACAGTGGCAAAGGGTATATTGAAAAAGACTGGGGAAAATCATTTCCGGAATCCTGGATATGGCTTCATTGTAACACGTTCAAGTCATCGGATGCTTCATTCACTTTTTCCGTTGCCAAGATACCCTGGGTGGGAAGTTTTTTCATAGGTTTTATTTCATACCTCCGTTTCGGTAATCAGTTCTATAATTTCTCCACCTGGTCGAAGGCCGGCATAGAAACTCTTGAATACAGGGATAATGTTTTACACTTCACGATTGTCAATAGAAAACACAGGTTAGTTGTAAAGGCTGTTAACAATATGCCGGGCAATCTGAAAGCTCCGGTGAGAGGATCTATGACACGCATTATAAAAGAGACCGTAGATGCTGAAATTGAATTAAGACTGGAGGATACGGCGGGCAATATTCTCTTTGAAGATGAAGGAATACGGGGCGGTATGGAGTTGATTGAGAGGATGCTGGACTATTTTAAATGATTTGTTGAATTGTTGAAGTGTTAAACTGTTGAATTGGGTTGTTGAAGTGTTAATAAGATGCTTGAATCTCCCGATTCAACGATTTAACGGTTCAACGGTTCAACCATGTTATGAAAATGATTAATTTAGGCCTGTAAAATTATTAAACAAGCATAACATGAAAAGGACAATAAGGTATTCAGCTTATATTATCATCTCCATACTTTTAATGAGTCTTTCCAGTTGTGAGAAGGACCGAATAACTCTATTAACCGATGGGGTATGGAAATTTGAAAATATCACCACAAACAGTGATGATGATGCAATAAAGGCAATTGTTGCTGGTCTTAAAGCCGTATATACTGACGGGACCATGCAATTATTCAGTGATGGTACATATGTGAAAGAGTATCCGCTTATTGACGATGAGACAGGAACATGGGAGCTTGTGGGAGAAACACAGCTCGTATTTTCCCCTGATGCAGGTGGCATTCAAACAGCGTCAATTGATCAGTTAACAAGGAAGGAGCTGGTCTACATTGAAACCTATGTTGATCAGAATCAAAATCCATTCAACACAACAACCACCTGGGTAAAATAATTATTCAACCGGTCCTCCGCTTGAGTGATCACTTATTATTTTCCAGTTATCATCTATCTTCTGCCATACAAGGGTATAATAGCCCTGCTGGTCTCCTATGGTGCGGGTAAGGTAAAATTTACCTATCATTATGGCAGTCCGGGTGTCAATTTTATATAATTTCAGTACCTCGAAATCCAGTTTCCCCATGGCCTCAAGGTTGGGATATACATTAATATACCTTTTCAGGGTAGCTTCATAACCATAAGTAGGTCCGGACGCACCTACAAAAGCAATATCATCCGATTGATTGTATCCCTTCATGAATTCTTCGAGGTTTCCCTCATTCCATGCATCCTTTGTGGCCATGAAGGTATTTATTATTTCATCCCTGTCAGTCTGGCTTAGTTCCGATTGATATGTTATAATTATTTTCTCCTCAACCTCTTTATTTTTACACGAAGTAATACTGAGCACAATTATAAAAGTGCCAATGATAGTTTTTTTCATTTTAACGGGCTTTAATTAATAATCAGATTTATTTAATTGCCAATTTATCAGATATTCTCTTTTTTCCTGAAAGAAGTCGGTATAAAGGTAAAGTTTTTCACACCAAATTTTCTTGCAAGTAACTCAAGGCCTATCAGGGATATACCTCCACCGGGCAGGATAGATACAGATGCAAAAACGGAAATTCTTCCAATATCTTTCAGCTGCTCTATTGCTGCCTTCACTTCTTCTTCGCTTGGTGGTTCATTTCTCTCATTAAGTTTCAGTTTTTTTTCAAGTAACCTGAAAAATAGCCTGGCCATTTCACGTGTTTCCCTGGCCTCCTGTCCGAACCCAGCCATAGTTTTTTCAATCAGGTTTTTACGTGTGATTGCATATTCCTGTGATTTTACCTGGTAGCGGTAGCGGAGTTTATGGCGTAGCCTGTTCAACATGCTATCAGTAAGTAAATTGTCGAGGTAAAACATCCCCCTGTCCCGACATTCCTGTCGGGTCTTCCCCCTTCAAAGGGGGATCAGACAAGGTCGCAGGCTTCGGGAGGCATCCAGTGAGCATCCTTGCCTTCCCATTTAACGTTACATCCTATTGGATTGGTGACGGGATTGGAGATTTTTTTGCCCGCAATAAGTTCATCGAGTGCATCTTCCAGCTCACATGTTTTAGCCAGGGAGGTGTTTCTTGGATTATCAACAGACCTGCCTGTATAAACCAGTTTTCTATCCTCGTCAAACACGAAGAAATGAGGTGTCCTCAGTGCTCCGTATTTCAGGGCTATCTCCTGGGTCTCATCATAGAGGTATAACCAGGGAAATTTATACTTCCTCATTCTTTCTACCATATGGTCGAAATCATCTTCGGGATATGTATTGGGACTGTTCGAATTAATCCCCACAAATTTCACTCCCTTGGGTATGAATTTATTTGCTATTTCCCTGGTATGTTCATCTGATCCCAGAACATAAGGGCAGTGGTTACAGGTGAAAAATATCACAAGGTGTTGACTGTCATTAAAATCCGAAAGGCTGTAAACATTGCCGTCTGTAGCCTTAAGTTTAAAATCGGGAGCTTTAACTCCTATGTCCAATGTAAAAGCCATATCTGTTTCTTTTTTTACAATCATTTATTTAAAGAACAAGATAGTAGTTAATAATGTTCTTATAGTAACAATTCTGTTCAATTAAACAAAGATTAATGGAATTAAGAAATATTTCAAATACCAAAAAGGATCCTTTCAACCAGTTTTCACTGTGGTATAATATAATCAGGAAAGAGAACAGGGATAACTATAATGGTCTTGCCCTGTCAACTGCAGGCGTTGATGGAAGGGTGTCCTCAAGAATGGTTCTTCTAAAGAAGTATGATAAAAAAGGTTTTGTGTTTTTCACCAATTATGGAAGCAGGAAAGGATTACATTTATCCCAGAATCCTTATGCTTCCATGTTATTTTACTGGCCAGAGCACGGAAGGCAGGTAAGAATAGAGGGCCGCACAGAGAAGGTCAGCAAGAAAGAATCTGATGAATATTTTAATACACGCATACAGGGGCATAAACTTAATGCTCTTGCTTCGGATCAGAGCACAGAGATACCTGACCGCCAATACCTTCTTGACAGGTATAACGAAATGGCCAGCATGTATCATGATACGCCACCCACAAGGCCTGATCACTGGGGTGGTTACCGCCTGGTTCCTGACCTGTTCGAGTTCTGGGAGGAAGGAGAAAACAGGTTGCATGACAGGCTTGAGTACCGGCTCCTCAACGGGCGATGGGTAATAAGGAGGCTGGCGCCTTGAATATCGAATAACGAAT
>JAFGLJ010000066.1 GCA_016928075.1 Bacteroidales bacterium | reverse complement strand
CCATCCGGGGATTTGAGAAGAAAGATGTTGTTTGACAATCGCTTGCGAACAGGATTTAGTAGATTTAACATCTCCAGCCCGGATGGCGGAATAGGTAGACGCGCTGGTCTCAAACACCAGTTCCTTTATTGGAGTGCCGGTTCGACCCCGGCTCCGGGTACGGAAAAGGCCGATGATTTTCATCGGCTTTTTTGTTCCCCGTTCCGTGTTTTGCGTTCCGAGTTCCGAGTTCCGTGTTTAGTTTCTCCCTGCCCCCTGCTCCCTGCATAACCCGGGTTCTCCCCGGGGATTAGAAATCGTCACGAAAACTCAATCAGTAGCTGTTGCTAAGGATTAAAATCAGGAGGTAAACGATTCTTTGTTCCCTGTTCATATGAATATGCCAGTTTTATTAACGTGGGTTCATCGTACATTCTTCCCAGGAATTGAAGTCCGGCAGGTAAGTTGCCTTCCGTAAAACCCATTGGAACGGTAAAAGCCGGCTGACCCGTATGAGGTGCAATAACCTGGCTGTTGTCACCCTTGTACTCCTCTTCAAAATGATCAATCCTTGCAGGCCTGTTGTTCCATGAAGGATATACAATCGCATCCAGTTGTAATGAATCCATCACCCTTTCAATTGCCTCACGGAATGCAATACACTTAACATCGGTGTATGCATCCATGCATTCAATCTCAGGCTCATCCCATCTTCCACTATGCTCTGCAAACATGGGAATCCTGTCTGCAACATATTGTGATTTAGTTCCTATCCTGATAATATCCTCAAGGGTTTTCACTGTATCATTTTTAACATATGTTGCCAGGTAAGATTCAAGGTCTTTCCTGAATTCCGGGCACCACTGGTTTTGTCTTAAATCAGAAAACCGCGGAATGACAACAGGATCAATTATATCTGCGCCCAGTGAATCCAGGTCTGAAATCGCTTTCTCAAACAATAGCTTTATTTCAGGATCCGGGTTATCTTCACTCAGTCCCCTCAGAACACCTATTCTGGATCCCTGCAGACCATCTTTTACAAGATACTCCATGTAGTCTGCAGGTATTTTGCCTGCAGAATATTCCGTTAGTGGATCTTCCGGGTCATACCCTGCAATAACCTGCAGAACTCTTGTTGCATCTTCCACAGTTCTGCACATTGGCCCCACGACATCATTCCTCAGGTACAGGGGGACAATCCCTGTCCGGCTGATCAATCCCATTGTGGTTCTGAATCCCACGAGTGAACAGTGGGAAGAAGGTCCTCGGATTGAGTTACCAGTGTCGGTCCCCAATCCAACCGTTCCTAAATTTGAAGCTATTGCAGCGGCAGTGCCGCCACTTGATCCTGCCGGAACATAATCCGTGTTATAGGGGTTGCATGTGGTCCCGGCTGTTGAGCTCTCGGTATGCATTGGACTGAAAGCCCATTCGGCCATATTTGATTTAGCGATTATTATTGCGCCTGCATCCACGAGTTTTTGTATGATAAATGCATCTTCATCAGGGATAAAATTACTCAGGGCGAGTGATCCTGCCGTGGTCGGAAGACCACTGGTATTTATATTATCCTTAACTATCAGGGGAACACCATGCAAAGGTCGAAGAACACCTGTTTCCCTGAATTCATCATCAAGCCTGTCAGTAATCAGCAAGGCATCAGGATTAATAATTGTCAGGGCATTTATTTCGTCATTATGTTGCTCAATCCTATCCAGGTAAGCTTCCACCAGCTGCCTGCTGGTATACTTTTCCTCCTTATATGCTTTGTGAATGTCAGCAATTGTCAGTTCACCTAAAACAATTGAGTCCGTTGATTCCGCAGAGCGGCATCCTGAGAATCCCAGGGCCAGAGATACACAGGTTAGTAAGGTCACTATTTTATTCATGGGCAGAATATAATTTAATTCTCAAAATTAAGTCCTTTCATTTACTATTATTAATGATTATCACGCCTGAAGGATATTTTGACCAGTTTTTCTGCAAACAAAATTATGGTAAGACAGATGAAAACAATTCCAACCGGCAATAAATTATCTGAGATGAATGCAAAAGGTTGATTAGCAGAATAAAATGACATTACAAATACAGTGGCAATCCCTGAAAGCATACCCAGGATGAAGAATAACCATGATAATCTAATATTCCTCCGGCCTGAAAATTTCTTTTCATATTCCATGCGGATTTCTGCCATCACCTCATCTTCAAAATCGCTGAAGGGCATTTCCCTGCTGCTGTCTGAAAGCAGTTCCCTGAAAAACCTGTCGTGGTTATTATTCTTCTCCATCAGTATAGTGTTTTCTTTTCAGTTGATAGTAATACATTCAATTCATGATACATGCTCTTACGGGCACGATGAAGCAGGACTTTAGTATTTGATTCGGTCCAGCCTGTTATCTCCCTAATTTCTTCAACAGAATATTCCTCAATATAGAAAAGTGTAAGGGCCAGTGCTTCTTTTGATGGGATATTCTGCATGGCCAGGTCGATATAATATTTCTGCTGATCCCGGCTTACTATATCATTTATTTCTACATGGCCGGGATCAACAGATTCGGTTCGGGTGTCAGCAATATATTTTTCTTTACCTGCCTTTTTCGAACTCTTTAAAGCTTCATTTATGACAATCCTGAAGAACCAGGTTGAAAATTTTGACCTGCCCCTGAATTTGCCCAGCTTGCGGAAAGCAATGATATATGCTTCCTGTACCGCATCGCGGGCATCAAATTCATTTTTCAGTACTGAGAAAGCCAGGTTATACGCCTTATCTTTATACTGATGAACAAAATATCTGAAAGCATCGATGTCGCCATCCAATACTTTTTTAATATACAGTTCATCCATACCTTTATTTTTTCTCTTTCCTACTTAAGAAATGGGCTATGATCATTGCAATCCCGCCAAAAAATAAACCCGACAATACCATTAAGACTAGCAAAAAATCACTTCCCAGATCAGGCAGAAACATAAAAGACAGTACCACCAGGGCCACACCCATGCATATACCTATTATAACAATCCCTATTTTAAGCCAAGGGAATTTCGCTTCTTTAAAGGCATCGGGGGCATCCACACCCTTTTCTATCATGGCCATGCGCTCTTTATTCCTTGCCTTTATGTAAAAAACCCATGAAACCGTTATGGCCGCGAAGAAGCCAAGCCAGGCCAGCGCTTTGAAAAGTAAGTGATAAGTCATTCTTTTATCTTTTATTGGTTACTGCTCCTTTGATACAATAATAAGAAAAAAGGTTACAAGAATCCGGATTGACCGGATTCTTTTATTTTAGAAATAAGATGAACGATTTAAGAAATAAGAAGGAAATCTAAAATCTTAAATCGCTGATCTTCATTCTTATATCAAAAAAGGTATAAACCTCCTGGTTCGTTTCATGTATTGCCTGTATTCGTCACCGAAATAATCTATGCATTCCTTTTCATCAATCAATGCAGTTATGAAAAGGAATAAACTTGAAAGTATACTTATTATAAGCAAGGTAACAGTAATATGCTTAAGAAAAATACCCCAGGTCAGGAATAACAACGATGAATAAAGGGGATGCCTGATATATCTGAATATGCCCGTATCAACAAGATGCGATGTTTTTTCAAACCTGTAGAGGGTCTTTTGCCTGCTATCCCTGCCGGGTCTTCCCTTTCTCTTCATCTGCACAACACCCATAATAACAACACAGGCAGAAATGACAAGGAAGATCCATGAAAAAATCTGTCTTACGCTGAATGGTTCAACAAACCAGTACCTGTAGTTGGCTGCAAAAAGCCAGAGTATGCACTCCCAGCTAAGGAAACGGTAAAAGCCATGTGAGCGCAGGTCAAAGAGTGTACGCCACGAAATGATTATCACGGGGATGCTGAGGGTAGCAAATATGATGTATTTATCCATAAAAACAGTTTCTCGTTACTGGTTGCTCGTTAGAAACAGGTACTGGGTAACCAGGTACTGGGTGCTGAGTCTATTTACTTCCTGCGCTAGCAGGACCATTTACTTTTGTCTTTTTACTTTTATAAATTCATCCAGGTAGTTGACATTACATATCACCCCCAGCCTGCCTTCTGCTCCTGAGACAATACCTACAAGGAAACCGTTTGCATCGATAACCGGTGATCCGCTACGGCCTGCCGGATCGACATTTTCAGTCAGCGTGTTAATATAGTAATAAGGCCCTGCATTCCTGAAAATCTGCATCTTAACAAGTGAAGGAGCTCCTTCTTTCTGCTTAAATGGCCATCCCAGACAGTAGATTATTTCATTTTCCTGCAAGGGTTTTGTCCTGATCTTAAGCGGAGTAAATTCCTCCGGAATATCATCAACCTCAAAGAGCAGCCAGTCGCGGCTTTTCAGGGTATTGAAAGCATCCACCATTTCATCACTGTTCTTATTTATCATCTCCCTGAAGATCATATATTTATCTTCTTTACCCTTTGGATAGGCCTTCCATCTGATAAAGTTTTCCCCCAGGTCAATGGTTGGCAGTTCTTCGTGCTTGAGAACCAGAAATATATGTTTACATGTAACTCCAATAGTATCATTACCGGTATCCACCAGGAAGGCATTTGCTATGCCAGTATAAGTAGTGTCTTTAAACTCGATGTCATTCGTAAAAACCAGCTCGGGCCACTCTGATACAGGTTTGGCTGCCCATTCTTCTTTTTGTGTTATTTCATCTCCATTCCCACATGATGATAGAATTAATACGGATAATAAAATGATGACAGTATATTTCATATGATTTGGTGATTGATTCTCTTATAAACATTAAATATATCACATTTTAAATTATGTAGCTGATATCTAAGATGTCAATTATTCATGACCTCCGGTGGTATTTTGCTCCGCGTTTCATGTAGGTCACGTCCGAATTATCCTTAGCCTCAGCCCTACTTTGTCCGCCGAAGCTTGGCGCGGATCGGGAGATCCGCGCCAGCGAAGGTGGAGCCTTAGCCTATTCTTTTTTTTGTTTTCGACGTTAATATCACTAATTTTGATGACCGATTTTCTGACCTGACACATAAGAACATGGGTGATAAGAAGAAGCTTAGGCCATATGGCGACAAACAAAAGCAATTTGATAAACGATATCTTCAGATGGCAGGTATCTGGGCTGAAAATTCATATTGCAAAAGGAGACATGTCGGAGCCCTGATTGTAAAAGGAAAAATGATTATATCCGATGGATATAATGGAACACCGGCAGGCTTTGAAAATATATGTGAAGATGAAAATGGAAATACGAAACCATATGTGCTGCATGCAGAGGCCAACGCCATAACAAAAGTGGCCAAATCAAACAATTCAAGTGATAATTCAACTCTTTATGTTACTACATCACCCTGTATGGAATGTGCAAAGCTTATAATACAATCGGGCATACGCAGGGTGGTTTTCAGCGAAAAATACAGGATGTCTGATGGCCTCGATCTATTGAAAAGGGCCGGAATTGAATTAATTTACGTTGACCTTGAAAAAGATGAATATGAAATACAATAACAGTCCAAGGAACAGTATTTTGCCTCTTATAATCGCAGTATCGGTTATTGCCGGTGTACTCATAGGGATTAAGATGCCAGGGCAAACATCCCATCCTCCCCTGTCGATTAAGCCAAGAACAGACAAAATGAGCAGGATATTAAATTACATTGAGGCAAATTATGTTGACTCTGTCGATCGCGATGAAGTCGTTGAATCGGTTATCCCGGTTATGCTTCATGAGCTTGATCCACACTCGGTATACATACCGGCGCAGGAACTGACAGCTGCCAACGAACAGCTGCAGGGTAACTTTGAAGGCATAGGGATTTCTTTCAACATGCTTACAGATACCGTATTGATTATAAGTACCATTCCCGGCGGACCTTCAGAAAAAGTGGGTGTAATGGCGGGTGATAAGATTATTTATGTTGAAGATTCACTGATTGCCGGACAGGGTATTTCTGATGAAGAAATTATGGGAATGCTAAAAGGGCCACGAGGTACAGAGGTGAATATCAAAGTCCTCAGGAAAGGTGTTGAGGAATTGATCCCATTTACAATTATAAGGGATAAGATTCCAATTTATTCAATTGATGTAGCTTATATGGTTAATGAAAATATTGGCTTCATCAAGATAAACAGGTTCTCAATGACAACCTATGATGAGTTTATCGAAGCCATCAATGAGCTGAAGGCAAAAGGCATGGAAAAACTGATACTTGATCTCAGGGGTAATGTGGGCGGCGTTATGGATCCCTCAATTAAGATATCGGATGAATTCCTGCCCGGAGGCAAGTTAATAGTATATACTGAAGGCCGTGCCAGGGAGAGGGAGGAATATCTTTCTACAGAAAACGGGGCCTTCCTGGATGGAGAACTTGTTATACTTATAGATGAATGGAGTGCCTCGGCAAGCGAAATCGTTGCCGGTGCCATACAGGATAATGACCGTGGAACCATCATAGGCCGGCGCTCATTCGGTAAGGGACTGGTTCAGGAGCCGATAATGTTCAATGACGGGTCGGCTATGAGACTCACGGTGGCCAGGTACTATACACCTACAGGCCGTTCTATCCAGAAACCATATGAGGATGGATATGAAGATTATGTTATTGAGCTTAATGAAAGGTTCATAAGGGGTGAACATCAGAATGCCGACAGTATTCATTTTGATAACATACAAAAATTTGAAACTCCCGGTGGCAATATTGTGTACGGTGGAGGTGGTATTATGCCTGATGTTTTTGTCCCCGTTGACACTTCGGGAATGACGATGTATTTTGCCAGGGTCAGGAACAGCGGACTGATTTACAGGTATGCACTGAGCTATACAGAAAGTAACAGGCAAAAGCTCCAGGAATTTCAGACAGTGGAAGCAATCAACAGATACCTTTTAAAACAACCTATTCTTGTTGGATTCGTCCAGTTTGCCAGGGATAATGGAGTGAGCCCGAACCGTGAGTACCTTAAAGAATCCGGTGACATCATCAATATTCAGCTTCGCGCATATATTGCAAGGAATATTCTGGACAATAAGGGCTTTTACCCCATCTGGCAGGAGCTGGATACCACGCTGAAGGAAGCAATTGAGTACCTGGAAAGGAATTAGGCCAGTAAATACATAAAGGCTAAGGCTAAGGCCGAGGCTAAGGAAGTTTATAAGATTGATAAAGTTTATAAGGTTTATAAGCAATAGACCTGCTTTAGCGCTTTTAAAATTTTACATTCTCAACTCACTCTCAACTCATTCCCAACTCACTCTCAACTTCTTTTTCCTTTGTACTTTTTCCTTTTTCCTTTTTCCTTTTATCTTTTGTCTTTATTAAAGACTGCCCTTCACATCAAGGATAATCACCGAGCTGTATTCATCCGGCGCTTCAGCCGGCAGGTTAATAATTATCTGACCATCCTTTCGCTCAACACCTGTCTTTATCATACCATCCATGATAAAAGCATCTATAATCTTATTATCAAAAGCCGGCAGGGTAATATTATTATCACCAGGCCAGTCAAAAACATGCAGGTATAACCTTGTATTTTTACCTTCCTGCTTTTTTGTGCACCTTCCCCACTCGAGACTGCTGAAGGGACTGGCAGAGGTACCATATATTGATTCGCCATAAATAGCCATCCAGTCGCCTATTGCCTTAAGCCTTTCAATGCTTTCCTCAGGAAAAGTGCCATCAGCTTTGGGTCCGACATTAAGAAGGAAATTACCCCCTTTGGAGGCTATGTCAACGAGTTTTTGGATCAGGTCTTCAGATGATTTCCAGTTATCATCATATTTATTATATCCCCAGTGATTATTCATTGTCATACAGGTCTCCCAGTCAATGCCGGGTAATCCCGTATCGGGAATTTCCTGCTCAGGAGTACCGAAATCACCTTTGAATTCGCCCTCCTTTGTCATACCCTGCATGCCCTGTCGTCCTTTGTCAACCCTGTTATTAATTATTATATCTTCCTGCAATTCACGTACATAGTTGTACAGGTCGACACCCCTCTCATGTGTCCATGTTTCTTCCCATTCACCATCAAACCATAAAACTCCTATTTTTCCATAGTTACCTGTCAGTTCAGCCAGTTGATTTTTTAGATATTCCTCAATATACCTGTCCATATCAGCTCCTTCAGTTGGTCTGTCAGTCTCCCAGTTACGGCGTGGAAGATAATCAGGGTGGTGCCAGTCCATAATTGAATGATACCAGCACATAACGATATCCTGTCCGGCACAGGCATCTGACAATTCTTTGAGGATATCCCTCTTAAAAGGAGTTGACATGACATCAAAATCAGTGTATTCAGAGTCAAAAAGGCAAAATCCGTCATGGTGTTTTGAAGTGATAACAATATACTTCATGCCTGCATCTTTTGCCATCTTTACCCATTGGTCCGCATTAAATTCGACTGGATTGAACTGATCAAGCAATTCATCATAGGTCTCAAGAGGAATTTGGGCGGTTGTTCTTATCCATTCTGCATGGTTGGTTGTTCCTTCCCATTCACCGGCAGGAATAGCGTACAGGCCCCAGTGGATGAACATTCCAAAGCGTGCCTCGCGCCACCAGTCCATGCGGTTAGCAATGTCATCCTCCTTACTATCATTAACACATCCGTATGTTAAAACAAGCAGGAAGATTAAAATAGGCGTAAGAGTTTTTTTCATAATTGTAAAGGTTATAAGTTTTATTTGAGATGCTTATTATAGAAACTAATTACAGCTTCCTGTGATTTCTCCTTTTCCTCGACAAAACCCAGGTGCCCTGATTTTTCAAGTACAATGATTTCGGCATTGAACGGCAGTTTAATATTATCCCTGACCTCTCCAAAGGGAATATAGTTATCATGTTTACCAAGGATCATTAGCAGGGGCACATCTCCTTTTTCAAGAACTTTAATCCTTGAAGGCCTGCTTATCATCCCATTCAGTGCAACGATAATACCATCTGCAGAAATTTCTGATGCTATTTCCTTATGGTGCTCCATCTCTTTATAATATTTTTCCGTGTTACAATCAGCAAACATCCTTGGAATATTTACCGGGTAAATAACATCTTTTTTTCCGGATTCAACGACTCTTTTTTCCCGTTTCCTGTTAGCAATTATTTCATCAGTATCTGCAAAGGGGTGTGAGTGAAAAAGACAGTATGCATATATGCGTGACGGATATTTCTCTATAAAAGCAAGGGAAACATACCCTCCCATTGAGTGGCCGATCAGCATTGCTTTTTCAATTCCTTCATTATTCATAACTGCCATTACCGTATCGGCCATAAAATCCATTGAGTGATTATCCCCAAATAAACCTGACCTGCCGTGCCCGGGCAGATCAATTGAAATTACCCTGAATGATTCAGCCAGCCCTGGTATAAAATTCTCCCAGACCTCTGAAGATTCAAGATATCCATGAAGAAGAATAATTACATCACCCTCACCCCTATCGTAATATCCAATATTGCCCTGCAGGTAATTTATGCTTTTTATCATGAGCGGAATATTAAGAAAATATATCGAATAACATCATTTTTAATTGGTAAGCTAAAAATAATTAAAATATATTTGTGAGGAGTGTACTTAAAGTTAATCTAAAAACCTTCCTCTAATATGAATAAAGTAATCGCCTCATCCGTATCAAAGAAATTTGTTATGGCTCTGGCGGGATTGTTCCTTTTAACCTTCCTGCCTGTTCACCTTGGAATCAACTTAATGTTACTTAAAGCAGATCCCGAGCCCTTCAATTCAGCTGCTCATTTCATGGCCACTTTCCCTCTGATCAAGGTTGTTGAAATAATTCTGATACTGGCATTCCTGGTTCATATTTTTACCGGTATTGTAGTGCAGATTCAAAACTGGCTTGCAAGGCCCTTAAGGTACAGATCGGGTAATAAATCCGAAACCTCTTTCTTTTCAAGATTTATGATATGGACTGGCGGAGCGATATTTATTTTCTTAATTATCCACTTCACCAATTTCTATTTCATTAAGCTTGGATTTATTGAGGGTGATGCTGAAGATTTCTATTCAGTTGCTTACCAGTTGTTTGCTATTCCGGGATATAATATATTTTACTGGATCTGTTTCATAGTACTGGGTTTTCACCTGTACCATGCATTCACTTCAGCTTTCCAGACACTTGGTCTTAACCACAGGATATGGACACCCATAGTGAATTTTATTGCAGTGTTTTATGCTATCCTCATCCCTGCCGGATTTGTATCTATACCTTTAATTATCTGGCTATTCAAATAATCAGGAAAACTAGAAAAATAATGACAATGGCAAAATTGGATTCAAAAATACCTGACGGACCATTAGCAGAAAAATGGACAAGACATCAAGCATCAGTTAAGCTGGTTAACCCTGCAAACAAGAAGAAGCTTGACATAATTGTTGTGGGCGCCGGTGCGGCCGGTGCATCAGCAGCAGCAACCCTGGCCGAGCTGGGATACAACCTCAAAGTCTTTGTTTTCCAGGACTCTTCCCGCAGGGCACATTCTATTGCTTCACAGGGTGGTATTAATGCAACCAAGAACTATAAAAATGATGCTGACAGCGATTACCGCTTATTCTATGATATGATAAAGGGAGGTGATTTCCGTGCGAGGGAAGCAAATGTTTACCGGGCTGCAGAAGTTAGTAATAAGATAATTGATCAGTACGTTGCACAGGGGGTTCCTTTTGCAAGAGAATACAGTGGATACCTGGCCAACCGATCCTTTGGAGGAGTACAGGTTTCCAGAACATTTTATGCACAGGGGCAGACCGGGCAACAATGCACCCTTGCTGCTTACCAGGCCCTCAGCAGGCAGATCAAGGCAGGGAAAGCAAAAATGTTTGCCCGCCGTGACATGCTCGATATTGTAGTTATTGACGGTAAAGCAAGAGGGATAATAACCAGGGACCTGATAACCGGTGAGATTGAAAGGCACTCAGCGCATGCTGTTGTCCTTGCCACAGGAGGTTTCGGAACCGTATATTACCTCTCAACACTGGCTGTTAACTCAAATGGCAGTGCTGCTTTTGCCGCATACAAAAAAGGAGCCTTCATGGCCAATCCAAGTATGGCTCAGATACATCCTACAAGTATTCCTGTGCTTAATGAATACCAGTCAAAACTCACACTGATGTCTGAATCGCTCAGAAACGACGGTAGGGTATGGGTACCAAAACAAAAAGGTGATAAAAGACCTGCAAACGAAATAAAGGAAGAAGAAAGGGATTATTATCTTGAACGTAAATATCCTGCCTTCGGGAACCTGGTGCCAAGGGATGTGGCTTCTCGAGCCGCCAAAGAAAGATGTGATGAAGGTTATGGTGTCGGGGAAACAGGTCTGTCCGTGTACCTGGACTTCAGAGATGCGATTAATAACCAGGGTAAAAATGCCATTAAAGCAAAGTACGGAACACTTTTTGACTTATATAAAAAAGTAACAGGCATAAATCCATATGAAGAACCCATGCGTATCTATCCTGCTTCACATTATACCATGGGAGGATTATGGGTGGATTATAACCTGATGACCACCATTCCCGGCCTTTATGCCATAGGTGAAGCCAACTTCTCGGATCATGGGGCTAACCGCCTCGGTGCAAGCTCCCTCATGCAATGTTCGGGAGATGGCTATTTCATACTGCCGGTCACCATTGGTGATTACCTTGCTGATGAAATAAAAACACCAAGAATTTCAACAGATACGCCCGAATTTGATGAAGCTGAGAAAGCAGTAAAAGAAAAACTTAATAAACTAATGTCAGTGAAAGGAACCCAGAGCCCCACTTCATTCCATAAACGGCTCGGGCATATATTGTGGACATACTCTGGCATGAAAAGAAATGAGGAAGGCCTTACAACAGCCCTTAAAGAAATAAATGAACTGAAGGAGGAGTTCTGGAGAGACGTGAAAGTGGCAGGTGAATTAAATGAATTAAACCATGAGCTGGAAAAGGCTGCCAGGGTGGCCGACTTCCTCGACTTGGCCAAATTGATAGTAATGGATGCTCTCAACCGCAAAGAATCATGCGGGGCACACTTCAGGGAAGAATACCAAACTGCCGAAGGAGAACCTAAACGTGATGATGAAAATTATTCTTACGTTGCAGCCTGGGAATATACAGGAGAGGATTCAGAACCTAAGCTGCACAAGGAAGAACTGAAGTTTGAATATGTCACACCTGTGCAAAGGAGTTATAAATAGGGGTAATAATAAATTTTCAAATCTGTACGAAATGAATATAACACTTAAAATCTGGCGTCAGAAAAACAAAGAAGATAAAGGCAAATTTGTCACATATAAGCTCAATAATGTCTCCACTGAAATGACCTTCCTGGAGATGTTAGACTATCTGAACGAAAAACTTATTAAGGAAGACCAGGATCCGGTTGCTTTCGACAGTGATTGCCGTGAAGGCATTTGCGGGTCGTGCGGGCTTTATATTAATGGCAGACCAAACGGACCTCAGAAAAGTGTAACTACCTGCCAGTTAAGCATGAGCGTTTTCAAAGACGGTGACACCATAACGGTTGAACCCTGGAGGTCTAAAGCTTTCCCTGTGATTAAAGATCTTGTGGTAGATAGAACAGCTTTTGATAAACTTATTGAAGCCGGCGGATATATTTCAGTAAATACAGGCGCTGCACCTGAAGCAAACTCAATTCCTGTGAAAAAGCATAATGCAGACAGAGCTTTTGAGGCAGGTGTTTGTATAGGCTGTGGGACATGTGTGGCAGCCTGCAAAAACGCTTCGGCAATGCTTTTTGTCTCAGCGAAAATCAGCCAATTGGCTCTTTTGCCACAGGGAAGAGTGGAAGCTAAAGAAAGGGTGCGTATACTGGTTGAAAAAATGGATGAGCTGGGATTTGGTAATTGCTCCAATACAGGTTCTTGTGAGGCTGAATGCCCGAAGGATATAAAGCTTGTGAACATCGCCAGGCTGAACAGGGAGTATTATAAGGCCTACTAATTCTACGACTGAGAGACTTTGTGACGAAGTGACGAAGAGAAATTAGATAGAAGATTAACGATTTAAGATTTAAGAGTACTTCCTGAATGCAATCTGAAGATCAAGTGACTAAGTGACCGTTAATCTCAGTCGCCTGTATAGCATAACTATCCCTGATACGATAATAAGATTGCCCGCCATATACAACCACCAGTTAAACCGGCGGGGAATATACCCGGAGGCATAATCCAGAAGGGAGTTGTCCTGCGGCAGGTTCCAAATATCGAGCAATGAGTATCGCTCAAGGATATATCCTGAATAGTCCCAGGTAAATGACACAATCACTATGATGGCACCTGTAATCATTATTAACCATTCCGCGGTCTTAATCTTAGTGTCAACCCCTCTGTTGGAATGATACAGTATCACTGCAGCCAGACTTATCATAATTATACATACAATCAGGGGACTTATAACCGGGCCAGTCCAGGTGACGGGCAACAGAAAAAGGACATCCCATTCAAAGAGCATGGCAGGCCAGCCAATGAGTAACCACAGGAAAACATAATAAAAGATATCCCATATGGCAAAACAATATACGAACCAGGCAAAACGTTCGGAAAATCTTTTCCCGGCAATGAAAGCTACCGCTGCCAGCATTATCAGTGTAGCCACCTCACGCAGTATTTCTGTTACAGCCAGATGTCCCTCAAATGTTGCAAGAGGAAAAGAAAAACCTTCAGGATAAAGTATTTCCCTGAGGTAAATAACGACGGCACTCTCCATGAAAGCCATGGCAATACTGAAAAGTGTAGCCCAGATGAGTAAGTTCCTCAATCGCATATTCAAAAATTACATTATTATCCGGCATTTCAAAATTTGTTAAAAGATTTTAAATCCCGCGCTTTTAAGAGAATAATCTCATAATCTGTAATATCGATTTGATATATTTGAGAGAAATAAAAAATAAGAAACTATGAAAAGATATCTTGCACTTTTTATTGTCATAATGCTTGGAATACAGGTTAGTTCAGCGCAGCAAATAATAAGGAGAGACCCTCTTATCAGCAGCATGGTTGGGGAGATTTCACACGACAGTATAGAAGCTTATATACAGAAGCTGGTCAGCTTCCATACACGGCATAACCTCAGTGTACAGGATGATCCTGACATAGGTATAGGAGCAGCATGGAACTGGGTGAAGAAAGAGTTTGAAAAATATGTCCCTGGTTCGGGTGCTCGACTGTCAGTTGAATTTGTTAACTATACCGTTGGAGGAGAAGGCCAGAGAATGGAGAAAGAGACTGAACTAAGGAATGTAATAGCCACCCTTAAGGGAACAAATCCTGAAGATGACAGGGTATTACTTATCAGTGCCCACCTTGACAGTCGTGTCGAGGATAATTTTGACAGTACAACATTCGCACCCGGAGCAAATGATGACGGATCAGGCGTTGCGGCTATAATGGAGCTGGTCAGGATAATGTCGGCACATGAATTCCCTGTTACAATTAAATACATGATTCTCACCGGGGAGGAACAGGGGCTCTTTGGTGCTTCAGCCATGGCAGATATTGCAAGCGAAGAAAACTGGAATATCGTTGCCTTGCTAAATAACGACATGATAGGTAACAGTGGATCCAGCGGTACGCTGCTTAACGATAATATGAGAGTGAGAGTATTCAGCGAAGGTGTTCCTGCCTTCGAAACTGAGCAAATGGCCAGGATGAGATCATACACTGCAGGGGAGAACGACGGTAATGCGAGACAGCTGGCCAGATATATCAAGGAAGTAGGTGAAAGGTATGTAGACCAGCTCGACGTAACCCTGGTATACAGGAACGACAGGTATGGACGGGGAGGCGACCATACTCCATTCTGCAGGAAAGGTTTTACGGCTGTCAGAATATGCGAGTTTAACGAAAATTACCACCGAACCCATACCACACCTGGTGAAAGAGATGGAATAATGTATGGAGACCTTCCTGAAGGTGTTGATTATGAATATGTTCGTAAAAATGCAGGTATTAACCTGGCCACCCTGGCTAACCTCGCCCTGTCACCCGGGCAACCTGTTAATGCGGGAATTGTTGTTTCAGGATTAAGTAATTCAACAACCCTGAGGTGGGAAAAACCGGAAACTGGAAAGGAGCCGGCAGGGTATTATATCCTCATGCGCGAAACACATCAATCAATGTGGCAGAAGAAGCTCTTTGTAACTGACACAGAGGTAACACTACCCTATTCCAAGGATAATTATTTTTTTTCTGTCCAGAGTGTAGACTCTGAAGGTCATGAAAGCCTGCCGGTCTTTCCAGGGCCGGCACGCAGGATCAGGTGAAGTATTAGCTGCAAATAGCCTCTATTTCTTCAATCTCCTTGGGTATCGGCTTGCCCAGTACCTTATGTCCCGTTTCGGTTATAAGTACGTCATCTTCAATACGCACACCACCGAAATCCAGGTACTGTTCAGCTTTACTGTAATTGATAAATTCTGAATGTAATCTCTCGGCCTTCCATTTGCCCATAAGCTCAGGAATAAAATAACAACCCGGTTCAATGGTGAATACATGCCCCGGTTTAAAAGGCAGGGCAAACCTGAGAAATGCCAGTCCGAACTGATCACTTCTTTTGACCTCATCATTGTAACCAACATAGCTCTCTCCCAGACCTTCCATGTCATGAACATCAAGTCCCATCATATGTCCCAGTCCGTGTGGCATGAAGAGTGCATGTGCACCCCGGGCAACAGCCTCGTCGACATCACCTTTCATTATTCCCAGCTCTTTCAACCCTCTGGTAAGAACTTTGCAGGCTTCCAGATGAAGTTCCTTATTTGATTTCCCTGGTCCTGCGCTCTCAATAGCTTTAGTATTTGCTTCCAGCACTATTTCATAAATCTCCTTTTGCCTTGAATCAAATTTTCCTCCGACCGGGGTTGTTCGTGTTATATCCGAAGCATAGTGCATATTGGTTTCAGCACCCGCATCTGTAACCATCATCCTTCCTTTAGTTAAAATATTATCGTGACTGTGATTATGAAGAGTCTGGCCGTTTATGCTAAGTATTATAGGGAAAGAAGGACCCATGCCATGTGCGAGAGCTATTCCCTCTATAGCACCGAATATTTCCTGTTCCTTCACACCCGGTTTACACATTTGCATAGCCGTGGTATGCATGTCATAAGCGATATCAACTGCTTTTTCAATCTCCTGTATTTCCAAGGCTTGCTTGTATGAACGCAGGGCTACAACTGACTTTATCAGCTCTTCGGATGCCTTTGATTTCATCTGGCAGGGATTCTCTTTCAACAAGGCCCCCAGAGTCATTTTATTTTCTCCCCTGTAGGGCGGCAGGAAATGTATTACCCTGCCCGCAGATTTTGCTTCTTCAATAAAATCAGCAAGCTTGCCCATAGGCATTGTGTTCTTTACCCCGACCTTTGCTGCCAGATCCTTTACTGATGGTTGAGGTCCCATCCAGATTATATCCTCCACATCAACATCATCACCAAAAATATAATCCTTCCCCTGGTCAATATCCATTATTCCTGCTAATCCCTGGAGGTCCAGACCAAAAAAATACAGGAAATCACTATCCTGCCTGAAATGAAAAGGATTAGCAGGGTAATTCATTGGAGAATCAACATTGCCCAAAATAAGTATTAAACCATTAGAAATGGATTTTCGTAATGATTCTCTCCGGTTAATGTATACTTCTTCTTTAAACATATTATTGCTTTTTTAGTAATTAACTTAAGTTGCTATTAAATTATAATTCTCGAAATCGCGTACCCAAAAATGAAAATCACCACTTTCAATAAGAACCCAAACT
>JAFGLJ010000065.1 GCA_016928075.1 Bacteroidales bacterium | reverse complement strand
GTTGTCTGGTAAAATACTATTCCCCCGTGGGTATGCATGATGCTGGTAGCTGGTTCATTGTAAAGGTAAGAAATTATAGGCTAAGGCTGAGGCTAAGGCTGAGGTAAAAGTTGAAAATGAGTTTTCAAGAAGAGGTTTAAGTAGTTGAAGAGTTTAAGTGGTTTATCTTATAATAACAAAATAAACTCATAAACCACTTAAACCACTAAACTTTTTTTTGTGTATCCAGATTACTTATTTCCAGGGCCGTAGCGGTCTCCCTGCTTGGTCCGCCGTAGTCCGGAGGACGTAGGTGGGCTCCCTGCCCCCTGCTCCGTCCGCCGAAGTCCGGAGGACGTAGGTGGGCTCCCTGCTCCCTGCTCCTTATCTCAGTCCGAAGCGGTACGACAGTTTTACCAGGAAAACATTATTTGCCTTTTTATCGGTAAACAGTTTCTGCATGTTATCACAGAACGCGAACTCACCCACCGGCGAGTAGAAATCCCTCGACTGTGACCAGACAAGGTATGCTGTTGAACCGGGCAGGAATTCCCACCTTATAACAAGGTTCGAAAGCCATTCATCAACATTGAAATCAGGAATGCCAATGCCATAGTCATAGGTGCCATCGGTATCTTCATCAATACCGTAATATTCATCCTCCAGGGTTATTTGCTCCGGGGTATATTCATGATACCTGTCTGAAAACTCTTCAGCTTTAGGATCTGTGATCATTTTAAAATTACTGTACTCCCCGGTAGCAATGAATGGCTGACCCCAGTACTGGATTGTAAGGTCAGGAGTGATATTATAGTTTATTCTCAGTGACATGCTTAAAACTTTCTGATCAATTTTCCCGAATATATAGCGGTCATCATCATTCATACTTTGCCTCGAAACATACTGGAATTCATCTTTACGCACTGAATAATTTGGGTTAATTGATATTGTAAGAGTATTCAGGGGCCTTAAGGTAATGCCCATATCGTAGCTGATGTTGAATGAAACATCTTCAGCCATTCCGTTCAAAAAAGTACCTGCAAAGAGTGAAACCTTCTTCCTGTCATCCGTTGAAACAAATATCCTGTATCTCCAGGTATCGGGCATATACATTGTCGGGCCTCCCCTTAACATAGTATTGGACCTGTTAAGCCATCCAAATCCCCCTCCGGTGCCTCCACTCCAGAAGTTTTTAAAATCAGCATTTACATTCCACTCGTAACCAATCCCCTGCAAGTTGCCTCCAAAATCATTCACTATAAATGCATCATTATTTAGATTCAGGCTGCGGAATATGCTGAAAGGTTCGGTAAAGTTGTACCCGGTCCACAATACGTTCAACATCTGGTCGGCCTCCCTCTGGTAACCCATATCGTTAATTTCGAGGCCCGGGCTTTTCAAGTTGGACATGAAGAGGAAGTTCCATTTACCTCCTATCTTCCCGGCCTGTATTTTTCCTCCGAAACCTGACAGGCTTGTCCTGTCCTCATCCAGCTCAACATGATCAGCGTCGGGTCTCTGGTAATACCTTGCAGATGACATCTGTGTTCTTGTTATTGCCTCTTCTGATCCTTCCACGTGGCTCAGGTAGCCGCTGATCGAAAGCATGTAATGCTTCTCCTTGAAGTACTGTTCAAAATCAATACCTGCCGTGGTGGCATTTTTATGCAGGTAATCCATATCTGTGCCATCCAGCCGGCGGATGGTATTCGTTACTGCACCGCCGATAATCGTATTCCCTTTATTGAAATCTTTCTGCACCCGGGCAAGTGAATAATTGGAAAGAGGCTCGATAACCTGAGTTGATCTCTGTCCAAGGCTATCGATGTTTGCTTTTACCTCCGCAGTGACACTTTCAATGAAGCCCACTGATATTCCATTCTTTGTTTTTCCTGTTAGTTTGGCTGCCCCTAGTATATTAGTGAATGCTGGCACATCGGCATATTCATTGTTTTCAAACGAAGGGTATCCATGAGGCCTTCTGCCGATTCTCCTGGAATAAAAAAGGTTGTCATTTCCGACGTCACCGTCACCAAGCCCCACATTAAAGCTTGTAATATTACTTCCTTCAATAAAGAACGGTCTTTTTTCCTCGAAGAAGGTTTCAAAAGCAGTGAGGTTTACTTCAGACGGGTCGGCTTCAACCTGCCCAAAATCTGGCAGAAGGGTGAGATCCATTGTGAGATTGTTTGTTACACCTATTTTGGCATCAAGCCCTGCTTTGAATTTTGGGTCGCTGCCCGTCTTAAAGGGATTGCCCTCTTCGGGTTCATAAGTATTGTATGAAGCCACCCCATAGGGTGTAATATCAAACTGCTTCCTTGGTTCGACCTCCTGGAGGCCACCCAGTTCTCCCGCCAGGTGTACAATACCGGGTGCATCGCGAGGTATTGCCGGCCAGAGGCTCATTTCTTCATGCCTGAAAATCTGCCTGGCCACTATGATCCCCCAGACTTCATCCGAGCTTTTCTGGAATCTGAGCTGGGTAAAAGGGATTTTCATTTCCGCTGCCCAGCCCCATTCATGTACTTTTGCTTTAGCCTGCCATATAGGATCCCAGCTTGTATCCTCATTCTGCCCGTCGTTTGACATTATCATATCGAACCTTACACCGGCAGAACTTACACCATAGACAAAACCGGTGCGCAGGTCATGATAACTGTCAAAGATAATGAAGATCATATCTCCTTCGCCGTTATCCCTGCGGCTCATCCTGTTGGTAATACTGTCAGGGGCCGAGTCATAGGCTTTAATAGCTACGTAGAGGTGTATATCGTCGAAGCATATCTTGAATTCGGTTGGTTGTGATGGTGGTCGGTTTTCATAAGGCTCATGCTGTATAAATCCACCTTCCCAGTTATTATGCAGCCATGCTTCATCATCCAGATTCCCGTCAATTGAAGGGGCATTCTCAATACGCACAGCGTTATAATGCTTTTTCTCTTGGGGCTTATCCTGTGCGTGAGCAGAAAAATAAACCCCCACAAAGAATATGAGGATAAAAGTCAGGTTCTTCATCATAAGTTTTTCGAGATGTTTATACCAAAGACGAAAAAGTACCGGTAATGTTGCAGGCAAAATACAGATTCAATCATCATATAATTGAAGAAATTCGTATGAATTCCCCTGGTATTCGAGGAAACGTATAAAATCATCTTTCGAAATAATCAGCGAGGCAGTATTATTATTGGGATGGAAGGAAAGGTTATCAAACTCAAGAAGCTTTTTATCGATAAAAAGGTGGACGTGTTTATCATTGTCGTTAATCAATCCGAAGGGCGACACTGATCCCGGATTAAGTCCAAGATATTTCTTCAGTCTTTTCTCAGAGGCGAAGGTAAGCTTACCCTGTTTCAGCCTTGATTCCAGGTCTTTCATGTTAAGGTTTCTCAAATATTCAAGTATTACCAGGTAGTGTTTATTGCCTTTATGGTTGCGGAGAAATATATTCTTACACCTGCCTGAATCGTAGTTTTTCCAGTACCTGGTTGCTTCTTCAATCGTATTTACAGGGGGATGTTCACGGTAGTGGTATTTTATTGAAAGTTTATCAAGTAAGATGTATAGCTCTTTCTGTCCTCTCATTATCTTATGCCTGTCTTTCTATATACTTAAAATCTATTTCAGCCAGAATAGCCAGGTCTTCACCGGCCTCAAGGCTATCAGGGTCTTCAGGGTCATGAAACCAGTTGATTGCTACCGGTATTCCTTCTTCATCTATTGATTTCATTATCATAACTATATCATACAGGAATTTTGCCGTAGATGAATTAAAATATATAAGATCGAGCTGCAGGCTTAAAGGATTGTCTTCACTGTACGAGGAAACCTCACTGATAAGCATATTTTTGTAATCAGACAGCCATTGCACTACAGGGTCATATATTTCCCTTACATTTTCAGGTCTGCTGTTGCCTTTGATCCTGAAAATATTGTCATGTGGCGATAAAATTATTTCAGGATTAAAATCTGATGGAGCGATATAAAGTTTTTCCATTGTCTTCATATTGTAATTCAAATATGCAATTTACCCAAAAATAAGACAATTATTCTTCACCAAAGAGCTTGCCTCCTTCATTTTCCCCGAGATACCCTGTATCATCAAGCAGATCATTTCTTTCAGAAGCTTCCACGGCGAGCTGATCACATCTTTCATTACCCTGTATTCCGCTATGGCCCTCCACCCACCTGAAGGTAACGCTGTGCATACGGTATACTTTAAGGAAACGCCTCCACAGGTCAGAATTCTTTTTCTTTCTGAATGCTTTTCTTTCCCAATCGAATACCCAGCCATTGTTTACTGCATCGGCAACATATTTTGAATCAGTATAAACAATAACGTCGGAACCTTTATGTTTCAGGGCTTCAAGGCCCTTTATCACCGCCAGCAATTCCATCCTGTTATTTGTTGTAAGTTTATACCCGGCTGAAAGTTCTTTCTTATGCTTATCAGTCTGGAGTACGACCCCGTAACCTCCCGGCCCCGGATTGCCTTTGGCTGCACCATCGGTAAATATTGTAATACGTTTATTCATCACTGTGACGTAGCAGGCAGTATTATACCTGTGTTTGTAATAAATAGCTTAACTGCTATAGCCAGCAATATTATGCCAAATATTTTCCTCAATATATGCACTCCTGTAGGTCCCAGTATCCGCTCCACCACCGAGGTCGTTCTTAACACTATGAATACCACTATCATATTAACAATAAGTGCAATAAGAATATTTACAGCGGCATATTCAGCCTTGAGCGATAAGAGTGTTGTTATCGACCCTGCGCCTGCAATGAGAGGGAAGGCTATAGGCACAACTGTTCCTCCGGCAGGGGAATCATGCTTGAAAAGTTCGATGCCAAGCACCATTTCCAGTCCCAGCAGAAGAATTACTATTGAACCTGCTATTGCAAAAGAGGAAATATCCACACCAAACAGTCCAAGCAGGGGCTCTCCGGCGAAAAAGAAAATCAAAAAGATAATGAATGCCACCAGGGAAGCCTTGGCTGCCCCCACCTTACCGGTCTTGGCCTTAATATCAAGGATTATAGGCACTGATCCAAAAATGTCAATTATTGCAAACAGCACCATGAAAGCTGCCACTGTCTCCTTGAGAGATAATTGTTGGAAGAAATCCATTGGCCTGGATATTTTGTGCAAATATAGGATAAAAAAAGGCTGAGGCTGAGGCTAAGGCTAAGGAAATTCAGTATATGATGTCGTGGATTTCAAATCCACGACGATCGAGGTTTAAAAAATGGCGTGGGTTACAAGCCCACGCCATCAATTGCCGTTAATTCGTCCTAACATCCCCTTCAAAGGGGATTGGCGATTATTCGCGTATATCCATTTCCTTCACCAGGTGGCCTGCACCTGCATATATATCCATTATCCAAAGGACGTAACGAATGTCAACGTTAATACATCTCTGCAGATCGGGTTCAAAGGCAACATCACCGCTCATAGCTTCCCAGTTGCCATCGAAAGCGAGCCCTATCAACTCACCTTTGCCGTTTAATACAGGGCTACCCGAATTACCGCCTGTGATATCGTTATTTGTAAGGAAGCATATAGGCATATGTCCGTCAGGATCGGCGTATTTTCCAAACTTCTTCTGCTCATAGAGCTCAAAGAGACGGTCAGGAAGATCAAATTCATAATCGCCAGGGACATATTTTTCCATTACTCCTTCCATGGTGGTATAGTGTTTATATATAACCGCATCTTTTGGCTGGTATGGAAGAACCGAACCATATGTAAGGCGCATTGTGAAGTTGGCATCAGGATAACGCACTATTTCCGGGTCCATTTCCCTGAGGCCTGCTATATACAATCGTCTTCCCTTTTCCAGGTTTGTATCAAACTCAGCAGATTTTTGCATGAGATCCCTCAAAACCATAAATATATCCATACCAGCCTTCATGGCCGGGTCGTTCTCCAGTTTTTCGGCATCTGGATTGGTAAGGAAGTTCATCAGTTTATCCTCTGTTGTAAATATTGAATTATCGAACATACAGTCGACATATTTATCCACATCGCCACCGAATTCCTGATCTATTTGCGTCACGAAATCAGGCCAGAATACCGGGTCAATGTCTTCCTTGAAGACTTTAATCATGGCTTTTGTTGCTTTCCTGTCGGTGGGCGGGTTATAATCCTTATAGAATCCTTCTGCTCTTCCCTTCAGCCTTCTTACTGCTTCATTAGTCTCCTCTTCATTATCGCCGGAAAGGGCAGAGACCAATCCCTGGGCATTGCGTGCCATGGAGGGAAGTTCAGTTCCCCTCAACAGGCATTCACTCAGATATTGTTGTGCATTATTATATTCTGCCCTGCCTTCTATTGATGTTTTAATGAGTTCCAGGGCATCACCGTATAATTGTTTTCTTTCCCTGTTTTTATTGACCCACTCTGTGAATCTTTTTTCAAGTTCCTCCTTCTCCCCTTTAACATTTAACCTTTCGAGTCCTTGTTTCTGGCCTATTGAGAATTTCCAGTAATTGGATGATCCGGAATATTTTGATGCATATTGAATATTTACCCTGGGATCGGCCATCATATCAGCCATCAGTATTTCCTGCCTTATTCCACGAATTTTGATCCTGTTAGGGTGTGTAATAGACAATACTTCGTCAACTCCATATGAGGTCATGTATCTCTGTGTTCCTCCCGGGTAACCCAGGATCATTGCAAAATCATTCTCGTCAATACCTTTAGCTGATACAGGAAGGTGATATCGTGGTTTCAGCGGCACATTATCTTCCGAATACTCAGCGGGTTTACCATCGGGACCCATATAAACACGGAACACGCTGAAGTCGCCGGTATGACGTGGCCATTCCCAGTTATCAGTATCATGCCCGAATTTACCTATTGATGACGGCGGAGCGCCAACGAGCCTGACATCGTTATATATTTCATAAACCAGGAGGTAATAGTTGTTACCTCCGAAGAATGCATTAACATTTGCGCGATAGTGGTTACCTTCCGTAGCTTCTCTTACTATTTCGCCCCTGACGCTGTTAATAACGTCAGCTCTTTCACTCTCGGTCATATCATTGGTTACATCTTTCAATACCCTGTCAGTGACATCTTCAATTTTAACCAGGAATGTTACGCTAAGGCCCGGGTTAGGCAATTCTTCGTCCTTTGACATTGCCCAGAATCCGTCTGTCAGGTAATCATGTTCAACAGTGCTATGCGACTGGATTACACCATATCCACAATGGTGATTTGTGAGCAGCAGCCCCTGTGAAGATACGATTTCAGCGGTGCAGCCACCACCGAAAATAACTATGGCATCCTTTATTGAGGGCTGGTTGAGACTATAGATCTCCTCTGCGGTCAGCTCCAGTCCGAGCTCGGTCATTTTGCCCATATTCAGCTGTTCAAGGAGTGGTAGGAGCCACATCCCTTCATCAGCCCTAAGGCTCATATTGATGCTGAATATCAGGGC
Source organism: Bacteroidales bacterium (assembly GCA_016928075.1). Lineage (GTDB taxonomy): Bacteria > Bacteroidota > Bacteroidia > Bacteroidales > VadinHA17 > UBA9300. Next base: position 30,108 of record JAFGLJ010000065.1, on the reverse strand, counting down.
AATAAATAATGCTAATAATCTTTTCATGTGATTGAAATTTATTTAATGACTTAATTGTTTTGAGGGTTCAAATATAGTACATAAAAAACTTATTCATCAAGGGTTTTTTCTTTAAAGAGGTCCATCTGTGAATCTCCGAGGTGGAATGTTTTCCTGTGATAGGGTGTAACTCCATATTTATCAATAGCTTCTTTATGTTCTGGAGTGGGATAACCCTTATTGGTCTTCCATCCATACTGGGGATATTCATCATGCAGCTTAATCATGAACTCGTCACGGAAAGTCTTTGCCAGGACTGAAGCGGCAGCTATTGACATAAACTTGCTGTCTCCTTCAACAATGGTCTTAAAGGGTATATCTTTAAAGGGGATGAAATAATTGCCATCGACAAGAAGGAATTCAGGCTTCCTGCTCAGTCCTTCAATTGCCAGATGCATAGCTTTATATGTAGCCCTGAGAATATTTATATGGTCTATTTCATTATTATCAACCATTGCCACATTCCATGACACTGCCTTTTCACAGATCTCTTTTCGCAGTGATTCACGCAACAGGGGAGATAATTGCTTTGAATCGTTAAGTATTTCGTTCCTGTATCGTTTGGGAAGGATAACAGCCGCAGCGACTACCGGGCCGGCAAGTGCTCCACGGCCTGCTTCGTCGCATCCGGCTTCAGTGAATTTTCTGTTGAAAAATGACCTGAGCATATTCTGAGGGTTTTATTCAATAAGCAATTAAAAGAACCAGGAAATAAATTTATGAATTGTATACTCAAATAAAGAATAAAATGCAGGTCTTTTTGAAACATATTGTTAATGATAGATGAAATCATTAATTTGTTCCAAAACAATGTGAATAAACCTGTTAATTATATGTTGATAAACTGTTATTTATTCAATCCTGTTGTTAATAACCATCAAGTAGAATTATTTGAAGCCGATAAAAAAATTGTTTTACCGGTCAATCATTTTTTCTTCCATCAGTGCCCGGTATTTTTCCATCAGTTCCTTATTCAGGTCGAGGGGTGGTTCAGCTCCTTCTGGCAGCAATGATTCGTAAGGATGCTCCTTTGAATATTCATCGAACTCCTCCTGTATGTTTTCAAGTATTTTCGGTTTTGTCATCAGGTCAATTGCTGTGGCTGCCATTACCCTGGCTCCTGTGTTAAGGCCTTTCCATGCTGCGGAGCCATAGTATGCCGATACTGCCGACCAGTGGTGGCCTATCATACCGGGCACTCCTCCTGGGAAAAGCAGGGTGGCGGTAGGAGCTATAAGCGTTACTTCTCCTACGTCAGAAGATCCTCCCCCGACCTGGATCTCTGAAGGTTCTTTAAGCTTTGACACTTCTTCCGGGTAGCCTTTCTCTTCTTCTTCCAGTTCTTTTTGCAATGCCCTTGCAAATTCATTTTCTTCCTCCGTCCATTCAGGCATTCCAATAAGTTCCATATTTGATTGTATCAATTCAGCCATTCCACGGTTTGCATGCCGCTGATGAATACCCGTAAGTACCTTTATCTCTTCAAGGTCCGTGCCGGTAGCCAGTGCTGCACCTTTTGCACAGTTAACAACCCTGTCAAACATATCATTAATACGATCATCTGTATTCCTTACATAGTACCATACTGAGGCTTTGTCCGGGACAACGTTGGGAGCTTCCCCTCCTTCCATTACCACGTAATGAAGTCTGTGTGTATAATGCAGGTGTTCCCTGAGGTAATTGGTGGCAATATTCATTATCTCAACAGCATCAAGTGCACTTCTTCCTGCCCAGGGTGCACCTGCCGAGTGAGCAGTTTTCCCACTGAAAGTAAAAATGACAGAAATAAGAGCATTGCCACTTACCCCGTATCCGGTGGACATGCCGGTTGAAGAATGATTATCTATAACTGCATCAACATCATCAAAAACACCTGCTCTTACCATATAAGGCCGGCTGATAACAGTCTCTTCGGCAGGAGAGCCAAAAAATTTAATTGTTCCCTTAATATTATGTTCTTCCATGCTTTTCTTGACTGCTATAACCGATGCCACTGCAGCAGTTCCCATCATATTATGACCGCAGCCATGCCCCGGAGCTCCCCTGATAATAGGATCCTGGCGTGGAACCCTTCCTTTCTGTGATAGCATAGGCAGGGCATCAAATTCGCCCAGTATACCTATTACCGGTTCCCCTTCTCCCCATGTAGCAACAAAACAGGTAGGCATGCCCGCCACGTTGCGTTCCACTTTAAAACCTTCGTCTTCAAGTGTTTCAATCAATAATGAGGAGGATCTGAATTCCTGCAAACCAAGCTCAGCATAAGCCCAGATCTTATCAGAGATTTTACCGAATTTGGTGAGGGTGGTTGGTTCCTCAAGATAACTGAGAGCTGTTTGCTTTTCCTTGTAGAGCCTGGCTTTAGGGACTTCAATAATATTTTCCTGTGCGCCTGCAGGCAAGGATATTATGAATACCATCAGCATAAACGGGGTAATCAGTCTAAAAGATTTCATGGCTTAAGGATATTGATTATTATATCAAAGATAGAAATTAAGAATCTTATATCCTTCAGCAAGGGACATGGTTTTAAAACATACTTTTACTATGGAATGATGGAACCGAGGAGCCTGATCCCGAGACTTCGGGAGAAGGTGACGAGCTCGGCGAATCCCCGCGGCACGGTTCAGAGAACCGCGCCAGCGGGGTGAGTCAATAATGGAATACTGGAATGCTGCAATAATGAAATCGAGGGTGACGAGTTCGCGAGTGGCCGGTGAATGAGGTCGGAGGGAGAGAGCAATATTGCATTAATGTTGTTTTTCCCTGAGTGAGAGAATTGCTATTAGGGTACCGATAAAAACACCTGCTATATTCAGTGCAAGATCTTTATATTCAAATGACCGGCAAGGTATTACGATATGAAGCATTTCCATTAACACAGCGAAAAGGATAAGGAATAAAAGGGTTACTCTAAAAGATTGTATTTCTGACAGGTTTGTTACAAAAGATATAATTGCAAGGAATGCAAGCAGCATATGTTCAAGGAAGTGAACAGGATAATCAAGCCGTATAGGAATAGGCCTTCCTCCTATCATGGGTACAGGAAGATCAGGTAAGATGGCGAGGACAATTACCAGGATAATCCAGAAAGCAAGTAGTATTCTTGCATAAGGTCTGAATTTATTGATTAGCTTACCCATTGACTGCTTGATTAATCAGCAAAAATATTAAATTCTTGTTAGTAACACACCAAAAAGTTACTTTTGCATTAAATAGAATATTATGGTTTCAACAGAACAGATAAAGGAGATTACAGAACGCCGGGATGCGTTGAGGAGGTATCTTTGACATCGATAGGAAGAAGATACGGATCGAGGAAGAGGAAAAGATAACCAGGGATCCTGATTTCTGGAATGACCCCGGTACCGCAGAGGATCAGATGAAAAAAATTTCAGGGCTGAAAACCTGGGTCAAATCATATGAGCTTATGAGTACTGCAGTTGACGACTTGCAGGTAATATATGATTTCTACAGGGAAGGGGAGGCTGGAGCAGAAGACCTTGATAGTCAATATGAAAACGCACTGAAACTGGTTGAGGAACTGGAGTTGAAAAACATGCTCCGTAAAGAGGAGGACCAGCTGGGAGCCTATCTCAAGATAAATGCAGGAGCGGGAGGGACAGAAAGTAACGACTGGGCTGACATGCTGATGAGAATGTATATAAGATGGGGAGAAAGAAATGATTACAGGGTAAGGGAGCTGGATTTTCTTGCGGGTGATGAGGTGGGGGTAAAATCAGTTACCCTCGAATTTACGGGTGAAAGGGCATACGGGTACCTAAAGAGCGAAAACGGTGTGCACAGGCTGGTACGAATATCACCTTTCAATGCGCAGGGCAAAAGGCAAACCACTTTCGCTTCTGTCTTTGTCTCACCTGTGATTGATTCCCGGATTGATATAGAAGTTAACCCTGCGGACATAACCTGGGAAACATTCAGATCGAGTGGTGCAGGAGGGCAGAATGTAAACAAAGTGGAAACTGCAGTGCGTTTGCGGCATCATCCTACCGGACTGGTGATTGAAAACCAGGAGACACGATCCCAGATGAAGAATAAAGAAAATGCAATGCGTATATTGAAATCGCATCTTTACGAGCTTGAGCTCAGGAAGCAGATGGAAGAAAAAAATAAGATTGAAGGGGAAAAGAAAAAAATTGAATGGGGCTCGCAGATACGATCCTATGTGCTGCACCCTTATAAGATGGTTAAAGACCTCAGGACAAATTATGAAACAGGAAACGTTCAGGCTGTGCTTGACGGCGACCTCAATCCCTTTATCAAGGCTTACCTCATGGAATTCGGAAAGGAATAGATAGCTTCCCCGATCGATTGTCATGGATTGCAAATCCACGACATCGGGGTTGGTCAAGAATTCGTTAACTAATGACAAAAAGCATAGATTTATTCAGACTTATTTCTTTTAACTTTGCCCGGTAATAATCATTAACTGGAAAATGCCGGCAAAAGAAAAACTATTTAATCAGTTCCCTCCTGTAAGTACAGAAGAGTGGATAAACAAGATAAAGGATGACCTTAAGGGTCAGGATTTTGAGCGCAGTCTGGTATGGAAAACAATGGAGGGTTTCAGTGTAAATCCTTTTTATCGCGGGGAAGATATAGTCAGGCTGCCCCATTTAAATACTCCCCCGGGCGAGTTTCCTTTCCTACGGGGGACATATCCAGGCAGAAATGAATGGTATATAAGGCAGGACATCAATGTTAACGATCCGGTTGCAGCTAACAAAAATGCTCTTGATATACTCAACAGGGGCGTTACTTCACTCGGATTTGTATTCGGAGAAGAAGTTGAATATACTCCTGATCTGATTGAATCCCTTCTTAACGGGATATATTGTGAAAGCATTGAAATAAATTTCATTCCCCAGGGAAATGCAAAAGAACTATTCAGCGTTTTCGCTGATTACCTCCGGAAAAAAGAGATAAAGGAAGGCAGTGTGAGGGGAGCCGTTGCAACAGATCCTCTTGGTCGACTGATGGTAAACGGTAATTTATGTATTCCCGTAAGTAATGGAATGGACTACCTCGCCGACCTGGTAAAAAGTGCGGAATACCTTGATAATTTCAGGGTTCTGGATATTAATGGTGCTGCATTTGGTAATGCGGGAGCAGGGATTGTCCAGGAGCTTGCCTACTCACTGGCCATGGGCAGTGAATATCTTTCGCAGCTCACAGACCGTGGGATAAGTACGGATACCGCAGCAAGGTCAATGGGGTTAACTTTCAGTATAGGATCAAACTATTTCATGGAAATAGCAAGGATCAGGGCCGCCAGGGTCTTATGGGCAAAGATTGTTGATGCTTATTCACCAACCTCGAAAGATTCCTGTAAATTATATGTACATTCAGTTACCAGCCAGTGGAATATGACTGTATACGACCCGTATGTCAATATGCTGAGAACCCAGACTGAAGCAATGTCAGCTACCCTCGGAGGAACTGATTCGCTTACCGTAAAACCTTTTGACAGTATTTTCCGGGAGCCCTCTGAATTCTCAGAAAGGATAGCGAGAAACCAGCAGATACTTCTGATGGAAGAGTCACATTTCGGCAAGGTCAATGATCCTGCAGCCGGCTCATATTATATAGAAAAGCTAACAGCTTCCGTCGCAGAAAATGCATGGAACCTCTTTGTTGAGAATGAAAATGAGGGAGGATTCCTGGCCAGCCTGCGGAAGGGTATAATACAGTCAAGGGTAAAAGAGACAGCAGATAAAAGAAAAATGAATATACAGCGACGCAAGGAAAAGCTGCTGGGAACGAATATCTTTCCCAATCAGGGAGATAAGATTGACAAATCGTATTTCAAAAAAACCGCCGGCAAGGAAGAAAGCCATGAGGTAGAACCCCTGCCTGCTTTCCGGGCTGCCGATGAGTTTGAAAACCTGCGTATGGCCGTTGACAGCATGAAAAAAACTCCTGTTGTGTTTATGCTAACTATAGGTGACAATGTAATGCGTAAAGCCAAGTCCCAATTCTCTCAAGGCTTTTTTGGCTGTGCAGGATATAAGGTAATAGATAACATTGGGTTCAGTAGTCCTGAGGAAGGTTGCAGTGCGGCCGAAGAGGCAGGAGCAGATATCGTCGTGGTATGCAGCTCCGACGAGGAATATGCCGATTATGTGCCACGGATAAATAAACTGCTTAAAGGTAATTCGATACTTGTTGTGGCCGGTGAGCCTGAATGCATGAATGATTTACGCAAAGAAGGTGTTGATCATTTCATAAGTATGCGATCCAACTTGCTGGAAACACTTTCAGATTTTAACAGGGAACTGGGCATTAATTAATCAATTCAAGGCTTATCATGAGACCTTCATTTAACAAATCAGATATCAATAAGGATATATCAGCAGATATTGATTTCAGAGCTTGGGAGAAAAAGATGGGTATTGAAAAGGACTGGCTTACTCCTGAAAAAATACCGGTTAAGAGCACATATTCCAGCAAGGATCTCGTAGATATGGAGCATCTGAATTATGCGGCCGGGCTGCCTCCTTTTCTGAGGGGTCCATATTCTGCAATGTATACCATGAGGCCGTGGACCATCAGGCAGTATGCCGGGTTTTCCACCGCCGAAGAGTCAAACGCTTTCTACAGGAGGAACCTGGCGGCGGGACAGAAAGGGCTGTCAGTAGCATTTGACCTTGCCACGCACAGGGGTTACGATTCAGATCATGAAAGAGTGGTTGGGGATGTTGGTAAGGCAGGCGTGGCAGTAGACTCCATCCTGGATATGAAAATATTGTTTGATCAGATACCCCTTAATAAGATGTCGGTATCGATGACTATGAACGGGGCAGTTCTTCCTATAATGGCTTTTTATATTGTTGCAGCTTTAGAGCAGGGAGCCAGGCTGGAAGAATTATCAGGGACCATCCAGAATGATATACTGAAAGAGTTCATGGTGAGAAATACCTATATCTATCCGCCTGACTTTTCAATGAGGATCGTAGCTGATATATTCAGGTATACCTCAGAGAAAATGCCCAGGTTTAATTCAATAAGCATATCAGGTTATCATATGCAGGAAGCAGGAGCTACCTGCGATATTGAGCTGGCATATACCCTGGCTGACGGATTGGAATATCTCAGGGCCGGTATTGATGCGGGCCTGGATATTGACACGTTTGCACCAAGGATATCATTCTTCTGGGCCGTTGGTATGAATCATTTCATGGAGATAGCCAAGATGCGGGCGGCCAGGATACTCTGGGCAAAAATTGTAAGCCGGTTCAACCCTGAAAATCCAAAATCACTGGCTCTCAGGACACATTCACAAACATCAGGCTGGAGCCTGACGGAACAGGATCCATACAATAATGTGGGAAGAACCTGTATAGAAGCAATGGCTGCTGCCCTTGGTCACACTCAGAGCCTTCATACCAATGCACTGGATGAAGCTATTGCACTCCCAACGGATTTTTCGGCAAGGATTGCAAGAAATACCCAGATTTATCTGCAGGAAGAGACCGAAATATGCCGTGCAGTGGACCCCTGGGCCGGGTCATATTATGTGGAGAGCCTTACCCATGAAATTGCTCACCGGGCATGGGACCTTATTACAGAGATAGAAGAACTTGGAGGAATGGCAAAAGCAATTGAATCAGGATTGCCCAAAATGAGGATAGAGGAAGCTTCGGCAAGAGCCCAGGCAAGAATTGATTCAGGAATCCAGACTATCGTGGGAACCAATAAATACAGGCTTGATAAGGAAGATCCGCTTGAAATACTGGAAGTAGATAATACTTCAGTTCGTGAAGCACAATTAAAAAGAATTGCTAAATTGAAATCCGAAAGAAATGAAGCTGAATGCACAGAAGCTTTGAATAAATTGACTGAAGCTACTGAAAGTGGCAGGGGAAACCTCCTCGAGCTGGCTGTTGAAGCTGCCAGTAAAAGGGCAACCCTTGGGGAGATCTGTTATGCATGCGAAAAAATAGTAGGGAGGTATAAAGCAGTGATACGATCAATCTCAGGTGTTTATTCCTCAGAATATAAGAATGACAGGGATTTTGAGGAGGCACGCCAGCTGGCAAAGAAATTTGCTGAAAAAGAAGGCCGTCAGCCAAGGATTATGATTGCCAAGATGGGACAGGATGGCCATGACCGGGGAGCAAAGGTGGTATCCACCGGGTATGCTGATATCGGCTTCGACGTGGATATCGGTCCCCTGTTCCAGACTCCCTCAGAGGCAGCACGACAGGCTGTTGAGAATGATGTGCATGTGCTGGGAGTGTCAAGCCTTGCCGCCGGTCATAAAACACTAATCCCGGAGGTGATAAAGGAACTGAAGAACCACGGGAGGGACGATATACTTGTAATTGCCGGTGGTGTGATACCTGCACAGGATTATAAGTTTCTCTATGACGCAGGTGTGGCAGCCATCTTCGGACCGGGAACATCGGTGTCGACAGCTGCAAAAAAGATTCTTGAGATATTGCTGCATTCAATAGATGACTAATTCTATTTGTTGGCATATTTAATAGGCTGTTTAACCGATTTATTATAAATAGGAACCCTGACTAACACATAAATAGAATGATTAGTATCCATCAGATTAAAACTATAATAATACTGTGTTTGCTGGCATCATTTGCTTTTTCTTCGTTGCCTGCACAGGAGAAGGATAGAGTTGATTACTCTGATCCTCAAACATGGTTGCTTGGAGATTTTAACTATAATGACATGCTGAATGAGCCACATGACACCTGGTTTGACAGCGAATTTGACAACTACAACATTGATGATGAAGCATTTATTGAACTGGGCGAAATTGGCCTTGACAGTATAGATATAATAATAGTGCTGGGAACATGGTGTTCCGACAGCAGGCGTGAAGTACCACGTTTTATGAAAATTATTGAATCTCTTGGATATGAGAAAGAAAGACTGAGGCTCATTGGTGTCGATTCATATAAAGAAGCACCGTTAGATAACTATGATTCTTTAAATATCGAGAGAGTCCCAACTTTTATTTTCTATGATGATAAAATTGAGCTGGGACGCATCATTGAATATCCTTTAACGTCTTTAGAAAGGGACATAATAAGTATATTAAGGAAGAGAGAATAAGAACACACATTAGAATAAAACCAAATAATCATGGAAGAAAACAGAACAAACTCAGGTCATGGTATGGGAGTTGCCGCTCTGATAATGGGAATCATCAGTGTTGTAGTTGCTTTTATTCCCTGTCTAGGTCTACTGGCATTTTTTACCGGAATAGTGGCGATAGTCCTTGGAGCAATAGGTATTTCTCAGGCTTCGCGTGCCAATGCTCCTAAAGGACTTGGGATAGGCGGGCTGGTTACCGGCGCCCTGGCACTTCTCATATCAATTGCCCAGATCGTATTTTTCGCTGGGTTCTCAAAAAATTTTGATTTCATAGGAGACAGGATTGAAGAAGCTTTTGAGGAAGTTGAAAAAGATATCAGGGAAGATTTTGAAAAAGGTGATTTCAAGATCACTATTGAAGATGGCGAAGATAAGATAGAGATCGAGGGAACGGCCACTAAAAAAGACCTTCGTGATAAATTAGAGAAACTTGAAGGAGTTGAATTGGAAAAGGAAGGAACTGAAGAAGAAGACACTACAGGGCAAAAATAATACCACACCGGAGCCCTCAAACGATAAAAGAACATATCTGGCTATAAATGCAATCTTTGCCGGAATAATAATCCTTGTGTTTATGTATTCCGGCTTTTTTTGCCCGGAAAAGAATGATTATCCGATTGAGTGCATACACGAAAAAATTACGGGAGAACCATGCCCGTCTTGTGGTTTATCAAGAAGCTTCTCATATATCATCCGCGGAGATATAAGCACGGCTGCAAGTTATAACGAGTATGGACTGAGAGTTTTCCTGTTCTTCCTTTTCCAGCTGGTTATGCGTGTTTCAAACATCGTTTATATATTACGTAAACCATTTCATCTTAGAGAATTAACAATAATAGACTCTGTAATAGCAATCCTGACTTTTATACTTGCTTTCAGGCAGTTTTTTGTCTATTACCTGCAAATACTATTCTAGATATTGGGCTTATTGATGATATCATAAAAAATCTCCCTTTCATATCCCCGGGATTCTGCAAACCGGTATAGCTTTCCCTTCAGATCAAATAGGTTCTTTGCCTTTATTGACCTTTTTTTGCTATCCATCTCCTCTTCAATCATTTTTATATATGAATCATGATCTATCATACCCAGGCCATATTCTATATCATCTTCATTGATGCCCCGGCTTTTAAGCATAACCCTTATCTTTACCCGACCCCATTTATTGAACCTCAACTTATCCTGTACATATGACCTGGCATATCTTTTCTCGTCTATGAACTTATTGTCCAAAAGTCTCTGTATGATACTATAATTTTCTGTCTCCGATGTTAATCTCCAGCTATTAAGCTTGCCCTGTATGTCTTTTATACATTGCTCACTTCTGCTGCAAAGATTCATGGCCCTTTCAAGCGCCTTCCTGTAATTATCACCGTTCATGGCTTAATACTTTTTGTGATTCGTGCTTTACCGTTAATGTCATTTATAACCTCTGTTTCAAGATATCCATAATCAGTCAGAAGGTTTTTCATTTCCATCGCCTTATTCTCATTTATCTCAAAATATAAATGTCCGCCGCTAATTAATACCTGTCTGCAAATTTCCAGTACAGACCTGTAATAAACAAGTGCATCATTGTCGGGGACAAAAAGAGCGTTATGAGGTTCATAATCCAGGACGTTTTTGTCAATACTGACTTTTTCTGATTCCGTAATATACGGGGGATTACATACGACTATATCATATTTACCATATTTATGAATATCAGGATTTAGTATATCATCATTAATGAAGCTTACAGAAGCATTATTTCTCTTTGCATTGCGTGCTGCTACCAGGAGTGCTTCAGATGAGTTATCAGTAGCAGTGATATCCACATCCTGCATGTTAAGAGCCAGGCATATAGTTATACAGCCTGTTCCGGTACCAATATCCAGAATCTTCAGCCTAGGTTTCCTGTTTTCTCTTATTACAAGGTCAACCAGCTCTTCGGTTTCAGGCCTGGGTATTATTGTGTTTTCAGTAACTTCCATCTTTATACCGTAGAATTCACTTTCTCCGGTTATATATTGAACAGGGACCATATTTTTAAGATCAGCACATATTTTGTTAACTTTAAACCAGTTAAAAGAAGATATTGAATGATCGGGATGAGCCAGGATAAAGCTCCGGTTTTTACCACTGATAAAAGAAAGGATGATTGTTATAATAGCCTCAAGCTCTTTCTCCGGATAATAAGTGGACAGGTTATTCCGGAGATATTGACGGACCGAGCTCACAGTTAGTTTTACCTGGTTCATGTTATCAAAATTAGTATAATATTTCATGGTTAGCTTAATTGACAGAAAATACATGGAGAGAGCCATTGAACTGGCTTCAAGGGCAACCGGTAATACAAGGCCCAATCCTCTTGTGGGAGCAGTAATTGTACACGAAGATAAGATAATTGGCGAAGGTTATCATACCAGGCCAGGGGAAGCGCATGCAGAGGTAAAGGCTATAGATACCGTTAAGGATAAAAATTTATTAAAAATTGCAACCATGTATGTAAACCTCGAACCATGCTCCCATTATGGGCGTACTCCTCCGTGTGCGAAAAGGATAATAGAAGAAAAGATACCCAGGGTCGTGATAGGCTCAACCGATCCCAGCCTGAATGTTGGCGGGAAAGGTATCAATATGCTTATAGAATCCGGTGTGGAAGTAAAGACAGGTATACTTGCAAATGAAAACCGTGAGTTGAATAAAAGATTTTTTACCTACCATGAAAAACGACGTCCTTACATTGTACTGAAATGGGCCCAGAGTGCTGATGGATATATTGACAGGCTGAGGTTGAATAATCAAACAGGGCCAACCTGGATTACAGGGGTGGAAGAGAGAATGCTGGTGCATAAATGGCGATCGGAAGAAAATGCTATTTTAATAGGTGATAAGACAGCCTGTAATGATGATCCGGCGCTGGATGTGAGACTTTGGAGAGGAACAAATCCACTTAGGTTTGTGCTCAGTGATTCCTCAAACCTGCCTGCCGGCTTGAAAATATTCGGAGGAGAGCCACGAACGGTAATTTTCAGCCCCAACCCTTCCAGGGCCAGTGGACAAGCTGAATACATATCCCTGACCAGCCGTGAAACAGCACTCGAAGAAATTATGTCATTTATGTATGAGGCAGAAATACAATCTGTAATTATTGAAGGAGGATATGAAGTGCTCTCCCAGTTTATAGATGCAGGATTATGGGATGAAGCCAGGGTTTTCAAAGGGCAGGTTATTTTCGGAACAGGCCTGAAAGCGCCGGTTATAAAGGGGAAAATAACCTTGCAGAGGAATTTCAGGGAGAGCAGACTTGAATACCTGAGGCCCCTGGACTAAATTGATTGGAAGGAGATATTAAAAAAATATTAACTTTGAGAATAATCGGATGACTAAAAAGCCTATGCTCTAAACTATTAAGGCGGTTCATAAGGTGTATCTTTTATTTAGTAATTGCGTATAATGAAAAAAATATTACTGTTATGAGAAAATTCGTCACTCTTCTGTTATTAATAGGTGTTGCAGCCACACTCAACGGCCAGAATTACAGGAAGCTAAAAAAAGCAGCTGAAAAGTTTGTCGAGAACGGTAAATACGAAGATGCCATAGAGCAGTATACCCATGCTATCGAATTGAAGCCAACAGAAATTGATCTGTATGTTGCACGCGGAAAGGCTTTGGAGCAAATTGAACGGCATGAGGAAGCCTATTCTGATTATGAAAAGGCGAAAGTTTTTGAACCTAATGAAAAGGAAGTCCTTTTCCTCCTGGGCAGGGTCAGTAATAGAATGGGTAAGTATGAACAGGCACTGGCCCATCTTAACCATGCCAGCAGGGTGGCGAAAAGGGAGGCAAAGATCTACCCGGAGAAAGTCAGAACATTGCTGGCGCTGGGTATGTATGACCAGGCCCTGAAAGTATCAGATACAGCAATGCTGTTCATGGAGGATGGTTTAAATTACTATCAAAGGGGGCTTGCATACGTTGCACTCAATAATGATGCTCTTGCCAGAAGAGATTTCGAAAAGGCAATAAGTAAAAACAGGAACTATACCGATGCAAGACTGGCAATGGCAAACCTTCTTATAAGGAACGGTGAACTGGATGCAGCAATGCAACACTGCTCCGAAGTGATTAAGAATGATGACAGAAACACCGAAGCCTATCTCACCAGAAGCAGGATTTACGTTGCACAGCTCGAGTACCCGTCAGCCATAAATGATATTTCAAGGAATATCCTTATCGAACCTGACGATCCAAAGCATTACATGGACAGGGGAATATATTACCAGGAGTTTAACCAGCATCCAAATGCCATAGCTGATTTTACAAAAGCAATATCACTGAATTCATCGGAACCAGAGTATTATTTTAAGAGGGCAAATTCATATGAAGAGATTATGGATTACGAAAAGGCAGCCAAAGACTATTCAACCATCACTGAACTGTCAGAATTTAACATGAAGGCCCGTAAATTACTGAGCGAAGCAGAGAAAAGGCTTTTTGAAATAAACAGGGAGAATGAACCTCCCAGGGTACAAATAGTCAGCCCTGAAGTTAAGGGGACTACCATAGAAGTAAGAGGTGATGCTGATAAACTTATTATATCAGGAAGTATAACAGATAAAAGTCCGCTGAAATCACTTGTCATCAATGGCCATGAATCATTGTTCGAAAAAGGATCGGACGGGACATATGAATTCCTGGCAAATCTTGATATTGAAGATGCCGAGACAATAATCATGGTGGCAACAGACGATTATGATAACCAGGCCGAATTAAATTACCATATTGTCAGAACAGAAATAGATCCTCCTCAAATATCAATTCTTGCACCCTATGCCGGGGATGACAACCAGATTTTTCTTGATAATAATAACCGGAACCTGTTTATACAGGGCAAAATAACTGATAACAGCCTTATCAGGTCAATTTTTATTGAAGGGGTAACCGCCAGTTATCCTGTTGAACAGGAAAACCCAACATTCACAGCCACAATAGATATTTTAAACAAGGAAAGAATAACGGTTATTGCAGAAGATGTATTCGGAAACAGGGAGGAAACCACTTTCATTCTTAACAGGGAAGGTGCTATTATCTCTGCAGATAATCCCATGGGCAAAACATGGGTGGTTTTTATTGAAAATTCAAATTACAGTTCTTTCGCAAGCCTTGACGGCCCCGTTAAGGATATTAACCTCATGAAGCGGGCTCTTGCCAATTACCAGGTCAATAATGTTATACATAAAAAAGACCTGACAAAGGATGCAATGGAGAAGTTCTTCACAATAGAACTGAGGGACCTGGTCAAGAGAAACCAGGTTAAATCCCTGCTGATATGGTATGCGGGTCATGGGAAGTTTGTAAATGATGTCGGGTACTGGATACCGGTCGATGCCCGCAGGGATGATGAGTTTACTTATTTCAATATCAATACCCTCAGGGCAGCAATGGAGCCTGTAACCGATGTGCTGACACACACCCTGGTTGTTACCGACGCATGTGAGTCAGGCCCCAGCTTCTATACGGCAATGAGAGAAATAGGTCCAATACCATCCTGCAGTGACTGGAAAGCAACTCAGTCAAAATCATCACAGGTTTTTTCGTCTGCAGACCGTGAGCTGGCATCCGACGATTCCCAGTTTACAAGGACTTTCGCAAATACACTGGAGAACAATCCGAAAGCCTGTATTTCTATTGAAGAAATAGTGACCAGCGTATCCATAGCAGTGAAAAATGAAAACAGGCAAACACCTAAATTCGGTACAATAAAAGGTTTACAGGATGAAAACGGAACTTTCTTCTTTATTGTAAAATAATTCTTTATGTATAAGAAAAGCTCCTATTTACTTATGATGATCATCAGGTATCTGTGCCTGATGATCATTATTTTATCAGTGAATATCCCGGCTGCATTATCACAGACTTATTATTTTGACAGTTATGGTGTTTCTGAAGGACTCAGCTCCTCGAAAGTATATACCATAATACAGGACAGATCGGATTATCTCTGGCTTGGTACAGAAAGCGGCGTTACAAGGTGGGATGGGTCTGAATTTGAGAATTTCTCCAGTGATGACGGGATGGCCATAGGAGGTGTGCGTACAATATATGAGGATCATACAGGACGAATATGGATGGGACACCTTAATGGCGGACTGACATGCTATGAAAATAATACTTTCAGGATTATTGATTTTAATACCCTCGAAATAAAAGGAGATATTACAGGGATTGCTGAACACAATGATAAACTGTGGATCACAACAAGTTCCAGTGGCGCATTATCTACTGATTTTCCCGAAGAGGAAGTAAGTACTCTTGTGGTAAAGCAATACAGAGGGGGCCAGGGATTAAGCGACCAGGTATCAGGTATTTATATTGACAGGGACAGCACTCTCTATTGTATTGCAGACCTTGGTATAAAAATGTTTAATCAACAGGAAGATAAATTTGAATCCTACAGGCCTGAAGGACTGACCAGCTATTTCAACACCATTGCCATGCTTGAAGACAGCAAAGGCGGAAGGTGGTTTGGAACACATAACGGCGGATTATATTATTTTCCGCCCGGGGAGAAAGAAACTGTAATTTATGATAAAAGAGACGGCCTGGCCAACAACTGGATAAGTTGCATTACGGAAGATTCAAAAGGGCAGATATGGGTAGGGACCTGGGGAGGTGGAATTACGGTTTTCGATAATGGCAGTATGCAGGCTTTCAATAACAACAATGGATTGCAGGCCCTGGAAATCCATAGTATTATGGAAGACCGTGAAGGGAATATTTTAATTTCAAGTCAGAACAACGGTATTCAGGTTTACAAAGGTGATCATTTTGTCAATTATAATCCTGACAATATGTTCAGGGATAAGAACGTCTGGGCAATAACAGAGGATAAATTTAACAGGTTCTGGTTTGGCACGGACGGAGGTATAACATTATACGACCCCGAGCTTGGAACACCCTGGTTTTTTTATGAAGGCACGCACAATATTGCAGATCAGGTAAGATACATTATCAATGATAAAAACGGTAATTTATGGATAGGTACAAATTACAGCGGTGTCTACAGGTACGATTTTAATAAGAATGATTTTGATTATGACTATAAACTGAATGATATCTTATACCAGGATCTTATTGTAAAGGCTCTCGAGATTGATAATGAAAATAATCTCTGGATTGGAACCAATGAAGGGGTTGCTGTATGGGATATTGAGGAGAATATGGGAAGAAGGTATACCAATATTGACGGACTGGCAGGAAATGGTATAACGGCTCTTTATGTTGATAAAAGCGGAAAAATCTGGATAGGATCGGAACGAGGTATCGGTCTGACAAGGTATGATCCGGTTAAAGATACATTTGAGGTAGTGAATCTGAATATTAACCTGCCGCCCACATGTATTACAGGGTCAAATGACGGAACCATCTGGCTTGGGACTCAATATGGTGTTCTTGGATTGAAGGATGATACCATAGCTGTTCACCTGAGTGAGAAGGATGGTTTATTATCAAATAACATCAACCTGTTACAACCTGATAACAGAGGGTTATTGTATATCGGGACCAATATTGGTTTAAACAGCTTCAATATTGAGAATAAAACCATTAATACTTACACCGAGGAAAATGGTTTTATAGGTATTGAAACCAAACAGAATGCATCTTTTATTGACAGCAAAGGGCATTTATGGTTTGGTACTGCTAATGGTGCTACAATGCTTGCCCCCGAAAATATTCCCCCTCCTGATCTTAATCCTTTGACACATATAAAAGCTGTACGGGTTAATTTTGAAGACAGAGACATGATCCCAGGTATGCGCCTGAAATACACTGAAAAGAATATTTCCTTTGATTATTATAGTGTTTGCCTCACCAATCCGGAAGCTGTGAGATACCAGGTTATGCTTGAAGGTGCTGACCCTGAATGGAGACCTGAAACAGAGCAGACAACGGCAATATACTCATCCCTGTCACCCGGGAAATATACCTTCAAGGTAAAAGCTCAGAACAGTGATGGAGTATGGAACACAGAGCCGGTAAACTATGACTTTATTATCAGGCCTCCTTTCTATGCAAATCCGTATTTCATAATTTTTGTGATACTGTTACTGGCGGTAGCCGTCATGGTTTACATTAAGGTAAGGGAAAGCAACCTTATTCGCGAAAAAAGGATACTTGAGGAAAAGGTGGCTGAGCGTACCGCCGAAGTTGTTCATAAAAGTAAGGTTATAGAAGAAAAGAACAGGGATATAACGGCAAGCATCAGGTATGCCGAGAGGATACAGAAAGCTATGCTGCCTCCCGAAGACAGTTTTGATGATACATTCGTGCTTTTTTTACCCAAAGATATCGTCAGCGGTGATTTTTACTGGATGCATGATAACGGGGATATTCAGTTTATAGCTGCGGTCGATTGCACGGGCCATGGTGTTCCCGGAGCTTTTATGTCTATAATAGGTCACAATTCCTTAACCAAGATAGTAAGGGAATATGGTTTAACAAGGCCCGGTGCCATACTGGACCAGCTTAATGTTGAAGTGACCAGATCATTAATTCAGAGAGGAGACGAGGTTATTAATGATGGCATGGACCTTGCCTTGATAGCCTATGATAAAAAGCATAAGAAGCTTGAATACGCCGGTGCCTATAACCCGCTGGTAATTGTAAGGGATGGAGAAGCAATTACCATTAAAGCTGATCGCTTCCCCATAGGTATGGCTACAGCCCGTGAAAAGAAGTTTGAAAATGTAAGTGTCGATATCAGGAAAGGTGATATACTTTATATGTTCTCTGATGGATATGCTGACCAGTTTGGCGGGCCTGAAGGTAAAAAGTTCAAGGTGGTAAACCTTAAAAATGAGCTTGTAAAGATTTCATCGCTGCCCATGCAGGAGCAAAAGGAGCACTTGCTTACAACTCTGGAAGAATGGATGGGCGACATGAATCAGATAGATGATATCCTTATCATAGGGACAAAGGTGCCTTAAGTATCAGATTCTTGCTATGCTTACCGGATCGTCACACCAGTCTTTATAATTCCTAATTGCTTCCATGGCCTCATCAGGTGTTTCTGTCACTTTCCATATTTGTTTGTGGGCTTGACGCATAAAACCCTTTCCTATAACACCCTCAAGAAAAGTAATAAAGTGATCGTAGAATGATCCTGTGTTTAGTATAACAAGTGCACCCTTGAAAAGTCCCAGCTGTTTCATGGTAATAGCCTCGGTGAGCTCTTCAAGTGTGCCAATGCCACCGGGAAGGGCAATTACGGCATCAGACATCTCAAACATTTTCTTTTTCCTGGAGCCGAGGTCTTCTGTTATGATTATTTCATCAATACCCTCATGGCCCCATCCGTTATCCCGCATGAAAGAAGGTATAACTCCTGTAATTTTTGCTCCCTTTTTCATGGCTGCATCAGCCAGTGCCCCCATTAATCCGATACCTCCTCCACCATAGATAATATTATGGCCCCCGGCAGCTATAAGCTCACCCAACCGGGAAGCATCATCAAGATACATTTTATCAATTTTACTGCTGGAGGCAGCAAAAACACATATATTCATTAGCCTGAGAATAAAAAAGCCGTTCTTACTTGAACGGCCTGCTTACTTTAATATTTTTATCAGTCAAAAAGGGCTTCGAGCTTTGTCACAAAATTGGCTTTGGGAACAGCACCAACCTGCTTGTCGGCCACTTCACCGTTTTTAAAGAATAAAACCGTAGGTATATTACGTATTCCAAACCTTGCTGCCACACCGGGACTGTCATCTACATCGCATTTAGCAACCAGAGCCCTGTCTTCATAATCTTTTGAAATTTCTTCCACGAAAGGGGCAATCATCCTGCAGGGACCACACCACTCTGCCCAGAAATCAACCATAACAGGTTTGTCTGACTGAAGCACTATTTCCTCAAAATTAGAATCATTTACATGTAAAGCCATGATAATATATAATATATATTGTGTACAAAACTTTTTTGAGCAGGCAAATATAACTAATTTACTTTAAATTCAAGACCGGGAAAAGATTCTATATAGCTTATAAGATTATTGTTGAGTTCCACTTTATGTGATCTTGAGAATAAGGATATACCGATTTTTTCAACAGGATCAGCAATCATGATTTTAAGCTCTGTATTCCCTTTATTTTTGACTGCCAGATCCTTCAAGTTCTTTACAAGGTCGTCATTCAGCCTGTCCAGTGGAATAATTATTGTAAGTGATCTGATAAGTTCATCTTTAACGCTTGACAAAAGGTGTATATTCTGTATTCTTACTTCCATCTCATCTTCCCTGAACATTCTTTTCTGAACCTTTCCTTTTACCAGCAGGAAATAACCGGGATTACAGTATTTACTGTTATTTACATAATCTTTATCAAAGAGCATGAACCTGTACGAATCAGTATAATCCTGCAGCGTAAATGATCCAAAGGGTTTTCCGTTTTTACTGGTTCCGCTTCTTGCTTCTGTGACCATGCCTGCCACTGTAACTTCTTTGTTCTGTAAATCCTTCAGATTATTAAGGTCGCTGATTTGCGTATTACAGAATGTTTTCATTTCAAATTTATAATCATCCAGTGGATGAGCCGACAGGAAAATTCCGACCACTTCCTTTTCCCTGTTCAGCTTTTCCAGTTTAGGCCATTCATGTGTATCAGGGGGAACAGGTTTAACTACTTCAAAACCGTCTTCATCACCAAAAAGGGATTGCTGCGCAGTGCCTGACTCTGTTTTCAGCATATTGCCGTATCTTAAAAGGCTTTCTATAAAAACCTGTCCTTTATTATCTTCTGCAAAGAATTGTGCTCTGTTCAGTTCCCTGAAGCAATCAAATGCACCGGCAAGTGCCATTGCTTCCAGGCTTTTCTTGTTCAGGGCATTCAGATTAATCCTTTCCACAAAATCAAATATTGAGGAGAACAGGCCGTTTTTTTTCCTTTCTTCAATAAGTCCCATCACCGCACTCGATCCAACACCTTTAATGGCACTGAGGCCGAACCTTATATTACCATCCTTGTTTACTGTAAAATTCACATTACTCTCATTCACATCCGGACCCAGCACCTCAATGCCCATTCTTCTCGCTTCATCCATAAAGATGGTCAGCTTCTTAATATCGCTGATGTTGCGGCTGAGCACGGCGGCCATGAATTCAGCCGGGTAATGAGCCTTAAGATATGCTGTCTGGTACGATACATAGGCATAACATGTAGAATGTGATTTATTGAAGGCATATTGTGCGAAAGCTTCCCAGTCGCTCCATATTCTCTCAATAATTTTTTCTTTGTATCCCCTGGCCCGGCATCCTTCAAAGAATTTAATTTTCAGGGGATCCATAAGTTCTTTCTTCTTTTTCCCCATGGCTTTTCTCAGCGAGTCGGCCTCTCCCTTTGAAAAACCTGCTAGCTCCTGCGACAGTAACATTACCTGTTCCTGGTATACGGTAATGCCATATGTATCCTTAAGGTGTTCTTCCATCTCTGGCAGGAGGTACTCAATCTTTTCCAGGCCATGCTTTCGTTTGATGTATTTGGGTATGTATTCCATGGGGCCGGGCCGATAGAGGGCATTCATTGCAATGAGGTCTTCAAAGCGGTTTGGCTTAAGCTCCCGGAGGTGCTTCTTCATTCCTTCAGATTCAAACTGGAACAGGGCAGTGGTTTCACCATTGGCATACAGTTCAAATGTCTTGGTATCGTCAAGAGGGACACTTGAAATATCCAGGTCTATTCCTTTAGATGTTTTGATATTTGCGATGGCATCCCTGATTATTGAAAGTGTTTTAAGACCCAGGAAATCCATCTTAAGAAGGCCTACCGATTCAACATAATTACCATCAAACTGGGTAACATAAAGATCAGTATCCTTCGCAATACTGAGAGGTATATATTCATTCAGGGGATCACGGCCGATTATTATACCGCATGCATGAATACCTGTCTGCCGTACCGATCCTTCAAGAGCTTCGGCATATTGCAATGTGCGTGCAATAAGTTCATCACCTGAATTTTTTTCTTTTGCCAACTCAGGCACCTCTTCATAAGCTACATGGAAAGTGATGCCTGGTCTTTCGGGAATTAGCCTGGCAAGCCTGTCGGCATCTGAAAGCTGTAGCTTCTGAACCCTTGCAACATCACGTATGGCCATCTTGGCTGCCATGGTACCAAAAGTGATAATATGAGCCACCCTGTCGTGCCCGTATTTATCAACAACATATTTAAGAACCTGGTCTCTTCCATCCTCGTCAAAATCAATATCTATATCCGGCATAGATATACGGTCGGGGTTAAGGAAGCGCTCAAACAGCAGTTTATACTTAATAGGATCAATATCTGTTATTCTCAGTGCATAAGCTACTGCTGAGCCTGCTGCCGATCCCCTTCCCGGGCCTACTGAAACACCCATTTCCCTTGCTGCCCTGAGGAAATCCTGTACAATAAGAAAATAACCGGGGTACCCCATCTTTTTTATTGTGTCAAGCTCGAAATCCAGTCTTTCCTCCAGTTCTTTATTAATTTCTCCCCATCTTTCCCTGGCTCCCTTGTAAGTGAGATGCCTGAGATAGTCATCCTTGCTTTCAAATTCATCAGGTATGGGAAACTCCGGCATAATAGGTTCATGATCGAGCTCATAATTCTCAACCTTATTTGCTATTTCAAGGGTATTGCTTACGGCTTCGGGACAATCAGGGAAAAGCTCCTTCATCTCTTCCTCTGTTTTGAAATATTCCTGCTTGGTATACCTCAGCCTGTCAGGATCATCAAGTTCTTTCCCGGTATTCAGGCATATAAGCCTGTCATGAGCCTCTGCATCTTCTGCCTTCAGAAAATGGACATCATTGGTGGCAATAATTTTTATTCCTGTTTTCTTCGATAATTTTTTATATGCCTCAATGACAATATTCTGCCTTGCAAGGGTATCATTATCATAAACCGGGTCATCTGTTTTATGCCTCTGTATTTCAAGATAAAAGTTATCACCAAAAATATCCCTGTACTCCTTGATAACCTCTAAGGCAGTATCCATGTCATTATTAAGTATTGCCGTTGGTATCTCTCCGGCAATACATGCAGATGTGGCAATAAGTCCCTCATTATGTTCCTTTAGCAGTTCCTTGTCCATCCTCGGTTTATAATAAAAGCCTTCGGTCCATGACAGTGACACCAGTTTCACAAGGTTCCTGTACCCGGCATAATTTTTTGCCAGCAGGATAAGGTGGTCACCTGAACGGTCGTCTTTATTGGTAATTTCTGACATTGATCTCCTTGCCACATACGCCTCAACACCTATGATGGGTTTTATACCTTTAGCCCTGGCCAAACTATGAAACTCCATTACACCAAACATATTGCCATGATCAGTTATAGCTACCGCAGGCATATCCAGGTCAGAAGCAACTTCCATGAGCTCACTGATTTTTGTTGCACCATCGAGTATTGAATATTGAGTATGAAGGTGTAAATGCACAAAGTTACTCATGATGAGGCCGTTAAGATTTTAAAATTAATAATTACCCGGATGGGATCGGATTTACAAAAATAACCAAAAATCTCTTTCCGGGCGAGCTAATCAATAATGATTAATTAACAAATTTTAATTATGTTAGCAAGGTTGTTTTGTATAAATATTAATTGCCTTAACTTAATAATATTATACTTTATTATACCCGATTGAAAGCCAAAATTTTAATACTGATATACGCCCTGTGCATGTTTGTTAATGCTGTTGCACAGCTACCCGAAGAGGACATTATTTACAGAGTGGCCCGGGCTCATATTAATAATTATTTCCCTGGAGGTGCAAGAGAAATAATAAGCATGGATACACTCTTTTATGCCAATGAACCAGACATTTTTGTTATAAATATTAAAGAAGGAGGCTGGATACTTATCTCAGGCGACAAAAGGACGATACCTGTACTGGGTTTCGATTACGAGGGATTTTTTGCAATGCCTGATAAAAAGGAGAATATTACCTCTTACGACTGGATATTTTCATATTCACAGCAGATAAAAAAGATACGTGAAGAGAAAAGCATGACTGTTCACCAGGGATGGAAAATAGATGCTGCAGATGATAAAGGTATGGAAGAAAACAGGGTAGTGGTTGAACCGCTTATAAAGACTAAATGGAACCAGGGTGCTGGGTGGAACAGGTTTTGCCCTGAAGACAGCCTCGGGCCAGGTGGCCATACATATGTAGGCTGCGTGGCTGTTGCTATGGCACAGGCACTTAGTGTATATCAGGTTCCTGATACAGGAACAAGTACCAATAAGATTTACCGGGAGGATTATGGGATTATTGAAGCAAAATTCAATGAGACTCATTATATATGGGATTCAATGTCACTGGATGAACCTGATGATTATAACTCACTCCTGCTTTTCCATTGCGCTGTGGCAGTTAATATGAATTTTGGTCCGGATGGATCTTCTGCCAGGACTTCAGATGCACGGTCAGCCATGGGGAGATACTTCAAGATGACAAAAAGGGCTATAGCCACGTCCAGGGCATATACTGATGAAGATGTATGGGTAGAGAATATTATTAATGATTTAATATTGGGCCGCCCCATTATTTACAGCGGTAATGCGGATGACGGGGAATCAGGTCATGCCTTTAATATTGATGGTGTCAACGGAACAGGATCAAAAGGAATTAATTATTTTCATTTAAACTGGGGATGGGGAGGCAATCTAAATGGTTATTACCTTATTGATGATCTTACACCGGGTAATCATGACTATTCAGAGAATCACCTGGCTGTTTTCAAGATTCAGCCTTACTATTATCCGACCGATGTTATTCTGAATGATACACTGGTGCCGGTCGGTGCTCCTGCCGGTACTGCAATTGGTTTACCGGAAGTGGTTGATGAAGCTTATGACAATGATTATGAAATAATAATGATAAGTGACTCGGTATATCAAGATAATGAATGGATCAATGAGTATTATCTCGAAAATGACAGTGTTAAAACAGGTAGAGTATTTACCGAGGATGACATCGGAAAAGATACTGTAAGATTTATTGTAACCGATAAATATGATAATACTATTGAGGCTGATGTCGTTTTAGAGGTCACCCTTTACACAGGCTCAGCAACATTGATAATGTATGATTACAGGCCTGACAAAATAAACATATATCCGAACCCGGCTAAAGGGATAATCAATATTGATATTTCTTACCCACAACCAGCAGAGCACCTGCGCATTTATTCTCAGTCAGGTTTGATGGTACGTGAAATAAGAAATCCAACGGGGCACATCAGGATTGATACAGATGGATTCTCACAGGGATTGTATATTGTTGAGATCAGGTATTCCGATGGTTCTGCTACAAGGCAAAAGGTGCTTATCCTGTAATACTTAACATTACTTCATGCAGGGATTTTCATTAATTAACGGTCCTTATAATAAGGAGCTGATTATTGACTGAAATTTTCAATGGATCTTTTTGTTCCATATTATTTCAATTCTTTATCAGATATGCAATTTTTTTTTAACTTTGGCGTCTTTTATTAATTAATGTTTATAACTAACATTAATTTATTATTTACTTACCTAAACTAAATATTCCAATATGAGAAAATTAGTATTATTTCTGTTTTTCTTCTGTAGTGTGGGGCTTATTGCTTTTGCACAGGAGAAGACAGTAACAGGAACTGTCACTGCTGCTGAAGATGGTAGTACCATTATAGGTGCAACAGTGAATATCAAGGGAACAACAACGGGTGTGACATCTGATCTTGACGGTAATTATTCAATTACTGTTAACGTTGGGGATGTTCTGATATACCGTTTTGTTGGTATGAAGACCCAGGAGATAACAGTTGGTTCAGAAAATGTCTATGATGTTGTTATGGAAATTGACAATATCGGCCTTGATGAAATAATTGTCACCGGTTATGGTTCAGCCATCAAGCGAGAACTTAGCGGGTCTATTACCAAAGTTGAGACAGAAGGTCTGGCTGAAGTGCCCACCGTTAGCTTTGAATCCGCTATTCAGGGTAAGACAGCCGGCGTTTTTATAGAGCAGGCCAGTGGTAAACTGGGTGAGGTTGTGAAGATGAGGATCAGGGGTTCATCATCCATTTCTGCCAATAACCAGCCATTATATGTTATTGACGGTGTACCTGTAACATCGGTTAACCTCAGTAACACCGGTAACCAGCCAACAAGCCCCCTGGCTGATATAAACATGGCCGATGTTGAGTCTATACAGATACTAAAGGACGCATCTGCTGCTGCAATTTACGGATCAAGGGCATCCAACGGTGTTGTGGTTGTTACAACAAAAAGCGGACAGGCCGGGGCAACAAGGTTCAATGTTACCTATACCACCGGTATAAGCGAACCAAGTCACCTTCGTGAATGGCTGAATGCCGATCAGTACCTCGAGTTGTTCAATGAAGCAATGGATAATGTATCGGTAAATGGACTTGTTTGGGACTGGCTGCCCAAGGAAGATATCTGGGAATTGTATGTTGGCGATCAGTGGGATCAGGGCTGGGACACCGACTGGCAAAGTGAAGCTTTCCAGAAAGGTTCTGTCAACAGGGTCAACCTCAGCGCGAGCGGTGGTTCTGAAACCGGCAGCTTTTATGCAGGCATGAGTTATGATAATACAGTCGGTATACTCAGGAATAATGCCATGAACAAATTCAATGGCAGGCTGAGCCTTGATCAGAAGGCAGGAGATAAATTTTCCTACGGTATGAATTTAAGTCTCATGAGAACTGAAATGGACAGGGTGGAAAATGATAATGCATTTGCTACTCCTCTCCAGCTTGTTGCACAGGCACCGGTTACTCCTGTTTATGATCCTGAAACGGGTGAACTTAACAAGAATACCATTTATTATAATGGACTGATTTCATTGCGTGATTCTTATAATAGCCAGATATCATTCAGAACACTTGGTAATGTATATGGTACTTATGAGATCGTAAGAGGACTTACCTTCAGATCAGATTTCGGTACTGATATTATTGACCTCAGGGAAAAGAACTTCTGGGGGCGTGAGACAATAGGTGCCGGACCTGCAGGTGAAGCACAGAACAGGTCAGTAAGAGTGGTGAATTATAACTGGGATAACTATCTGACCTATGTAATGGTTCGCAATGTTCATGATCTTAACATCGTAGGAGGTATGTCATACCAGGAATCCATGACAACAGGGTCAAATATTGAAGGTAAAGGATTCCCGACCGACGACTTTCAGAACATAGCAAGTGCAGCTGAAGCTACTACTTTCAGCAGCTGGGAAGAAGGGACAACATACCTTTCATACTTCGGAAGGGCAAACTACCAATTAAATAACAGGTACCTTATTACCTTGAGTGGCCGTGTAGACGGATCATCAAGGTTTGGTGTTGAGAACAGGTACGGTTTCTTCCCCGCAGGATCACTCGGATGGATTGTTTCGGAAGAGAATTTCATGAATGCTATCGAAAATGTTCTCAGCTACTTCAAGCTCAGGGCCAGTTATGGATTTACCGGAAACTCCGGTATTCCTGATTATGCTCACCTTGCATTATATGAAGGTGTTAATTATGCGGGTCGTAATGGACTGCAGCCAACACAGCTGGCAAGTAAGGAACTGGGCTGGGAAACTACAGCGCAGCTTAATATCGGTATCGATTTTGGTTTCTTTAATAACAGGATAACCGGTGAAGTCGATTATTATAATAAGCAGACAACAGATCTTCTCCTGTACCGTACCCTGCCTTCAACATCAGGTTTTACCGGAGTATGGAGTAATGTCGGGGAACTTGAGAACAAGGGTGTTGAATTTGCATTCCATTCCAATAACCTTGTAGGATCATTCAAATGGACAACAGATTTCAATATAGCTTTCAATAAGAATACGGTACTGGATGTTGACGGCCCTGAGATAACACCCAACGGCCTTAACTATGTAATGGAAGGACAACCTATAGGTGTGTGGAAGCTGCGTAAATATGCAGGTGTTGATCCTGACAACGGGGATGCCCTCTATTATGTTGAAGAGGGAAGTGATGAAACAACCAATAATTACAACCTTGCCAACCCGATGGTTGTGGGTTCTCCAAACCCGGACTTTACAGGAGGACTTTCTAACCGTTTTGAATATAAAGGCTTTGATCTTGATATTCTTCTTAGCTTCGTATATGGAAATAAGATCTATAATGGTGGTGGAATATACCAGTCTGCTAATGCAGCCTGGTTTGATAACCAGACGGTTGACCAGATGGACAGGTGGCAGCAGCCCGGTGATATAACGGATGTACCACAGGCACGCCTCGGGTATAATAACGGTTCACGTGACTCAGACCGTTACCTGACTGATGGTTCATACCTGAGGATTAGAAATATTAACCTTGGTTACAACCTGCCCGCAAATATTCTCAGCCGCATAAAGATGAATAGTGCAAGAATATTTATCGGTGTAACTAACCTTTATACTTTCACCAAATATGAAGGCTGGGATCCTGAAGTAAACTGGGTTGGAACCAACAGGTCAACTCAAACCCAGAATATTATCCAGGGTTATGATTTCTATACTGTACCGCAGTCAAGAACATATACTATCGGTATAAACCTTACTTTCTAAAAATAGTTAACTATGAATATCATGAAAAATAAAATATTAAACAGAGTATTATGGTTGCTTATAATACCGGTGATTATCTTCGTTTCATCATGCGATGAAAAGCTTGATCTGAAACCCAAGCAATCAATTGATGCAAGTACTGCTCTTACCACACCTGAGAATGTCCAGGCAACGCTTGTGGGAGCATACATGCAGGCACGTGATGCAGATATTTTCGGCAGCACATTTAATGAGTACAGCGAATTACTTGCAGCTACCGACGATATGAGATTTCTCGGGACATATGAACAGCCCCGTGAAATAATAAACAAGGAAATAGCTGTTACCAATTCTTACATTGAAGATACATGGATAGCTGCTTATGACCTGATTAACATTTGTAATATCCTTCTTGATCCTGAAACACTGGCAATACTTGATCCCGATGATGCAGAGAGGGTAGAAGGTGAAGCTAAATTCCTCAGGGGCTGGGTTCTTTTCGAGATGACAAGGCTCTTTGGACTGCCATATGAGCCGGGCCAGACAAACGACCAGCTGGGTGTTCCGATTGTTACCTCTCCCACCAAGGACATCAGCGATGCCGTTAATGTCGTCAGGAATACGGTGGAAGAATGTTATACTCAGGCCCTGGGTGACCTAACAGATGCAAAGAATAAATTACCCGAAACAAATGATGTGTATGCCACTACTTATGCTGCCAGCGCTGCCCTTGCCAGGGTTTACCTGCAGATGAGCAATTTTACAAATGCAGCAACTGAGGCTAACAGGGTTATAGAATCAGGTTACTACTCACTGGTTCAGACTCCTCTGAAAGCATTCAATAATACATCAGCCACCAGCGAAGACATTTTTGCCCTTCAGAATAATGTGGCAAGCACTACCGAATGGCTTACAGTGATGTATGCTTCACTTAACGGTATGGGCAGGGGTGATTATGATATTCAGCCTGGATTCCTGGCTACCTTTGACCCGGCCGACCTGAGGGGAATGTACCAGGGTGAAGCCGAGATGGATGACAGCTATACAATCGCCAATATAACAAAGATGTATTATTATGGTGTTGGGACTATCCTGAATAATGGTGGTATCAATACGTCAAAATGGGGCGATTACTATGCTAATATTCCGCTTCTAAGGCTTGCCGAGATGTACCTTATAAGAGCAGAAGCTAATTTTGAGTCTACAGGTCCGCAGATTGGCCCAAATAGTCCTCTCCAGGATATTAATGAAATCAGGGACAGGGCTCTGGCACCTACCCTTACCGGTCCGTTAACACAGGATCAGATACGCCAGGAAAGATACTGGGAGCTATGCTGGGAAGGTCACAGGCTGCATGATCTCAAGAGATGGCAGCTGGATATTGATGAGGGTCTTCCTTATGACGCAGGCAACCTGATCCTTCCAATTCCTTTCAGGGAAATGGAAGCCAATGATTTACTGGTACAGAATACCTGGTATGTAACCAAATAAAGACCGCAAGCCAGATAATTAAATCTGATATAATAGAATTGAGGCTCTCTGAAAGGGAGCCTCTTTCTTTATGGAATGATGGAATATTGGAATAATGGAATGATGGTTGACGGTGATAATCTAAATCCCAGTATTCCAATATTCCAATATTCCAGTATTCCATTTTAGTTCAGGAAATTTTACTAAATATATTGTTTGCCGATTACTTAATTAATCATATCTTTGCAGCCACAAAATTTTATAAGTAAGAATATTAACGCGTATTAAATGGCAGTAAAAATCAGATTAGCCAGGAAAGGCCGCAAAAGAAAGGCCTTCTACCACATTGTGGTAGCAGATAGCAGAGCGCCACGGGATGGCCGATTTATTGAAAAACTCGGGGTTTATAATCCCATAACAGATCCGGCTACTATAGAAATTGATTTCGATAGAACACTGGACTGGCTGCAAAAAGGCGCACAACCTACAGATACATGCAGGGCTATCTTATCTTATAAAGGAGTATTACTGAAGAAACATCTTCTTGAAGGAGTGAAGAAAGGTGCTTTTGATGAAGCTGAAGCTGAACGAAGATTCCAGATATGGATGAAGGAAAAAGAAGCAAAAATAGAAGCCAAGATCACAGGAATCGAAAAAAGCCGGGAAGACGATAAGAAGAAACGTATAGAAGCTGAGAAAAAGATAAACGAAGAAAGAGCTGAAGCTCTGGCTAAAAAGCGGGCAGAAATGGCTGCAGCTGAAGCAGCCTCCGCCGAAGGTGAGGATTTGAAACCCGAGCCAGAGAAAGAAAAAGAGGCTGAGGTTAAAGAGGTAGCTTCAACCGATGGCGGGGATTTGGAATCCGAGCCAGAGAAAGAAAAAGAGGCTGAGGCT
>JAFGLJ010000064.1 GCA_016928075.1 Bacteroidales bacterium | reverse complement strand
GCGCCTCTACCCCGGCGTTCACTTCGTTCAGCCGGGGTTTCCGCTCAGATAGCTAACGCTTTCTTCGCTCCAACTTTTTACTTTGTACTTTATACTTTGTACTTTTATCTTTTATCTTAAAACAATCACTATGTCTTCCAGCCAGCTTAAAACAATTACCATCCTTACCTTCATAATGATAATCTTCCTGGCCACAGCATCAATATTCGGTGCTTTCGTGGATATCACCTATGCCCGGGAAACAGCATCAATGGCAGCACAGGGTACGGGACAGGATATTGTTGATCTTTTCCTGGTAGTACCTTCAATTATAGTGTGCCTCATACATATGAGAAAGAATAACAGGATTGCCACCCTGATATTTGGTGGCCTGGTTTTTTATGTTTTATACTCATTCATCATATACAGCATGGGTGTACATTTTAACCTCATGTTCCTGGTATATTGCTTTACCCTTGGGTCAGCATCATATGTTTTTATATTTTACTTCCATGCATTAAGCCGGGTAAATGTAAAAGACTGGTTTAATGAGAAAACACCCAACCAGGGTCTTGCTGTTCTATTCATTATTGTGGCTGCTATGTTCTACACGCTGTGGCTGAGAGATGTAATTCCGGCAATAATTAAGAATGAGGTTCCCAAATCAGTTACTGATTACGATCTCCTTGTAAACCCTGTTCATGTAATAGATATAGCATTTGCACTGCCCGGTCTGATTATTGCGGCAGTGCTGCTTCGTAAGAATCACAACCTGGGTTACATACTTGCACCGGTCGCCCTGGTATTTATAATAGTGCTCTCACTGGCACTTGCAGCAATGGTTATCATGACCCGAATACAAGGAATAAGCGAAGATGCATCCATAGCAATTATTTTTGTTATCTTATCTGTTGTGAGTATTGGCTTTCTCTGGGCTTTCCTGAGAAAAATAAAACCTGTAAACAATTCAACGATTTAACAATTAAACAATTCAACAAATCCATGTCACCCATATTCAGAAAGAAAAAATGTAATTACGGCATTGCCCTTGGTGGTGGCGGTGTAAGGGGCTTCGCACATCTCGGTGTATTACAGGCACTGGAAGAAAAAGGTATTAAGCCTGATATTATTTCAGGTACAAGCGCAGGTGCAATTGCAGGTGCGTACATAGCATCAGGGAAATCACCCAGGGAAGTATTTGAACTGATAAAGGACCGTAGGCTGATTGATTTTGTGGAAGTACGCATTCCCAAAACAGGCTTATTAAATCTCGACAAGTTGAGAAAAAGCCTCTCCGAAAATATAGAAGCAGATGATTTGAAAGACCTGCCCATACCATTTTATGTAGCAGTGAGTAACATAATAGATGGTCATGTAGAATATTTCAATGAAGGTCCGCTGGTAAAAATTGTACAGGCTTCTGCATCAATACCTGTTTTGTTCGCCCCTGTTGAAATTAATGGCAAGATATATTCCGACGGAGGACTTTTCGATAATGTCCCTGTTGAACCATTAAAGGGAAAGTGTAAGAAATTAATCGCCGTAAATGTAAGCCCGATAAATAAAACGGATAAGGTCAAGAACCTTATACAGATTGCTGCCAGGACTTTTCACCTTAGTGTCGACTCTACAATTCAGGGACTAAAAGATAAGTGTGATCTTATAATTGAACCGCCGGAACTCGATAGGTTTGAAATACTGGATGCCAGCAAGGCTGACGAAATCTTTAAGGTTGGATATGATTACTGCAAGGGATTGGACATCGATCTATAAATGATATACGATATAAGATTAACTATTTAAGATGTAAGATTTCTAAAATCTAAAATCGTTAATCTTCAATCTTCAATCAAGGAGGTAGGGTGCGATAATGTCATTCTTATTCTCCGTTGTTCCGTCATAGGTTATTGTAACTATTGGAATCCCGGTATTTTTTCGGATCTCATTCTTCATGGCCTCCGTGATAAGCGAGGGGCAGCAGAATGCCGGGTTAGTCTGTACGAAAAGCGTGATTCCTGGGTATGACTCAATTATATGGTAGATCTTAAGGATGTTATCAAAGGATTCACCTGAATGGTACTTATCGATATTATATTTAACCAGGTTCTTCTCAAGTTCTTTTGAACTGGTTGCTTTTGGTTTACCAAGAACAGGTTCAAAATGCTTATAATATTTGCGCTCGAGCATCTTCATAACCTCCAGTATAGTCCTGTATGCAGCTATCTGTAAACGGCCCGAATCGACAGATCGCCGCCTCATGACATTACCGGCTATTAGCTTGTAAAATTCACTGTAGGGAGTGCTTAAGGCCTCGCCACCATATTTCTCGATAGTATGAATAAGGTCCTGGTTCATTATGTCATTATCCCTTACGAAGAAATCACCAAAAATGGCTACCAGTGGCCTCTTTTCTTTTCTGATACTGATGCTCTCAAATTTTGGCATAACCCTGGTCAGTGCCTTGTCAATCCTCTCATTGCCCTCAAAGGCATTTTCAAGTTTTTCTGTCGCCTCGGCAAGAAAAGCATCAGTTTCTCCCTCATTAACCTCATAAGGTCTGAGCTTACATCCTGTCCTTCGAAGAAGGCCTGAAAGCATATATGCAAAATACGCATACCTGGTAACATCCACTGATATTTCAGTATGTGCAACCTCACCTGAATATACAGATGCTTTTTCAAAACCATTGCCATGGTTCTCCAGTATTGCTTTTATATATTGTGGGTACATCCTGATATTACAGGAGAGTACGGTTTCCGTCATCCAAAGAATAACCTTTGAAGGATCCAGGTTATTCTTTTCTATATAATCGATATAATCATGGGCAATAATATTAAGAGGCAGGCACTGCCCTGAGTTTGTTGACATCGCTTTCAGGATACCCAGCTGACTTTGATCAAGCAAGTGAGTTTCAAACCCATGGCGCCTTAGGTTAGCAGACAGAAACCTCCCTGCTATCTGGTCCCAGTTTGGGAAAAGTACTATTTTATCCCTGGTCAGGCGGTATACCGGCCTGTTTATCTTGAAAGGCTTCCTGTCATTTTCCTGCCTGTTCCCTTCCTGCAGATGATTGCGGAAAGATCTCACCGCAGCCTCAACCCTGGTCTCATATCCAACACTTGAGTCATGCTCGTCAATCTGCAGAATTAGATAGGGTTTGGAGGCAGAATCAAGTATATCCTGGAAGTAATCAATAACGAAGGAGTCAGGGGCACACTTGAAAGCGGTTATCAGAACCGGGTAGAGGCCTTTTATATCAGCTATATACCTGGCAGACTTAAGCAGTCTTGATGCAAAATTCCACGGCATGGACTTGAGCAGATCATCCAGTCCGTCATCAACAGGATAGTCATTAAGTGGTAACATGTCCTGGTAGAATGTTTTTATTCCCAGTCCCCCAAAAATGTCAGGTATATTATTATTCAGCTGCTCGGTCAGTATCATATAAGGCCTTCCCAGCAGGACAACGGCCAATTCGTCACCGCTGTTAAAATTGGATTTGAAAAGATCCAGCAACCGGGCTTTTTGTTTCTTATCTTCCTCAGTGGCTATATTCCATGCATCTTTTATTTGCCTGTAATTAATTTTATCTTTCCCGATCCCGGCCAGTGAATTGCAAAGTGTTTTCAGGACAAAGGGAAGTCCTTTCTCAAACCTGAACAGCGGGACAATAGCTTTTTCTTTGATCTTCTCACTCAGAAGTGATGTAACAGAAGGGCTGAACTGGGTATAATAACAAAATAATTCTTTTGCCGGCTCATCTGCCGTCCTGCTCTCAAGCACTGCAGGCATAAAAATATAGTCTGCTTTATCTTCCAGCCATTTCACATGAGCGTGCATTGCATGCATGGGTGCACAGAATTCGGCACCGGCAAGCCTCTTTCCAGACGATACGGGATCTTTAACTTTTTCACTGCTCAGGGCACTGAAGCCCAGTTCCCTGAAAAAGATCTTCCAGAAACTCATATCCTCAAACATGTTCAATGCATATGGCAGCCCTATTTTTAAACTTTTATCAGAACTGACCGTTGAAGGTACCTTCAAAATCTTTCTTCTTTCCTTAATAAGGTCAAAACCTGAAATGTTTTTGTCAACAAACCTCTCGGTATCAGAGTCTCTTCCACATAAAAAGCCATAAGCAACATTTTCGCCCTGAATATTTGCAACCGTTATTCTACAATTATTATTACATAGCCCGCACACTTCATTACGCACTTTAATCTCTTCATCAAGAATTCCGAAACCCCGGAATCTGCTTTCTCCATTATGCTCATCTGCGAGCATAAGAGCAGCTCCCAGTGCTCCTGTAAGATGGCAATAACGTGACACAAAAATATTTTTGCCCAGTTTTGTCTCAAAAGCAGCCACAAGAGCTTTGTTCCTGGCTGTTGCGCCCTGAAAAGCAATATTATCGCCTATTGAAGATTCAACTGCTACTTTTTTCAGGTAATTATCACGCACCGAATGTAATACTGCTGCAAGTATCTCATTTTTCGCATAACCCTGGTTTATATAATAATTAATATCCCTTTCCATAAATACAGTACACCTGTCGCTTGCCAGGGGGGCCCTTGCATTTTCTGCCAATGACGAATAATCACCGAGTCTGACATCCATCTTTAAAGCCTGTTCTTCTATAAAACTGCCTGTACCTGCCGCACATACTGAATTCATTTTTGAAAATACGACCCTCCCGTTTTTCAAAACGGTGAATTTAGCATCCTGACCTCCTATCTCTATTATCGTATCAGTCTTAGGATTAAGCTCATAAGCAGCCCTTGCATGAGTTGTAATTTCATCAACTATCATATCCGAACCAATAATCGCTCCGATAAACTTCCTTCCCGAACCTGTGGTAGCTGTTCCTTTTACAGATAAATTAAAATTACTGTTTTGTGAAAGTGAGTGCATGGATTCAAGTATTGCCCTCGTTGCATTCAGGGGCTGCCCATTTGTATATGTATAAAAGCCTGCTATCGCTTTACCCCTTGTATCAGCAAGGATGCCTTTTGTACTGGTCGAACCGATATCCATTCCTATAAAGCAACCTTCAGAACCAATGTTGCCGGGATTACTGTATATATCTACCTGCACCTTTGAAGGATGCCTTACTTTCGACGGGGTGTAAAGAAAATCATTATCCTTCATCTTATCAGGGTAAGATGACAGTTTTATTTCAAGGGGACCATAAACATATTCCAATTCAGCAGTTCTCGGCTTCAGGATATCTTTAAGTGTAATGGTTCCTCGTTTACTTGAGCCTGTCTTATTTCCTGAGATATGAAGCAGTGCCGCTCCGATGGCAGGAAAAAATTGAGACAGCTCATGCACCACAAGTTTTGCACCAGTCAGTGATTCCATATGTCTTCTTACAGTCTTGTTTTTAGATACACCGCCTACAAAAACTATCTCTTCATCAATGTCCCCGCTGTCAAAAAGTGTATCGACGAGGTTACGTGCCAGCCCCCTGCAAAGACTGTCACATATTGACTCGAGGGAATATCCAGCCTGCTGTGCATGTATAAGGTCTGTTTTGGCAAATACAGAGCAACGTGATGCTATATCGGGCATTGATCCTGCATTCTTGTCGGCCAGGCCAGACAATTCCGAGGTTGACTTAATATCCAGGCGGTGTGCCTGCTGATCCAGAAAGCTGCCTGTGCCAGCCGCACAGGATGTGTTGGTTGCCGACCAGGCAAAGCTGCCGTCATCATTAAAATGCAATAACTGGAAGCGCCCTGCCCCAACCAGCAATAAAGCTTTGTGGTCTTTGTAGAACCTGCGAAAGCATTTGATCAGTGAAGCCTGTGAATCATACCTTGTGACTTTATCAGAAAGAATGTAGTCCCCTGAAGGGCTCACAACTGAAGCTATATCCTTAAAATCAAAGATTTCAGGCAATCCTGCAATCACAGATGCGGCCTGGCCATGATGATACTTATAGAAAGTTTTTATTATTTCACCCTTACTATCAAGCTCAACTGCAGATACTGACACTGATCCTACATCTATGCTTAAGACATTACCCGCCCGATCTATCATATTGCAAGACTGTTCCCCTTATCAGGATTTTTATTAACATAATGTCTTAAAGATATAAATTCCCGGTAAAAGAAAATCAATACGTTCTAATTCGAAATTAATGCCGGTAGAATATATTCTTCAACCAGGTTTGCAGGATATACTTCAGGCTCAGTTTGGAAATAACCGCAATAGAACTGTACTATCATATCCAGGCCAGGAAAAATAAAAAGAACCTGTTCGCCCCATCCGAGACCAAAATATGCAAAATACTCCTTCTGCTGTACCTCAAATGTGTTCCTCCACCACTGGTAGCCATATGAATCAATAAAAGGATGGGTGCCTGAAAATGTTATTCTCTCCTTCTGTGATTCCTGGATCCATTCAGAAGAGATTATCTGATTACCTTTCCATCTACCATTATCCAGATAGACCAATCCTATTTTGCATAGTTCTCTGGCACTCATAAACATGCCACCGGATGCAAAAAACCTGCCATTGCTGAAGATCTGGAATATATAATCTGCATTAAAGATCCCCAGTGGATTTAACAGATAATGATCAAGAAATTCATCAAGAGAATATCCTGAGCTTTCTTCCACAATTGCAGCAAGGACATTTGTTGTGCCGCTGTTATAAACAAACCTTTCTCCTGGTGAATATTCCATAGGACGTTCGAGTACCCATCTTATGGGATCTTCACTATTAAAAAGTGGTGTATGATCATTGAGTGGATGGCCAATGGGATAAGTATGTTCATCCCAGGGTAATCCTGATCTCATGGTCAACATGTGTTCAATACTTATTTCTGTCTTTTCACCAGTAAATACATCGGAATATTCCGGCAGGTATACAGATATTTTATCATTGACACTGCCTATATATCCATGGTCTATAGCCAGTCCGACAAGGGCTGATGTTATGCTTTTGCTTATTGAAGCAAGATAATGATCAGTATCCCGGTTATAAGTCATTATTGCACCATCTGCACCAAAGGGATCATGACTTAAGGCATATCCTTCAAAGTATTCTTCAAAAACAAGTTTGCCGTTCTTCAGGACTAATATACTGTGTATCCTGTGCAACGGATCAGAACGCAATGCCTCCATCATCTCGATAAATTTGTTTTCATCAAGCTCCTCAACAGATAATGTACTGACTTCAAGTCCGTCACCAATATTTTCAGGTGCTGAATACTCGTAAGATACATCCTTATTCTTCTCGCAAGAGTACAGGATAATGGCAGCAATAAGTGAAAAGTATAAATATGCTTTTTTCATTACCGGTTCAGGCTGGTCCTTTTAATAAAGATCCCTCAACTGGAAATTACCCTATCTTAAAAGACCATAAACTGGCCTGTTGACCGACTCTTCTTTTTCAACCTTTTCAACCTTTTCAACCTTTTCAACTTTATCCATAAAAAAAAGCTGCTTTATATAGCAGCTTTTTTTTACGGATAATAGTTATCTATCCGAGATAAGTTCTGAGCAATTTGCTCCTTGACGTATGTCTTAATCGCCTTATTGCTTTTTCTTTAATCTGTCTCACTCTTTCGCGAGTCAACCCAAATTTCTCACCTATCTCCTCAAGCGTCATTTCCTGACATCCGATCCCGAAGAAGAATCTTATTATATCCCTCTCCCTTTCTGTAAGGGTAGTCAGGGCCCTGTCTATTTCCCGGGCTAAAGATTCGTTTATCAAAGATTTATCGGCAACAGGAGAATCATTATTAGGCAGCACATCCAGCAGACTATTGTCTTCACCTTCAACGAAGGGAGCGTCAACCGACACATGGCGACCCGACACCTTGAGGGTATCGGTAACCTTCTCTTTTGGAAGTTCAAGTACATCAGCCAGTTCTTCAGGAGAGGGGGTGCGTTCGTTTTCCTGCTCGAATTTGGAGAATGCCTTGTTAATCTTGTTAAGCGAACCTACCTGGTTCAATGGTAATCTGACAATTCTCGATTGCTCGGCAAGAGCCTGCAGGATACTCTGGCGTATCCACCAAACAGCATAGGAAATAAATTTGAAACCCCTTGTTTCATCAAATTTCTCAGCTGCTTTTATCAGCCCCAGGTTGCCTTCGTTAATAAGGTCAGGCAGGCTTAATCCCTGGTTCTGATATTGCTTGGCAACAGATACTACAAAACGAAGGTTTGCCTTGGTCAGTTTTTCCAAAGCAGCCCTGTCCCCTTTCTTTATTCTCTGTGCTAATTCAACTTCTTCCTCTACGGTGATCAACTCCTCCTTACCAATTTCCTGAAGGTACTTGTCCAAAGATGCACTTTCCCGATTGGTGATGGATTTGGTAATCTTAAGTTGCCTCATTTATGCCTCCTCAAAAATTTTCGCAAAGATACTTCTTTTATTAATACTAAACAAAAATTAAAACTCTCAAACTATGAACCTGGAATAATGGAACCGAGCAGTGCGAGCTCGACGAAATCCCGAAAATACGGCACCTTTATCTCCTGAACTGGTAACTGAAGTAGGTGCCATTCGATTGCAGACCTTTAAGTGACTCCAGTTCAGTTCCATTATTGGTTGCCTCTTTAATATCTTCGTAGCTGCTTACATTTTTCCCGTTTACTTCAAAAATTATATAACCTTCACGGATACCCAGATCTTCGAAACGGCCATCCTGCACTCTGGTAACTCTCATTCCGTTAGTAATCCTGTACTCACTTCTTTCAGCCAGTGTAAGAGGTTCTAGCCGTACTCCGAAAATAATACCACTTTCTACTCCTGCTTTTACCACATCCAGGCCACCGGATATATTTCTCAGCATCAGATCATAATCAAGCCTCTTCTTGTTTCTTAATACTACCACCTGCACCTTATCGCCGGGACGCTTTTTACTAACCTGCTCCTGGAGTTCTGCGGTCGTATCCGTATTTTTACCGTCAAATTTCACAATGACATCTCCAGCCTTCATCCCCGCCTCATCTGCTGCTCCACCCGGAACAATATCCGTTACATAAACACCTTTTAGCTCATCAATGTTCGCTGCTTCAGCCACCTCCGATGTTACATCAGCTATGTTTACACCGATAATAGCCCTCTGCACTTCTCCAAATTCCATCAGATCTTCCACTACTTTCTTGACTATATTGACCGGTATGGCAAAAGAATTACCTGCATAGGCACCACTGGGTGAAATAATAGCAGTGGTTATACCTACAAGCTCTCCGTTTATATTAACCAGAGCCCCACCGCTGTTTCCAACATTCAGAGCGGCATCAGTCTGAATAAATGATTCGATCCTGTATTGTGAATCCAGTAAACCGAGGCTTCTCCCTTTTGCACTGACTATACCGGCAGTAACGGTTGAAGTGAGATTAAAGGGATTTCCAATAGCTATCACCCACTGACCCAGCTTTAACTGATCACTGTCACCATACCTCACATAAGGTAGTCGCTCTGAATCAATCTTTAACACTGCGATATCAGTGCTGGGATCACGTCCAATGATAGTTGCACGGAATGTCCTGTTGTCATTCAACGTTACTTCCACCTCATCCGCGCCTTCAATAACATGGTTATTGGTAATTATAAAGCCATCAGAACTCACGATAACACCGGATCCGTATCCCCTAACTTCCCTGGGCCGGCTGTAGCTTTCACCATAAAAGAATTCCATAATAGGGTTCTGGTAATAATTCTCCTGTATGGTTTTTGTCTTAACGTGCACTACCGTATGAACAATATTTTCTGCAACTTCAGAAAAATCCACCAGGCCTTCCTGTGGAACAGTGAAGACATTTGTAAAATATGCCGGCCATTGTTCTTCCGTGCCTTCATCCCTTGCTGTATAAGGTCTTTCTAAAAACCTGGTATATATAAACAGTGCAACCAGAGCACTAATAATAGCTATTGCAGCTACTCCGGCTATTTTTTTACCTTTCATGACTTTTTATTTTTACTAATAATAAATTACAAATTATTATCCATTTATCAAAAACTATACCTTTGGAAAGGTTTAGTATATTTATAACCATTAAACTGTATGTTTTGTTACCTAAATGTCATATTTTTTCCTAAAGCTGACAATTTTTCATAACGGTTTAACAAGTATTTAACTAAATGCAAATTATTTTTAACAAATACCATGGAACCGGCAATGATTTCATAATTATTGACAACCGGGATGATAAAATTAGTCCCCACAATGAAGAATTGATTAAATATTTATGTAACAGGCACACAGGAATAGGCTCTGATGGGCTGATAATCATATATGATCATGATTTTCATGACTTCGAAATGAAATATTTCAATTCCGATGGCAGGGAAAGCACAATGTGCGGAAACGGGGCGAGATGCGCTGTAGCTTTCGCAAGAAAAGCGGGACTTGGTAAAGGAGCATATACCTTCCTCGCAAATGATGGAATTCACAAGTACAAAATTTCAGATGAATTAATATCAATAAGCCTGTGCGATACCAAGCCCCCTGTAATTATTGCCGGAAATCATTTCATTGATACAGGTTCGCCTCATTATGTAATAAACGTTCCGGATTGTAAAAATGTGAATGTAATTGAAAAGGGTAGATCAATAAGATGGTCAGACATGTTTACCCCTGGCGGCACAAATGTGAATTTCGTAGAACATGGACGTGATGAAATATTTGTTCGGACATATGAAAGAGGAGTTGAGAATGAAACCCTGTCGTGCGGGACAGGCGTAACTGCGGCAGCTATATCCAGCAAATGGAATAAAGGATCAGGTAAATATAATGTTAATGTAAATACCCCCGGAGGAAGGCTTTCTGTAGGCTTTGAGCTCGGTGAAAATCTTATTACCGGGATATGCTTGACAGGTCCTGCTCAGTTTGTTTTCGCCGGGGTATTTGATCTTTGAGCATTTATTATTCAACCAAATAAATAACAAAATATCATGAAAAAAGTATTAATGGCTTTATGCCTGGCGGTCTTTGCATTATGTATTTATGCACCGGGAGTATTAGCACAACCCGGTATGACCGATATTTACGAAAAAATAGAACAGGTGGACAACAATTTTGAGTTTCTGGGACACAGGCTCGATGTACTGGAGAAAATGATTGATGACATTTACTGGTACAATAAAGTTGGTGATATAGGCTATATTGACAAGGTATATATGACTGGCCCTCCCCTGGCTCACGAGCCTAACCCCACTGCCCAGGGTGCCGGTAACCCGGTTAAGTTCTGGTCATACATATTCATTCCAAAGACGGCTGAAAACGGCAAGAAATACCCTTTGCTTGTATTTCCCCATGGCGGTGTACATTCCAATTTAAGCACTTACTACACCCATATAATCAGGGAATTACTGACCCAGGGCTATATTATAGTAGCTGCAGAATACAGGGGGTCAACAGGTTATGGAGCTTCTCATTACAGGAAAATAGATTATGGTGGACTTGAAATTGAAGATGTGGATGCCAGCAGGCAATATATGATTGATAATTATGATATTGTTGATAAAAACAGGATAGGTATACTGGGATGGAGCCATGGTGGCTTAATAACTCTCCATAATATATTTGAATACCCCGATAATTACGATGTGGCTTTTGCCGGGGTACCCGTAAGCGACCTTATTGCACGTATGGGATATAAAACCCAGAGCTATCGCGACATTTATTCAGCTGATTATCATATAGGAAAGACTGCCTATGAGGATGTGGAGGAATACCGCAGGCGATCACCGGCATGGCAGGTACATAAATACCAGGGCACACCATTATTAATCCACACAAATACAAACGATGCGGATGTTAATGTGCTGGAAGTGGAGCACCTCATTAAATCATTGAAAGCTGAAGGGAAAAAGAACTTTAAATACGAAATCTTTCAGGATATTCCCGGAGGACATTCATTTGACAGGATGGATCACATGACAGCCAAGAACATAAGGATGAAAATTTATAATCACCTCAATAGTGTGCTGAAACCGGAAAATCCGTTTAAGACGGTAAAAGACCTTCAAAGAGCAGGATACAGATTTGAATAAAGACAAAAGACAAAAGTAAAAAGTAAAAAGTTGGAGCGAAGCCCGCCTTCGCCGGAGGCTATGGCGGGCGAAGCGTAAACCCCGGC
>JAFGLJ010000063.1 GCA_016928075.1 Bacteroidales bacterium | reverse complement strand
GGAAGAGTAGGACGCCGCCAACCTTATAAAAAAGCTCAAGAGAAATCTTGAGCTTTTTTTGCAGGGAGCAGGGAGCAGGGAGCAGGGAGCCAGCCTGCGCTAAAGATTCGGCTGATAAAACAGGGGGCAGGGAGAAGAATGTCGAATATCGAATAATGAATATCGAATATCGAAATTATTGATTCGCACTGACTTCGCTTGGTTCACTGAGATCGCAGCACTAGCTTGCCTTAGGTAACATCAGGATTATTGGTTCCAAAAATCTTACATTCCAATATTGACTCAGGCATCCTGCCTTCGTCGAACTCGTCTCCCTCGCTTGCTATCTCAAACTCGGGATCCTCGGTTCCATCATTGCATAAAAAAAGCCGTTCAACATAATGCAGAACGGCTCTTAAAATTGGGATTTTGGTTATTGTGACTAATAAAACTTGTATCGTTTATCAACTATATCAGATTCTTCTTTAAGGGCTTCAAATACCTCGAAGCTTGCCCTTGCTTCATAAGTAGCAGCAAGCCTGTTCCGGATAAGGTCAGCATCCTGATACTGCCCATCACTGTTCACATTATTAACCGAGATAATAAAAATACCGTTATTACCTTTAATAGGCCCTGAGAGAAATCCTTCCGAGGCACTCGAAGCTGCGGCTATAACTGCAGGCTCAACACCTGCAGCGGGGATTGAATAAGAATTAAAACTGATATTTGTTGCTTCATTAACCCTGAGTTCAAGTGCTGATGCAATATCTTCTATAGTATTCAGATTTTCAGTTTCAGCTTCCATATTATTCATTATCATTTCCGCCTTCTTTTCATTAAGTACGGCAAACCTGACATCAGATTCAACATCCTCGAGTTTGGCATAACCATCTTCTGTAACATCAGTACAATATGCGACAATAAACTTATCTCCGATCTCGAATACTGCCTGCTCGCTTCTGTCCAGTACAATACTGTTATCTTCTGTTTCAAAGAGTGCCATAATTAGAGCTCTTGGTGATTCTAGGCCCGGGAGTGTTTTTTGCTCGGGGGCAATATCAGTGGCAAGCTTTTTATTTAATCCTTCCTCGGCCACTGCCTGGTTGAACTTTTGATAGGTATTATTGGTGCCGGCAAACCTGCTGGCCTCGGCATATTTGGATTGATAGGTCACTGAACTGGGTTCAATTGCACGTTCAATTATGCCCACATGATATTTCCTGGATCTCCCGCCCTGATCGAGTATCTCAACGATATGATATCCAAAATCTGTTTCAACTATATCGATATCGCCCTTTTGTCCTTCAAAACAGGCATTATTGAAGGGAGTTATCATCTGACCTTCTTCAAACCATCCCAGGTCGCCACCAAGCTGTGCTGATCCCTGGTCGTCTGAAAATTCCATAGCCAGTGTTTCAAAATCCTCACCTGATCTGATAAGTTGCAGCAGGCTGTCAGCCTCACTTTTTGCTGTTTCATCATCGCGATATGCATTTGGCGAAATCAGAATATGACGGGCCTGTACTGAATCAGGCCTGTTCTCAACCGCAATAAGACGAGCTATCTTATAGGTTTCGTTCTCAAGATAAGGTCCGTATACTTCTTCAGTGTTTTCCTCCAATACAAAATCTCTCACCATTTCAGGTATATCCTCAATTGGCCAGAAAACCTCTTCGTGCCTTGTGTCAGAAGAAAGATTAATAAACTGCACAGGATTTTCGGTTCCCCTGAATTCATTAATAAGTTCAGTGATTCCCTGCTCAGTGTTCCTGACATCTTCTTCGCTCGGTACAACTTCAAATTCAACATATTCCATGCTTCGGCTTGCATCCTGCCCGTAATCTTCCCTGTGATTATCAT
Source organism: Bacteroidales bacterium (assembly GCA_016928075.1). GTDB lineage: Bacteria > Bacteroidota > Bacteroidia > Bacteroidales > VadinHA17 > UBA9300. The sequence goes on along the minus strand of JAFGLJ010000063.1, from coordinate 2,273 downwards.
AATATTTCTCAAGGTCAGCCTGTGTTATTGTGACCGCCGAATCAGGCACGGTTGAATAAAGTTTCATTACATAGCTGAAATCAACTGTATTTGATGTGACATTGTTCTCAAATTCAGCCTGTTTTGATGTTATATACAAACCCTTGGCAACAAGGTTATTAAATTTCGTATTAATCTTTTCATCAACAATTTCATTCTCAAGAAACAGCCAGTATGCTTTGGCCTGCGGGTCATATTCAGTGCTTTTCAGGAAATTCACCAGGAATGACTTGTCAAGGATACCTGTTTCCCTGTTGGCGAATAGCTGTTGCACAATAGGATGGGGGACATCGCCCAGGACCATTGATTCAACCTCATCTGAACTTACTCCAAGTCCGATATTATTAAATTCCTCACCGAGTATTTTTTCCATTATTATTTTGTTCCAGATGTCCTCCCTCATCGATTCTGACATGGCTTCGGTAATATTGGAGGTCCCTGACAATTTATATATCTCAGCCAGGTTCTGCAGTCTTTCATCATACTCCTGGTATGATATCGATTGTCCGCCAATTTCAGCTATTTCATAATAATTCTTCATTTTCCTTGTCTGTCCGCTTCCGCCACCCAGAAAGTCACCCAGTATGAAGAATAATAGGGATACACCGATAACAACCGCCAGCAGCACCCCTGCCCTCTCCCGTAGTGTTTGTAGTACTGACATTTATATAGATTTTTTTGTTATACTATTTTTTCAGGCGACAAATATACTAAAAAGGTTGAAAAGGTTGAATAGGTTAAAGAGGTTTAAAAAAGTTTTAAAAGAATATCTGGATATCAGAGTACTGGAATATGGAATAATGGAATGATGGAATGAGACTGTTCAGTAAAGTGTGTCATAAGTTAGAATAAAATAAAATAGTAACTTATGACGATAATGACTAAGAAAGAAAAATCAAAAGAAGAGCTGGAAAAGCTCTTTGAAGAAGCATTAGAGGCTTTAAAGAAGGGCAAGAAGCTTGAGGGTGCTGATGGAGCAGTTACTCCGTTAATAAAGCGCCTGATAGAAGCAAGCCTTGATGGAGAGATGGATGCCCACCTTCAGGAAAGTCGACCTAACAGAAGAAATGGTCACGGTAAAAAGAAAGTAAAGACAAGTTTTGGGGACGTCAACCTTGAAACACCCCGGGATCGTGACAGTAGTTATGCCCCTGAGTTAATACCCAAACGACAAAGATCATTAGGCCCCAGCCTAGAGAATAAAATTTTAAGTCTTTATTCTCTAGGCATGAGCTACCGGGATATTTCAGGACATATAATGGAGATGTATGGGATGGAGCTGTCCCCCGCTCAGCTTACATTCATAACAGATAAGGTATGGCCTGAAATTGAAGAGTGGAGAAGCAGACCCCTGGATGATGTCTATCCATTTATCTGGTTTGACGCTTTGTTTTATAAAGTAAAACAAGATGGTCAGATTAAAAGTATGGCTGCTTATTTAGCCCTGGGGATGAATGTGGAAGGAGAAAAGGATTTGCTTGGTATATACCTGGCAGAGACAGAAAGTGCAAAATTTTGGCTTCAGGTACTCTCAGATCTGCAAATAAGAGGAGTTAAGGATATTTTGATTGCCAGTATTGATAATTTAACTGGATTTGAACAAGCAATAAGATCCATATTCCCTCAAACAGATGTTCAGCTTTGTATTGTTCACCAGATTAGAAACTCAATAAAATATGTTTCCTGGAAAGATGAGCGGGAGGTTATCAGAGATATGAAATCTATTTACAAGGCGAATAACTATGAAGAAGCGGAAAAAGCGCTTGCAAAATTCGATGAGAAATGGAGTAAGCAATATAAAGCTATGGTAACGTCATGGAAAAGAAATTGGGAAGGATTAACCAGCTTCTACAATTACCCTGAACCGGTAAGAAAAATCATGTATACAACTAACTCTATAGAAGGATTTAACCGTCAGATAAGAAAAGCAACTAAGGCTAAAGGATCTTTGCCATCTGAAAGAGCACTATATAAGCTACTATATTTAGTATCTTTAAATGTCCAAAAAAGGTGGTCCAGACCCAGATCATGGAGTCAGGTATTAAATATATTAGCAACATTATATCCAGAGAGATTAGGTCTGGAATGAAATGACACACTTAATTGAACATAACCGATGGAATACTGAATCTTAAATCTTTAACCTCAACTCATTCTAAACTCACTCTAAACTCACTCTAAACTCATTCTAAACTCACTCTAAACTCACTCTAAACTCATTCTAAACTCACTCT
>JAFGLJ010000062.1 GCA_016928075.1 Bacteroidales bacterium | reverse complement strand
TAAAAAGAAACTATATAGGAGTTGACTTCGTTGAAACTTTTATTAGATGGGTAGATGATTTCCATGTAGGCCTGAATAACCTGCATTTATCATACGAACATATTTCTAAGTCCGGGAGAACAGGGCTTAACCTTGAACTTCTGGTTAGTATTAATGCCTATAACGAGGAGTCGTGGGCTGGGACATATGAAGGAAACTGGGCTTTCTGGAATGGATTAAACCTGAGCTATGACCCTTTCATGTTCTTTGTTAAAGTGGGTGTCAATACCTATCCTTTCAACTATTCCCTGATAAAGACCGGAAGCCTGCGTTTTTCGACAGGAGGTTCACTTCTTATGGGAAGGATTAGAAAGTACGATTATAGTATAGACTACTGGGATTCCTGGGAAGACCGCATAAAGGAGGTTTTCATAGCCGGCATAATATGGAATGTAGATGCGAAAATCTACCTTGCTGATGCTCTTCAGATCAAGCTGGGCATTGATGCCTCTGTAATACCATTCCTGGTGTTTATCTGTCCTGAACTCGGAATTACATTAAGTTTTTAGATATAACTGCAACCATCTCTTTCAGCAACTAAAAATCTGGCACTATGTACAGGCTCATGCGCATTCCTTTAATCTCCAGGCTTACAGCCTTTTGCATACTGGTATCATTTATAATTATGACAAATGGTTGTTACTACTTCAGGGTGAACAGGTCTGCAGAACCGCCCGGAGACTTAATAAAAAAAATGGAAAGTGAAAACAGGTTCATTATCCTGCACATTGGGGACAATGCCTGGGAATTCACCGGTATTGATGCAACGAGCCAGGCAATCACCGGTAAGATATCCGGGCTGGAGGGTCACCAGTTGTATACCAAAGTTATTAATGACCATCCGGGCCCTTACAGATATAAGGGGAAACGCTCCAGTGATGAAAGGGAAGTTTTGAATGAAGTGCATATATATGTTACAGATATGGAGTCAGCTGATAGTGCCAGTGTTTCCATACCTATTGAGGCAGTACAAAAAATAGAGGTATTTGACAGGGCTACCGGTGCGACTATAGCTTCATGGACATTTTCAGCCCTGGGTGCAGCAGCCACTGTGTTCGGGGTGGTATTTATAATTGTCCTGCTCACAAAATCATCCTGTCCCTTCATTTACGGCTATGACGGCACGGATTATGTTTTCTACGGTGAGGTATTCAGCGGGGCCGTCCAACCGGGACTGGAGCGTGATGATTATTTCCCCGTACCATTCAGCTGCTCAAAGGATGATACATATAAAATTAAAATTACTAACGAGGTTAAAGAAATCCAATATGTTAATCTTGCCGAGTTATTACTTGTTGATCATAAAAAAGGAACCGAGATCCTTTTTGATAAATACGGGGTGCCCCATTCCATTAGCAGTCCTGTTCCACCCATATCGGCCAGTGCATATGACAATACGGATATCCTTCAGCTGGTAAATAAAAAAGACACTGTTAACTATACGGGTCTTGAAAAGGTGACTGACGATAATTATATAGAGGAAATCTACCTGAAATTTATCAAACCGGAAAACGCAAAGTCAGCAAAACTGATAATGAATGCTAAGAATTCCTTCTGGATGGAGGCAGTGATTACTAAAATTCATGAACTTTTCGGAGAGAAGTATGACAAATTTATAGCAAAACAGGAAAAGAAATCCGGTGCCAGGCATGGCAAATACCAGATTGACCAGGAGATGCCAATGTCAGTTTACCTTGAAAAGAATAACAGGTGGGAGTTTGTTGATTATTTTAACCTTCCGGGCGCTATGGCCTTGAGAAATGATATCCTGCCAATAAGCCTTGAAGACTTTGACTCTGACACAATATCAATAAAGATCAGGACAGGCTTTGGATTCTGGGAAGTTGATTACCTGGCTATGGATTTTGGCCCTGATGAAACCATGGATCCCTTAACCGTAAATACTAAAAGTGCAATAAGCAATAATAATACAGACATAAGCAAAAAGCTTTCAGCCACTGACAGTGATTATTATGTACTCGAAAAACCGGGAGATGAAGCTGTCCTTGAGTTTGTAAACCCGGAAATTAAAGGTGAATGCCGGTCTGCTTTTCTGCATACCAGGGGATACTATAAAATCGTGAGGGAACTTAGCGGGCCCCCTGATAAGAAAACCCTGAGGACTTTCCGCAAACCCGGGATGATTCCTTCTTTTTCAAAGGAAACCTATAAAAAAATATATAAGAATTGACCTTCTCTTTATTTGCCTTATAAATAGTTGAATTTTGTAATTGAATATAATATGATAAGAATTATTTCAGGATATAAGGCAATAGTAATAAGGTTCTGGCTGCATTTTAATATAGCCCTCATTGTTTTCTCCAGTTACAAAAATCCATTTATAGTACTCAGAATCCTTTCTGCCATTAAAGCAAAAAGGAAAAAACTTCTTGGCCTTCAACCCATTTCCAGGTTTATCAGATCAGGAAGAAGGTATTTCTTTTCTGACAATATCCCCGGATGGCCTTCGAGAGCATTCAGAGGATACTTCCAGGCAGAATTAATTAGGACAACCGGTACCAATGGCAGTGAAGTACCTTTTTCAACTGTTTTTATATCAGTATCATCAAGATGCCCTCTTCGCTGCCTCCATTGTTACGAGTGGGAGAACTTATCGAACAGGGAAACTCTTTCGATTGATACCCTGAGAGATATAATAAGGAAGGTTAAAGAATATGGTGCGTTCCATATTCAATTCAGTGGCGGTGAGCCATTGATGAGGATGGATGATCTTCAAATACTTATTCGCTATGCAGGAGATGGAGCTGACGTCTGGATAAACACATCGGGCTTTGGTCTTACAGATGAGAAAGCTCTCCTGTTAAAAAAAGCCGGTCTCACCGGCGCTGAAATAAGCCTCGACCACTGGGATGAAGCTGAGCATAACCGGTTCAGGGGTAATACGCAAGCTTTTTATTGGGCAGGGGAAGCAGTAAAAAACTGCAATGAGGCCGGTATCGTAACCTGTCTTTCATTATGTACCACCAATTCATTTGTTGCCAGGGATAACCTTGATAAATATGCTAACCTGGCTATGAGATGGGGAGTAAGTTTTATCAGGGTACTTGAACCTCGGAAAACAGCCAGGTTTAATGGCCCGGAAACAGAGCTCTCCGGTGAACAGATTAAAATACTTGAAGAATTTTTTGTTAATGCTTCCTCACCGGGATTAGCGCCCGGGTACCCTATTGTCTCATATCCCGGTTATCACCAGAGACGAATTGGGTGCATGGGGGCCGGTAACCGTTATATTTATATTGATCCTGAAGGGAATATCCACGCCTGCCCTTTCTGCAGGGGAGCAGATGGCAATGCAGTCACAGGCAAAATAGAGGACGCAGTTGCAGTATTGAAAACCCGCGGTTGCCATGAATATCCAACATTCAGAACAGAATAATCTTTTGCCTCAAGCATTTTAGACGCACCATCTGCGTTTTTAAATTATACCTTTTCTTTTATCTTTAAGACGCACTAATAGTGCGTCTCTGCTTTTTTCTTTTTACTTTGTACTTTTGTCTTCAAAAATTAGCCATGAAAGCAATAAAATCCATTAACAGGTGTTTGCTGACGAATGCCATATTTATTTTGCTTCCCCTGTGCCTTTTCTCCCAGGACCTTATCGAAAATCCTGAACTGGACAGGAAAGTAAAAGAATTCCTTGAAGATAACAGGTACCAATGGCGCGACATGAATATTCCTGCCATAGACGGTCAGTTGCTCTTTGATATTATAGTGCAAAACGGTTATACCAGGGCACTCGAAATAGGTACTTCAACAGGGCATTCAGCTATCTGGATAGCCTGGGCACTGAGTAAGACAGGCGGAAAACTTATTACAATTGAAATAAGTGAAAGAAGATACAACCAGGCTCTTGAAAATTTCCGTGAAGCCGGACTGGCAGATTATATCGACGCCCGTCTTGCTGATGCTCATGAGCTTGTTCCGGATCTTAAAGGTCCATTCGACTTTGTTTTCAATGATGCCGATAAGTATTGGTATAAGAATTATTTTATTGCTGTTGATCCCAAACTGGTTGTAGGAGGATGCTTCACTGCGCATAATATAACCGAGCGCCGCTCCAGGTACAGTGCCGGGCAGTCTGAATTCCTGGATTATATAAGGAGTCTTGACAATTACAAAACGATTGTTAACTCATCGGGGAACGGGGTGTCAATAAGTTATAAGCAATCAAAATAGTGAAACTGTAAGCCGTTTATGTCACAAAAAGGACTACGAAGAAGCCTTGGTCTTTTCCCTGCCACCAATATTGTCATAGCCAATATCATAGGAGCTGGTATTTTCACCACCTCGGGACTTCTTATGGCTGATCTGGGTTCCCCTGCTTTACTGATTATACTCTGGATCGCAGGAGGGATAATTGCAATTTGCGGAGCTCTTTCCTATGGTGAGCTTGGAGCTAATATCCCCGAGGCAGGAGGTGAATATTTGTTTCTTTCAAGGATTTTTCATCCTTCACTTGGTTTTCTCAGTGGCTGGGTTTCATTCATTGTGGGATTTTCTGCAGCAATATCTGCATCAGCACTGGGCTCAGCAGAGTATATGTTAAGGGGATTGCCTCATCTGGCAGAATGGTTTTCGGCAAATACGGTTATAAGTACTTCCCTGGTATCAAAAATCATTGCTGTTTTGATAGTCCTGATTTTTACATTAATCCATTCAAGGGGTATTGAGTCAGGTTCAAAAGTTCAGAATCTGCTGACAATAATAAAAGTAATTCTTATTGCCCTTATAATAATTGCGGGACTCAGTTCAGGAAGAGGAGATATAAGTAACTTCACCAAATCGGAACCGCTTACGGGTGGTCTGGGCAGCTACAAAACAATTGGCCTTTCAGTAATGTGGATCATGTATGCCTATAGTGGATGGAATGCATCAACATACATAGGATCGGAAATTAAAAACCCCGGTCGTAACCTGCCGGCTTCACTCTTAATAGGAACAGGAATAGTGATAGTTCTCTTCGTTCTGGTAAATATGGTATACATATATGCCATTCCACCTGATGAAATGAAAGGTGTGATATCAATAGGGGGCCTTGCCATGGGTAAGCTTTTCGGCAAGGGCGCTGAAATATTCTTTTCACTGATAATCTCCTTTGCTCTTTTTTCATCTTTGAGCGCATATATTATCATTGGGCCGAGAGTATATTACGCAATGGCAAAAGATGGCCTCTTTTTTAAATCAGTTTCAAGGATTCATCCAAGGTTTAATGTCCCTGCCCGGGCAATTTACTTACAATCCTTAATATCAATAATTATTATAATCACAGGTACCTTTGACCAGATAATAACCTATCTGGGATTTTCACTGGGGGTCTTCCCAATACTTGTTATTGCAGGATCTTTTAAACTGAGGCGGGAGAAAAAAATTAAAATCAGGATAAAGGGTTATCCCGTGCCCCAGATAATATACATGTTAGCCGGCATAATAATCCTCATACTCTCATTTATGCAGAGACCCGTGGAATCTTCAATAGCACTGGCTACCATTGCTGTTGGTATACCAGCATATATACTTTTCAGGAGGTATAATTAACATTATTCTTATTCGTCTCCGACCAGGGCTCTTATTGCCACCGAAGCACATGCACAGCCAAATAAAGCCGGCATATACGATATCGTCCCAACATTGGAAGCTTTATTTTCTTCTCCTTGAGCAGGTTTAATACTCTCTTCCGGCACCTCCTCGGGTGAGAACACGGCGGTAAATCCTTCACCTATTCCCAGCTTATGAAGCCTCTTCCTGAGTATTCGTGCAAGTTTGCAGTTATATGTTTTTGAGATATCAGTTATCCTTATTGCAGAAGGATCAAGCTTCCCCCCGGCACCCATGGAACTGACAACCGGGATGCCCTTTTGTATTAAATGATATATGAGGAATATTTTTGGCGACAATGTATCGATGGCATCCACCACATAATCATACCCGCTGTCAAGTATTTCAATCACTCGTTCATCACTGATGAATTCATTGATCGTTACCAGCTCCAGGGCCGGGTTAATATCGAGGAGGCGTTCAGCCATCACCTCAGCCTTGTATTTACCGACTGAGCTACTGAGGGCATGGAGCTGACGGTTGATGTTACTTTCCGTTATCTTATCACCATCAACAATGGTCATTTTACCGACCCCGGCCCTGCATATCATCTCCGCCGCATAGGCACCTACCCCTCCTAGGCCAACGACAAGCACATTTGCTGATGCCAGCTTCTCAAGTTTTTCTTTTCCTATAAGTAATTCCGTTCTATCTTGCCAGGTCATAATACTATTAATTAACAAGAACCTCCTTAACTACATGCACGTCATTCCTGCGAAAGCAGGAATCTCCTATTGTCTACCTGAATGACCCTTCATGAAACACATCATCTACCAGCTTAAAACATCCCTATTAAGATCCCTCCATTCAGGATTAAAATTATTAATTAATTCTTCCTTCCATGCTCTTTTCCATTTTTTTAACCTTTTTTCCCTGAGAATCGCTTTGCTAATAGTCTTAAAGTTTTCGTAATAAACCAGCTTGTCAACATTATATCTCCATGTGAATCCTTTTGAAAATCTGGTTTTGTGCTCACATACCCTTCTTTTGAGGTTGTTGGTTACTCCTATGTACAATACTGTATTGTACCTGTTTGTAAGGATGTATACGTAATACACTTTTTGCAGCGGTTTTTTATTCCCTAAGTAAAGGTAGGGAAAATTTATGCAGATCCCTGCTTTCGCAGGGAGGGCTTTCTGGTAGTAGTTAAAGACAGTGCAAGAAGCCTTGTCAAACAAGGGATGACTTATAGAAAACGTTGTAAAAGTTATCGTAAATACTCTTTTTAAGTGTCTGCAGTCCAATCTGCAGGTGTTCTGCCACAACCCTGTACACCGGTTCTATCCCTATATCAAATCCATCCGTTTCCAGGAACAGCCTTTTCAACGGAATAGATTTAAGGGTCGATGTAGATTCGGGTCTGATAGCCCATTCAACCCAGGGTGAAAGGTAGAAACCCTTATCGAGCAATTGTTTCGCCAGCTCAGGTTTACCCCTGAAGCCATGTATTATCCATTTCATTTTGGGATTCATCTTCTTATGAGAAACCAGTAATTTATCCCATGCCTTGACGCAATGGATAAACAGGGGTTTCCCCTTTTCTTCTGATATCTCCACCTGTGCAATAAATGCTTTCTCCTGAAGTATTTCATCAGAGCCTCTTATACGGTCGAAACCTGCCTCTCCTATGGCAATTACATTAGGGAGTGAAGCATATTCCTTCACCTTGCTGATCATTTTGTCAATATTATCCTCCATGATATTCCATGGGTGGGCGCCACAACTGTAAGCAATACCGTTTATATCGGCAGGATATCTATTCTCATGTACCATTATATTATCAATGGTAAACACCCCATCGATTGGTTCAGCCCCATGGTCATGGATATTTATGAAATCATATTTCTCAGGTCCTTTCATATCTGTCATTCTTATCAAAACCGGGAGGCTCAGCAGGGAACCCTTTTCAGCTCAGGCACTCCAGTCCTTTATCAAGCCTTTTCAATGTTTCTTCCTTTCCAATAAATGCAATTATATCAAACAGGTGTGGACCGCGCAGCTCTCCAACAATAATAAGCCTGAAAGCGTTCAACACATCTCCCATCCCATAATCATTTTCCTGTATCCATTTCTTAACCTCCCTTTCTGTTTCATCAGATGTAAATGAAATGATAGCTTTAAGCACTGACCTCAGCTCCTGCATCTGAAAAGGAGAATCATCTTTCCATCTTTTCTTAACTGCAGCTTCATCATATATTTCAGGGCCTTTGAAAAAGAAATCTGTCTGGTGCCATAACTCAGAAATTAAATCCACCCTTCCCCTGACCATTTCGACCAGTTCGGATGCTCGCTTAATATCAATTTCATACCCCTTGTTTCCCACTATCTTAACATATTCAGCAGCTATTTTCTGCACCTGAAGAATCTGCATGTACTGGTGATTGAACCACCTGGCTTTTTCAGGATCGAATCGTGCTCCCGACTTTCCAACCCTGTCAATACTGAACTCTTCAATTAGCTCATTCATTGAAAAAATCTCCTTATCAGTTCCGGGATTCCAACCCAGCAGCGCCAGCATATTAACAAAAGCCTCGGGGAAGTAGCCTTCTTCCCTGTAGCCACTTGCAGTTTCACCGTAAGGCCAGTAAAGGGGAAAGACAGGGAATCCAAGTTTATCACCATCACGTTTGCTGAGCTTTCCTTTACCTGTGGGTTTAAGCAGAAGGGGTAAATGAGCGCAGGATGGCATCTCCCAACCGAAAGCTCTATAAAGCATAACATGCAGCGCCAGGGAGGGCAGCCATTCCTCTCCCCTGATAATATGAGATATCTCCATAAGGTGATCATCCACCACGTTAGCAAGGTGATAGGTAGGCATACCATCAGATTTATAAAGTACTTTATCGTCAAGAGTGCCTGAATTCACAATAATATTACCCCTGACCAGGTCGTTCATTTCTATATCCTCATTCACCGGCATTTTAAACCTTATAACATAAGGTACTCCTTCGCTGTGAAGACGTGACACCTCATCAGCAGGGAGGCTGATGGAATTTTTCAGCTTTCCTCTAATTTTTGCATCATATACGAAGGTATTCCCTTTCTCTTCATGGCTTTTTCTTAGTATCTCAAGTTCCTCAGGGGTGTCAAAAGCCTCGTATGCCCATCCTGATTCCAGAAGCATACTGGCATATTTACTGTAAATATCCTTTCGTTCGCTCTGCCTGTAAGGCCCGTAATCACCACCTTCATTAACACCCTCATCAACCCTTATGCCACACCATCCGAGCGATTCCATTATATACTCCTCTGCCCCTTTGATATATCTTGAACGGTCGGTATCTTCTATCCTGAGAATAAATTTTCCCCTGTGCTTCTTTGCAAAAAGATAGTTATACAATGCGGTACGTACCCCGCCTATATGCAAAGGACCCGTCGGGCTGGGTGCAAATCTTACTCTTATATTGCTTTTCATTCCTGGTGATGCATTATAAATTCATTATAAAGATAAAGAATCTGAATCAAGTAATGCTGGCTTTAAAAATCGTCTTTTTTGAGTTACATTTGTAGTATAATTGAGACCCCGGAAAAAATCACAGATAATTATGGACCAAAATATGAAAATTTAAAGCATTAATTTTTGTAAATTTTCATGCAAAAACACTGAACCCTATGAAAAAAATGAAAGCTCTTGTTAAAGCCAAACCGGAAAAGGGAATATGGATGGACCAGGTTCCAGTGCCTGAGCCAGGACTGAATGATGTAATAGTCAAAATAAAAAAAACTGCAATATGCGGTACCGATCTTCATATTTACATGTGGAATGAGTGGGCAAAGAAGACAATAAAGACACCAATGACCATCGGGCATGAATATGTTGGTCATATTGAATCTGTAGGAGCAGGTGTGCAGAATCTCAAACCGGGTGACAGGGTTACCGGTGAAGGGCATCTGGCCTGTGGTCATTGCCGTAACTGCCGCAGGGGGAAGAAGCATGTATGTGAAAACTCGGTTGGTATAGGTGTTCATATAAATGGAGCCTTTGCTGAATACTTAAAACTACCCGCTGAGAATGTAATACTTCTTGATGATCGCATACCTGATGATTGGGCTTCCATAATGGATCCCTTTGGTAATGCCACACATACAGCTCTTTCATTCCCTCTTATAGGGGAAGATGTGCTTGTAACAGGCGCCGGCCTTATTGGAAGCATGGCAATAGCCATTGCAAGATTTGCAGGAGCACGCTATGTGGTGGCCAGTGACCTGAGTGAGTACAGGCTTGATATAGCAAGGAAAATGGGAGCTACCATGGTAATAAACCCTTCGAAAGGAGAAAAAATATCCGATGCAGTGAAAGCCCTGGGCATGAGGGGTTTTGATGTTGGACTTGAAATGTCAGGATCCCCCGAAGCATTTAACGAAATGATAGAAAATATGTATAATGGATCATCGATATCCCTGCTCGGTATACTCCCCTCCGAATTTAAAGTACCCTGGAGCGATATTATTTTCAAGGCCATAACCATGAAAGGAATCTACGGACGGGAAATGTGGGAAACATGGTACAAAATGGAACAGATGATAATCGGAGGGATAGACCTCAGTCCCGTTATTACTCATCATTTCCCGATAGATGATTTCCAGAAAGGTTTTGATGCCATGGAGGAAGGTAATTGCGGTAAAGTAATCCTCGAATGGTAACCACGGGATGACAGATCACTGCCGGATAAGCAGGTTAAAACAATTTCTTTCTTATCGTTGTTTATATAATTGGCGCTTCATCATAATATACTCACATACCTAACTACTCAGCCATGGAAAAAAACATGCTTTTCTCGATAGGTGCAATAACAAAAAAAGAATGGATTATACTTAATGATCGTATAGATGACAAATCAGCCCTGGTATTTATATCAGAGCATCCATATGCAGGTTATTACGGTACAACTGTTCCCGACAAAAAGGAACCACAATCAATGTACCTGGTTACCGACCAGGACTATACTGATGAAAAGATTATCAGATCAATACAGGCCGTTAAAACTCATTTCAAATACTCATTTGATGCTGTTCCCGGAACAATCAGCTTTCTGAACAAAAATCTTGGAATAATAAGGGTCAGATGTGTCTCTTATGAGCATGTCCCGCTTATGCTTAGAGCTTTCAGGCAGGAGGGTATCGAATTTATGCCGCATCGCAGCTTCCCTCACTTTGAAGGTATAGTACGCGTAACAAAATATTTTAAAACTGAAGAAGCAGAAGAAGGGATTTACATTGACCTTGAAAGTCCTTTCCTGGCTTACCTGCATATTGATAAAGTCCTGAACTGGGATACCTTTGAGAAAATATACAGGGATGTAAGAAACAATATTACCGAATTCTCCTTTGATGGAGCCCTGGCAACAATGTATGATGAATTCGGAATAATTGATTTTGTCCGTATTTACGATGAGAAAAGGTCTGTTGAAAAACTCAGGGTAATATATAATAAGTTCAAGGATAGGCTTATCAGGCCCTAGAACAGTCAAGAAGAAGGTACTTCCTTCACTGCATCCACACTGTAAGCTACGACAGACAGTGGTGCTATCTCTTAAAAAATTAAGGTTTGCACAGTAAGTAAATCACTGCCCCAGTCATCAGGACATGATATTTTATTTTCCTTAAATGTAGCATATTTAATACCTTTGTTATAAGTCTATCAATTTGCTAATAAAACAAAAATGGCAGCAAGAACATTTTCTTCAATTGGAACAACCACCAAGAAAGAAAGGTTGATCCTCAATGACCGAATAGATTGCAGGGCGGTATTGATTTTTATATCAGAATATCCTTATGCCGGGTATTACGGTACTACTGTGCCTGACAAGGATGAGCCAAAGTCTATGTTCCTGGTAACAGACACAAACTATGATGATGAAAAAGTAATAAGGGCTATACAGAGTGTTAAATCTCATTTTAAGCATTTCTTTGATGCTGTTCCGGGTACAATTAAATTTCTGAATTATAATATGGGGATGATCAGGTTCAGAAACATTTCCTGTAAACAAATCCCCGAGCTAATAAAAGCATTCAAGGATGAAGGCATAAAATTCATGAGCCATCATAATTTCCATCCTTTTGATGGTATTATACGTGTTACCAAGTACTTTAACACTGAAGAAGTTGAAGAAGGGATCTTAATTGACATAGATAATCCAGATCACGCTTACCTTCATATAGAAAGGAAACTGACATGGGAAACATTCGAAAGTATTTACAGGGATGTAAGGAACAATATGACCGGTTTTACCTTTGATGCAGCTTTGGCAACAATGTATAATGAAAGGGGAGTACTTGATTTTATCCGTATATATGATGAGAAAAGATCTGTCGAAAAACTAAGAACATTATATAAGAAGTTCAAGGATATAATGGCTAGGCACTGAAGAGATTTGAGATAAAATACAAAAGAGGGCCGAGCGTAAATTATTTGCACGGTGGGCAAATTTAGCGAGGAGCCAGACAGAGGGGAGGAAGATAAAAGTACAATGTGGGGACGCAAAGTATTGCGTCTCTTTCATATTATGTAGGTTTCCGGCGGACAACGCCTGCGAAGGCGGATATTTTATTATTCCATTTATTTATCCTGCTAACAAACAGTATAAAATTTGACAGTTTCACATTATTATTCTTTCAAAAATAACATTATCTTAAGGGCCTTTATTTACAAAAGCAGATTAGTTTATGAGTAATATTGGCTCCTATGATGAAAGGATAAAAAATTTCGACTGGTCAATATCTGAAAAAGAACTTGATTACAAGAAGGGTGATATAATAAACATCGGGTGGTACTGCTCAGACAGGATATGCGAACAGGGTAAATCCGGTAAAATAGCACTGTACCATGAAGGATTTACCGGTGAAGAGAGAAAGTACACCTTCAACGATATCAGGCTTGCCGGTAATACCATAGGTACTTTTCTCCGTAACCTGGGTATTAAAGAACAGGACAGGGTATGTCTTTTCATGGATAAAATCCCCGAACTCTATCTTTCTTTCCTCGGGGTACTTAAAATAGGAGCCATAGTACAACCCCTATTTTCAGCCTTTGGTGATGAATCATTATACGTGAGACTGGAAAATGCAGGAACCAGGGCAATTATCACCCAGAAAAAACATGCGGGAAAAGTTAGGAAAATAATAGATAAGCTTCCCGGCCTTGAATTTATAATTATTGTCGATCATAATGTAGCCAAACCACTTCAGGAAAGGGAAATATCGTTTAACCTTGCCAGGGAAAAACCAGTTGAACATATGGAGATATTTCCTACCAGGGCTGATTCTCCTTCTGTGCTTCATTATACCTCAGGGACAACAGGCCAACCTAAAGGTGTCAGGCATGTACATTATTCCCTGATTTCACAATACCTGACCACAAAATGGATCCTCGATCTCAGGGATGATGATATTTACTGGTGTACAGCAGACCCCGGGTGGGTAACAGGTACATCATACGGCATAATAGGGCCATGGAGCCTGGGTATAACCCAGTGTGTACTGGATAAGGGTTTCTCAGCCGAGTCATGGTATAAGTTCATTGAAAAGTACCGGATTACTATGTGGTACTCCGCTCCTACAGCTATAAGGTCCCTGATGAAAGCAGGAGATGAGCTCGTTAAAAAATATGACCTTTCCAGCCTGCGCCACCTTGCAAGCGTGGGTGAACCGCTTAATGCCGAAGCGGTTATATGGTCCGAAAAAGTTTTTGGCCTGCCCTTCCTGGATACTTACTGGCAAACCGAGACCGGTTGTATGATGATAAGCAATTATCCGGGTATGAAAGTAAAACCGGGGTCAATGGGTAAACCATTTCCCGGTATAAAAGGAGTGGTACTCGACCCTAACACCCATAAACCTATTGAGGATCCTGGCAGGGTGGGACTGATAGCATTCAAGCCTGGCTGGCCGTCAATGATGACCACCTACTGGAATAACGAGGAGAAGTACAGGGAGAAATTTTCAAACGGCTGGTACCTGGCAGGCGACCGTGCCTCATTAGATAGTGAAGGGTATTTCTGGTTCGTAGGACGAGATGATGATGTTATTAATACGGGCGGGCACCTGGTAAGCCCTTTTGAAGTAGAGTCAGCACTGATAGAACATGAAGCGGTTGCGGAATCAGCAGTTGTTTCCAAACCTGATGAATTGAACATGGAGGTTGTAAAAGCTTTTATTACTCTCAAACCGGGATATGAAGCCAGTGACGACCTGGAATTATCAATTATGAACTTTATCAGGAAAAAACTCTCGCCACTGGCCATGCCGCAGGAAATAGAGTATGTCGACAGCCTTCCTAAAACAAGGAGTGGCAAGATCATGAGAAGAATATTGCATGCTAAAGAATGGGGTGAGGATATTGGTGATACGTCAACCCTTGAAGACGATTAGAAAAGACATGAAAATATAGAAACTGTAAATTATACAGGGTTTGATAGGTTTGATTGCCTGCCTTGCGGCAGGCCGGTTTGAATGTTTGAAAGTCCGCAAAAGTATAACAAACATTCAAACTCTCAAACGTTCAAACGTTCAAACAGTTGATTTATAATGAACAGGTGAAAATTACTAACTAAAATAATTTGTAATATGGAAGATATGAAAGATCTGGTGCTCAATTACGTGATAAATGAATACCAGGAAGACGAAGACGATGAAATAACCTACGACACACCACTTATCTCAAGTGGTTTTGTTGATTCATTCTCAATGGTATCACTCAAGGTTTTCCTTGAAAAGAAATTCAATATAAGCATTCCCGACGAAGAGGCCACTCCCGAGGCTTTCGACTCGGTGAACAAGATCGTTGATCTGGTTAACGGATATCTTGAAAAAAAATAAAACAGTTTTATTATGAGTTACAGCAATAAAGTCAAAGACCTATATTTAAGCCAGCTCAAGGAGATAAAGTCTGCAGGCATATACAAGGAAGAAAGATTTATTCATTCTTCACAGGCGGCGGATATTGAGGTTGAGTTTCCAAAGGGATCAAATCTCAAGAACGTGATAAATATGTGTGCCAATAACTACCTTGGCCTGTCAAGCCACCCCGATGTTTTAAAGGCAGCCCATGAAGGCCTTGATGCTAGGGGTTATGGAATGTCATCGGTCAGGTTTATCTGTGGTACACAGGACATACACAGGGAACTGGAGAACAGGGTGACAGAATTTCTGGGTACTGAAGATACCATACTTTTCCCTTCATGCATGGATGCCAATGCAGGTGTGTTTGAAGCACTGCTGACCAGCGAGGATATAATGATATCCGACAGGCTGGTTCATGCCTCAATAATAGATGGAATGAGATTATGCAGTGCCGAACATGACACTTTCAAGCATTCCAATATGCAGCACCTTGAACAGAAGTTACAGCTTCATGCCGACAAAAGGATAAAAATGGTAATCACCGATGGCGTGTTCTCCATGGATGGTGACCTGGCAAAGCTGGACGAGATGGTTGATCTGTGCGAAAAGTACGATGCCCTGCTTTTTGTTGATGATTCACATGCCTCGGGTTTCATAGGTAAAACAGGACGTGGCACGCATGAGCATTGCGGTGTCATGGGTAAGATCGATATTATTACCACCACTTTTGGTAAAGCCCTTGGCGGAGCTTCCGGGGGATGTGTGTCGGGCCGGAAGGAAATAGTGGAGATGTGCCGTCAGAAAGCCAGGCCATATCTTTTTTCAAATACCATCTCACCTGTGGTGATAGCAGGTATTCTTAAGGTATTCGATATCCTCTCCGGAAGCACCGAGAGAAGGGATAAGCTTGAGAAGAATACAAAATTCTGGAGAAAAGGCCTGTCAGACGCAGGCTTTATATTGAAAGAGGGAGACAGCCCGATTGTGCCTGTAATGTTATTTAATGCCAAGTTGTCGCAGGATTTCTCCAGGGACCTGTTTGACCTGGGAATATATGCCATAGGTTTCTTCTTTCCTGTTGTGCCAAACGGCCAGGCCCGTATACGAACGCAGATATCAGCAGGCCACGAAATGCATCACCTTGAGAAAGCGCTGGATGCATTCATTAAAGTAGGTAAGAAGCACGGAATACTGGGCCTGAGCAAACAGGAGATTATCGAAAAGTACGGCTTGTAAGGGATGAGGTTTGATTGTCTGATTGTTTGAACGTTTGATTTTGCAGGTTTTTGAGCCTTCATTCAAACCATTCAAACGTATTTATCCCCGGTTCTAACATAAAGCTATCGAAGCAAGGGGGATCCTTGTTTAACTCCCAGTATTCCAATATTCCAGTATTCCATTTGATTGGTGAAACTGCTCTTTACTATTCAACCGTTATAGTATACTCAGAGCTTACTTCCGGATCACTCTCTGATATGGCTTTAAGCGTAATTAACGCTTTACCGGCATTTTCATTTTGTCTTCCATAATAAACCGGTATTATAGCTTCTTCGCCATTTCTTATACAAACAATCTCGTGCAGCAGACCGGTCTCCCATCCTTCACCGTCAACTGAAAGTTTTAACCTGTAAACATCAGCATCTGTATTCTCTTTTACATCCTGCTTATGAATGCCTTCCCTCATCATGCCTGCCGATCCCGTGTTCTTGATCCTTAATTTATATATCCCTTTTTCTTTCCCCTTAGCTGCCTTTCCCACTTCGCTTATCTCCAGACCTCTTTCGTGAGGACCTTGTCCATCGAGCGATCTTACGGCTACCGTATAGCATATAATCCCATCTTCATTCTTCCTCAGGTCAAGAACATAAAAATGAAGCCTGTTGTGGACATCTACATATTCAAATTCACTGCCTGAATTAAGCCCTGCATGAAAAAGTGCATCATTCAGCTGACGGTAATCGGCTATTGTTCTCATAATTTTTGTACCATCAGGCCTGACAAAATCGACCATATTAATATCTTCGGGGTGAGCATCAATCACCCAGTTGAAGCAATTAAACTGGTTCGGGCCCCCATTTCGTCCTTCCCTGTCCTTATTTTTTGCCAACAATACGCCATTATCCGGGCAAAATGAATCGTAACCTATTCTCTGAATAACTTCCATCGAATAAAAATCATAAGGATTTAATCCCTGCGACAGTGGATTGACAGCCGGATCTTCAATGGGGGTCCTGTCATGTGGCTCTTCCCCGTCGAGCCTTACAATTAAGCCTGCCCATGTTCCCGGCAGAGGTTCCACAGCCCTGCATGTAATATCTGCAACTGCCAGTCCTGATTCAGCCAATCCTTCCCTGCTGAGATAAAAGACCTGGTCTTCTTCAATAAATCCATTCTTCATCCTGTTGCGAAGCATCAGCCCGGCAGGCATCGTAGCACCCATGGTTGGTGGAACGACCCAGCGCATATGAGGCCCGCCTGGTCCGTTGAAACATCCCCTGTCCATCATATCCCATGTGCCTGATCCCACCCTTCGATATGGTTCAACATAAGGATTATTGGCATTATCTCCTGTCCTGAATGCATAATGCCCGAGCTCATGTGTTATTGTGCCTGAGTTTTCTCCCTGGCGTATGGATGAAAGACCCCACTGCATCTGTCCTGCTTTCCAGCTTGTCCATTCAACATACCTCGTGGGCACCCACCTTGGTTTTGTCGTATCAGGATTTCCCCACTCAGCAGGTATTTCATCTTTCATGAACTTCATCTCTCCAAATTCCTGCCATACACCAGTCTCATCATATCCTGCATAAACCCTGAGTATTGCATCATAGTTAGATTTTAAATCTCCTACATCGGCTTTCCACAGTGAATCCACATCCCGTTCCATACGGCTCCTGGCAACGGAACCATCCGGGGTGTATTCTCTCTGCCCATATTCATTCAGTCCATATTGCCACATGTTTTCCGGCATCCGGTAAGGCCCGAATGGATCAAGTGCAGTAATACCGAATTTCCCCCTTGATTGTTCCATCCAGTAACCATTAATGGTCTGACCATGATTCACTTCCGATGGTTTAAGCCAGAAATCAGAATAAAATCCTGGAACATCCTCACGGTCAACCGGATCAATTTGAGGATTGCCAAAAAGATCAGATCCTTTAGGCTGTGTTATTACAAAAGGCTGATCAGGGAAGTCAATTGCCACCAGAGCCATTCTGAATTCTCTTTCAGGCACGAGGGATGGGTCAGCCCAGTTCCTTCCCGGTATTGATTTATAATCATCCCAGGTCATATCATCCTGATCCTGAATAGTCTGAGGATCGACCGGAGGAGGTAATAAACCTTCGTATTCTTTTGTCCGTTCGGTAAAATTGCATGAATACAATATAATAACTGAACAGGTAAGAAAAAGCAATGTTCTTAAAATCAAGATAGATGGTTTCATCGGTAAATTTATTAAGCAGTTATCACTTTACGATTTGAACTCGATCTCTTTTTCGATCATAATTTATTATATATAAACTTTTAAAAACATAAACTTATAAATTAAAATTGACTCAACCGTTTTACGGGGTGCAATTTGCTCGCTATGCTCGCGTAATTGATCCCGTTGGCTCCCGCTGGTCGCCGAGCTCATACCTCCTTACCAGTCGGTCTTCGGTTCAAAGGGGGATCTTTGCTTAACTCCCATTATTCAGGTATTCCAATCCTCCATTATTCCATCAATTTAATATTATTCCCACAGAACGTTACGCTTATATGTGGTTTAAATAGTACTTTTGTGGCCGCATATTAAACTAATCAGGAATGTACAGTGATTTTCAGAAACACCTGCAGGCTGAACTTGAAAGAATCAGTGATGCAGGTCTTTACAAGGATGAAAGAGTAATAGGCTCACCCCAGGCGGCAGAGATCGAACTGGTTGATGGCCAGAGGGTTTTGAATTTTTGTGCCAATAATTACCTTGGCTTATCAAACAGCCCCGAGCTGATAGAAGCAGCCAAGAAGGCCCTTGACACCCATGGATACGGGATGTCTTCAGTACGTTTTATTTGTGGGACCAGCGACCTGCACAAGGAACTGGAAGAAAAGATAGCGGCTTTTTTTGGGACAGAAGATACAATACTCTATGCTGCCTGCTTCGATGCCAACGGCGGGCTATTCGAGCCTCTGCTTACCAGCGAGGATGCGATTATTTCTGATTCCCTTAATCATGCATCTATCATTGATGGCGTAAGACTCTGTAAAGCCAAGCGTTACAGGTATGAAAATGCTGATATGGAAGACCTTGAGAACAGGCTGGCTGCAGCACAGGAACAAAGATTCAGTATTGTTGTTACCGATGGTGTTTTTTCCATGGATGGAAATGTTGCCCCACTTGATAAGATCCTTAAGCTGGCTGAGAAATATAATGCTTTAGTGATGGTGGATGAATCGCACTCGGCAGGCGTAGTTGGCAAAACAGGCAGGGGAGTGACTGAACTTTTCAATGTTAAAGGCCGGGTAGAAATCATCACGGGAACACTGGGTAAGGCATTCGGGGGAGCCATCGGGGGATTCACAACCGGAAAGAAAGAGATCATTGCCCTACTGCGTCAAAGGTCAAGGCCATACCTCTTCTCAAATTCAATTCCCCCGCTTGTTGCTGCTGCCGGCAGCAGGATGATAGATATGATGACCGAAACCAATGAGCTGCAGGATAAATTGCATTATAATACATCCTATTTTGTAGATCACATTTCAGAGATGGGATTTGATATTAAACCCACACAATCTGCTATATGTGCTGTTATGCTTTATGATGCCAGGCTTTCACAGGAATTTGCTTCCCGTCTTCTGGATGAAGGTATTTATGTTATTGGTTTTTCTTATCCTGTTGTACCCGAGGGCGAAGCCAGGATCAGAGTTCAGCTTTCTGCTGCCCATGTGCAGGAACATCTTGATAAAGCGATCAGAGCGTTTGAAAAGATAGGGAAGGAAATGAAGGTGGTATAGCAGGGAGCAGGGAGCAGGGAGCAGGGGGCAGGGAGTCAGCCTTCGCTAAAGCTACGGCTGACAAGGCAGGGAGCAGCCTGTTCGGTTCCATAAAAAACAACCCCCGACACAGAATGACGGGGGTTGCCACTTGCCCATACAAATATACTAATCACCACACCTTGAAGAGCCACAGTCCTGGCAAATAAGGCATCCTTCCTGATAAACAAGGTTTGATGAGCCACATTCCTCACACTTACCTTTTGCCCTGGTACCATCCGGAATATATTTCTTCAGGGCTCTTTCAACACCGTTTTTCCAGCTGTTAATTGACTCACTGTCAAGCCTTAATGATCTTACCAGATTAACCACATATGGTATGGGCATTCCATGACGCAATACTCCCGAGATGAGCTTTGCATAGTTCCAGAATTCCGGTTTGAACATATGCGACAGTCCTCCCAGTGTATTTTTATATCCGTACTTATCTGTATACTGAAAATCATACCTGTTTTTTCCTTCCTCATCCTTGGTTTTTACTATTTTACCTTTCACTATAGAGTCGGGGATTGGGAAAATCTCATTATCGGCCATGCCTGTAAATATTTCATATGGCGCACCATCTTTCAGGCCGACGAAGGCTATCCATTTCTCATCGTTATTATTGAACCGTATAATATCAGCATCCAGCACCCTGGGTCTTTTCTTTATCACTTCCACTTTGTCCTTTTTTGCTGATATAAGCACTCCGCTGCGGCATCCTTCACGATATACTGTTGCACCTTTACAACCTGATTCCCATGCTGTCATATAAAGATCACTGACAAGTTCCTCCTTGACATCCTCCGGGATATTTATCGTAACACTTATTGAATGATCGACCCATTTCTGTATTTGTCCTTGCATCCTGACCTTTGCCACCCAGTCGACATCATTGGCTGTTGCTTTATAGTAAGGTGTTTGTTTTACTATCTCATTCACCTGCTCATCATCCATTTCTCTAACTTCTTCAGGATTGTATCCATTTATTTTGAGCCATTCCACAAATTTATGATGAAAGACATTGTATTCTTCCCATGAATCACCAACCTCATCTTTAAAATCTACCTTTACATCTTTATCATTTGGATTAACCTTTCTTCTTCGCTTATACACAGGCATAAAAACAGGTTCAATACCTGAAGTTGTCTGTGTCATCAGGCTTGTTGTGCCTGTTGGGGCTATAGTAAGAAGGGCGATATTCCTGCGCCCGTATTCCTGCATGTGATAATACAGGTTTTTATCGGCCTCTTTTATTCGTTTAATAAAGGGGTTATTCTTTTCCCTTTCAGGATCATATATCTTAAATGCTCCTCTTTGTTTTGCCATCATAGTTGATGACCTGTATGCCTCAACAGCCAGTGTTTTATGTATCTCCGAAGAGAATTCTATTGCTGTGTCGCTACCATATACAAGGCCCAGGGCAGCCAGCATATCCCCTTCTGCGGTAATTCCTATTCCGGTTCTCCTTCCTTCTCCTGTTTTATGATGTATGTTTCCCCATAGTTTTCTTTCAACCGCTTTTAATTCCTCCGACTCGGGATCTTTATTGATCTTATCCAGTATCATCTCTATCTTTTCCAGCTCGAGATCAATAATATCATCCATTATTCTTTGTGCCATATGCACATGTTCAACAAAGAGATCAAAATTAAATTTTGCTTTTTCAGTGAAGGGATTTTCAACGTAGCTATAGAGGTTTAATGCCAGCAGTCTGCAGCTGTCATACGGGCACAGGGGGATTTCACCGCATGGATTTGTTGAAAGAGTTTTATACCCCAGGTCTGCATAACAATCGGGCACGCTTTCTCTTTCTATGGTATCCCAGAAAAGCACTCCCGGTTCGGCCGATTGCCATGCATTATGAACTATTTTATTCCAGAGTTCGCGTGCATTTACCTCTTTTACAAACTTCGGATTATCAGAATTAACAGGGTATTGTTGTTTAAAAGGGAGGTCGTTTTTCACTGCCTCCATGAATTCATCGGTTAGTTTAACCGACACATTTGCTCCCGTAATTTTACCGGTTTCCAGTTTTGCATCAATAAATTTCTCTGAATCAGGATGTTCAATTGAAATGGAGAGCATCAGTGCTCCCCTTCTTCCATCCTGAGCCACTTCCCTGGTCGAATTGGAATATCTTTCCATAAAAGGCACCACCCCTGTTGATGTGAGTGCACTGTTAAGTACGGGAGTTCCCTGCGGACGTATATGTGAGAGATCGTGGCCGACACCGCCGCGGCGTTTCATCAACTGTACCTGCTCCTGGTCAATTTTCAGTATACCCCCATATGAATCTGACTCTCCTTCATTGCCTATTACAAAACAGTTCGACAGGGATGCAATCTGGTAATTATTACCTATACCCGTCATTGGGCCTCCCTGGGGTATTATATACCTGAAATCTTTCAATACAGAATAGATTTTTTCTTCGCTGACCGGCTCTGGATATTTTTTTTCAATCCGGTGTATTTCCCTTGCAAGCCTGCGGTGCATATCATCGGGAGTTCTCTCATACAGATTGCCAAATGAATCTTTTACAGCATATTTATTAGCCCATACTCTTGCTGCAAGATCATCACCTTTGAAATACTCAATTGAAGCACTTATAACCTCATCATGTGTATATCCTTTTCTGCTTATATCTTCTGCGGCTCCCCCTTTAGTGTATTTTTTTATGGGTATCAATACCGTAACAGGCTTTGTTTTCTCATCCTTCGGAGGCAATTTGTTTTCCTCATCTTTCATTTCAGTTTGCGGGGCTGGTTCATATTCATCGACAAAAAGTTCTCCCATTGACAGATCAATTTTTGGATTCTTACTTGAAAATTAGCTAGTTCGAATTATGATCAGTAATTCTTACAGGTTTTGCTAAATTAAGAAAGGAGGTAAGGAGAAGCAAGTCATAATTATCAACAATGAGGCCTATTTATTAACTTTGATTTGTATATGCCTGCCTGACAGGTACTTACATAAAGCAGAGGGACTCTTTCAAGGGCCTCATTTACTGCTATACTTTTCACAATAAAGAGGCTATCCGGATGGGATAAAAGAACAAAAAAGGAAGGAAAAAATTCCTTCCTTTTCAGTGTAATTTATTAATAAATGAAATTATTTTGGTGTCGGTCCTTCAACAAGAGTAAACTCAGGATTGGGACCTGCTTTTGTTACCTGGAATTTCATTGAATAATTTCCGGCAGATCCACTGTAAGTTTCAAAACTGACTATATAAAATACGTCTATTCCACTCACCTGGGTTACGGCATCCGGGAATTTTGCAGGTAGAAGAGCCACTCCTATTGCCCATTCAACTGCATCTTCCCAGGTATCGAATACTTCATCTTCGAAGTATCCGCTCCTGATATCGAAGTTTACATAGTACGCACCTGCTCCGCTGTAATACTCAGCCGTCCCGTATGAGTCAAGGTAGCTGGGACCAATATTATCTCTTACATAATCAACGATAATCTGGTAATCACTGCCTGTCATTGTAAAAATAACAGTCGGGTCGAACACCCAGGCAGTACCATTATGGATGAACTGGTCCTGCTTTGCGGTGTAAGGATTATAAGCCTGCCATCCATTCTTAAACATGAATTCCATCGCCCTGACTGTGGTTGAACCGCTGGAATAATACTTATATGACACTGCCATTTTATCACCTTCCTGCGCATAGGGATACATTTCATCAAGCAACCGGGGGACGTAGTTCTCAGGCCTGTCGGAGCTTGAGAAATTGTTATAATTGCCCGGGGCTCCCATATCATCATAATCGGCTGAGCTCAGGTAGTATACTCCTTCCATTGCTTCCCATTCACTTCCATCATACTGGTAATAATCACCCCTGTCTTCTTTTATTGTATTTGAATAAACCAGAAAGGCTTCTGAGGGTCCGTCAACAAGCTCAAAGGTTGCCGGAGAGCCGGAAGCGGTGCATTCATAAACAACGTAGTAGGTATGTGCTGATCCATCGTATGTACTGTACCGGATATTATAATATACAGTCTGACCATTTATTTCAGGGACAGCATTCGGGTATGTCTCTTCAAGGAAATAAACAATAGCCATTTGTATACGTTGGGCCATGAGGGCTTCGGCTTCTTCGGCAGTTAGTCCGGCAAAACCTTCCACGTTATACTCCGTCCTTTTTGACACCTGTGCATCAAAATTGGAATAATACGAATTTGCGCCGTAAAAATATTCCCCTGTGCCATAGCTGTCAACATATGCAGGGTTTATATCATTTTCAACATGATCAACTATCAACTGGAAATCAGCTGATTCCATAACGTGAATAACTGAGGGGTCTTTAATTTCCTCTGCATATTTATATAATGCCAGCACAACATCATCCTCAACCGCATCAGGATACTCTGCTTCCAGGAATCCCGGGATATAATCTTCCGGGTTGTCATCACCTATAAATGCTTTGAATGTCTGGTTATCGCCACCTATAGAATTATAATCATCATCACTCAACGTATATGTTTCAGGCCGGTAAAAATTATCGAGGTATTCGGGATAACCCATGAAGAAGTTATAGCCTATCTTACCAACAGAATTTTCACCTAGTGCCGGGTATAGATCTTCCAGGTAAGCAGGCACGTACACCGAAGCAGGATATTCATCGCTGAAAGCTTCATTATCCTCAATAAAGTTTGCTGCATCAACATTTGAGGTAAGGTCGGCTATTGCAGCATAATCATCTGATATCAGGTCATAGGTAAATTCTGTTGAATATCCCTTATCCATTTTCTCCATTTCATCGTAGATCTCGGCCATTGGATCACACGATGACATGATGAGGAAAATGGCCAGTAATAAATATATTGCTTTTTTCATTTTATCCATTTTAAATATTAGTCATATGGTTTCTGGTTAAAAATCTATTTTCAGGCTAACCATCCATGAACGGCCCCAACCGTAGTATACTTCTGCATCTGTCCATGAATGAGAGCCTCCATCCCTGGCATCAGAAATATATTCCGTATCGAAGAGGTTATTGATATTCCCCACCAGTGTTGCGCGGTATGGCCCCAGGTCAAACCTGTATCTCAAAAATGCATCAACAAGCTGGTAGGAAGGAAGTTCCCATGCATCAGGATTTTCACCACCTGCGGGTTCCGAGGTGCGCCCTTCAGGATCAAAATATGCAAAGAGCTTATCGTAGTAGTTGTAATCGACTCCAAATTTGAGTCCTGCCAGCAATTCATAAGAAACATTCAATGCTCCTGTAATCTGGGCAGCATCGCCAACATGTACATCAGCAATATAAACTGACTGCGTCGCAATCAGATTCTGGCTCTCATCGTAGAATCGTGCGTCAATGATATCGTTCATCCATCTCCAGTCGCCTATGGAAGCCATTCCGCTTATGGTAAGTTTATTAACAGGTTTAGAGGTGAAGTCGATTTCAATTCCCTTATGCAGGGCATTTATACCTTCAAGGTTAGCAAACCTTTCAATACCATTATCTTCATATCCTATAACCCTGGCTTTATCTTTCCAGGTTGTATAGTACGCATTCACATTTGCCGAGATAAAGCTGCTGCGGAAGCCATAACCCAGCTCAAAGGATATAACCTTCTCATTGGGGGCGTCAGCATTGGCATCATTGGTATAGTTATAGAAAACGGTCCTGAAATCGGGCTGATTCTGGAAGTATCCTGCATTAAGAAAAACATTATGAGCTCCAGTAAGGTTGTAGTTCGCACCACCTTTGAAACTAAATCCCGGGAAGTTATATTTTTCCGAGAATGCTCCTGAACCGTCATGTGTTTCAAGGAAATATTCCACTCTTGTGTAGGATTTATTTGAAAAAGCCCCTGCAACGAATGCTGTGAGGTCGCCAAAGACAGCTTCACCCTGTCCGAAAACACCCTGCCATCCTACCAGGCCATCATTGTAATAATCAATTTTATCTCCGACATAAGCTGCATTATTAGGATTATTTACATCATTGTCATCAAGATAATATTCTCCGCCCAGAAGATCGATGACTTCGCGGAAATGTATTCCTTTATAATATCTGAGGTCAACTCCTCCGGTAAGGGTGAGCCAATCCTGCGTGTATGTTGCATTTGTGAGCAGGCCGGTCCAGAAGTGATCATTTCTTGATGATCTCATTATTGTTTCTGATCCCCCGGCTCCATTGGCAATATTTTCATCCACCACCCTGTCAATATCAGGTTGATTCTCCCTGAGGTACGACGGATCATAGAACTTGTTTTCCCCGAGAGGTCCTGTTCCTCCACCTGTACCAATTGAAAGGTAAGCTGCTGTACTAATATTAAGCTTTTCGTTCAAATCCCAGAAATGGTTTAATATAGCCATTGGTTTATGGTAATAATTCTTCCTGAGATAATATACCTGGCCATTCTTATAGCCCCAGTCGGAGTTATAATATATGTTGTTTATCCTAGGGTCTTTATAGGTGCTTATCAGCATGCTTGTGCTTCTCTGTCCGTGCCATTGCGGGGCACCGAATAATGAGAAAGCCAGTCTGTGAGTGTTATTTATTAGTTTTGATACGTTGAGATAGTATGAATAAGACTCAAACTGTGTCCCATCCACTATACCGTCACCTGCTGTTTTTGCTATTGACAGTGTGGTAGCCCAGTTATTGTCAGTCAGACCTGATGAGATGGTAAAACCGACCTTTGCATAGTCGTCATTACCCACCGCATAGTAAATATTGCCTCCCGGTTCTGCATCGGTGGTCTTGGTAAGTATATTGATTGTACCACCAAGTGATGGCAACGCTATTCTGGCAGCACCCAGTCCGCGCTGTACCTGCATGGTCCTGGTCACTTCAGAAAGGCCTGCCCAGTTTGACCAGTAAACCCATCCGTTCTCCATATCATTTACAGGTACCCCGTTTATCATTACTGCAGAGTTACGGGAATTGAACCCACGGATATTAATACGTGAATCACCAAAGGCACCTCCCTGTTTGGTAGCATAAACGCCAGGTGTGGATTTAAGTATTTCAGGAAATTCCTGCGTGCCCAGTCTTTCCTCAATGTATGCAGGCTTGATATTGGCAACAGGTACCGGTGTTTTGCGGTCAATAGCTATATTGGCAAATACTGAGACCTCTGCCAGCCCCACAGCATCACTTTCCATGACTATTGTTCCAAGGTCCATGTCTGAACCTGTAAGTTCAACCTGGCGCTCAATCGTAAGCATCCCAACAAAAGAAATTATGAGGGTGTGCATCCCCTGCGCCTGTGTCCTCAGGGTAAAATTACCTTCCAGGTCGGCTACCGTTCCGATAGTTGTCCCTTCGAGATAAATATTTGCACCAACAATTGACTCACCCCTTGAATCAACGATCTTACCTTTGATTTCGGTTGTTTGCTGACCGAAAACATTGGTGGCGTAAACAAATACCGCGAGAAGCGACATCAGTAGTATTCGTTTTTTCATTTATATTAATTTTAGGTTAGAAATATTTATAACAAGTAATCTTCAAAGTCTTTTAAAGCCCATATATTAATTCTATTTATTATTGAAACGGGGTTCTAATATAAGGCTTTGTATTTCTATACATTTTACATTTCAGTTACATTTTATAGACATATAAGGAAAGGTTTATGAACAGGATATTAACCATGTTATGTTAATAACTCGGTGGTGATCATCCCGGTGGCTCCGAGGTTTTCGTTTATATATGTAATGTTAATCCTGCCTGCTTCAGAAAGAAGCTCACTCTCACTAATGAGTTCATATAATACGGTAACGAAACTGTCATAGCTGTTGAACACCTTTGCTCCGCCAAGCTCAATAAGATCTACAGCTTCCCTGAACTTATGATACCTTGGCCCGAACACCACCGGTACTCCCCATGTGGCAGCCTCAAGTATATTATGAATGCCCTTGCCGAAACCTCCTCCTATTACAGCTATGTCGGCATAACGGTAAACAGAAGACAACAGTCCGATACTGTCTATTATTAATACTTTTATTTCAGGTGATACAGCCCCTTCTAATTTTGAATATCTTTTATATGGTACATTAAGAAGATGTTCTATACGGTCAATATTAACATCACTGACATTATGTGGTGCAATCATGAATTTAACATCATGGCTTTCCTTATTAAGATATTCAGCTATTATCTCTTCTTCAGGTGGCCAGGTGCTGCCTGCTACGATTAACCTGCTACCCGCCTTGAATTCCGTTATCCCTGAAATTTCAACCGCACTTTTCCTGATGGCCATCACCCTGTCGAAACGTGTGTCGCCGCTTACTTTGTAATTATATATATTATGGGCTGCAAGCAATTCCCCCGAAGCACTATCCTGTATAAATAATCGTGCGAATCCTCTTAGCACTCTCAAAAAATATTTCCCGTAATACCTGAAAAAGGGCTGCGAGGGTCTGAAAATGCCTGAAATAAGATAAACAGGTATGTTCTTTCTCTGTAAAACCCTGAGATAATTATACCAGAATTCATATTTTACAAATATTACCTTCTCCGGGTTTACAAGGGTAACCATCCTGTATGCATTATGTAAAGTATCTGCCGGCAGGTAAACCACGCAGTCAGCTTTTGTGTAATTATGCCTCACTTTATAACCGGAGGGGGAATAGAAGGTGATCAGTATTTTTATTTCAGGCTCTTCCTCTTTAAGCTTCTCAATAACAGGCCTCCCCTGTTCAAACTCACCCAGTGAAGCACAGTGAAACCAGAAAACACGGTCGTCCGAATCGAAGCTCTGTGTTATCTTTCCAAATGTTCCCCTTCTGCCCCTCAGCATCGCGGCAGCCTTTTTATTAAATACTGATGCAATGATAATCAGGAAATTATACAAGTATATTCCTGCCGAATAGAGATATTTCATCAGTTATCAATTATTCGATTCCAAAGGTAAGAAAATAATTGCTCCCTCCCTTCGACACTTCGACACTTCGATACTTCGACCCTTCGACCCTTCGACACGCTCAGGGCAGGCAAGCTCAGGACAAGTTACGTGAGCGCAGCCAATATCTAAATATTCTCTTAATTTTGTAAGAGTTCACCAACTACCAAATTGAATATGATACGTCTTATTACTCTCATAATTTCCATTGGTCTGCAGATAGTCGCAGCGTCAATTGCCCTGCGATTCATGAAGCTCACAAAATACCGCCTTTCATGGATATTGCTCTCCCTCGCCTTTACATTTATGGCAGCAAGGAAAATAATACACCTGATTGAATTGACGCGTGGCGCCGGAACAGTTGACATGGCAATAATTGATGAATGGATGGGTGCTTTTATTTCAGTAATGATATTCGGTGGTGTAATACTGATAAGGGAATTATTCTTATCCCTTAAGAAGGCTGAGATCGACAGGCTGAGATCAGAGAGAAAATTACTTCATGCAATTATCAGCACCGAAGAAAACGAGAGAAAACGTTTCGCAAAAGATCTGCATGATGACCTGGGCCCCCTGTTATCAACAGTAAAAATGTCAATAACGGCTATGTCAGCCAGGGCAACCGATCCCGTGGATAAAGAAATAATAAATAATACAAGCCACGTGGTAAATGAAGCAATTGCAGCGATTAAAGATATCTCAAACACCCTGAGTCCGCATGTGCTCTCAAACTTCGGACTTGTAAGTGCGACGAGTTCTTTTATTAAAAAGATCAGTAAAGCAAGGGATATTAATTTTACATTCAACAGCAATGTAGGCGAAAAAAGACTTAACAGTGATATTGAAGCTGTTATTTACCGCTCATTATGTGAGCTGATCAATAATTCACTCAAACATTCGGGAGCATCTAACATTTCAATTGATCTCAACATACACGGAAATTTTATTATTTTGCAGTATAATGATGACGGCAGAGGATTTGATACCTCGATACTTGATAACGAAGAGAGTACTGGAATGGGTCTTTCAAATATTCAGACCCGTGTAAGATCAGTAAATGGTATATTTGTACTCGATAGTAAAATGGGTGAGGGTATGCATTCATTAATAAAAATAAACATCAGAGAAGAATCCGGTGAATTATGAGTAAAATAAAGATAGTCATTGCGGATGATCATCAGCTTTTCAGAAACGGTCTCAGGATTTTACTTGATGCCTTCGACGACTTTGATATTGCAGGTGAAGCCGGTAACGGAGAGGAAGTATTGAAGATAATTCACAATTCAAAATGCCATATCATCCTTATGGACATAAATATGCCAATAATGGATGGCATTGAAGCAACCCGCAGGGTAATTGAAATCAATCCCGGCATAAAAATAATAGCGCTTTCAATGTATGGAGAGGAAGAGTACTACCACAGTATGGTTGAAGCCGGCGCCAAAGGATTTCTCCTGAAGGATTCCGATATTAACGAGGTTAAGGATGCTATTATTACTGTATATAACGGAGGTAATTACTTCTCCCAGGTACTGCTCCAGCATGTTATACAAAAAATCAGGGCAAGGGAAACAGAGACAAAGCATGCCAACCTCTCAAAGCGTGAGAGAGAAATATTACTTAAGATATGTGAGGGATTGTCAAACCAGGAAATAGCTGACAACCTTTTTATAAGTAAAAGGACAGTAGATAAACACAGAGCCAACCTGCTCAGTAAAACACAGTCAAAAAATACTGCAAGCCTTATCCTGTATGCAATAAAAAACAAGCTAATAGAAGTATAAACTTACATTCATTACCTGTTATATGTCTGAATCACATTCATTGGGCAAAAACGGTGAGCGACTGGCAATTAAATATCTCAGGCAGAACGGTTACACTGTGCGTGAGAAAAACTGGGTCTCGGGAAGGAAAGAAATAGATATCATAGCCGAAGATAATGAATTCATTATTTTCATCGAAGTAAAAACCAGGATGGCAGATTTCCAGTTACATCCACGCGATGCTGTTTCAGTACCAAAGCAGCGCAATATAATTTATGCGGCACAAACATATATTCAGAGGAACGATTGTGAGAAAGAAGCAAGGTTTGATATAATATCGGTCGTTTTTGACGGCAAAAATTACGAACTGGAGCATATTAAAGATGCTTTTTATCCTACTCTTTAAATGCGTAAAGAATGAGCTGAGAATGAGTTGAAACTTTGTGTTTCCCAATTCAACAATTTAACAATTTAACACTTCAACATCATTATTATGAATATCAAGCAACTGCGTGAGTATTGCCCAAGCAAACCAGGCACAACCGAAAGATAATGGAGTGGATTGATCACTCTTATGATGCCGTATGTATAAAACCACCGGCATCGAAAAAATGATGTCATCATGTTAATGTTAAGGAACATATTTAATGCTTATATCATAAGAAAATCTTAATTTGCATCAAATTTAAAATACATCACTGTTATGAAATCAAAAATAATTAGCGTTTTGCTCATTGCCTTTCTTTTCCTCAATGCCAGTGCTCAGAGGAACAGGGCAAAAAAAGATGTAGAGCCTGAAGGTTATAAATTCACAACCTTTGTAAGCCTTGATGCAACACCGGTAAAAAACCAATCAAGGACAGGCACATGCTGGTGCTTTGCTACAACTTCATTCATAGAATCAGAACTCCTGCGTATGGGTAAGGGTGAATACGATCTGTCAGAGATGTTTATCGTCAGGTATACCTATTTGGACAGGCTCGAAGACAACTACCTCAGGAGGGGTAAGGGGAACCTCGGTCCCGGTGGTTTATCCCATGACTGGTTACATGTTTTTTCAAATTATGGCGTGGTGCCTGAAGAAGTTTACACAGGTATCAATTACGACTCAGAAACACATAACCACAGTGAATTGCAAGGTTTTATCAATGCCGTCGCTGAAGTACCTGTCCAGAGGAAAGACCGTAGTGAGCAGTATTACCAGGTAGTGGATGCCTTGCTGGATACCTATCTTGGCGAGGTACCATCAACTTTCACCTATAAAGGAATAACTTACACGCCTGAAACCTTTGCTCAGGGCCTGGGCATAAACCCTGGTGATTACGTGGAGATCACTTCGTTTAATCATTTTCCTTTCTATACCAAAGGGCAGGTTGAAGTGCCTGATAACTGGAGGCATAAAGAAATGTACAACGTACCTATCGATGAGCTGGTTGAAATAATGGATTATGCACTTGAAAATGGATATACCGTTGACTGGGATGGTGATGTAAGTGAAAAAGGTTTTTCACATACTAATGGTGTTGCCATTAATCCTGATGTTTCGAAACCCGAGGATCTTTCAGAAACTGACAGGGCCAGGTTTGAGGATATGTCACCACAGGAACGGCTTGAAGAAGTGTATAAATTTGAAAAACCTTTCCCGGAAGTGAATGTTACCCAGGAAATCAGGCAGGAAGGATACGAGAAATTCGTAACAACGGATGATCACCTTATGCATGTAACAGGCATTGTAAATGACCAGAACGGTACAAAGTACTATATCACAAAAAATTCATGGGGTACCGAACGCAATAGGTTTGGTGGTTACCTGAATATGTCTGAAAGCTATGTTAAGGCTAAAGTGATATTTATAATGGTACACAAAGACGCAGTACCGGATGAAATAAGGCAAAAATTGGGATTTTAACCGCAAGGAGCAGTGAGCAAGTATTCAACTCCCTGCCCCCTGCTCCCTGCTCCCTGCTCCCTGCTCCCTGCTATATCAGGAGGTTACATCCCCTGATGTCGCTGTTGTCAAAACGGCCGACAATTTCAAAACTGCCGTCAGGGTGTGAAATTCCAAGATCTGATGTTTCTATAAAGGAACATGAATAGATATTTGCCAGGTCAATAATATTAACACCCCCTGTCCTGCCATGGCCATAAAAACTAAAAGGGTCATGAGGATCGCGTATCAGGATTTTCATCCATGCGGGTGCATTAAATAATCCTCCGCCTTTTGAATAAGCCTGGCTGAGCAATTCTGTCATGCCATACTCGGAATGAACACTGTCAAGACTGAAACGTTCTTTAAGTATTGAATGAAGCTCCTCCCTCGTAATTTCTTCCCTCCTTCCCTTCATTCCCCCTGTCTCCATCACAATATGATTTTCCAAGTTTATATAACTGTGCTCAGCAAGGTCAAGCAGGGCAAAACTCACACCGAGCAATATAACTTTCTTCCCCTCATTATCCAGTAATATTATTCGTCTTTTAAGTGACTGGTAATCATCAAGGAAAAAGCCACTCATTTCAGAACCGCTCAGCTCAACAAGTCTGTTTGACATATAAACCAGTGAAGATCCTTCCCTCTCAAGATAAGAAGGAAGCAGGGCAAGTATTACATAATCACTAATATTGCCATAAAAATTCCTGAAGCAGGTGATGAAGCTCCTTTCATAAATACTCAGGTCAATTACATAATGGCTGCTTCTTTTCATCCCGCCTGTGCCACTGCTGATAAATACTTTTTCAGCATCGGATCCACCAGAAAGCACCTTATGATTCCTGAAAACGGAAATGGGCAGGAATGGTATTTCATTTATCTCCTCAACTCTTTGATAGTCCACCCCCAGCTCCCTGATCCAGCGGGAATAAACAGGATTATTCACAGCCTGGTACCTGAAAATATCCAGGCTTATATTATTGAAATCGTTCTCGGATGATATATTAAATACGTCATTTACAAGTGCATCCATTACTGAGAAAAAGTAGTTGAGCCATCAGGTTGTATCCTCCACTCAATAGTTACTTCTGCATATGCACTATCATCCCTATTGTCCAGCACCAGGTTTTTTATCCTGAACTTAACATAGTTATCCTCCCTTGTTTTAAATACATAAACCTGGTGTTCACTGATATTGTCTGCAAAAAGCGTCCATGTATATGTGCCGACCTGCAGCAGGTTATCAAAAAAGTCCTTTGCTTCCGTAGCTGTGTTAAAATCTCCTGCCAGGGCATAGGATTCCGCCACATTAGGTGTGTCGAGGTAGGCGCCCGAGACATTCCCCTGGGCATCAGTTTTGGCATGGACCGTGATATCGGGTGGCGGCGAATCACTTGTTTTCAGTTCGGTTCCCAGCTCAAAGGAAAAGCCAATGGCATAATATGGCCCATAACCAAAAAGAACGTTATCAATGGTAAACTCCCCTGCATACATCCTTCCCGGTTCCCTGTCGCATGACACTATTATGCCCGACAGAACAGCCAGTCCAAGCAGTAATGATATTTTCGTTTTCCCCCACATATTTATATATTATTCCTCATCTCACCTTATAGCTGCAATACCGGGAAGTACTTTACCTTCCATATATTCAAGCATGGCACCTCCTCCCGTGGAAACGTAACTTACCTTATCTGCAAGCTTATTCTTGTTTATTGCCGCAACCGAATCGCCTCCACCAATAAGACTGAAAGCACCCTTATCCGTTGCTTCTGCGATAGCTTTAGCAATTTCGCTTGTTCCCTTTGAAAATTTCTCCATTTCAAAGACCCCCATAGGGCCGTTCCACAGGATGGTTTTTGATCCCCTGATAACTTCCGAGAATTCCCTTATTGCTTTTTCTCCTATATCCAGACCCATCCAGCCTTCCTTAACGGATTCCGAATCAGATTTATCTG
Source organism: Bacteroidales bacterium (assembly GCA_016928075.1). GTDB lineage: Bacteria > Bacteroidota > Bacteroidia > Bacteroidales > VadinHA17 > UBA9300. The sequence goes on along the minus strand of JAFGLJ010000062.1, from coordinate 54,106 downwards.
TCTTAGCATTTTCATCAAACTTATCAGCATTTATGCTGTCAGCCGGCAGGTAAATATTGACATTTTTCCGCCGGGCTGATTTAATTATATTAAGAGCAATATCCAGCTTGTCTTCTTCGCATAGAGAATTTCCTATCTGACCTCCCTGTGACTTAATGAATGTATAAGCCATTCCCCCTCCTATAATAAGGTTATCCACCCTGCCGAGCAGGTTTTCAATTATAAGTATTTTATCCGATACCTTGGCTCCTCCCATTATAGCAGTGAATGGTCTTTCCGGATCGTGCATTAATTTGTCCATACTCTCAAGTTCCTTATTAATAAGAAATCCGAAGAGTTTTTCATCAGGAAAAAAACGGGCGATAATGGTTGTTGATGCGTGTGCCCTGTGAGCTGTACCAAAAGCATCATTTACATAAACATCGCATCCTTCAGCGAGTTTTTCCGCAAAACCTTCATCCCCTTTTGTTTCTTCCTTGTAAAACCTGAGGTTCTCAAGCAACAAAATATCTCCCGGTTTCAGGCTTTCTTTTAATTTCAATGTCTCATCTCCTATACAATCCGGTGCAAATTTGACATCTGTCCCTGTAAGCCTTTCAAGTTCAGAGACAACATGTTTCAGCGAGAATCTCTCTTCCGGTCCTTCTTTCGGTCTGCCAAGATGTGACATGAGAACTGCTGAACCTCCATCATCTATTATCTTTATTATTGTAGGAAGCGCTCCTTTTATCCTCGTATTGTCAGTTACCATGAAATTACTGTTAAGCGGAACATTGAAATCTACCCTCACAATGGCTTTCTTCCCCTTGAAATTATAACTGTTGATGTTTTTCATTACCTGTGTGTTTTAATGTTTGCAAATCAGACCCAAAAACGAATCAGGAATAAAGGCCTGTAAATTAATGATATATAAATATTAAAATATTAAAAACCATGTTATTACAACGATATACAAACCTACAATATTTTCATCAAAAATGAATCTTATTTTCTATTTTTGTTCCTGGTAAAAACATGTAAATGAAGTTTTCGGATATTATAGGACAGGATGAAATAATAAATAAACTCACCAGGTCGGTTAAAGAGGAAAGGGTAAGTCATGCCCAGATTTTTGCCGGTCCCCAGGGATGTGGTAAACTGGCCCTGGCTATTGCCTTTGCCCAGTTCATATCATGTGAAAACAGGCAGGGTGATGACTCCTGTGGCACATGCCCTTCATGTATCAAATACGGAAAGCTGATACATCCCGACCTGCACTTTGTTTTCCCTGTGATTAACAAGGGATCAGGGGAAACAGTGAGTGATAATTTTATCTCAGAATGGAGGGCTTTCGTTAATAAATCACCCTATTTCAACCTCAACCAGTGGCTTGCAGAAATAGGTGTTAAAAACCAGCAGGGTTTAATATATGCATCGGAGGCTGGTGAAATAATTAAGAAACTGAGCCTTAAAACCTATGAGTCTGACTTTAAAGTCATGATAATATGGATGCCTGAGAGGATGCACCCTGCCACTGCCAATAAGTTGCTGAAAATGATAGAGGAACCGCCCGATAAAACACTCTTCCTGCTTGTATCAGAAGAACCTGATATGATATTGCCAACAATAATGTCAAGATGCCAGTTTGTCAGAATTCCTTCTATAGACCACGATGCCATCAGTAATCAAATCATGAAGGTGTATAACCTTGAAGAAAGAAAGGCCGGCATGATTGCCCGTCTTTCACAGGGTAACTATCTCAGAGCCACTGAATTTATTGAAGAAAATGAATCAAGGATAGTAAATCTTACAAGTTTCATCGAACTTATGAGGCTGGCGTATAAGAGGGATATCCCATCTCTGGCCGAATGGTCCGAAGAGATGGCTACAAAAGGAAGGGAAGCACAAAAAGGATTCCTTAGTTACTCTCTTTCACAACTCCGTGAGAACTACATACTTAATATTGCAGGGAATAATAATGACCTTGTATTGCTGGAAGGAAGGGAAGCTGAATTTGCGAAAAAATTCAATTCGTTTATAAACAATAAAAATATTGCAGGCCTTAATGATGAGTTTTCAAAAGCATATTCCCATATAGCAGCCAATGGTAATCCCAGGATTATTTTTCTCGACCTTGCACTCAAGGTGACAGGGCTTATACGCTGAACCCTTAATTTGCCCGTAATAAATAATTGATATTAAGTCAAATTATAATTAAATTTGCCTGACCCAAAAATACAGTTGTGTCCACCATATAAAGCCACCCCCGCATTTGAGGGGGATTAAAAAACTAGATAATGGATGACGAGGAGTACAGAATATCAGAGGATGATAATAACATCACTGAGAAAACAATATACTGGTTAGAAGATCAAAAGTTAAATTCCGTAAACTGGCTTTCAGATATACCTGATACAGGCCTTGAGACAGATATTGTTGAGATACATTTTAAAAACACCCGTAAAGGATTCTACCGCAATGTAAATAAGCTCAGGGTGGAAGAAGGAGATATTGTAGCCGTCGAAGCATCACCCGGGCATGATATTGGAAGAGTATCGATGACAGGCAGACTTGCGAAATTGAAGTTAAAACAACAAAAAGTAGTCCCGGAGCCTGATGAAATAAAAAAGATATACCGTAAAGCCAAACCTGTCGATATTGATAAATGGGAGGAAGCAAGAAAACAGGAAATTCCGGCAATGCTTAAATCACGAAAAATAGCACAGGACCTAAATCTTTATATGAAAATAGGAGATGTTGAATATCAGGGTGACAAAACAAAGGCTATATTTTACTATATTGCAGATGAGAGGGTTGACTTCAGGCAACTTATTAAAGTGCTTGCCGAGCAGTTCAGGGTCAGGATTGAGATGCGTCAGATTGGAGCAAGGCAGGAAGCGGGTAGAATAGGAGGAATAGGATCCTGCGGAAGGGAACTATGCTGCTCTTCCTACCTATCTAATTTCATATCCGTAACCACCGCATACGCAAGGTGCCAGGACCTGTCACTTAATCCCCAGAAACTTGCAGGCCAATGTGGAAAATTAAAATGCTGCCTGAACTACGAACTTGACTGCTACGTGGATAAACAAAAGTCATTCCCCTCCAAAGATCCACTCGAAACACAGGAAGGGAAAGCATGGTTCTGTAAAATGGAAATATATAAAGGAATTTACTGGTATTCTTTCGAACCTGATAATCCTGTAAATATGATTGCAGTACCCGTTGAAAGGGTTATTGAAATACAGAAAATGAACAGAAACGGCGAAAAACCGCCTAAACTGCTTGAAAATGCGTTTGATAATATTAGTTCCGACAGTTATAATGACGTTTTAGGCAACGACAGCCTCACAAGGTTCGAAAAAATACAGGATAAAAAGAAAAGAAAAAAGAAAAGGGGAAAAGGAAAAAACGATAATGAAAAAAGAGAATAATATCAGCTTTCTAATTCCGGTTATGATTATTTTAACATCCGCCTGCCTCAATTCATGTAACCCGGCAAACATTTATGCTGATAGTGAAAAGATCCCCGGATATACCTGGAATGCCAGTAATACAATCACATTTGAGGTCCCTGTGAACGATACCATCAATGCTTATGATATCAACCTCATAATACGCACCGATAAGTCTTATCCTTATCGTAACCTTTTTCTTTTCATAAAAACTACCTCGCCGCAGGAAATAAGTATTAAAGATACCCTTGAATATTACCTGGCTGATGAAAAAGGATACTGGTATGGCTCAGGGCTGGGTGATGTAAATGACCTGTCAGTACCTTTCAAAACCAATATACTGTTCCCCGATGAAGGAATTTATACCTTCAGTATCCAGCATGGCATGAGGGATCAAAATCTTGATGGTGTAACTGACATAGGAATACAGATCAGAAAAAGAAAACGATAAAGACCTTAGGCTGTGGGCAAGAACAAATTGAAGAGATGGGCCGAGATGGAAAATTATTCCCATGTCATACAGCCCCGTTTTGAAGATGTGTTCGGGAAAGATCATGAATTGAAAGGCAGATGGAAGGAGGCGTTTTTTGGCAATAATAACCCACTTATCCTTGAACTTGGTTGTGGCAAAGGTGAATACACCATCGGGATGGCCAGGTTGTTTCCTGGAAAGAACTTCCTGGGTATCGACATAAAAGGAGCCAGGATGTGGAAAGGTGCTATGACAGCAGAGAAGCAATCAATAGGAAATGTGGGGTTCTTAAGAACAAGGATAGAGCTTATAGAATCATTTTTCGACAGGGATGAAGTTGACGAGATCTGGCTAACCTTCCCCGATCCTCAATTAAAGAAAAAAAGGAGCAAGAAAAGACTTACCGGCTCACGATTTCTTAACAGTTATCGCTCATTCCTTAAAAAAGGAGGACTGATCCACCTTAAAACAGATAGCCGGGAACTGTATGACTATACAATGAACCTGATCAATAAGAACAACCTGCATATCATTTCTGAATCTCCTGACCTGTATTCTGAAAAAGAACCAGGTGAAAGTCTTTTAATACGTACTCAATACGAGCAAATGTTCCTTGATGCTGGGGAAAAAATAAAATACATCTGCTTCAGGATTGAAAACGACAAACCCCTTATCGAAATTAATGCTGATGAAGACTGAATATTCATTCTTTGAACGAGTATATGAAATAACAGCTAAAATCCCATATGGAAAGGTTACATCATATGGTGCCATAGCAAGATATATTGCCACAGCAGGATCGGCACGCATGGTGGGCTGGGCACTTAATAACTGTCATACAAGGGAAGAATATATTCCTGCACACCGGGTGGTAAACAGGAACGGCCTTCTTACCGGCAAGCATCATTTCGGAAATTCAACCACCATGCAACAATTACTTGAAAATGAGGGTGCGGTTATTGAAAACGACCGTATAATTAATTTCAGGGAAAAATTCTGGGATCCATCGACTGAACTTGATTAGTCCTTTGAGCTCAGGAAAAATTTCCGTAAACTTGTATCTTTTTCTTTGTTTAGTTTAAATAAAAACAAGCTGTAAAATTATCTGAAAAATGTATTCACATCAACAACTACTTGAAGTACTGAAAAAAGTCAAATATCCCGGCAGAGAGGACATTGTTACACTGGGTATGGTCGAAAAAGCAGAACATACTGCTGAAGGAATTATAATAATACTTAAGACCGAAAAGCAAAAAGACCCCGTGGCGTCATCCCTGAAACATGCATGTGTAAAAGCACTCAAAGATGCTTTTGGCCCTGATACTCAAATCGCTTCGGTTGAAATCAAAGGCCCCGGGCCCAGGGTGAAGTTTGAACAAATGGCCGACGAGCTTATTCCGGGGGTAAAAAACATTATCGCAATAGCATCAGGTAAGGGTGGCGTGGGAAAATCAACAATAGCGATTAATGTCGCTGTTGCACTTGCCCGACAAGGATATGCTACAGGTCTACTCGATGCCGATATTTTTGGACCCTCCGCTCCCAAAATGCTGGACACTGAAGGTGAAAGGCCTTTTGTCAGAAAAGAGGGTGAAAAAGAACTGGTTGTTCCTATAGAAAAGTATGGTATAAAAGTGCTGTCTATAGGTTATTTTGTTTCCCAGGACGATGCTGTTGTCTGGCGTGGCCCCTTGGCTTCAAATTTCCTTAAGCAGCTCCTGGGATCAGGTGACTGGGGTGAACTTGACTACCTTATTGTTGATCTTCCTCCGGGAACCAGTGACATACACCTTACACTGGTCCAGTCAGTTGGTGTAACTGGGGCGGTTATAGTATCCACCCCCCAGAAAGTTGCACTGGCCGACGCAATAAAGGGAATATCCATGTTCAGTAATGAAAAGATAAATGTCCCCGTGCTGGGACTTGTGGAGAATATGTCATGGTTTACACCGGCTGAACTTCCTGGTAATAAATATTATATCTTCGGGAAAGAAGGATGTAAGAAACTGGCGGAAGATATGAATATACCACTGCTCGGGCAAATACCTGTTGTCCAGAGTATCTGCGATAGCGGCGACAGTGGCTTACCGGTAGCACTGCAGGATGATGCCGTAGGAAAGGCATTCGAAAAACTGGCAGTTCAACTGGTTGAAAAAACGGAAGAGAGAAACAGGAAAAAGGGACCAACCCAAAAAGTACACGTAAATTAAGAAATTATGGAAGCAGATAAAATGGAAAGCCTTCAATCCAGGGTTAAAGCAACATTGGATAAATTAAGACCTTATCTACAGGCTGACGGAGGTGATATAGACCTTGTTGAAATAACAGATGACTTCATAGTAAAAGTAAAACTGAAAGGAGCGTGCCATGGCTGCCCTTTCAGTATGCAGACTCTTAAAGGAGGAGTTGAACAGGCTCTGATGAAAGAAGTTCCAGAAATTGCAGGGGTGGCTGCTGTATAAGGCTTTATTTATCAATTTCACAGCTGTTAATATACTATTTGCTAATTTTAGCAGTTAATACAGTAAAATAATTGATTTGGGAAAATTCCTTAAGTCAAATAGGATTTCTATTGTGCTGGCCACAGGCCTGGTGGTAGCCTCATGCTCAGTTGAAAAAAACACCAATCTCAGCCGATTTTATCACAATTTAACCTCCAATTATAATATTTACTATAATGCAAATGAAGCATATCTGAATGGAGTAAAAAGAATAGAAGATGCGTACGAGGATGATTATACCATGCTGATCCCGGTTTTTGAGTACAGCGACGAGAATGCTGCGAGGGCTGGTACTGGCGATATGGACAGGGCAATACTGAAAGCATCCAAACTGATAAGCCTGCATTCAATGACAGCAAAACCCGAAATGGATGATAATAAGCCTTTGAGTGAAAAAGAGCAGGAATTTTTTGACCGGAAGGACTATAACAACTGGGTCGACGATAGTTATCTTTTAATGGGTAAAGCACAGCTGCTTAAAAATGAACCGGATGAGGCGAGGATAACTTTATTGCATAATATACGGGAAACACATGATGAAAAAATGCGTGCCGTATCTACTATATGGCTTGCCAGGACCTATAATGAAATGGGTAATTACCCTGAAGCAAACAGGCTGCTCACCGAGATGAACCCCCAGGTGCTTGATAAAACTGACAGGGCAGATTATTATCTGACTCTCGGTGACATGTATATCAGGCAAAATCAATATGAAAGGGCTTTTGAACCTCTAACCGCTGCACTTGATAATCTATCAGGGCAAAAGGACAAGAACAGGCCGGCATTTATCCTTGCCAGATTGTATGAAGAATCAGGCAACAGTGAACAGGCAACAAAATATTACAGTGAGGTTATCAAACTTAACCCAACGTATGAGATGGAGTTTAATGCCAGGATCAGTCAGGCAGGTGTTTTTAATGTTGAATCAGGTGATGTTGATGATATAAGAAAACAGTTAAGAAAACTTTTACGCGACGCTAAAAACAGGGAATATCGCGACCAGATATACTTTGCCCTTGGTAATCTCTCTATGCGCGAAGGAAAGGAGGATGAAGCAATTGAATATTATAAGCAATCAGCAGCCAGCAGTTCAACTAACAACAATCAAAAGGGAAGATCATACCTGATGCTGGCCGATTATTACTTTGATAAACCCGATTACCGGCAATCACAAATGTATTATGACAGTGCAGTTACTTTTCTTGATCAAAACTATCCGGGGTATGCTGAATATTACAACAGGTCGTTAAACCTGAACGAACTCATCAGTTATCTCGATATCATAAACACCCAGGACAGCCTGCAGTATATAGCTTCACTGAGCCCTTCGGAAATTGACAATATAATAAGCGGTATAATAAGAAAAATCGAAGAAGAAGAAAGACAGGCCAGCGCATCTGTTGATGACAGGTATAATATGGGCCGGTTTTATGAAAACCAGAGAAGGTTCAGGGATAATATAGAGGCAAGCGGCCAATGGTATTTCTATAACCAGTCGGCCCTGACTTTTGGCCGTACTGAATTCCGTAACAGGTGGGGCGACAGGAAACTGGAAGATAACTGGAGGCGACGCAACAAATCAACAACAGGTGCTGTAAACAACAGAACGGAGGTCACCGGAGAACAGAAGGGTGAGAATAATAATACTGCGGCAGATACAAAATCCAAAGAGTATTATCTCAAAAACCTGCCTATGACCGATTCACTCATTGAAGTCTCCGATAAAATGATTGCCGATGCTTTGTATAACTCTGCCCGGCTATACCAGGAAAAATTCAATGATATTGAGAAAGCGAACCAGTCCTACACTGATTATATGTCACGGTTCCCCGTCCATTACCGTGTACCGCAGGCACTATATAACATGTACAGGCTGAACGAAGACAGTGATCTGTCCCTGGCTAATTCTTATAAAAGCAAGCTTATTGACAGGTTCCCTGAAAGTGAATATTCAAAAATATTATCCGATCCTGACTACCTTGAATCACGGATAAAGGAAGAAAACAGGGCTGAACAGGTATATAATGAAGCATACCGGGAATGGCTGAATGGAAATACGCGGGCGGTTATTCATATTTGTGACAGTGCAGAAGTTGAGTTCCCTGAATCTGAACTGCTGCCAAAATTCATGCTCCTTAAATCATTTGCACTGGCCCCATCGGTCAGTGAAAAAACCCTGAAGGAAGAACTCCTCAGGATAACAACCGGCTTCCCGGGATCGGAGGAAGCAGGCAGAGCCTCCAAAATGATTGCATACCTTAACACAAAAGTACCGGAACTGAAAAAAGAGGAAGAAATTCAGATCGCAAAACAATTATACGATACCCTTGACACACCTCCTTACAGGTTTATTATCATTCTGAAAGATACGGGCCTTGACATGAACAGATTAGCCTTTGATGTAATTAACTATAATATTGATAATTATACAAATGAAAATTATAATACACGGGGTGAACTGGTCGATAATAAATATATTACGATAACTGTGGGCATATTTCAGGATATTGCCAATGCAATGGAATATTACTATAATTTCAATCCCCCTGAAATACTCAGGAATATTGGAGAAAGCGAAATTCTCAGTTTTATCATAAGCTCATCCAATTTTGAAAGTTTCAGTGCCGATAAGGATGCTGACAAATATTATCTCTTTTTCAGGGAAAACTACCTTAAGTGATATAACTTTGTAAAGTTACTGGCCTTTTTAACATTTCATACAATGAGAAAGATAAGGATTCTCTGGACTGATGATGAGATTGAAATATTGCAACCCCATATAATTTTCCTGCAGGAGAAGGGCTACGATGTTGAAACCTGCACCAACGGTAACGATACCATTGACCTTGTTGGGGCTAATAACTATGATATAATATTACTTGACGAACATATGCCCGGCATGAGTGGCATAGATACCCTGAAAGTAATAAAGCAGATAAGGCCGACTGTTCCAGTGGTAATGATAACAAAGAGCGAGGAAGAGAATATCATGGAAGACGCCATAGGATCGCAGATAGCCGATTATCTTATTAAGCCGGTAAAACCAAACCAGATACTCCTTTGCCTCAAAAAGAATACCGATAGCCAGAGACTCGTAACCGAAAAAACAACAAGCGATTACCAGGGCGATTTCGGTAAAATAAGACAGATGATAAGTGAAGCTGATAACTGGGCTGAATGGATAGATATCTATAAAAAGCTTGTTTACTGGGATATACAGCTCGATAAGACTAACGACGTCAATCTGCGAGATGTATTCCTGATGCAGGAACAGGAAGCAAATTATGCATTCTCCAAGTTTGTTTCCTTGAACTATTTATCATGGATAGGCAAGGATGGTGGCAAACCACTTATGAGCCCATCGTTGATGAAGGAGAAAGTATTCCCTTATCTCAAAACGAAAAATAAGTTGTTCTTTATAGTAATTGACAATCTCAGGTATGACCAGTGGAAAATAATAGCGGAAGAATTAACCTCCATTTACAGGATATCAGAGGAGTCAATATATTACAGCATACTTCCTTCCGCAACCCAGTATTCCAGGAATTCAGTGTTTAGCGGACTTATGCCACTTGATATCCAGAAACTGTATCCCGAGCTCTGGATCTATGATGATGATGAAGAAGGGAAGAACCAGTATGAGAGCGAATTACTTGAAAAACAACTTGCACGACTTTCTCTTGATATAAAGTGGAAATATTATAAAATAAGCAGTAATGCAGCAGGGAAAAAGATAAATGAAACGCTATCCGGACTCCTTGACAGGGACCTTAATGTTCTGGTTTATAATTTTGTTGACCTGATATCACATGCGCGTACTGAAATAGATATTATCAGGGACCTTGCCAATGATGAACCAGCATACCGATCACTGACACATTCATGGTTCATATATTCACCCCTGTATGAATTACTGAAACTTCTGGGCAATGAAAAGGTAAAGATCATAATCAGCACCGACCATGGCACTGTAAAGGTAACTAACCCCGTTAAAGTAACCGGTGACAGGAGCACATCGCCCAATCTCAGGTATAAACTGGGCAGAAATCTTGATTACAGGGCGTCGGAAGTGTTTGATTTAACCGATCCCCACAGTGCAGGGCTTCCAAAAACAAATATCTCTTCCAGGTATATTTTTGCACGTAATTACGATTTCCTGGTTTACCCCAACAACTATAATTATTATGCAAAATATTACAGGAACACTTTCCAGCATGGAGGTATTTCGATGCAGGAAATGTTGATCCCCGTGGTCACACTGGAACCTAAGGAAATGGAATAACTTGAGGCTGAGGCTGAGATGGGCTAATAACTCACTTCTAAAATCCTGGTCAGATCCGGATTAACTACAATATATACCTTTACAGTTTCCTCTGGGAGTAATGACTCAACTTTTTCCGGCCATTCTATGAAGCATTTTCTTCCTGACACCAGGTATTCTTCGAAACCAAAATCAAACACTTCTTCCTGTGTTTTTATTCTGAAGAAGTCAAAATGGTACAGTAGATCACCATTAGTGGTTTTATATTCATTAACCAGCGTGAAACTGGGGCTAGTTACAGTGTCAATACTACCCAGGTTATTGCATATTGCTTTTATAATGGTGGTTTTGCCGGCACCCAGTGAGCCATAGAAAGCAAAAATATTTTGCCCTTCTGTATAGCTGATAAATTGCTCTGCAGCCTTATCCAGCTGGTCAGTATTTTCAATTCTTATCTGCATTGCTTCTTCTGCTTATGGTGTCATCACCCCTTTACAAATATAATTGCTTTTTTATGGAATAATTGAATAATGGAATGGTGACATTAAGACCTATAACATTATTCCAATATTGACTCACTCCGCTGGCGCGGTTCTCTGCACCGTGCCGCGTCGGTTCGCCGAACTCGTCACCCTCCCTCGCTTCGCAATTTCCGGTTCCTCGTTTCCATTATTCCAGTCTTCCTTTTGAAGCATATTGCTCCAGATCAATTATTTTTTTAACTTTGGGTTCACCAAAAAAAAGCCCGGCAAATGCAGGAGAAAGAAAAAAAGGGGAAATATATTTCCTCTACGGCTCTTATGCCCCAGGAAGAGCTCCTTGAGACAGGTCTTAAAAAGGCAAAAATAACCATAGGTATCCCTCGAGAATCCGAAGAGAATGAGAAGCGGGTTGCCCTCACTCCTGAAGCAGTAAATATACTTGTTGAAGCAGGCAACAAGGTTTACGTACAGGAAGGATCAGGGAAAGGCGCAAACTACTCAGATAAAGATTACAGTGAGAACGGCGCTCTGATAACCAAAACAGGTGATGAAGTATACAAATGCGACCTCATAATAAAGGTGGCTCCTTTTTCAAAGGAGGAAGTTGACAAGCTTCGTGAAAGATCTACCGTTTTTTCCTTCCTGAAAGTGCTGAAACAGGATAAGGATACGCTTACGGCCATGATGCGAAAAAATGTCACGGCCATCGCTTCTGAAAGGATAAGGGACAAAAATGATGAATTACCCGTGGTTGAATCTATGAGTGAGATAAGTGGTGTCACTGCAGTGCTGATAGCATCCGAATACCTTAGTAACCAGCATGGCGGTAAGGGAGTGATGCTCGGCGGGATATCCGGTGTAACACCAACCGAGGTGGTTATTATTGGCGCCGGTACAGCCGGTGAATATGCAGCAAGGGCTGCATTGGGGCTTGGAGCTGAAGTGAAGATTTTTGATAATTCTGTGCACAGGCTGAGGAAATTCCAGTCGATACTTGGACAGAGACTGCAGACATCCGTATACCACCCTCAGGTTCTTAACAAAGCCCTTAAGTCGGCTGATGTTCTTATCGGAGCAATACAGATCGAAGATCTGAGGCCCTGGTATCATATCACTGAAGATATGGTGAAAAAAATGAAAAGGGGTTCCTTCATCATAGATCTGAGCATTGACAGGGGTGGTTGCATCGAAACAATGGAATGCCGCGATCTTAAGGATCCCGTTTATGAAAAACACGGAGTGATACATTTCTCCGCATGGAACCTGCCATCAAGGGTAGCCAGGACAGCTTCAATAGCATTAAGCAATGTTTTTACCCCCCTTATACAGGAAATGGCCGACCAGGGCGGACTGGATGCAATGCTGAAAAGTTACACCGGCCTTACCTATGGTGTGTATATTTACAAGGGTATACTCACAAATGAAACCCTCGGACAGAAGTTTAACCTGTTGTCAAAGGATATTAACCTGTTGCTGGCAGCTTTTTAATCTTAAAGGTACTGCAAAGAGGCAGTTCCATCCGATACTTTAAACTTTACACCCGCACCAAGTACCAGTGCCCTGTTGTCTCTTACATGACCTGCCGGGAATCCGAAAGCCACAGGAAAACCATACGGGCTTACACTCTCCATAATGATACCCCTGGCATCTGTGGCATATTTCACTTCAGACTGCTTGATATCAGTTAAACCACCTATAATTAATCCCTTGAGACATTTTAATACACCGGCCAGGGCCAATCCCGTGATCATCCTGTCCAGTGAATAGAAATATTCGCCCTTCTCTTCAATAAACAGTATCTTTCCTTTCAGGTATTCCCTGATTTCAGTACCTAAAAGATTACTCATAAGTGAAAGGTTACCTCCTGTCAGTATACCTTTTGCTTCCCCTGTCCTTGACAGATCAGTTTCCCATTCATAATCCTGCGGTCCGCTGAACAGCGATTTAGTCAATGTCACAAATGTAGCTGACGCGGGTTCGTTCTTGTGATAATTCAGGGGCATCTCGGCATGCAGTGTGCTTATCCCCAGCTTACAGTTAATAAAAAGATGCAATACGGTAATATCGCTGTACCCTACAATCCATTTCGGATTTTTCCTGAAAGCCCTGAAATGAATATCGCGTATTATTCTCGACATTCCATAACCCCCTCTTGCACATATTATTGCTCTTATACCAGGGTCATCCAGCGCCTTTTGCAGATCAGCCAGCCGCTGGGCATCTGTGCCGGCAAATATGCCATGCCTCTCATAGAGGGCATGACCCCTGTTCACAACCAGTCCCCACGATTCCAGGGTATTGATTGCAGGCTCCACAACGCCACTTTCAACAAACCCTGCCGGGGCAACAACGGCTACCCTGTCGCCCTTCTTCAAAGCAGGTGGTTTGATCATTTTTTTCATGATAGCACAAATATAAAAGGAAAAAAGGAGTCTCGCAGGAATAAAAGAATGGAATATTGGAATGATGGGATTATTTATTTGGGTTTATCCGGATGTAGTCGCGGATCATGCAATATTCATCCCAATGTCGTATCACCCTGTCATAATATCGTCGTTGCCATGCGAATCCGGGATTTATTTTTCCTGCCTGTATTGTAACGGCGGATTTAAAACTACGAACAATTGACGGAATATTATTGTATTGTGGTCCTTTTTTGGTGCCAGGTTCCGATGAAAACGGAACTGTAGATGCTTAACAAATTCATTAAATCACTTAAATCAATATCAAATAATCAACCGTAATTACGCCGAACGCATTGAGGCAAGTTACGCTGAGCGCAGCGAAGCAAATTACACCGAACGCAGTGAGGTAAGTTACCATCATTCCAGTAATTTTTTATCTTTGTCCTAATTTTCTTATCAGATATATCTTGAGCATGAAAAAACCTGACCGACACCTGATTACTTCGGCACTGCCATATGCCAATGGACCAATACATATCGGACACCTGGCAGGTGTATATGTACCCAGTGATATATATACAAGGTATCTCAGGATAAAAGGTGAAGATGTTATTTCAATATGCGGGTCTGATGAGCATGGAGTGCCTATAACACTGAAAGCCAGGAAAGAAGGTGTTACTCCCCAGGAGATAGTTGATTATTATCATGCACTTAACAAAAAATCCTTTGAAGACTTCGGAATAGAATTCGATATTTATTCAAGGACCAGCAACAAAATACACTACGAAACAGCTTCAGAATTCTTCAGCACCCTTTACAACAGGGGTGAATTCATTGAAAAATCTTCTGAACAGTATTACGACACTGAGGCAGAGTGTTTTCTGGCCGACCGTTATATAATCGGCACATGCCCTCACTGTGGCCATAATGCGGCCTATGGCGACCAGTGCGAGAATTGCGGTACTTCTTTAAGCCCCACAGACCTGATAAAGCCACGCTCAACAGTCAGTGGAACAAAACCGGTAATGAAAGAAACAAAACACTGGTACCTCCCCCTGGATAAATACCAGGGATGGCTCAGGAAATGGATACTTGAAGACCACAAGGAATGGAAGACCAATGTATATGGACAGTGTAAATCATGGCTCGACCACGGACTGCAGCCCAGGGCTGTCAGCAGGGATCTCGACTGGGGCGTACCTGTCCCTGTAAGTGGAGCAGAGGGTAAAGTGCTCTATGTATGGTTTGATGCTCCCATAGGATATATATCTGCAACACGTGAGCTTACCGACGACTGGGAAAAATACTGGAAAGACCCGGGTACGAGGATGATTCATTTCATCGGTAAGGATAATATTGTATTTCACTGTATCATATTCCCTGCGATGCTTAAAGCCGAAGGCTCATATATCCTTCCTGATAATGTGCCCGCCAACGAGTTTCTGAATCTTGAGAATGATAAAATATCAACTTCAAGGAACTGGGCTGTCTGGCTGCATGAATATCTTGAGGAATTCCCCGGGGAGCAGGATGTGCTGCGCTATACTCTGTGTGCCAGTGCCCCGGAAACAAAAGATAATGACTTCACGTGGAAAGAGTTCCAGGCAAGGAACAATAACGAACTGGTTGCCATACTCGGTAATTTTGTAAACAGGACTCTTATACTTACCGGTAATTATTTTGATGGTGAAGTGCCACCCCTGTCAGGGACTGATGAATACGACAGGGAAGTGCTTGCAGAAATAGGAGTATTGAAGGATAAGGTGGCTTCCGCACTTGATGCCTTCCGTTTCAGGGAAGCCCTCAAGGAAGCTATGAACCTTGCAAGACTCGGGAATAAATATCTTGCTGACACTGAACCATGGATAGTAATAAAAAACGACAGGGAAAAAGTAAAAACCATACTTAATATAGCCCTTCAGATAACAGCTAATCTTACAATTATACTCGACCCTTTCCTTCCCTTTTCAGTTAAAAAATTAAGGGAATGTCTCAATATAAATGTCATCCAATGGGATAATGCGGGAAGGGATGATCTTCTCAGTCCTGGTCATAAAATCAACAAACCGGGTCTTCTATTCAGGAAAATTGAAGACGAGGAGGTGGAAAAACAGGTAAATAAGCTTATGGAAACAAAAAAACAAAACGAAGAGGCACCTAAGGAAGCAGAACCCGTGAAAGAGAATATAGCTTTCGATGATTTTACAAAGATGGACATACGCACGGCAACTATTATTGATGCCACCAGGGTTCCAAAAACAAAAAAACTCCTTGAACTCACCCTGGATACAGGGATAGACAGGCGAACGGTTGTTGCCGGTATAGCAGAATACTTTGATCCGTCAACTATAAAAGGGAAAAAAATAACGGTGCTGGTTAACCTTGAACCACGGAAGATCAAGGGAATAATATCACAGGGAATGATACTTATGGCGGAAGAAGATGACGGCAACCTGGTATTTATATCACCGACGGATGAAACAAAAAACGGAAGCAGGATAAGGTAGGCTTTTAATCCTTCTTCCAGATCCAAATTTCTTTAAACGTCTCATTCAGGCGCTTGCGTTCCTCATCGGCTTCTTTCATGGTACCGAACGACTCGACGGATACCCTGTAGTAACCATTATCTGCCCTTAATATCTCAGCATTGTAACCCTTGTTCGCAAGTTCATTGAACAAGCGGTTAGCATTGTCAGCATCTATAAAGCTTCCTACTATAAGGTGATAAATAGCCGCTACTGTGATCACCTCGGATTGAATACTTTCAACAGGTACAGTACTCACCGGTTCAGCATCACCTGTTTCAGTAAGAATCTCGGTCTGTTTCTCAGCAGTTGCAGGCATTATCACCTCTGCCTGGTGTGTTTCGGGCATTTCATCGAATAACTCTTCCTGTGCTGACTGTATTTCATTAAATTCAACTTCTGCAAGCGGATTGAGTGCAACCTTTGATTTAAACAGATCTGTCTTCAACGGAACGACTATCATTGCCAGCACAAAGGGTATTGCAGCTGCTGCCCTCCAGATCATCCTGCGACGGTTGGCTATCACTATGGGATCCCTGTCACGATGCCTGATCACAGCTTTCGATATATCATAATCCTCGACCGGTTCCCTGATAAAGGTTGACAGTCCATATGCATCCAGCAGAAAATTAATGTCATTGTCGGGTTCAAACTGCACACTGCCTTCACTGTTCATCTGGAAATGACCTATACCGGCCAGGTGTATACGTTCACCTCCGTTCAGCTTATTCTTCAGGCTGCTGATATAATCATCAACAATACGTTTCGCATCGACATATCCTATCCCCTTCTTCTCCGATATCTTGCCTATCAGCAATCCATCATTATGGCTAAGCCTGCTGTTAAATGATATTGCCTTCAACGGTGGATGAAAAGTATGACTGTCACGGTCTATCCTGGCAGGAGTATAATTGCCTATAAACCCACCGAAGCCGGGAAGGATAACACAGTCGTGATTGTATAAAAGTTCCCTGATAAATGGACTGAGGTCTTTCATTTAATTAGCATCTGTTCAATACAAAAATAATAAAAGTCTTTTAATATTTATTTCATCTCAGCAATCTAAATATTATATTCGCTGTTCGTATTCCTGAATATGTGGAAAAAAATGAAAGAATTGCGAATGGTAGACCTTAAGGGTCAGTATGATAGAATAAAAACCGAGATCGACTCCGCCATACAGTCCGTAATTGATTCCTCTGTTTTCATAAGGGGCGCGGAAGTAATAAGCTTCGAGGAGGAGCTGGCTTCCTATCTCGGTATTAAACATGTCATAAGCTGTGCCAACGGTACGGATGCCCTTCAGGTGGCATTGATGACACTGGATTTAAACCCGGGTGATGAAGTAATAACCACGGATTTTACCTTCATTGCCAGCGTAGAAGTTATCGTGCTTCTGGGGCTCAAACCGGTATTTGTGGAACCTGAACCCGATACCTTCAATATATCACCCGAAGCCATTGAAAAAGCCATAGGCCCGCGAACAAGGGCAATAATACCGGTTCACCTCTTCGGGCAATCGGCTGACATGGAAGAGATACTGAAGATAGCACGCAAACACAGGCTTTATATTATTGAAGATGCTGCACAGGCCACAGGCACCGAATATATATTCTCCGACGGAACAAGAAAAAAAGCCGGCACCATGGGTGATATAGGCTGCACATCATTCTTCCCCTCCAAGAACCTGGGATGCTATGGCGATGGCGGTGCTATATTTACCGGTGATGACAGACTGGCAAAACTCGCAAGAAGCATTACCAACCACGGCAGTACACGAAAATATTACCATGATGATATAGGAGTAAATTCAAGGCTCGATGCCATCCAGGCTGCTATACTCAGGGTCAAACTCAGGTATCTTAATGAATACAATATAGCACGAAGGAATGCCGCCTCGTTTTATGACCGGCAGCTGAGCCAGACTGAAAAAGTGATCTCCCCTTTCAGGTCAAATAAGTCAACCCACATCTTTCACCAGTATACCGTAAAGACAGACCCCGGGAACAGGGACGGTCTGAAAAACTTCCTTGAAGAAAGGGGAATTCCGTCAATGGTGTATTACCCTGTGCCCATGCACAGGCAGAAAGCATATAGCTTCCTGAACCCGGATAATGATGCATTCCCGGTAACGGATGCATTATGCAGCTCCGTTCTGTCACTGCCCATGCATACAGAACTTAATATTGACCAGTTAAAGTACATATGCGATAATATTTACAAGTATTTTGAAGACAACAGTTAAAACATGGATGATTATTTTGCTCACGAAACAGCAGTGATTGACGAAGGCTGCAGGATTGGAAAGGGATGCCGTATCTGGCATTTTTCACATATTATGACAGGAGCCGAGCTGGGCGATAAATGCAACCTCGGGCAAAACGTGGTTATATCACCGGGGGTAATACTGGGAAAAAATGTAAAGGTGCAGAACAATGTGTCAGTATATACAGGTGTAATATGTGAAGATGACGTATTCCTCGGCCCATCGATGGTCTTTACCAACATAGTCAACCCCAGGAGTGCAGTGGTGAGGCGTGATCAGTACGTTAAGACTATTGTTGGCAAAGGGGCCAGCATAGGTGCCAATGCTACCATCATATGTGGAAATAATATTGGTAAATATGCATTTATTGGTGCCGGGGCTGTGGTTACAAAGGAAGTTAAACCATACTCACTTGTTATAGGAAATCCTGCCAGACATGTCGGCTGGATGAGCGAGTACGGACACAGGCTTGAATTCAATGACGACAACATAGCCATATGCCCTGAAAGTGGAGAGAAATACAGACTTTCGGGAAACCAAGTTTCTAAAATTATTGATTAGTTTTGCAGGAATAATAAAGGGACCTATGAATGATAAGCCAAAAAACTTCGGCCTGATAGGAGTGGCAGGCTATATAGCTGCCAGGCACCTTGCCGCCATAAAACAAACGGGCAATAACCTCCTCGCCAGCCTCGATCCTTTTGACAGCGTGGGTATTATAGATTCATATTTCCCTGACAGTGATTTTTTTGTCGAGTTTGAAAGGTTCGACCGTCATTTTGAAAAACTGAAGAGATCAGGTATAAAAATTGATTATGTAAGCATATGTTCTCCAAATTTCCTGCATGATTCACATATACGGTTCGCACTGCGGCACCAGGCTGACGCCATCTGCGAGAAACCAATAGTCCTAAACCCATGGAATATTGATGCCCTGCAGGAAATAGAGAAAGAAACGGGGAAGAAAGTATATACAGTACTTCAGCTGAGGCTCCATCCTTCAATCATCGCCCTTAAAGAAAAAATCATGAAGAAGAAGAATGACCGTAAATACGATGTTGATCTTACATATATAACCAGCAGGGGTAACTGGTACAAATTCTCCTGGAAGGGTGACCTGCAAAAATCAGGGGGAGTGGCTACCAATATAGGTATTCATTTCTTTGACCTGCTGAGCTGGATATTCGGTGAGCCACAGGAAAGCTATGTACACCTCTATGAAGAAGATAAGATGGCCGGATATCTCGAACTGAAAAATGCAAGGATAAGATGGTTCCTGAGTATCGACTATAACGACCTTCCTGAAGAATTAAAAATTAAAGGTAAGAGGACCTACAGGTCAATAAGCATTGAAGGCGATGAAATTGAATTCAGCGGGGGCTTCACTAACCTGCATACCGAAACCTACAGGCAGGTACTCTCAGGTGCCGGATACGGATTGGATGATGCACGTACTTCAGTGCAAACAGTATACGAAATACGTAACAGTGAAACTCAAAAACAAAAAGGAGAGATACATCCTTTTGCATTTAATATTCTATAAATAAAACTTTAAAATGTACAGAGAACTAGTAGAAGGAAAAACAAAATTATCAGTTATAGGACTGGGGTATGTTGGACTGCCCATAGCACTGGAATTTGCAAAGAAAATTGATGTTATAGCTTTTGACATCCGGGTCGACAGGGTTGAAAATATGAAGAAGGGAGTGGACCCCAATGAGGAAGTGCCTGATGAAGCCTTTAAGAATATCAAAATACATTTCACTACTGATCCTGAAGATCTCAGGGAAGCCTCGTTTCATATAATAGCAGTGCCCACCCCAACGGATAAACACAACCTTCCAGACCTTGGCCCGGTGATGGCAGCCTCAGAAACCGTTGGCAAAATATTGAAAAAAGGAGACTATGTTATTTACGAATCCACAGTGTATCCAGGATGTACCGAGGAAGACTGCGTACCGGTGCTTGAAAAATTTTCCTCACTGAAATACCGGGAGGATTTTAAAGTTGGATTCTCACCCGAAAGAATAAACCCCGGGGACAAGATTCACACCCTTACTTCGATAGTGAAAGTTATAAGTGGATGTGATGCGAAATCTGCAGAAGAGATAGAAAAGACTTACCAACTGATTATTGATGCAGGCGTATACAGGGCAAGCTCAATTAAAGTGGCCGAAGCTGCAAAGATTATTGAGAATACACAGCGTGATATTAATATCGCTTTCATGAACGAGCTGTCGATAATATTCAACCGGATGGGCATCAATACATATGAAGTGCTGGAAGCTGCGGGGACAAAATGGAACTTTCTTAAGTTCTATCCCGGGCTGGTAGGTGGACACTGCATAGGTGTCGATCCCTATTATCTTTCCTATAAAGCCAAAGAACTGGGGTATCACCCACAGATGATCGATTCAGGCCGCTTCGTTAACGACAGCATGGGGGGATACGTGGGAAAACAAACCGTCAAGAAAATTATAGCATCATCTAAAAGCCCTAAAGGAGCAAAGGTTCTCATAATGGGCATTACGTTCAAAGAAAATGTTACCGACATCCGAAACTCAAAAGTTGTTGACGTTATCGATGAACTGGTCGACTTTGGATTGGTAATCGATGTGGTTGATCCCAATGCCAACCCGGTAGAGGTCAATAAGGAATACGGCCTGGAACTGAGAGATAAACCATCAGGCAAATACGATGCGGTGATTGTTGCAGTAAATCATGAACAGTATATGGACCTGGATGAAGATTATTTCGGCAAGCTGCTGAATAAAAATGGAATACTTGTTGACGTAAAAGGAATATACAGGGATAAAATAAAGAACATCACTTACTGGAGTTTATAGGTATGAACAAAAAAGTACTGGTCACCGGAGGAACAGGTTATATCGGTTCACATACTGTGGTAGAACTGCAGAATGAAGGATTTGAGGTCTTTATTATTGATAACCTGGTCAATTCAGATATTAAAGTACTTGACGGCATTACAGCCATTACAGGTAAAAAACCTGTTTTCGAACAATTAGACCTGTGCGATTCTGAAAGGCTGCGCGGTTTTTTTTCACTTAATCCCGATATTGAATCAATCATTCATTTCGCTGCCTACAAGGCTGTGGGTGAATCCGTGGAAAAACCGGTTCTCTATTATTACAACAATATTGTATCGCTGTTAAACCTGATGAAGTGCATGCGGGATTTCAGGATCCCTTCAATGGTCTTCTCTTCATCATGTACCGTATATGGCCAACCCGATAAATTACCCGTTTCCGAAGATTCTCCCATACAGGAGGCCGTTTCGCCTTACGGGAACACAAAACAGATCGGTGAAGAAATAATAAGGGATACCCTTCATGCCTGCAAAGATCTCAAGGCTATATCACTGAGATATTTCAACCCGATTGGTGCGCACCCTTCTTCTCACATAGGTGAGCTTCCCATTGGCGAACCGGAAAATCTTGTACCTTATATTACACAGACAGGTGCAGGCATAAGGGAGGAACTGAGAGTCTTTGGCGATGACTATGATACCCCCGATGGATCCTGCATACGCGATTACCTCCACGTGGTCGACCTGGCACAGGCACATGTTGTAGCGCTGAAAAGGCTCCTGGAAGGACAGAATAAGGAGAACTATGAAATATTCAACCTCGGAACCGGCAAGGGGGTGTCAGTATTCGAAGTCATCGAATCGTTTGAAAGAGTAACAGGAAAGAAACTGAAATACCGGGTGGTGGACAGGCGACCGGGAGATATTGAGAAGATCTGGGCCGACCCTTCACTTGCCAACAAGGAAATGGGCTGGGCAACACGTTATTCCCTCGATGATGCCATGAAGTCGGCATGGGACTGGGAACTCAATTACCGTAAACTGAAATAAACAACAGAATATTACCCTATAATATGAACAGATCAGTACTTATAACAGGAGGGGCCGGGTTTATTGGCTCTCACGTAGTTCGCCATTTTGTGAAGAAATACCCTTCATATCTTGTTGTCAATGCCGACAAGCTAACCTATGCCGGTAATCTTCAGAACCTGATCGATATCGAAAAATCGGATAATTACAGGTTTGAGAGAACAGATATAGTGGATGAAACCGCGGTAGATGAATTGTTTGAAAAATACAAATTTGACGGTGTAATACACCTGGCTGCAGAATCACATGTCGACCGCTCAATATCAGCTCCCAGGGAATTTGTATATACCAATATTATCGGTACCGTTAACCTGCTGAATGCATCGAGAAGGATATGGACTGATACTGCAGGTAAAGTTTTTTATCATATATCCACCGATGAGGTCTATGGTTCACTTGGCCCGGAGGGTTATTTTACTGAAAACACACCATACGACCCCCGAAGTCCCTATTCAGCATCCAAAGCCTCGTCAGACCATTTTGTGCGTGCATATTTCAATACATATCATCTGCCTGCAGTTATCAGTAACTGCTCAAATAATTATGGCCCGAACCAGTTCCCTGAAAAGCTGATCCCACTGGCCATCAATAATATTAAAACCGGCAAGAAAATCCCGGTATACGGTAAAGGACACAACATAAGAGACTGGCTGTATGTTGAAGACCATGCAAGGGCAATTGATATAATATTCCATAGAGGAGTACATGGCGAGACTTACAATATCGGAGGCAATAATGAATGGAGAAATATTGACCTGATCAACCTTCTTTGTGAACTGATGGATAAAAAGCTGGGAAGGAAAGAAGGGGAATCAGCGAAACTGATCACGTATGTCAAAGACCGCGCCGGCCATGATTTGAGGTATTCAATTGATTCAACCAAAATAAATAAGGAACTTGGCTGGTCCCCTGCCCATAACTTCAGGGAAGGATTGAGCAAAACAATTGACTGGTACCTGAATAATGAAAAATGGTTACTGAATGTATTGTCAGGAGATTATGAGAAGTATTACGAGGAGCAATACCTCAGAAGATAAGCAAGGCGCTATATCACTTATCACTGCTCTTTCAGAACAGTATAGCTGAGTTCAAACCTGACTGCATCCTCAGTTTCCCTGTTGGCTTTTATTATCAGGTTCTTTGTGCTCAGTTCGGGTAAAAAAATCTCAATAACAGGTTCTTCAATTTTACCCTCGAAATAGTTCTGAACAAAATTTGATATATTCACCCTGTAAAGGTTCGTTACCTGGTTATAACTACCGTCAAGAAATGCCGGGTCTATAAGGTAATCAGTCAGTATCCTCTTTACTCCGGCACTGTCGTAACGAACATATATATTATCCGGCACCATGTCTTCTGTATAGTCAGTTTCATTAAAGTATACAGGCAGGTAGATCCTGGCCTTGTTAATTGCTATATCATATGGCAATGACCTGAGATATTCAAGCCCCGGAATAACCATCTTTGAATACACACCTTCCATAGATTGAACATAAGCCAGAGTATCCTTGATAGGTTCATTAATGTATTTAATCCTCTTATCCGGATCGGCCTTCTCAAAATCATGCAGGAACCTGTTGTAAAGCAAACACCTGGGATTTATTGTAAATGTGTACGTTCTATCGTAACCTGAACCATTGGTATAGTATACTATTATAGCTGCACTGGCATAAGAGTTATCCGTTGAACTGGGTGTAACTAAATTCAACTGCAGCATATGATAATCACTAATCTGCGGATATTCAAAGTATAATCCGTAAAAAAAGTCCCTCCAGTCAACTGTGTCACTTCGGAGGTATAATATTGATGTGTCCCTCAGCAAATATTCAGCAAAAGATACGGGAAGGTCCAGGTAAAGAACGGTATCTGAGCCTTCCGGTAAAGGAGGGACCTCAAGCGAAGCCATAATATCCTTAACCTGAACTTCATTACTTGCCAGGTAACTGGAGTCTGCTGACAGTTTTTCAGAAAGCTCATATATGTTAAGCGTATTGCTGCCAACCATCTCCCCGATAATATCTTTTATTTCAAACTTTATTTTTACCGAATCAACTGTGAAGCCATCCCCTGCCCACTCGGCTGCTATCCATAACTGTGTTACAAAATCAGAACCTGTGAGTCCGAAATAAGGATCAAGCACATTCCCCAGGTAGGAAACCGTGGGTTGCATTGAAGTCACGGAGTCGGAGAAGAGAGTATACATATCAACCCTCATGGTGTCAGTTGCCACTATACTGTCAAAATCAGACTGGGGAAGCATTCCCCGTCCTATGGATGCAGGATCATCCTCACATGAAATAACAATAAAAAATACCAGTACCGGAAGTACCAGTATTGTTTGTATTTGTTTAATAAGTGATTTAATGGTTGTGGCTGCAGACCGTGAATAGTCAGGTAATTTTATCATAAAATTCATTATACGCATCAATATATTCTTCTTCATCCTGATAACCCAGTAAAGGTTTCCCCAGTGATTCAATGTATTTCTTAACTTCTTTATTTATCTCCTTGCTTCCAATAATTATGCCATCTGAATGATCAATGGCTAATTTAGAAATATTATAAAAATCAGGCCCGCCGGGAAAATTCAGATCTTTCTTATCTATTCCGTCAGAAACCAGCTTATCATTGAACGATTCCCTGAACGGTTTCTTAAAATCATTATTATAGACCGAATAAATAATCTTCACCTCACTGAAAAGCGGATCATCATCATAAACCTTTCGTAAATAAACAGGTACAAGTGCAGACATCCAGCCATGGCAATGGACTATATCAGGAGTCCACCTGAGCTTTTTTACTGTTTCCAGCACTCCCCTGGCAAAAAATATTGCCCTCTCGTCATTATCTTCGAACTCCTCACCTTTCGAATTTCTTACTACATGTTTACGATGGAAATAATCCTCATTATCAATGAAGTAGACCTGCATCCTTGCTGTTTGTATGCTTGCCACCTTGATTATAAGGGGGTGGTCGGTGTCATCAATTATCAAATTCATCCCTGATAGTCGTATCACTTCATGTAACTGGTTGCGCCTCTCATTGATGCAACCATATCGTGGCATGAATGTCCTGATCTCTTTTCCCCTTTCTTGTATCCCCTGTGGTAAATATCGGCTAATACTGGAAATCTCTGATTCTGACAAATAAGGGGTAATTTCCTGTGATACGAATAATACCTTCTTACTTTCCATTTGGCCTATGCTAACAGAATGCAAAGATAACAAAAATATTCCAATAACTGACTTGATGAACGAGCTTAACAACATATTAAGATTATCATTATTAGCAATTTTGACTAAATTTGCCAGTCCTATTAAGTTATCATCCGGGAATGAAACAAATACAATCCACAGCCGGCTTTAAAAGCGAAATTGACAAACACCGTGGAAAAACCATTGGTATGGTGCCGACAATGGGTGCCCTTCATGCGGGCCATACATCTCTGGTTGAAAGATCGGTAAAGGAAAATGAGGTTACAGTGGTCAGCATATTTGTCAACCCCACCCAGTTCAATGATGCCAATGATCTTTTGAAATATCCGCGCACAATGAAATCCGACCTTGCAATGCTTTCTGACATACTGGGACCGGATGATATTGTATTCACACCTGAAGCTGACGATATTTACAGTGATGAAAATATCCCTTCAATCGACCTCGGTCACCTGGATAAAATAATGGAGGGTAAACACCGGCCCGGTCATTTTATGGGTGTTGTGCGCATAGTAAAAATTCTCCTTGATTTATGTCAACCCTGCAGGGCTTATTTCGGCCGCAAGGACTTCCAGCAACTGGCAGTCATAAGAACACTGGTCAGGCAAACAGGTATCAAAACAGAAATTATTGGATGCCCCATTGTAAGGGAAGCGAATGGACTGGCTATGAGTTCAAGAAATGCCAGGCTGTCACCATCGATGCGTCAAAAAGCGGGTATTATTTATCATACACTGAAGAAGTATCACCAGCAGACTGTGCCTTTCGGAATCAAAGAGCTGAAAAAAAAAGTTAGGGAAGAGATAAATTCGTACGACCGGTTTAATGTTGAGTATTTCGAAATTGTCGATGATAATGAACTAAAGGAACTTTCTTCTGTTAAGGATATTAAACAGGGCATCAGTTATACTGGATGCATTGCAGTTCATGCAGGTGAAGTAAGGCTGATTGATAATATTCAGTTTTCTTTCCTGTTTCCAAAAGGTTGATTAACTTTGTCCTGTAATTAATTTAATGCAGTCATGTTTATAGAAGTAGTGAAATCCAAAATTCACAAGGTGAGTATTACTGAAGCAAATCTTCAGTACGTAGGAAGCATTACCATCGATGAGGATCTGATGGAGGCTGCGGATATCCTGGAAAACGAAAAAGTACAGATTGTCAATATCAATAACGGTGAGCGGCTCGAAACATACGTTATTAAAGGAGAACGTGGGTCAGGAGCAATCTGTCTCAACGGACCTGCTGCAAGAAAAGCAGCAGTTGGAGATGTGATAATAATCATATCTTATGCTTCAATAGAATACGATGAAGCTAAAAAATTCAAGCCAAGGCTCATTTTTCCCGATACCTATACAAACAAACTGGTCTGATCTTGAAAGATAGAATTATCCGGATAATTAAACTGGGCATCTTCATAGGCCTCAGTGTAATTCTCTTGATAATAGCTTTCAGGGATATTGATCTGTCCGATGTTTTCAAGGAACTGAAAAATGCAAAATATTCCTGGGTCCTGATCTCTTTTACAGCATCCGTACTGGCTTTTATAAGCAGGGCCAGGCGATGGGTGTTACTGATAAAACCACTGGGCTATAATCCCGGCCTTATCTCTACATACCATGCCCTGATGACCGGTTACCTTTTCAACCTGGCAGCTCCCAGGCTCGGTGAACTGACACGGTGTGTGGCACTGGGACGTAAGGAAAAAATACCTGTCGACAGGCTCCTGGGTACCGTTATAGCTGAAAGGGCATTCGACCTTGTGAGCATGTTCATCCTCTTATTCATCATGATACTCGCCAGTGGGAATGTTATGGATTCCTTCCTTAATGAAAATGTCCTGGAGCCAATAGGTGCCCGGATATCTTCCGTTTTTGCTTCCCCTGTAACGACCATTGTGATTGCAGTTTTATTTATCATTGCCATAATATTAGTGCTTACCATTTACCGGGAAAGACTGATGAAGTTAAAACTGTTTGCAAAGATCGGGGATATACTGAAAGGCATATTCAGCGGTTTAAAGTCCTTTGTCAGGATGAAAGACAAACTGGAGTTTATTATTCACACAATCGTAATATGGTCGTTCTATATTATCATGACGTGGGTAATATTCTATGCCATACCTTCTACTTCGCACCTGAATTTTGGTGATGCCGTATTTATACTCGTAATTGGGAGCCTGGGAATGGCCGCCCCCGTTCAGGGAGGAATAGGTGCTTTTCACTGGATAGTATCACGAGGGCTGAATGTTGTTTACGGAACAGATCTGAAAGACGGTCTGGCCTATGCTACCCTGTCTCATGAATCACAATTAATATTAATTGCTATCTTGGGTACAATTTCTTTTTTTCTCATTCTGGGAAAGTCACGATTAAGGCACAAAAAGGCTGAAGAGGAAAACTGATGGCGAAGAGCAAAACAGTATATGTATGCAGTAATTGCGGGGCTGAATCGCCCAAGTGGGTAGGCCGGTGTCCATCATGCGGTGAATGGAACACCTATGTTGAAGAAATAATACCTGCAAAAAAAACACAGACTGTATCCTTCAGCCAGGTACAGCAACGACCTCAGCTGCTGAATGATATTACAGCCCTGGAGAAAAACCGCATCAGGTCGGGCATGAAAGAGATTGATCGCATCCTCGGAGGAGGTATAGTGCCCGGCTCCCTCTTGCTCCTTGGAGGAGAGCCCGGTGTGGGAAAATCAACCCTTGCCCTTCAACTGGCCATGAGGCTCGACAACAAAAAGATACTTTACGTGTCGGGTGAAGAAAGTGGCGAACAGATCAAGCTGAGGGCCGGGCGACTGGAATACAATAATGAATCCTGTTACGTATATTCCGAAACATCGCTTGAAACGATAATCAGCAGTGCCGAAAATATCAAACCGGAGATAATAATAATTGACAGTATACAAACCATCAATACTGCCAGTATTGACTCATCAGCAGGCACCATAAGCCAGGTAAGGGAATGTGCCGCGTTACTTCTTAAGTATGCCAAGCAAACGGGCACACCGGTAATCCTTATCGGGCATATCACAAAAGACGGTAGCCTTGCAGGGCCTAAAATACTTGAACATATTGTTGATGTTGTTTTGCAGTTTGAGGGCGACAGTAATTATATCTACCGTATACTCAGGGCTGTGAAGAACCGGTTCGGAGCCACAACCGAGATTGGTATTTTCGAGATGCTCACAAAGGGACTGCGCGAAGTTTCCAACCCTTCTGAAATGTTCATCAGCCAGCACGAAGAATTGCTCAGCGGCATAGCCATAGCTGCCACCATCGACGGCATACGACCCTTTATGATCGAAACCCAGGCCCTTGTGAGCAGTGCCGTGTACGGTACTCCCCAGAGAAGTTCCACGGGCTTTGACACCCGCAGGCTCAATATGCTGCTGGCAGTTCTCGAGAAAAGAGCGGGCTTCAGGCTGGCAGTAAAAGACGTATTTATGAATATTGCCGGAGGCCTCAGGGTAAGTGACCCGGCAATTGATATGGCAGTTATAAGTGCAGTGCTCTCTTCAAACCTTGATATACCTGTCGACCGTAATGTGTGCTTTGCGGGCGAAACGGGCCTTTCGGGTGAGATAAGACCGGTGAGTCATATAGATCAGAGAATAAAAGAAGCCTCCAGGCTGGGTTTAAGCAAAATATATATTTCAAAATACGCTCGCACATCCGTTAGAGAAAGATCCAATATTAATATTGTGGGTGTGGGTAAGGTGGAAGAGCTTGTGAAGGACCTTTTTACCTGAAACTAAAATTCTTCAAGGTCATATATGTCCCTTGTTGCCCTCTGCCTCTTCAGCTTGTCGCAGTCAAGCTCTATGTCAAAACCCGGCGGTTCGTCAAACACATCTGCTTCCATTATTCCCAGTTCTTCGTCAGCATACATTTTCTGCAAAAAGATGCCGAAAACAGGCAGTGCCATATTTGCACCCTGCCCGCGGACCATGTCTTCAAAATGAATGGCCTGGTCTTCCCAGCCGCTCCACACTCCTCCCACAAGGTTTGGAGTGATTCCCAGGAACCAGCCATTGGCATGATTCTGTGTCGTACCTGTTTTCCCTCCTAGCTGGCTACCCAGCTCGTACCTGAATCTTAGCCTGATACCCGTGCCCTGATCAATTACGGCACGCAACAGGCTTAGCATCAGGTAAGCCTGTTCCTCACTCATTACCTCGTCTATACGGGGTGTGAATCGTGAAATAATATTACCGTTCTTATCCTCTATCCTGCCCACCACAATAGGTTCGGTAAAAACCCCTTTATTGGCATAGGTCCCGAATGCACCCACCATTTCATTTAATGTCAGAACAGAAGTTCCCAGGAATATCGAATTAACGGGATCGATATACCTCCTGTTAATTCCCATCCTGGCCATCAGGTCAACCACTGCCTGGGGAGTGAACTGCTTCATCAGCCAGGCCGATATGTAGTTTTCCGAATTAGCAAGCCCCCATTTCAGTGTTACCATTTTACCGTGATATTCCCGAGGCCCGCTGCTCCTGGGTGACCATATGGTATCATTATCCTCGAAATCCCTTGGTATGTTCTCCACCTCGTAGCACGGTGAAAAACCTTCCTGCATGGCCAGGGTGTACAGGAAAGGTTTTATTGTTGACCCTACCTGTTTTCTTTGCTGGCTCACGGCATCATACTTAAAATACCTGAAATCAGGTCCCCCCACGTATGCCTTCACAAAGCCTGAGTGAGGGTCCATGGCCATAAATGACGATCTTACGAAACGCTTGTAATACAATACCGAATCATAGGGAGTCATCACTGTGTCTATATCCCCTTTCCAGCTGAAAACCTGCATGGGTACCGGCGTATTGAACGCTTTCCTGATGGAGTCTTCAGAAACCTGGCCTGACATGTTCCGGTATCTGTCGGTTCGCCTTATTGAACTCTCCATCAAATCATTAACCTGCGCTGAAGACAGATCATTACTGAAAGGAGGGCGCCTGAAATGTTTAAGCAAATCGTTGAATTCAGGTTGCAGATTCCGTGACAGGTGTTCAGCCACAGCTTCCTCAGCATATTGCTGCATCTTCGAATCAATGGTGGTGAATATCTTTAACCCATCACTGTAAAGGTTATAATTTGAGCCGTCAGGTTTTTTATTCTTTCTGCACCACCCGTATAATGGATTATTATTCCATTGTTCCAGTGCGTCAAGGTACTGGTTATCCGAGAAAAACATATCACGGGTGGGCTCAAACGCAATCATGGTCGTCCTTATATATTCCCTCAAATAAGTGCCCAGGCCGGTATCATGACCTTCTTCCCTGAAATCAATCTCAATGGGAAGCTGCTGGAGTGAATCAGCCACTTCCTTGTCGAGGTAACCATACTTGCCCATCTGCGAAAGCACAATATTGCGCCGTATTATCATACTCTCCGGGTTCCTCTTGGGATTGTACCTTATCGGGTTTTTCAGCATCCCCACAATTATGGCAGCCTGCTCAATATTAAGTGAGTCAGGTGTAGTATTAAAATACACCGAGGAAGCAGAACTTATGCCAACGGCATTATACAGGAAATCATACTGGTTCAGGTACATGGCTATGATCTCCTCCTTGGTATAGTTTCTCTCCAGGCGCACTGCCGTGGCCCATTCTTTGAATTTGGCAAGACCGAGCCCTATTGAATGGCTTTTTACAGTGCCATCCTCCATCATTTCGCGTGTGCTGTAGAGATTCTTGGCCAGTTGCTGTGTTATCGTAGATCCCCCTCCTGTTTCCTTTCCCAGAAGTAATGTTTTTATCACTACCCTGATCAAACTTCTTATATCAATACCTGAATGACGGTGGAAACGTATATCCTCGGTGGCTATCAGGGCGGCAACCACATATGGTGAAATCTCATCATAGTCAACCCAGGTCCTGTTCTGCAGGAAAAATTTCCCCATCATTACCCCGTCAGCAGAGTAGACCTCTGCTGCCAGGTTGTTCTCCGGGTTTTCCAGCTCTTCGAATGAGGGCATGGGCCCGAAAAGGTCAAATGAGATAAGAATAAAAATTAATATTATCAATAAAAAAGGCGTGGCAAATATTGCCCAGAACCAGATTTTATATTTCCTGTAATTGTCTTCTTTGTTTGCCATTTTTATGAGGTCTTTGCGCCAAAAATACTAAATATTAATTAAAGAATTATGTGCATTAATTTTGAACTATGCGACATAAATGCTTTACTTTGTCGAGCTAATTGTGGAAAGTAATTCAGATGGACATGAGTGTGAACCTCGTAATTGTAGAGTCGCCTGCAAAAGCAAAAACAATTGAAAAATTTCTTGGTAAAGATTTTAAGGTGGTGTCCAGTTTTGGTCATATCCGTGATCTTTCAAAGAAAAACATAGGTATTGATATAGAAAACGGTTTCAAGCCTGAATATATTATCCCTGATGATAAGAAGAAAGTTGTTAATGAACTGAAGAAACATGCCGCTACGGCCTCACGTGTATGGCTGGCTTCTGATGAAGACCGTGAAGGGGAAGCCATAGCCTGGCACCTTGTACAGGTTCTTAACCTTCCTCCTGAAAAAACAAAAAGAATAGTTTTTCACGAGATAACGAAAGATGCCATTGAGAAGGCTGTCAGCTCACCCCGCGGTATAAATCACTCACTTGTCGATGCCCAGCAGGCAAGGCGTGTGCTCGACAGGCTCGTTGGCTTTGAGATATCACCCATTTTATGGAAAAAAGTCCCGCTGGCCCTTTCAGCAGGAAGAGTGCAGTCAGTGGCATTGAGACTGATAGTTGAAAGAGAACGTGAGATTATCTCTTTCAAACCTGTATCCTCGTTCAGGGTTAACGGTGAATTCATAATTGATACTGACAAAGAAAAAGGGGCCAGGATAAATGCTGAGGCATCGAAGAAATTCAGCCACGAAGAGGATGCAAAAGCATTTCTGGAACTGTGTGCCGATGCTTCTTTCAAGATAGCAGATATAAACATCAAGCCCGGAACCAGGTCACCCGCTCCGCCATTTACAACCTCAACACTGCAGCAGGAAGCATACAGGAAACTCGGATTTTCAGTTGCACAGACTATGTCGGTTGCCCAACGTCTGTATGAAGGAGGTATGATTACATATATGAGAACCGACTCAACAAATCTTTCCCATCTGGCTATCAATACAGCCGCCAAGATAATAAAAGAGGAATATGGTGATAAATATTCAAGACCGAGGCAGTTCAAAACGAGATCCAAAGGAGCTCAGGAAGCACACGAAGCAATAAGACCTGCGTATATGGCGAAGAAAAGTATACAGGGTAATCAGCAGGAAAAAAAACTGTATGACCTTATCTGGAAAAGAACTGCCGCTTCGCAGATGAGTGATGCAATAATTGAAAAAACGAGCATTACCATCGGAATGTCAAATTCCGATACCCCGTTTCTCGCACAGGCTGAGGTAGTGAAGTTCGATGGATTCCTGAAAGTATACCGTGAATCAAGCGATATAAACGGAGAGAATGGATCCGACGCAGTAATACCACCTGTGAAGAAAGGCATGCCCCTCGAATACGAAAAGATCACCGCACAGGAAAAATATACCTCACCGGCTCCCAGGTATACCGAAGCCAGCCTGGTTAAAAAAATGGAAGAGCTGGGTATAGGACGTCCTTCAACCTATGCTCCCGTAATCTCAACAATACAGAACAGGGGTTATGTAGCGCGTGAAGACAGGCCGGGAGAGTCAAGACATATTAATGTCATTATTCTTTCAGGGGGCAGTATCAAGGCAACGGTGAAAACTGAAAAAACAGGTTTTGAAAAAGCCAAGCTTTTCCCGAAAGATATTGGTATTATCGTAAATGATTTCCTTGTCGAACATTTCAGTAATATTTTCGACTATAACTTCACCGCCAATATAGAAGTGCAGTTCGACAAAATTGCCGAAGGTGAGAAAGATTGGAACAAAATGCTTGAGGAATTCTACGTACCTTTCCATGATAAAGTGAGTTCAACATTGAAGGAAGCCGACCGCAAAACGGGGGTCAGGGAACTCGGTAACGATCCCGATACCGGAGAGCCCGTATATGCAAAAATGGGCCGCTATGGACCGGTAATACAGATAGGCGATTCCTCAGAAGATAAAAAGCCCCGGTTTGCCAGCCTTCGAAAAGGACAGCTGATAGAAACAATAGAGCTGGAAGAAGCACTTGAATTGTTCAAATTGCCCCGCAAAGTGGGTGAATACGAGGGTGAGGAAATGCTGGTTGGCATTGGCCGCTTCGGACCTTATGTGAAGCATAAGAATAAATTCTATTCACTGAAGAAAGGAAAAGACGACCCTTATGATATAACCGGCGAACGCGCCATTGAACTGATAGAAGAGAAAAAAGATACGGATAAGAAGAAAGAGATAAAGCGCTTCGGTGATATAGTTGTGCTGAATGGCCGCTATGGTCCGTACATATCGTATAAAAAGCAAAATTACAAAATACCTAAAGGCACTGACCCTGAATCATTATCGGAAGAAGATTGCATGAAAATCATAAAAAAGAATTCGGGTTCAGGTAAGAAGAAATAATACCCTGGTTATGCTTGATTTAAATGACTATTTTGATCCCGTGAGTATAGACAAACCTATGTGGTCTCACCTGGGTGAACCATCCTCCTTCTCACATAACCTTGTTATCAATACCGAGAACAAGGGGATCACCGATCTTGCTACATTCCGACTCGCAATAGTGGGTGTTCCCGATGACAGGCGTTCGCCCAATAAGGGATGTGCAGCTGCACCGGATGAAATAAGATCCGACCTGTACCAGCTGTCAAGGCTGCCGGTAAAGATGAAGATAACCGACCTGGGCAACCTGAAGAAAGGTGTAAGTTTCGACGACAGCCTGGCTGCACTCAGTGACGTAGTTGAGTACCTCATTAACAACAATACCTTCCCCTTAATAATAGGAGGCAGCAGCACATTAATCCCGGCAATCGTTAATAAGATCCCCGGTAAATTCAACTATGCTTCCGTGGATTCGCGAATCGACTGGGTTAATGAGCGTAAAGAAAAAGACTCATTTAATTATCTCTCCGATATTATCATCGGAAATGACAATCTGGACAATGTCATGATTGTAGGTTACCAGTCATACCTCAACGATCCCCAGGTGATGAACCGATTCAGGAAAATGAATTACGACCTTGTAAGAATTGGAGAAGCAAGGGAAGATATACATGAAATAGAACCGTCATTCCGTGACTCAGGTCTCATTACTTTCGATATTTCATCTGTCAGGCAGGCTGACGCACCCGGAACATTTGCACCATCACCCAATGGTTTCTACGGAGAAGAAATATGCCTGCTCTCAAGATATGCAGGCCTGTCTGATTCCCTTGAAGCTGTAGGGTTCTTCGAAGTTAATCCCCTGCTCGACAGCCGCAGGCAAACCACTTCAATGGCTGCACAGATGATATGGTTCTTCCTTGAAGGATTCGCCCAGAAACAAAATGAATCATCGGTACTGGAAAAAGAAAACTCAGGCCGCTTTGTTAATTATCACGTAAGCATTGAAGACAGTAACGAAGACCTTGTATTCGTTAAAAGTACCGTTACAAACCGCTGGTGGATAGAATATACCAGCAAGAAAGGCGAAAAACATTTCATTGCATGTTCATATAATGATTACCTTCAGGCAGGTGAAAATGAAATACCAAGACGATATATGAAGGCCATTAAACGTATAAACTGACACATTTGTCAAAAAAAATGCATTATTCGCAACATTCTTACTTTTGATTCGTTTATTTAATCCGTTAAACATTTATATCGCAAGCATTGGCTTAATTTTTGTTTAATATTTTGTCACAAAATGTATTTTTTGTTTTCTTTACTATAATAAAGCTGAATAGGTTCCTGGGGTCTGACGAGGATAACATATGAAAAAAGAGATACTGATAACTATCCTGTCTGCATTTATGATTACCGGATCTTTTGCACAGAATGATCCTGTGAGCAGTCTTTTTATGTTTAATAATATGCTCTACAACCCCGGTTCGGCAGGAAGCTCAGGAATGATATGTGCCACCGCAATGAACAGGCAGCAATGGGTTGGATTTGAAGGAGCACCCTCATCTACGGTATTCCATGTAGATGCTGCGGTACGTCCCTTCAATATACGCTCAGGGATTGGTCTGACCATTATCAGTGATCAGACAGGCTTTGACAGCGACAACAGCCTCTTGCTTACTTATTCATATATTGCCGCAGTGGGTAACGGCAACCTTGGTATAGGAATAAATGCCGGTATACTTAACAAGTCGATAGACCCCACCTGGAACATCCCTTCGGGAGATATTTTCGTCCCGCCCAACGGCGACCCCCTTATCCCCGATGGGAAGGAGAGCCATCTCACATATGATATGAGCTTTGGCCTGTTCTATAATGCCATAAATTATTATGCAGGCCTGTCAGTAACACATCTGACTGAACCAAAAATAAAATATTCAACGGCTTCACCGTATGCGTATATAGCAAGGCAATACTATGCAACTGCCGGATATACAGTAAGATTGCCAAATCCCAACTTCGAACTGCTGCCATCTGCTTTCGTGTTTAGCGACGGTAAAATATTTCAACTTACACTTAATGCTACCGTCAGATACAATAAAAAAGTCTGGGGTGGCGTTTCTTATAGAGCAGGTGACGCTCTTATCGGAATGATAGGTATAGAGTTGTATAATGGAATACGTATTGGATATGCTTACGATTTCCCGATGAATGACATCAGGAAAAGTACTTCAGGCAGTCACGAATTTATGGTTAATTATTGCTTCGACATAAGCCTGGGGAGGAGTTCCAAGCGATATAAAAGTATTAGATTTTTATGATTATTTAAAAAAAATAACTTACTTGCACTACTAAATTAGCTTGCAATATGAAAAAGGTAATCCTATTAGTTTTAACAGTAACAGTGATAATTACAGCATGCGGGCCCGGAAATAACGGTGAACTTGTCGGAGTACCCGGAAGGAAGAAATTTTTTGAGCCGGAACCCTTCGAAATGTCATTCATTCCCGCAGGTAATTTCATAACAGGACCAAGCGACCAGGACGCTCTGTTCGCCATGAACACGCTGTCTCGTTCGGTTACAGTTAACGCATTCTGGATGGACCAGACTGAAATGACCAATAATAAATACAGGCAGTTTGTTTACTGGGTTCGGGATTCGATACTGAGAACAAGACTGGGTGAAGCACAGATTCCTGATTATCAGTTTTTCAGGGTTGATGAAGAAGGTAACGAAATCGATCCTCCCGTTATCAACTGGGACGAAAAAATAGATATGGATGTACTCGAAATTGCTGATGTGGTCGAGGAAATGTACTATCCGCCCCATGAAAGATTCAATAACATGAAGCAGTTCGATGTCAGGAAACTGAATTATGTCTACTTCTGGGTCGATTACCAGCAGGCTGCAAAAGCCAGGTACGACTATGTAACCGAGCGCTATGAGGGCAAAGTATATGACAAGGATGGTGTAGAATCAGATGTTCAGGACCGCTCATCTTTCATTATGCAGGACCAGGTAAACGTATACCCCGATACACTGGCATGGATACGCGACTTTACCTATTCATTCAACGAACCACATGCAACAATATATTTCTGGCATCCATCCTTCGACGATTATCCTGTCGTAGGCGTTACATGGAAACAGGCATCAGCCTTCAGCATCTGGAGAACCGATTATATGAATGCAGCCCTCCGCGCACAGGGAATGGTGGATGTCCAGTATTACCGCTTACCCCTGGAAACAGAATGGGAATATGCCGCAAGAGGTGGCCTCGATCTTTCGATGTACCCCTGGGGCGGACCATATACACGTAACTATGAGGGATGCTTCCTGGCTAATTTCAAACCTCTGAGAGGTAATTATATCGACGACGGGGCAGCATACACTTCAGCCGTCGCATCTTTCGAACCAAACGAATTCGGACTGTATGATATGGCCGGTAACGTGGCGGAATGGACCTCATGCGCCTATCATCCATCATCATACATTTTTACCCACGACCTTAATCCCGATTATAAGTATAATGCAAAACCTGATGACCCCCCGCATCTTAAACGGAAAGTTATCAGGGGCGGCTCCTGGAAAGATGTCGGATATTTCTTACAGGTAAGCTCCAGGGATTATGAATATCAGGATTCTACAAAATGTTACATCGGCTTCCGGAATGTAAGAACTTATATTGGAGTTGACTAGATAATGATTTAAATTTAATTAATAAGATAATTTCCTAAAATTAAGGTATATGAGCTTATCAGAACTTGTACGAAGCAGTGTCTATAAAAGTTTTATGGCCAAGCTTTACGGCATTGGTGCTTCAATAGTGATTATTGGAGCCCTATTTAAAATACAGCACTATCCTCTTGCAGGCTGGTTCCTGGGAATTGGATTGTGTACAGAGGCTATAATTTTCTTTTTCTCGGCCTTCGAACCACTGCATGAAGAACCCGACTGGTCATTGGTGTACCCCGAACTGTCAGGTATGTCCGAAGATGAAACAGAACTGGGTTTAGTGCCACCACGCTCACATTTGGGAGCAGTACCGGCCGGAGGGTCAACAGCACTGTCGAAATTCGACGAGATGCTGGCTAATGCTGATATTACACCAGATGTCTTCGAACGACTGGGTAAAGGCCTTAAGAAACTGAACAATACAACCGAAAGCCTAAATGCCATGGGTGACGCCACGGCTGCAACAGGTAAATTTGTTGAATCAGTGGAAAAAGCAGCAGACACCCTAAGCACCACGACAGATGCATACGCCAGGAAAAGCGAAGCACTGGAATCATCACTCGAGAAACTTGAGCATTCTTATCACAGTACTGCCAAAATAATAAACGAAACAGGAAGCAGCTACAGGGATATGACTGAAGCACTTACCCAGATTGAAGGGAGCAGCAAGTCATACCAGGACCAGCTCGAGACAGTGAACAAAAACCTGTCAGCATTGAACGCAGTATATGAACTGCAACTTAAAGGTGCCAATGAGCAGGTGAAAGAGACCGAGGAAATGATGAAAGGCGTACAGGGTATGCTGAAAGATCTTAAAGATTCTGCAGATGATGCATCTAAATACCGTGCTGAAATAAGTAAGCTCAGTGAAAGCCTGGCTTCATTGAACGCAGTTTATGGGAATATGCTTTCTGTCATTAATATTAAATAGAACAACCTCGTAACCTAACCCACTGCACAATATGGCTAAAGGAAAAGAAACCCCACGGCAAAAGATGATCGGTATGATGTACCTGATCCTTACGGCTATGCTGGCGCTTAACGTATCAAAAGAAGCCGTGGATGCATTCGCAAAAGTTGAAAAGGGCCTGGAAAAGACCCTTGCCAATTACGTACAAAAAAATAACGAGATATATAAAGAATTTGACAGGGCCGCAGCAGAGAACCCTACAAAAGCTGGTGAATGGAGAAGAAAAGCATACGAGGTTAAGCAGCGAGCTGATGAAGTTTATGAATATGTTCAGGATCTGAAAATTGAAATTATAAGAAAAGCTGACGGTGAAGATACCGACGGCCTCAGGGGCAGAACGGTAATCATCGACTCCGTAAAAAAATATGATGAAAATAATGTCCCCTCTGAAGTAATGATAGGTGCCAACCATGACCAGAAGGCTTATGCTCTTCGTGCCCTGATAGATGAATACAGGACATGGCTCGTAAATGACATTATTCAGGGTGAAAATGTCTCGGTGGAACAATCAATTACAGAAACCCTGAGCACTGAACCAGGCCTCGCACCCGACGGTTCTGTTGAGCAATGGGAGGAAAACACCCTTGCCGAACTGCCTTTGATAGCCGCTATAGTGATGCTTTCAAAAATACAGGTCGA
Source organism: Bacteroidales bacterium (assembly GCA_016928075.1). GTDB lineage: Bacteria > Bacteroidota > Bacteroidia > Bacteroidales > VadinHA17 > UBA9300. The sequence continues at coordinate 14,760 of JAFGLJ010000062.1, read as the reverse complement.
TATAAGAAATTCAGAAACAGATGTACTTATGTTCCTGAATGACCAGATAACCGCCGGTGATTTTAAATTTACTGATATTGAAGCAACGGTACAGGCAAACTCCGACTATGTGATGAGGGGAAATGCCTATGAGGCGGAAGTGTTTATAGCTGCCTCCGATACCACAAAGCAGCCACAGATTTTTATTGGTAATTACCGCGAAACAATTAATGCCGACGGAACCAAAACATACGAAATGGTAGGCGATTATACCCAGCTCGAGGTTAATGATAAAGGCCGTGGAATCTACAGGAGAACAGCTACATCCATTGGTGAACAGACTTACAGAGGATTAATTAAACTTCAGGCTCCCGATGGATCTGAAGTGGCATACCCATTTGAAAAATCTTACAACGTGGGTGCACCCAACGTAATTGTTTCACCAACAGCTATGAATGTTTTGTATCTCGGTATCGATAACCCTATAGATATATCCGTGCCCGGTGTGGCATCAAACCTGATACAGGCATCCATGAGCAACGGTAGTATCCGAAGAGGTTCTGTGCCGGGATACCGTGGTGAATGGGCTGCACGTCCCCAGGATATTGGGCAGTCTGCATCAATAAATGTAAGTGCCACCATTAACGGCGAGAGAATGCGCTTCCCGCCGTATGAGTTCAGAGTCCAGAGAATACCTGACCCCGTGGCCAAATTTGCCAATATGACGGAAGGAAACGTGGCAAAAAATGTTGCACTTGCACAACCGGGTGTATTTGCAGTACTCGAAAATTTCCTTTTCGATCTCGAATATACGATTACACAGTTTACTGTATCAATACAACAAAGAGGATTTGACAGGAGCGAAACATCTAACAGCAACAGGATAACTCAGGAACAAAGATCCCTTATTGAATCCCTTAACAGGGGGCAGAAACTTTCAATTATTAATATCAGGGCAAAAGCACCTGATGGAACAACCAGGAGACTGCCTCCGATAATTTTAACGATAAATTAAATAATATACAGGATCATGAAAAGATTACTTCTTCTTGGATTAATTGTATTGCTCTTCTCACCTGCTGGCTTCAGCCAGTCATTCGGTGATATTTACGAAAAATCAATAGAGGATAACGAGGCAATACCATATCCGTTCCTCAGGGAAGCTGATGTAATATGGTCAAGACGTATGTGGAGACTGATCGATCTGAGAGAAAAGATGAATCAATCTCTCTATTACCCTCTTACGGAAAGACCCGACGGAAGAAAAAACCTTATGCAAATAATACTCGGTGAAGTAAAAGCAGGCAATCTTAATGCTTTCGACGTCGATCAAATGACAGTGAGTGTTACATATTCCGATATTGAAACAAAGCTCGGAGGAGGTCCGGATACTGTGCAGATACCCGATATGAATGGTGTCATACGCGACACGGTGATTTATGAGGCGCCCAAACAGGATGAAGTAAAACAGTTAATGCTCCTGGAAGAATGGTACTTCGATAAGAAACATTCAAAGGTAGATGTAAGGATTATCGGGATTAGCCCTATCAGGGTGTTCTTTGATCCTCAGCTCGACCGTATGTCACGTGTACAACTTTTCTGGATACGATATGAGGACTTTCGCGACACCTTCGCAAGGCATGAAGCTTTTAACAGAAATAATGACGCCCAGCGTATCTCCTTTGACGACCTGTTCCTGCAGCGGCGATTCTCCGGTACAATTTATGCGGAATCAAATGTCTATGACGACAGGCTTATTAACCAGTATAAAGTCGGTAAATCAGCCCTCTATGAAGCAGAGAGAATTGAACATGAGTTGAGAAACTTTGAACACGATCTCTGGGAATATTAACGAATTAACGCGAATTAAGGCGAATTATCGCTAATATTGCTGGCGCGGATCTCCGGATCCGTGCCTTTTTTTATGGAATGTTGGATTAATGGGTGCCTCACTGTGTGAGGCGTAATTTGCTCCCTTCGGGAGAAAGTTGCCATCCCAGTATTCCAATAATACAGTTATGTGCAGCTGGTCTAAACTGCCACTAAAGCAAATCATCTCCCATTTTGTCCCTGATATCTTCTATATATTTCTTTATATCCTGCTCCTCGCTTCGCTGAACAATAAGTAATACATCACCTGCATCAACCACTATATAATCCTTTAAGCCCTGTATAACTGCTATTTTGCCCTTGGGCAGCTGTATAATACTGTCCTTTACCTCGTAGCAGAAAGCCGATTCAAGATTCCCCGTATTGCCATTGCGGTCACTGTGGTTGTGCTCACGCACTGAGCTCCATGTTCCCAGATCTGACCACCCGAAATTTGAGCATTTGACATATACATTATCCGCCTTTTCCATTATGCCGTAGTCAATTGATATGCTGAGGCATTCGGAATATACCCTGGTGATTATTTGATCCTCTTCTTCCGTTCCCAGCTTGTCTTTATGCATCTCAAAGGTCGAATACATGTCATGCAAATGAACTTCGAAAGTCGAAATAATAGATTTCACCTTCCACAGGAAAATACCTGAATTCCAGTAAAAATCACCACTTTTAAGAAATATTTCCGCCAGTTCCCTTTTGGGTTTCTCGGTAAATGTTTTCACTTTCATCAGGTTTTTGTACCCTTCCACAGGCATCCTCGTATTTGCCTGGATATATCCATACCCTGTCTCAGCTCTGTCCGGTTTCATTCCCAGCGTAAGCAATACATCACCTCCACCAACGAATTCAAAACCTTCCTCTATAACTTCTTTAAATTCCCCCTCTTCCTTTATAAGGTGGTCTGAAGGGCTGACCAGCATAATAGCTTCCGGATCCCTCTTCAATATTCTGAAAGCAGCATAGGCAATGCAGGGAGCAGTATTCCGCCTCATAGGTTCACTGAGTATATTCTCCTCAGGTATATCAACCTGTTCAAGAACCAGGTTCCGGTAGCTCTCATTGGTAACAACCATTATATTTTCTCTCGGACATAATCCATCAAAACGATTAACGGTATCCTGCAATAATGTTGTCCCTGTATTCAGTATATCAAGAAACTGTTTGGGTTTTACATCACGGCTCAGAGGCCAGAAACGCGTACCGGCACCCCCTGCCATGATAACTATATATCTGTTTTTCATTCTATTAAATGGTTAGATTTATGAGAAAACAAATATACTAAATCCCCTGCTTATTGCCTGATGAATTCATATAAATATGGAATATTCCAGTATTCCATTATTCCAGTATTCCAACATTCCATTATTCCAGTTTTTCGTACATTTACTCTCAAATTAAGCCGCCCATGAAACTCCTGGCATCAATAGGCCGTTACTTCATACTGCTCGGCAAGATATTCAAAAAGCCTGAGAAGCATTCCGTGTATTACAGGCAAACCATAAAAGAGCTTATATACCTGGGAGTTAACTCAATAGGTATAGTAATAATAATATCGGTTTTCATGGGTGCTGTTATCACCCTGCAGACAGCCTACAATACTGAAAATCCCATATATCCCCGTTACCTTATCGGCCTGGGGTGCCGCGATTCAATAATACTCGAATTCTCATCTACGGTGGTGGCCCTTATCCTTGCCGGAAAGGTGGGATCACATATAGCATCCGAGATAGGTACCATGAGAGTGACAGAGCAGATTGATGCCCTTGAAATAATGGGTGTTAATACAGCATCTTACCTTATTCTTCCAAAAATTATTGCCACCGTGATTTTTCATCCCCTTCTTACACTCATGAGCATAACAGTAGGTATCTTCGGCGGCTGGCTGGCAGGAATCACAACGGGCGTTATATCATCAGGTGACTTCATATATGGTATACAGTATGCCTTTATACCTTACTATATAACCTATTCTCTGATAAAAACGGTTGTATTTGCTTTTATTATAAGCTCCGTGGCCGGATACCAGGGCTTTTTTGTATCCGGCGGTTCTCTGGAAGTGGGAAGGGCCAGTACACGATCGGTCGTGTACAGCTGTATATTAATATTGCTTTTTAACCTTATACTAACACAACTGCTGCTGTCATGATCAGAGTTATTAATGCCACTAAATCATTTAATGGAAACAAAGTGCTTGATAATGTGTCAAGTGATTTTGAAGAAGGCAAGACCAACCTGGTTATAGGGCGCAGTGGCTCGGGGAAAACAGTATTGCTGAAATCAATAGTCGGCCTTCTCGAACTCGACAGCGGAGAAATATGGTATGATAATGCACGCTTCGACACACTCGACTTCAGGGGCCGGAAACTAATCCGCAAGGGAATTGGCATGCTTTTCCAGGGCAGTGCCCTTTTCGATTCAATGACGGTTGAAGAAAATGTGATGTTCAAACTCAATATGTTCACCGGCATGAGTCATTCCGAAAAAAGAAAAAGGGTTGATTTCTGCCTCGACCGTGTAAACATCAGGAATGCCAATAAGATGCTGCCCTCTGAATTGTCAGGAGGCATGCGCAAAAGAGTAGCTATTGCCAGGGCTATTGCCTTAAATCCCCGCTACCTTTTCTGTGATGAACCAAATTCCGGCCTTGATCCCAAAACGGCAATCCTCATCGATAACCTGATAAAGGATATCACTGAGGATTATAAAATGACCACTATAGTTAATACACACGATATGAACTCCGTAATGGAGATTGGGGAAAAAGTGGTGTTTATTGCCCGTGGGGTCAAATACTGGGAAGGGACTAACAGTGAGATCCTGAAATCTGACTGCAAACCCCTGAATGACTTTATCTTTGCCAGTAAACTGGCCAGGCAGTTGAAGAACTAATCATCATCAACTTCTTCGTAGTCAATATATTCACCAACATCATCCGGAACACCTTTCCTCCTCCCTGTATTACCGGAACCGGTTATGTTATCCTTATCCTTTCCTTTTTTCTTTCCCCCTGAAAGATACCTGCCAATAATGCTGGCAATAAGGTAAATTAATATCCCGATCAGAATTATCCTAAGCCACACTTCTCCTCCTATTCAACTAGCATTGGTGTATCAGTCTTCTTTTGCTTGATATGCCCGAAAAGAAGGTTAAAACCAAACCTCATATTTATATAATCAAGCCTCCGGGGCACTACCACACGGTCATTACCTCCATCGCTGGTAAATTCTACCCATGATGCAGGTATCTGGTCAACTACAGCAAAAAACTGGACAGGACCACCCCTCACTCCGAGACCGAAACCAAAATTATTAAAGCTTCTGTTTGTCATGGTATAGCTCAGGCTGGTCGACAGCACATTACCTGCAAAGAGTGTTGCCGACAGTGTTAATGATTCCCTTACTCCCATGCCGATGGTGGTGCGTGATAAAGCTCCCAGCGACAGGAAATCCACAGGCCTGTAACTGGCTGCCAGGTATAGTTTGGTGGGAAGACCGGTAGAATATCCTTCTTCGCTTTCGACAAAATCGAAAGTGGTGAGCAGTGAATCTCCGAATTCTTCGACTATCTGGTCAAACTCCTTATCACCTTCAATCATTTCCGATATGTCAAATCCGTCGAAGGTAAAATCGTTGATAGCAGTGAAAGTATATGAGTCTCTTCCCCAGCTAATAAAACCTAAATCAATTATACTGGCTGATAATTGCAGGTTATCCATCAGCATGTATTCAGCACCAAGATCGAGACCCAGGCCGAAATTTCTGAAACTGGGCCCCACCTCGCCGAAACCAAAATCATCCCTGAAAAGGATGTCCTTAATAAATCCGTCTTCATTAAGGTTGACATCAAATGGTCCGTTAAGCTTCAGTGATACATCGGTCACCAGTGACTGGGAATAGTCATCATTAACCTGTAGCTCAAGCTTATCGGCAATAATTGAGGCACTTAACGCACCCTGCATCAATTTCAGGCGGCCTCCAACACGAAGCTTGTTAGTAATATTCCTTGACAGTCCGACATGTGTCTCCAGGTATGCCTGTGCATGTACCCCCGTGCCGGAAAGGTCAGCAAATGACCCTATGAAATCCTCATTGCCTTCCAGTGCCAGGGTAAATAGGTCAGCCGGTAACCTGCCTCTTACCATACCTTTAACGGATATGCCGAGGTCGACCCACCAGACATCGGCTGCGGAAAAGCCTACGCTCAGGATAGGTGTATTAATCTCAGTGGAAATAAAACCTTTGTTACCTATACTCCTGAAGAAACTATCCCTGTCGTAATCGGGATGCAGGATGGTTATTAACGAATCATATCCCGGCATTGGCTGTATCAGCTTGCTTACGTTTAATAGGTTATTGCTCATCCCAAAATATGTTCCCGACAATACGGGCAGACCTATAAAGACATTTGCATCCGGCCTGTATGCAGGATTCAGCTGCGATGATTGCGGAATATTTAAAAAATACTGTGTCTGTATATGTTGTGAAAATACACCGGAAGATACAAGCAGCATTCCTGCTATTAAACTTGCTGATTTTATTTTTGTCTTCATAATCATTCGTCTTCAGAATTAAAATTAAGATTTACACTGGTCTTCGCTTTTACACCGATGCTGAATACTATACTGTAATCAGAATATATCTTGACATCCTTCGTGCCGTTATCAGTGGTATTCAGTGTAAAAGTCAAGATTATCTGATCAGCCAGCTTTGCTTCATCAATGAAAGCAGGCGTAAACTCCACCTCTGTTCTTCCTGTACTTGGCCCTGTTACCCTGCCGTTAGCATCAACCGGTGCCGGTGACCACAGCTCACCGGTGTCCAGTGATTCCAGTACGGTCATGGATACCGAATCATATAATTGTATCATCACAGATACACCCAGCGGGAATCCATTCTCAACGTAAAGATCCAGTTGAAACTCCTCCAGCATATCAATAGGATCATCTTCTTCAGGATCATCACTGACAAGGAAATTATCTGTTGTGTCTGATAATTGCAGGTTTGCCATTCTGAACTCAAAGGGTACCTCGACTTCCATATCCGCTATGAACCTGCTGTCGCCAAAAATAATATTATCCTCCGTGGTCTCACCATCGGGATTAACTATTGCCGAACTGTAGTATTCAATCTCGTAGGGCAGCATTGATACCAGTTCCGGAAGGCTTGAATTATCTTTATCGATGGTAAAGGATGAACTTACCTCCCTGTTATCAAGAGAAGTGGGATAATCAAGATCAACAGGATCCCTGTCAAGCGATATCTCATCCTCGTCATTCATGCCTTTAACCTCTGCATCTATCCTCATGGGCAGTCCGAAAGAATTTAAATAATTCACCGTTATGCTCGGGCTGGTAAGATATATTGATCCCGAGATCCTGGAAAAGAAATCCTCCATTTCCAGGTCGAGTGTGTCTTTTCCCGATTCATCAGTATGATAACCAAAATAGCCTGTTGCATAATCAAATTCTGGTTCCTCCATCTCATGAACAACTTTAATGCTGTCTGACGGATCAAAAACCGGTGAACCTGATGTCACAGTTATATCATACTCTAATGGCAGGAGGTTATACGGTTGAGCCGCATCTGTATCAAAATTGATAAGTACATCATCAAGGTCAATGTCAATGTTAACAGTGGAGCCGGCAGGAACATTTACTGACCGGAAAAGAGATGAACCGCCATCATCAATGCTGGGAGCCAGCAGGTCAACTGTAACATCGAAAGAACACCATGATGTAACTGTATAACTTACCTCTCCTGTCAGTACTTTCATCTTTTTGATTTTTATATCCTCTTCGAACTCAATCTCAAGTGTATCCAGCACATCATTGATCACTGTGCTGTTAACCAGTGTGGTCATCTCATGAGTTACAGGCGCAAATGAAGAATAAAAATCGTCCACATGGAATTCAAAAACCGAATCTTCCGTGAATACAAATTTCAATAGCTCGTTATCAAAGACCAGGGTGTCGTTTGGTTCCACAACATTACTCAATGTAACGTTTCCCTTAAAAGCCTTCACGACCAGGCCCGGGCTGAGGGCCACCTCCCCGGATAACCTTTCCAGATCATATGTCTCTTTGATACATGATGACAGTGTAAGGAAGGAAAGTAAAATTATGAATACTGTTTTGTTTTTCATGTTATTATTAATTTATCTTGTTATCTCATAATTATATAAAAAACTGTCACGCCCACCTGTGATAAGGTTAAAGCCACTTCCCCTGTTAAGTCTTCCCACCGAGAAAGCTGTGGTGCCATTCAGGGGGAATCCACTGAGGTTCTTGCCCCTGTCATCAACCAGATATACCTGGCTGGCGTCAGCATCCGTAAACCCAATCTTCTTATCATTCGACGAAAATTCAAGACCGTACGGACCTATAATATTATCCGAACTGAGTGTAAGGCTGAACATCCTGCTCCTGTCGTTATCATATGCATATAACCTGTTGCCGTCAATAAAGATGAATTCTCCCAGTCCATCAGCATCGAGGTCAAAATATTCAAAAACAGGATTTTCAGCAAATTCATTCACGCTGTAGGTCTGTACCTCACCGTTGAAATTCACCATCTTTATTGAACCATCTTCCGAGGCCAGTACCATCTGTGGACTGGTACCTGTGGTAAGTCGTAACATTGAGCGATCCGACCTGGAAACCTGTTCTTTCATTTCAACCCTTACATTGCCTCTTCTGTCAAGAATATACATATTGTCATTATCATTCACCACAAGATAATCTTTCCCTGACACCCTGAAAAATTCAACCTCGCAGGTAACGGTACTGTTGGTGGTGAACTGGTTCCAGCCCCTTACAGTGTTACCTGTTTTATCATATGCGTACACTTTCCTGTCGGTACCACATATAAACAGTCTGTAATCTTTATTATTCTCGTAATCGAACAAAGCCAGTCCGTTGGTTGAGGGAGACCTTAACTGAACGGGATACTTCTCCACATTATTGCCGTTACGGTCAATAAGATACAGGTAATTTGTCGTGGCAAAAAGTATCTGCAGCTTACCATTCCTGTAATAGTCAATCGCATAGGCATTCCCTTTGATGGCCTCGCTTATAGGCCTTTTCCATAAAATTCTTCCTGCTGAATTAATCAGGTACAGGTTATTATTCATGTCCTGAATGAATATCTCATTACTACCGGTATAGTGATTGGTGAAGAAAAGAGGTTTGGAGTAGGCAACAGTATCCAGCAGGCTTTCCCATACAGCTTTTGCTTCCTCCCGTGCCTCCTCTTTATACATTACAGACAATGTATTGTAAATCATATCATTGCTCGATACAAACTGGTAACCTACGGCCTGCAGCTTGCGCAATGATTCTGTATTTTTCTCCAGTCCTTTCACAATATCCTCTTTTAGAACACCTGCCAGCAGTGGTACTATTCTTGAGGGAACACAATAAAAATAATACCCTGCCCTGCTGGGCATAGTGCTTTCAAATTCCCGGTACGAAAGATCATTTGCCAGGGTTCTGTTCAGAATATTATCATATATAAACTTCGACAGTGTCCCTGATTCACTGCTTAAGACCAATACATCATCATAAAAGGTTGCATAGTCTGATTTTAAATAGTCACCAAAACGGCCTCCCAGTTCATTACCGAGATTATCCACCGGTAACCGGTATATGGTATATTCTGATTCGGCATCAGGCTTATACTTTATTATATAATCATTAACCTTAATTCCTTTTCTCCGGTAGTACTGTTCCAGTTCCCCGGCAAAAGCTTCTTCTGTAGCATTGCTTCCCCTGAGATCAAAAAGCAGCAATTTGTTCATTTCTTTATCCTGTCCCTTTATATTGAGGTAAACCCTGGCCATCCCTCCCACCAGCTGGCTTTTAACTATATCGGCAATGTACCTGGTCTCAACATCTGTGCTGTTCAGCGGTTTATGAATGTTGTCTGTCATTATCTCAAAAAGGGCAGCACCCGCAGGTATATACCTGTAAATATCGTATGAACCGGGTTCCTGGAACCGGTAATTATATAATACCTGGCTTGAATCGCGGGTTTCAATATACCCGCTTAAGACCAGGCCCGAATTTTTAATGTAGAGGTCTGCTTCCAGGCAGGATGCCAGCTCCGGGATATATGATGCTATACCCTCATCTGTTTTACCGGTCAGCAGGGATATGAACTTGGCCATGTTATTAAATAACAGGTATACCTTGTTTTCATTTTTACCTGCTGCTGCCGACACCTTCCTGAACCCCGGCAGGTCGCGAATATCCATCTCCTGTTCAACCTGCCTGATACCTGCCTCTACAAGTATATGTGAAGGACTGATGATAATTACCCCTTCAACCATTGATATAAACAGGGAAGATTCACCGGTGGATGCCCTTACCAGCTCATATACATTACTGCCCTGGTATTCTTTAACTGTATACCTGTATCCCGGTACATCTCCAAGTAAAGATCTGATATGCTTATCACGTATTTCCGGCGGTGTGGCAAAGGAGAATAACGGGGTGAGCCTGTTCTTGCCAAGCAGGTGAATGGATATAAGAACCGGGTTGTTTCCTGCTATCTGTATGAATTCTCTTTCGTGGGTTAATGAATCAATAGTCTTTATTGCTCCGGTGAAACTTTTCAGCTCTGGTATTTCCGACATGCCATCAACCATCTCATTATCGGTGGCAAGCAACTCAAAAAGACCGGGCATATCAACAGCTTCAATAAGTATCCCTGCATCAAGGGGTATACTCCCGTACGGACTGGCTACGTAAGCCTTCTTCTTTTGCTGAAGGAAATACGCCAGGGCAGCCATGCCGGCAAATAGTACAACTATAATTATGATAGTCCAGTTCCTTGACACTCTAGCACTCTTTTTAGTTTATTCTACAGTCATTCAAAAATAATAATTATTGGCGAGTAAAAGCATTATTCTTTTCACATCCTGACAGCTCGATGATCAAAATGGAATAATGGATGAATGGAATACTGGAATGATGGATTAATAACTCATAACTCATAATTCATAACTCATAATTAAACTTCCCTGCTCCCTGCTCTTGGCACCATGCTGTATAATATATTCTCAATCAATAACATTGGTACAGTTTTTGAAATCAGGACACTATATTGTAATTTGCCGGGGATATGAAAAAACTGCTTTTTTCGCTTATCATAAGTATAAGCACTTTCAGCCTTTTGTCTGCGCAAACCATCAGGGTAATTGATTCTGAAGACAGGAAGCCCATAAGGGATGTAGCTGTATTCAACCACTCAAAAACCAGGTTCGGGTACACCGATCTTGCCGGTGAATTCAGGATAAATGCTTTTCGAGAATCTGATCACATATATTTTCAGCATCCGTCATATGTAAATATCGACCTTTCAATGGAGCAGTTAAGGGAAATGAATTATACTGTTATCCTGCAATACAAAACATTTGAAATAGATGAGTTCGTTGTTTCGGCCAACAGGTGGGAGCAGAACAAGGATGAGGTACCGAACAAAATTACCCCTATCCGGATGGCACAGGTGGAATTTGCGAATCCCCAGACTGCAGCTGACCTGCTGGGCACTTCGGGTGAAGTTTATGTGCAAAAGAGCCAGCTCGGAGGAGGTAGCCCTATGATCAGGGGTTTTGCAACCCACAGGATTCTACTTGTGGTGGATGGCGTTAGAATGAATAATGCCATCTTCCGGGAAGGCAACCTGCAAAATGTCATTGCTCTCGACCCTAACATCATAGAGAACAGCGAAATAATATTCGGCCCGGGTGCCGTGGTATATGGAAGTGATGCAATAGGAGGCGTAATGGACTTCCACTCGAAGAAAGCATACCTGTCAACAAGTGATAAGATAAACCTTAAAGCAAATGCCCTGGCCAGAACATCCACTGCCAACAAGGAAAAAACAGCCCATCTCGATTTTAACCTTGGAGGGAAAAAAATAGGCTTCATGGCAGGTTATACCTATTCATCATATGATGACCTGGAAATGGGCAGTGTGGGTAACGAGAGCTACCGCAGGCCCGAGTACCAGGAATGGCAAGGCACAGGCGATATGGTAATACCAAACACCGATCCTGATATACAGGTGGAATCAGGTTATTCACAACATAATCTTACGGCTAAACTGAGATTCCAGCCCACCGAAGAATTAAATATCCAGTTTATTAATCATACCAGTGTATCTTCCGATGTTCCCCGTTATGACAGGCTGGTAGAATACCGCAGCGGCAACCTCCGTTACGGAGATTGGTATTACGGACCACAAAAATGGATTATGAATAATGTCTCCGTCGACTGGAGTCCGGGTAACAGGTTTTTTGATGCCATGAAAATAGTGGCAGCACGCCAGTATTTCGCTGAAAGCCGTCATGACAGGAAATTTAACGATAGCTTGATACGGGAGAAATATGAAGAAGTAATAGCTTATTCATTAAGTGCCGATTTCGAAAAGGAATTTGATGGCAGGATTATTTTTTATGGGCTCGAAGCAATAACCAATGATGTCAATTCAACAGGTGAAGGCAGGGATATCATCACAGGAGAAACATTCCCCGAATCAAGCCGTTATCCTGACGGAGATAACAGGTATAATTCATTTTCAGCATATGGCGGATTTAAATACCCCCTGGCAGAGTCTGTATTCCTGAACGGAGGTTTGAGATATAACTATACCACCTTGCACTCAACATTCATTGACAACAGTTACTATAATTTCCCTTTTGATGAGATAGATACAAAAAACGGGGCACTGACAGGATCGGTGGGAGCAGTATGGCAGATAGATGAAAAGACTAAGATCAATATTAATGGGTCAACAGGTTTCAGGGCTCCCAATGTCGATGATGCCGGCAAGGTCTTCGACTCAGAACCCGGAGCTGTTGTCGTTCCAAACCCCGGCCTGAAACCCGAATATGCATATAACCTCGACCTTGGATTCTCTCGTGATCTCTTTGATATCCTGCATATCGAACTTACAGGTTACCTCACATGGCTTGACAATGCCATGGTAAGGCGCGAGTTTTCATTCAATGGATCCGACTCCATATTATACCAGGGTGAGATGAGCCAGGTACTGTCTATAGTCAATGCCGGCAGCGCAACCATATATGGCGGACATGTAAGCATGCAGCTTGTTCCTGCCAGGAACATCAGGATCAAGTCGAACCTGAACCTTACAAAAGGCACTGATAACGAAGGTGTTCCTTTCAGGCATGTGCCTCCAACATATGGATCAACACATGTTATATATGAAAATAAAAAGATAAAGATAGACCTGTATGCCGACTATAACGGCGAGATGTCTTATGAAGATATGGCACCATCGGAAATAGAGAAACCACATATGTATGCTGAAGACGAGAATGGCAATCCATATTCACCATCATGGTACACTCTCAACCTGAAGGCATCCTACCAGCTGGGTAATACGGCATTGATAAATGCGGGCATTGAAAATATCATTGATCACCGTTATCGTCCGTATGCTTCCGGCATAGTCGCTCCCGGCCGCAATTTTATCGTGGCGCTGAGGTTGAAAATTTAAATAAAACGCGATAATCGCGTTTCTACTGTTGCCTTTTTACTTTTACCTTTTTACTTTTACCTTTTTACTTTTACCTTTTTACTTTTGCCTTTTGCCTTAAACTTTAACCTATGAAATATCCACATTTTCACCTTGCAGCACTTTCACTATCACTTCTGACACTATTTTCCTGTTCTGACAGCAGAACGGGCGAATTAATAACCGTCGATACCACCCTCACCCGCGGACCCGAAAACGGTTCACTCGTAATTGTCGGTGGTGCAATACGGGATACCGGCATTGTAGATCGATTTATAGAACTGGCTGGAGGCAAGGATGCTCCAATCGTAGTTATCCCGACTGCCTCGGGTTCAGAAGAGATAAACAACGAAAGAGTGACCCGGTTCCTCACAGCCCGCGGGGCAACTGACGTTACGGTGGTTCACACTTACGACTCCCTTGAAGCAGACACACCTGAATTCACGGAACCGATAAAAAGAGCATCGGGATTATGGTTTACCGGTGGCAGACAATGGCGTATTGTTGATGCGTACGGGGGCACTGCAACCGAGGATGAGATAAGAAAAATACTTGACCGGGGAGGCGTGATAGGAGGATCATCCGCAGGAGCTACAATACAGGGAAGCTACCTTGTCAGGGGAGATACAAAAGCAAATACCATTATGATGGGTGACCACGAACGGGGCTTCAATTACCTTTCTGCCTCAGCTATCGATCAGCACCTGCTTGTACGCAACCGTCAGCACGACCTTGTGGAAGTAATTGAGTCACACCCCCTCCTTCTGGGTATAGGACTGGATGAAAATACCGCTATAGTAGTACAGGGTGATGAGTTTGAGGTTATAGGTAAAAGTTTTGTGGCAATATACGACTACAGCCTGTGGAAGGAAAGTGATGACGGGGAATCACCACTGGCTAACGGAGGAAAGTTTTTCCTGCTCAGGGCAGGCGACAGGTATAATGTACATGAACGCATGGTAACGGAATGGTCGGGTGGCAGTGATCGTGACATATTTGCAGAACCCGATTCAACATTGGTGACCGGTAACAAATAACAGGAGACTGTCCCGAAAAAGCTTTGCTTTTTCCAGGATCCCCGAATCGGAGATTCGGGACCGACTGAAAGTGATATTTATCACCATGATCCTATGATGCAAATTACCATTAGCTATGAGGAAAATCACTGTAAGAACTTGTTCGACACATAATATATAAGTACTTTTATATCAGCAAAAAACCTGCACTAAAATGTACAGGTCCGGGATGTCCAGTTAAGGCCCGGTCATCCCGAAAAAAATGGACGAAAGGCGGTCAATGGTTCTTTACAAAAAGTTAGGTTTATTTCTACATGGATTCATTTTCATTTCCATTT
>JAFGLJ010000061.1 GCA_016928075.1 Bacteroidales bacterium | reverse complement strand
TGAAAACCGCTTTTCCATCCTTTATTTCCCCCTCAATATTTTCACCATCAAGGCTCAATGTCCACTTACCGGCGTCCTCTGCATCAAGGCTCAAAGCGGTGGCATGCATGTCACCTGTACGGTTTTCAATTACGAATTCAATCCTGTCTTTATTTTTATCGATCACTATGGGATGCTCCCTGCTGAATCCGTCCCTTTCCAGTTCTACACCAACACGCTTTTCATCATCAATGAGCCAGAAGCGTATCCTTACACCATCCCCGGGCCATACTTTAAATGTATCCTCGTCTTCTTCCAATCCGGCACCATAGGCAAACCATCCGAACAAGGGGTCATCAGCCAGTATTGTTGATGCCATGCGTGTCACCGCCCCCATGCCCAGGTTCTGTTCACTGTCATACCTCCATGGACCACGGTCCTCTGCATAACCCATCCATGTCCTGTCATGCTTTGTGGGCTGGAATGCCTGGCCCAGGGCACCGTCGTTCTGGGGGCCCGGGGCCCAGAAACCGTAATTTGATTCAGGTGTACCTGTATTCATAAGGCAGAAAGAGCTTAAATAACTTGCATAACCGTGCTGGAGCCAGTCATACGGATTGTCTGCAAACTGTATCCCGTAATCCAGTACAGCCCAGCCTCCCATCCTTGACATGTAGCTCAGCCTCGCATCATCCCTCACATCGCTCCCCAGCCTGTAATACTGGGCTTCGAGCCACCCGCGTGTGGACAGGGAGGCATACAGTTGCCTTTCCATGAATTCAAGGGCATCCTGCCGGCTTACCTCGGGGTGGGAGTACCATATTTCTTCGTTTTTGTCATACCACAGGTTTTCATCGGGTTTCATATCATTTGTCGCACCATATTTAGCCAGGGCATAAGTCGACTCGAAAGCGGTCCGGTCTGTGGCAAATTCTGAAGCGTAAGGATAGGGGTCGTCATAAATGAAATACTTGGCTTTCTTTTCCCATTCCTGCCGCAGCCAGCCGGCCTCCTCCTTTCTGCCTCTTTCCTCGAGTACCTGTATCAATCCGGGAATCAGCATCTCATTATAATTACCCCACTTGTAGATTTCGTATACGGGATAAATTTCATAAGGATACTCGAAGAATGCACGTGCTGTCTGCCATGCTCTTTCCAGGTATCCTTCAGAATCCAGATATTTCACTTTATCAGGGTAGCGGTCGGCAATCTGGAACATGTGATAGTATAACATAATCATATGGGGATAGTCAAAAGTGCGCCAGATCTTTATTATGCTAAGCCTCCTGTTTTCAATCTTTGCCCTGAGCATTGTGTCGCGGGCAACTTTCCAGTTGGGGACACCGTGTATTCCGCATGGATAAGTTTCCTGGTCTGACCTCTGTAATCCACCCCACACAAAATGCTCGATATGATGTTCGAGGGCTTCAATTTGTTCATCAACCGGATATATTGCATTTACTGAAGCTAGGAATGCAGGTATTCCCAGGATAGGATCATCAGAAGCCACCCTGTACCCATACCATCCTTCAAAAACACCATCGGTATTATCAGGGCCCCTGAGCACACTGCTTTTCATATCCCATATAGAAAAGAGACCATCGTACCATAGTTCAGGATTGCGATGCTGCTGATTATTCACTATAAATGAACATCTCTTTTGCAGGAGTGTCTCAACAGGTTCGGTAGAAAAGAATTCAAGGTATGTTTTACGTCCGCCATCAAAATACACAGTCAGCATATTCTCACCGAGGTGGCTGAATTTAACATTGTATATATGGTGATCCGGTTCAGCTTCACCGGCATAACTGAGCTCCGTCTGATCCGGAAACTCAGCAATGATGGAATCTATATCCGTTTTTGTATGTAATGAGAATTTGGCCTCCAGGTCCAGTGGCAAGGTCAATCCAGGCACCACACGAATATCCATCAGGCCGTTCTCATAGATTATATCCCGTAGCTCATTGTAACTGTCAGCCCACTGCATCCTGAAGCCGTAGGTTAGTCTGTCCTGACCCTGTCCCTTTGGATCCAGTTTATTATTGGTATGTTCCTGCCTCCAGGTTCCTCTCTGGCGGTTTCCCGAAAGCCCGGAATGGATGAAATATGAATTATTGTCATAGTATTCAAGGCTTGTTCCCGGCTTCACCATTAATATAAGATATGGCGGATTACCGCTGCGTTTTGTGAAGAAAAGAAATGAGCCGTCACCCGACACGAAAAGATGCCTGAGGTAGCCACCTTCAAAAAGATCCACCTGTTCCCTTCCTGACGCGTAACTCATGGGAAAATCAATGTATACATCACCGATATCCACGGGGTAATACATACGGTTTTCTATAACAATATCCCATTCGAGAGCATCATCAACCAGGCTGAATGTTTGTTCAAATGAAAAAGGCATTCCCGGTTGATAATCCGTGACACGGATCATAGTGTCATCTGCCTCCACCTCCCTGCTCCTGAAAACCGACTGCCATTCTCCCTGGTTCATCCTGAATCGCACCTCAGCATCAAGCCTGCCGTCAATTACGCTTGCTTCATAAGGATCATCCGTACTGACGATTTGAGTGATACCCCTGTCGTCATATTCAAGCTTCCAGGTATCGTTGGAAAGGATATTCTCTTCATTTTCTTCAGGGCTGCAAGCCCCAATAAATAATACTATTACTAAAATCAGAAGCGGAATTTGTTTCATTCTACCAGGTTTTTGTGGGTTTTTACTAAAGTATAAAACTAAATTAGAAAATTTTGTTAAAGTTTGTTAATATACTATCAAAACAAAAAAATACTTCCGACAGGAGGACCCAGTTTTCAGCTATTTCGTAACTTAGTATAATTAGTGTAATGAATACAATTAATAATATTTCAATAACTGGTATACAGAGGATGGGGGGTTAAAATAAATTTTCTTCGAAAAATATACTTAATCACCAAATTTTAAAAGGCTGTAAATGAGAATGTCAATTATCAGGTCAGCGGTTTTAATTACGTTATCATCAGTTATATTTTATAATTCATCTACGGGCCAGGATTCTTTTAAAGTTAATATCCAGGTTGATGTTTCTTCCAATCTGGGGCCTGTGAATCATATATGGCGATATTTTGGCGCTGACGAACCTAACTATGCATATATGAAGAATGGGAAAAAGCTTCTGGGAGACCTGGGTTCGCTCAGGCCAGGGGAGATTTTTTTCAGGGCGCATAACCTGCTCAATTCGGGTGATGGCACAGCTGATCTGAAATGGGGATCAACAAATGTCTATACCGAGGATGAGGAAGGAAACCCGGTTTATTACTGGGGTATACTTGACAGTATCTTTGACACCTATCTCGGAAACGGTGTAAGACCATATGTTGAGATCGGATTCATGCCTGAGGCCCTGTCGGTGAATCCTGAACCTTACAGGCATCACTGGAATCCTTCTTTACCATACGGAGAGGTGTACACCGGATGGGCTTACCCGCCTGATAATTACATAAAATGGGGAGACCTTGTCTATAACTGGGTGCTTCACTGCATTGACCGTTACGGGGAGGAAGAGGTTAAAAAATGGTACTGGGAAACATGGAACGAACCAAACATAGATTACTGGCAGGGTACCAGGGAGGAATTCTTCATGCTGCACGATTATGCGATCGAGGCTGTTCTCAGAGCCTTACCGGAAGCCCGTGTAGGAGGACCGGATGTGGCAGGACACGGGGGGAGCTTTATGCAGGATTTCATTGAACACTGCCTCAGGGGTGTGAACTATGCAACAGGGGAAACTGGTACTCAGCTTGACTTTGTGGCCTTTCATGCCAAGGGAAGCCCTGTTTACGTTAACGGGCATGTCAGGATGAACATGGGCAGGCAATTGGCCACTATAAAAAGGGGGTTTGAAATAGTTACATCATACCCCGAACTGGATGGAATACCAATAATAATAGGAGAGTCGGATCCGGAAGGTTGTGCTGCCTGCCAGGGCGAATCGCTTGGCTACCGGAACGGCACCATGTACTCCAGTTATACGGCAGCAAGTTTCGTGAGAAAAATGGACCTGGCACTATTACATAATGTCAATCTTGAAGGAGCTCTCACCTGGGCTTTTGAATTTGAGGATCAGCCATATTTCGCGGGTTTCAGGTCGCTGGCGACTAACGGGATCAACAAACCTGTTTCCAATGTGTTCAGGATGTTCAGCATGATGAAGGGTGAAAGGGTGGAGGTAAAAAGTGATTACCAGGTTCCTCTTGGAAAAATACTTGAAGAAAGTGTAAGAGAAAAACCTGATGTATCTGCCTTTGCCAGCAAAAGTGGTAACAGGATATATATAATGGCCTGGCATTATCACGACGATGATACAACGGGCCCCCCTGCACGCATAATTATGGATCTTACAGGTCTTGATTTCAAAGAAGGTAAGTGCAAGGTGGACCGTTATCTGATCGATGAATACCAGGGCAATTCATATACAGCCTGGAAAGAAATGGGCTCACCCCAGAAACCGGATGATAAGCAGGTGAAAAAACTGATGGAAAAAAGCAGCCTGCAAAATACGGGTTATGAAGGATCAACGACTGTTAATAATAGCATTCTTACTATTGAGGATGTGTTAGACAGACAGGCAGTGGCACTGTACGTGATCAATTTTTCAGAATAAATTCTTTTCACTCATATGCCATCTACGCTTTGATAAGAAAAAAATTATACTGTTAAATAATTTATATAAAATAACCATGAAAAAAATCAAACAACTTTACCGGCTTCTCCGGATACTGTTTCTGGTGAACCTGGTATTATTTTTTTTAGCTCCCGTTCATGGGCAGGATAAAAGCTTTATCCTTGCGAATAATGAAGTTAAAGGAGAGATCGCAAGTTATGGGATTATCTATCTCACCGACCCGGCTGATCCATATCATGCTGATATAATAAGGGACAGGCCATGGGGGGTTTCCAGGCTGATTTACAGGACAGGTGACAGCGGCTGGATTGATTTCCACCATGACAGTACCAGGATAATTAAAGGGGACAAAACTGAAGTTACCATCCTTGCATCAAATAATGACAGCCTCAGCATGAAACAGGTCTACAGGCTCCACAAGGACGCGGTAGACCTTGATATAATAATTTCGACGGGATTGGATCAACCTGTGACAATAGGAGATCTTGCCCTGGGCCTGCCCTGGAGAAGACCATCCGGGGAAGAACCTGAGTATATTTTTGAAGAGTGTTTCACTAAACATCACTTCATCTCAGGTCATGGGTCATTTCTTTATTTCACCAGGCCCTCAGGGGAGGGGCCTTTTGTAATGGTATTACCGAAGAAAGGAACGAAGCTTGAATATTTTGATAACCGCAACCGTCAATACAATGCTTATATTTTTTCGGAGCTGTCCGGTAATGAAGTCGTTAGCGGGACATGGAGGCAGGAGCATACCGGTATTGAATTACTTCCCGGGAACAGGTCTGTTTCATACGGTTTCAGATTCAGGTGGGCTGACAGCTGGGATGACATGCGTGATATCCTTTACGAAGAAGGTTTGTTTGATATACGAGTCGTACCCGGAATGACCATCCCTTCAGATCTGAAAGCACAGTTTTCGCTTCATACAAAAAATGATATTCAATCCATAACGGCTGAGTTTCCGGATGAGACGGAGATCAGATTTATCGGCGAGAAACAACCGGATCATTTTGTTTACGAGGTGAAATTTAATAAGCTGGGAGAGAACATGCTTACTATAAACTATGGTGAGGGCGCAAAAACATATCTTGAATTTTTTTCAACTGAACCGGTTGAAACTATGCTCAGGAAAAGGGCTTCATTCCTTGTTAACAGCCAGCAGCACAGGGATACCTCAAAATGGTATGACGGCCTGTTCTCAGTTTATGATATGAAGAACAGTGTATTGAGAGGCCCTGATAATACCGATGGTTTTGATGGTTGGTGGGGATATGTCCTTGCCTGTGATGACCCGGCTCTTTGTAAAGCCCCCTTCCTAGCGGCAAAAAATGTCTATTATCCTGATGATGAAGAACTTAAAGCAGTGGAGTATTACCTTGAGAATTTCGTGTGGAATGGATTACAGAGAACTGACAAGGATGATCCCTATCCTTACGGAATTTACGGCGTGCCAAACTGGAAAGAGGCAAGGGATTGGAAACCAAGGGAACCCGATACCACGGGTAAGGAAATACTGCATGTATGGAGATCATATGATTATCCCCACATTGTAATGTTGTATTACCATATGTACCAGATAGCGAAGATGTATCCCGAAAAGGTTGATTATCTCGATGCCGGCGGATATCTCGAAAGGGCATATCAGACGGCAAGAGCATATTTCAGGTATCCCTATGACATATTACCTTATTATGATACATACAAGTGGGGATGTTATAACGAACTGGTAATTGAGAAACTGATAAATGACCTCATGGAAGAAGGGCGGAACAAAGATGCAGAATGGTTAAGAACGGAGTATGAGAAGAAAGTTAAATATGCGATATATGATGATAAATATCCCTTCAGGTCGGAATATGCAATTGACAGGACGGCTTTTGAGTCATCATATGCCTTTGCCAGGTACGGATCGTTGCATGAAATGGAACCCGACACCAATTCATGGTACGACAGGAATAAGAAGATATGGCGTTCACATCCTGTTGTCAGGAGATCTGATGCACGTGATTTCATGGATCGCCAGCATTATGCCGGACTGGCTGTAAGAGGATGGCTTGAATCAAAATATTTCCTGCTGGGCAGTGATTTCACGAGCAGTTCTGATAATCATTGCCTCAGTTATATGTCGATGATGGGAGGGAGGTCAATACTTGACTATGGTGTACATTTTGCTGATGAACCGCATGACTGGCTACAGCTTGGATATGCATCTTACCTTAGCTCATGGTCACTTATGAATACGGGAACAGAAGAATCTGATTATGGTTATTGGGCTCCCGGGAAGGAAAATGACGGTGCAGTTGGCTGGGCGTTTATGGAATCAAAGCATGGTAGGGCATGGATAAGAAAGCAGGTTGACCGGGGAGCCTGGTTTTATGATGGTGAGATAGACCTGGGGCTGGGGGCAACAACACGTACTGCACGTACGGTTCTTACTTATGATCCTCTCTTCGGCTGGATATCATACGGAGGAATACTTGAGCGCGACAGTGAAGGATTCAGTATAATACCCAAAGACGGAGTCAGGAACAGGTTTGCACTGGTTACCGATGATCTCAGGGCACAGGTAGAACTAAACAGGGATGGTTTCAGGAAAGATGATATTATCACGGTGAATAAGGAACTTAGCTCCATAAGCTTTATTATTGAAAACAGGTACGGAAAACCTCATAATACAAGGATTTATGTTGAAAACTACCAGGGACTTATCCCCAAGCTGAACGTCGGGGGAAGGGAAATCAGTATGCAAAAAGTCATTGATGGTAACTGGATGGCTGATATCAAGGTATCAGTTGATAATACGGTGGTGTCCCTCGGGTTTAAAAAATAATACCCTGATTATATTTTAATAAGCGATATTAAGAAATTAAAAAACTGAACAATGCAATTTAAAAACCCTGATCTTAAGATTGTCGCAACAGTATTATTGTTGACTTTTTTCCCAGCATTAATACCTGCAGAAATATCAGCCCAGGAATTACTTGATTCGTATAAGAGATATGAGAATTTTAAATCACTTACGAGCGATAAGGTTCTGCACGGCGATTTCAGACCAACCTGGATTGGCAACAACGATGTTTTCTGGTATCATGTACTGACTGAAGAAGGTGACAGGTTCTACCTGGTAGATGCCGGCAAAAGGATTAAGAAAGAAGCATTTGATATTGATAAACTTACCAGCCGCCTGTCGGAGATTATCGGCAGGGAAATCCCGCCTGATGCCGAAAGTATTACTGAGCTGGACTTCTCTGACGATTTGAAGGAAATAAGTTTTGTATGTGAGGGGAATAACTGGACCTGCAACCTTTCTGACTATAAAATAGAAAAGGGGGATCCCTATAGTGCGCGCAGAATATCACCATGGTCAATGCAGAGAAGAAATGAACTTGCCAACAGGCCGGTTGAATCGCCTGATGGCAAGTATGAAGCTTTTATAAAGGACTTTAACCTGTTTGTCAGAGACAAGTCAGACGGGGAAGCAAGGCAGATAAGTTATGATGGAGGCCTGGGCCTTTATTATTCATCGTACATTATCTGGTCACCGGATTCAAAAAAGATTATGTCATGCCTGGTACAACCGACCGAAGAGCACCTGGTGCATTATATTGAATCTTCTCCTGATGACCAGTTACAGCCAAAGCATAGCAGCATTCATTATTATAAACCGGGAGATGCCCTCATACAGTATTATCCGCGAATCTTTGATGTTGATAAAGCGGAAATGATTGCAAGCTGTGATGAATTAATACCTAATCAGTATTCAGTTGAAAGGTTTAGCTGGAGAGAAGACAGCAGAGCCCTGACATTTGAATATAACAGGAGAGGGCATCAGGAGTATCAGGTTTTAGAGATGAATGCCGTTAGCGGCGAAACTAACATTCTCATTGATGAGATATCAGATACTTTTATTGATTACAGCGGAAAAAGATACAGGAATGATGTTTATGATGGTAAAGAGATAATCTGGGCCTCAGAGAGAGACGGATGGAACCACCTTTATCTGATTGACGGGATCACAGGCAAGGTCAAAAATCAGATCACCAAAGGCCAATGGGTGGTACGCAGGGTTGTCGATGTTGATGAGGAAAACAGGACAATCTTGTTCGAGGCTAGTGGTAAAGAGCCCGGCGATCCTTACTTACTGCACCTTTACAGGATCGGTTTTGATGGTACAGGACTTCAGCATATGACTGAAGGAAATGGTAATCACAGAGTCAGCTTTTCACCTGATAAGAAATACTTTGTGGATTCATGGTCAAGAGTTGATATGCCCCCGGAAACAGTACTGCGCAATGCACAAACAGGGGAACAGCTAATGGAATTAGAGAAAGCTGATATAAGCCGATTGCTGGCTACAGGATGGACAATTCCGGAAGTATTTAAATCAAAAGGACGGGATAATGTAACAGATATATGGGGTATGATTGTAAAACCTTCAGATTTTGATGCCTCCAAAAGGTATCCGGTCATCGAATATATTTATGCCGGCCCTCATGGAAGTCATGTGCCAAAGGACTTTTCTGAATACTATAACCGGTGCAGGCAATCGCTTACAGAACTGGGTTTTATTATTGTGATGATAGATGGCATGGGTACATCAAACCGATCCAAGGCATTTCATAATGTATGCTGGAAAAATATCGGGGATGCCGGCTTTCCTGACAGGATATTATGGATTAAGGATGCAGCTTCATCACATCCTTATATGGATATCAGTAAAGTAGGTATATACGGGAAATCGGCCGGAGGACAGAACGCTGCAGGAGCAGTGCTGTTCCATCCGGAATTCTACAAGGTTGCAGTTTCCGTATGTGGTTGCCATGATAATCGTATGGATAAAATATGGTGGAATGAACAATGGATGGGCTGGCCGGTAGGCGTAGAATATTCCGGGAGTTCAAATGTTGACAATGCTTATAGATTAGAGGGCGACCTGTTCCTGATTGTGGGTGAGATGGATCAGAATGTCGATCCCTCATCAACTTACCAGGTTGTGGATGCCCTGATTAAAGCAAATAAGGATTTTGATTTCCTCGTGTTGCCCGGTAAAGGCCATGAGTGGGGAGGAGAGTATGGCGAAAGGAGAATATGTAATTATTTTGTTGAGAAAATAATGATGAAGGCCCCACCTGCAATGAATAGAACAAAGTGGGATTACAGATTGATTGATAAAGATATTGATCGGTAATTAGTATATGCTTCTCTCTGTTCCCTGCACCATGCTTCCTTTCGGTGGTGGGTGCGGTAGTTTTGTGGTTTTATACCCGGGTATGAAGGGGGATATGTATGTTTCATAACTTTGTCTGAGATATGATCCTAAAACTAATACTATGGCCTATAGACATACAGGTAAGGTTCTTGTGAATGGTGCCATTGATATGGACCAGGTCATAGAAAACGATGATGAGCTCAGAGTCCAGGCCAAAGATGACGGGCGGCAAATCAAAGATTATAAAAAGGGTGATTTCGAATGGTGGTACTTTGATGTCTATGATGAAAAGACAGGGTGTTTTTTAAAGATAGTCTTACATATCGGAACCGATCCACTCAGGACCAGGGTATTCCCTCAACTGGCAATATCAGTCAATATGCCACAGGAGAGTAATAGAGGTGCCAGGCCCGGCATATCTGTAAGCTATCCTTTCAGCTTCGATCAAATCGAATCTGACATTGGTCAGTGCAATATATCAGTGGAAAATACCATCAAAATCGTGGCGGATCCTGGTTATCATCCACAATATTTCATTAAAGTAGACATCCCGGAATTTAGATGTGGTTTAAAGTTTGAAAGCGAAATCGAGGGATGGAAACCTCTCGGAGAAAAAATAGAATGTCAGACAGGAATGAAGAAAGGTAATTTTTCCTGGGTGATACCGGTTCCCAGGGCCCGGGTCGATGGGTATTTCAACTATGATAATAAGCAATATGAATTAACCGGGGCTATCGGGTACCACGACCATAATTATATAAGGGTAGACAGGAAAAACCCGTTGTACCTCGATAACCTGGTAAAGAAATGGTACTGGGGGAAATGTTATGCAGGCAATTATACGGTTATCTTTATGGACACGATGTTCAGGACGAACAGCATACTCTCCTTAATGGTGGCTGAAAAGGGGAAAATCATTTACAGTTCAAATAATTTAATTGACTGCATGGTTTCATCATACGGTTATGACGCCATACTCAAAACCCCTTACCCGGAATCGTTATTTATTAAATCAGTTGATAGCCGGTTTCCTTTCAGTGCAGAGCTTGAATTCGATAAGATTCTTGATAGCAAGGATTTGCTTGAAGGAGTCGGCCCGGTTCTTAAATTTCTGATTAAAAAACTGGTAGCTAAGCCTGTTTACCATGGAATACTGGCCAGGTGCAGGGTTGAAATAGAAAACACTACCCTGGAGGGAACCGGTAATTTTGAATCGATGATTTTTTCCGGATAGTCAATCATGTCACAGCAAACAGAGGTGCCAGGTCCTGCTCCTCTGCTTGGATGCGGTTTTTGTATTGTTTATGATCTCTACCCCGGGGTGTGACCCGGGCTATTGTTATTTACCCCCTCCGGGGGTTTTTGTATTGTTTATGATCTCTACCCCGGGGTGTGACCTGTGATTATTGCACAGTTCAAGGTTATAAATAAATATTTTATTGGTGGGATAGGCATTGCACAG
The DNA here is from genome assembly GCA_016928075.1 of Bacteroidales bacterium. Lineage (GTDB taxonomy): Bacteria > Bacteroidota > Bacteroidia > Bacteroidales > VadinHA17 > UBA9300. The sequence goes on along the minus strand of JAFGLJ010000061.1, from coordinate 12,603 downwards.
TTGTTCACAATATATTCTTGCTTTGGAAGGTGTTTTGTCCAGTTCAAGATATATTTTGGAAAGGAAATAACATGATAGAGTCTGATAAACAGGGTTCGCGGAATTAATGTTGCTTTCCAGGATTTCGATACCTTCTTCCCTAAGTTTTGAATTATTGAACAGCAATTTGCTTTTGCCAATATTGAAGAGGCCCATGTAAATTTTAAAAACCTGTTTTTGTTCAGTGGTTAACCTGTCAGTCTCGAACTTCTGGATAATGTGGTTAATTCTAACGAAGTCAAGCATCATTGTAAATAGATTGCCTTTTAGCGCGGCCAGCCTGAAAGAGTAACTCAGGTTTATCAATTCTTCCAGGTTGTCAGGGCTCCGGCTTTGTTTTAGATCTGAAGAATAAATCTTTAATGCAGATTCAAAGCGCTCATAATCCTCCCTTGAATCACCTGAAAGAGCTTCCCACCACAGAAGGTCAAGATCGAGCACCTGGTACTCCCATTTATCCAGCTTATTCCTTGACTGGATCAATTGAATATTAGCTTGATCAAACTCCTGGTTATAAATGAGATTAAAGATTTTTTCGAAGTCTTTATTCTTATCATTTGTACCTGGCAATGCACGGGTAGAAAATGATAACAGTATCATAAAAATGCATACAATGCGCCCGGGAGTACTCTTACAGATCATTCTAAGGTATTATTTTGGTTTTTTTCAATTAGAGAAAAAATTTCGAAGTAAACCCTGGCTTTTTCGTTTTCGATTTTCTGAACGGCTAAATTACGGGCATTGGTGAATCCTCCCGAGTAATACCTGTAAAACCATGATGACAGAACCAGCAGACCATCGAGAAGAGTATAATTCACTGCGGTAATTACGGCGTAAACGGTAACACCGGAAATCAAAAAAAATGAATTAAGACCACTGAATAATTCACCGGTGTATATCTGGCCCAGTCCTGGCAGAAGCATGCTCATCAGTTCGACTTTTCCCGGCCTGAATTTCTGACTTAAACTCTCAAAATCAGCAAACAGGTTATTTACCTTTTCTGTGCCGGTTGAATCGAACAACGTTGAGAAATATTCCCGGGAATTGTCATATTCAGACAGACCGAAATAGCATATCCCCATATAAAGACTTTTCTTTTTCCGGAGATATCCGGAGAAATGATCAGGCAGGTCAAACAGTTCATACAGTGCCTCCAGGTACCTGTTGAGTTTGAAATTACATAATGCCTTATTTAATACTAATTCAAATTTAATGCTGTCGTTATTCTCAATACGGATAGCAAGGTCATAATACCTCAGCGCATTATCAAAGTCGCTCATCAGGTAATGAATAGAGGCGATCCTGGAATACAGCTCATTATATTCATGCTGTTTGTCAAAAAAGAGCACCCGCTGGTATTCTTTCATTGCAAGTTGATAATTACCCTTCCCGAACTGTTCATCGGCAAATGACTTCAGCTGATGGATGTCCTGGGCTTTTGCAGCGGAAACCAGGTACAGGCTAAAAAGAATTGTAAATAATATTTTCAGCATTGTCCTGGTACCTTTTTTGAATGTTCGAGTTATAGGTTTTTGCAGCTTTAGCCGAGCCCCAGAGATTGGCGGAATAAAAGCTGAACGCCAGGCTTCCGAATATCCAGCCATTGACGCTCTTTATACCTTTCTTGTTAAAAGCGCGGTATGATGTAAAAGCATTTGTGCCTACAAAGAGGAAGGACACGATAGCATCACCCCACCGTTTTGAATATGCCTTACCGCTGCCGGGGATCACTGCCGACATCACTACGGCCAGGGCAGGGCTTTTGTATTTTTCATTTTCAAAATCAAAGGTTAAGTTGTATAAATCCGGGCTGTGTTTTTCAAGTAAATCCCTATTGTTGCCACAGTAAGCAAATGCCGAATCATATTTCTGAACAGACCAGTAATAGCTTAATTCAAAGAAACTTCTTTCAGGGGGCTGAAGCATGGAAGAAATATCAAAGAATCTTTCTGATCCTGATTTACATGTTAACGAGAAAGCCAGATATTCCTTCACTGCCGGAAGGGAATTAAAATGGTAAATATTTTTCAGGAGTATTTCAAATGATGCCTCCAGCCTGTTGCACTGCTCATTCAGCCTGTAGGTCTGCACCAGTTCCAGGCTTATTGTCGTATCTCCCGGCCATAAGAAATGCAGCCTTTCATACTCTTCCATGGCGAAATTGTATTGCCTGGTCGACTTCAGGTAACGGGCAAATTTCAGGGAATTATCATAATCCAGAAGGTTTTCCTGGGAGCTTGCCGTGACGATCAATGTGCAGGCAAATAATACTGTAAAGGAAATTTTTTTACTGAACTGGGTCATAGAAACGTCTTTTTTCAAAATCGAAAGGATAATGATCTGGTTTGACCAGTCCATGACAGCGGGACAGGCGGTCGAAAGTGCTCAGCCAGCCTATGAGCAAACCCTTTTTCTGAAATGCCTCCAAAGCATATTCCGAGCAGGAGGGTGTAAAAATGCATGTTGGCATATCCTGTGAGGAAAAGAAAGTTTTGTAAGACAGGAAGACGACGGAGACAGTAATATCAATTTCATTTTCAGATTCCCTGAGTGGTTTTGTGTAATCCCCGTATTCAGTATCATCTGAAGTAAATAATGTTTTAAGTTCCTGATCGGCGAGAGGTTGACCATTAAGCGCCGAAACAAAAATCAGATTAAGGATGATAAGAAAACCAATAACATAAATTCTCTTATTCATATATTTTTCAAAGTTTGAAATGATATAAACCCGGGTTTGCCATATCATTGATTTTAATATTACTGAAATCCGTCACCTGGTAATTTTCCAGGCCGGAGCTGTCATACAAAATCTGTACAATCTGCCCTGGAAATTCAAATGCATCTATGGTTATATAGTTTCTGAAAAACTGTTTACTCAGAATTTCCTGGTTTTCCCCTACCATAACCACGCTTTCAATCCTGTTATCTTTTTTTGCCACCACCACATGGTCCATTTTAATATTTAGTTGTTCCGGGATTTTCCAGTATGACAACACCAGGTCACCCTTTTTTTCAACTTTACTGATATTATAGTTTGATTTTTTCAGGCCATAATCGTTCAATCCTGAATTGAGGGCCAGGTGAAAAACAGTGAATTCATTGATGGAAGGGATGGTCACCCTCTGAATTAAACTGTCATTATTGAATTTATACAGGCTGGTATCCTTGCTTAACCATTTTTCATTTCGAGGGAAAGAGATGTCATATATTAATTCTTTAATGTTTTTATCGTAGAAAACGGTTCCCCTGGTCAGGCTTTGAGTACCATCGCTATTACTTATTTTAACAGAAATATCTGCCTGGATCCTGAAATAATCCTGGCTGAAGCCCGCTCCGCAAAAGACCAGGAATGCCAGCAGGGAAATGGAAAAGTGTTTTAACATATGAAGTGATTTTACGCCAAATTAAAACAGTATTAATAAGATAAACAAAAGATGCCGCAAAAATTGCAGGCATCTTTTGCATCTAGAAAATATCCTTGATTGTTTATGCTAACTTCAGATTAAGACAGGCTTTGCCCTTCAGTACTTTTTTAATAAATCTCACCGGCAAGTACAACCCAATAAACAACTGAGAAAGCCACACTAATTGCTGAGCTGATCAGGCACCCATGAAATGCTTGTTTGGTTAATACTTTGTCTTTATCAGTAAGGACATATACCAGTAACCAACCAACCCATCCAAGGACACATCCCCACCAGAAAGGAGGAATTCCGAGCAGTGGATCTCCATCCTGTGCAATACCCATCGGAGCAGCAATATCACTGATATTGGTTATAAGTTCACTGCCAGCCGCTTCAAGATCGGAATAAGTAACACCTTCGTTCTGGGCAAGATAGTTGTCAAGTTCATTCAGTTCACTCAGGGCTGCGTCAAGTGCATTCTGATCAAGAGTAAAAACTGATTCTTCCATACTTGGTATAGCGGCAGTAAGCGGTTTGGCTGAGAGTATATGACTCTGTGCAACAAGCAATACAAATGCCATGAGTACACTTAAACTTTTAAACAGGAATTTTTTCATAGGGCATTATTTTAATGGTTGTTTATTTCTTAAGTCAAATATAGAATATTTTTTGAGATATTATATAATCAACCTGCATTATAAAAAATTGCTTCTTTCCAACCCTTTTTCATTTTCCCTGTCATGGAAGGAAAGAACCCGGTTTGTTACAAGTCAGCCCATCTGCGTGTCGGCCTGGAATAAAATAAGTGCATCCCTGACTATTTCAGATTTGCTGTTGACAGCATGGAGTTTCAATCCAACACAGGCTGATGTATTATTAAAAACATCAGTTATCGGGTTGAATAAATCATTGAGATCGTCAAATTCCTTCAGATTGTAATACTCTTCCAGGGGAATATAAAGGTGCACCATTAAAAGATATTCAGGATTATAGATACAGTTCAGAGCTCTGATTATTTTGGTGATCCATATTGACGTTGATGTGTTGAAATATTCCAGGTTGATCCTTAGATTGGTAACCGGCCTGGCACGAAGAATGTATTCCTTTACCCAGTTAAAAACAGGCTCGTAAACTTTTGATGCGTTTTCAGGGATTGATTTACCATAAAGCAGTAATTCGCCACTTAAATGATTCAAAACAATTTGAGGGGACCTGGAAGTCTGCTCAATAACTAAACTCTGAAACTGGTTCATCTAAATAATTAAACACCATGAAGGGTAATAGAACAAAATATAATGTCATCTCTTATTCTGTCTATCAAATATATAATTTACGGATAAGAGTTCATAACTCTTTGTCAAAGACTATAGTACGATCATCAATTTATTTGTCCGTTGGTCAATTAATTTTTATAAATTCCAGCTTTTGCCCTTTATCGGAGGGAGATTTATTTAAAGGATAATAATTCTTTCATTTTTATGGCATTTTCAACAGCATATGCATTGTAGTCATTATTAAAATATATATAACAAGTTACTGCATTTGATTTTTCTATTTCATTTTTCCATTTATCGAGTTCCTGCGTGCTATAATTATACCTGTACCATTCTTCTTTTCCATGAAATCTCAGATAGATTTTACCCGTGGTATCTCCAAGTACTTCGGGCAGGTTTCCGGGAGCTGAAATACTGCAAAGGGAAACATCATAAGATGAAAGCATGCTATATACATCTTTCTCAAACCATGATATATGCCTGAATTCTATAACGTTAGTAAAAGAATTATCAAGGCTCCTGCAGAATGTCTCAATTCTTTCGTCGTTCCTGTGAAAGACGGCCGGTAACTGCCAGAGTACCGCTCCCAGCTTTTTTATAAGGGGTTCAATGGATTTATAAAATTTACCGACATCTATTTTGCTGTCTTTCAGCTTTTTCATGTGAGTAATATAACGGCTGGCCTTAACGGAAAACCGGAATTCAGAAGGTGTTTGATCCATCCAGGCTTTTAATGTTTTGTATTCAGGAATTTTATAGAATGTATTATTAATTTCAACTGAATTAAAATTTTCAGAATAATAACTCAACCATGATCCCTGTTTTATAGATTCAGGGTAGAATTTCCCTATCCAGTCCTTATAATGGAATCCTGAACAACCAATATATTTTTCCATGGGTAAATCCCTTATTGCACAGGTACACCATTGCCAATAAATGACAACCTTTTATCAGATTTTTTTATTATAGCAAATAAACCAGGACATACTCCATTGAGTCACCCCCGTGAGAGGTAAAAGCCGGTCATACAAAGATATTTATCGCAGGTCAGCTTTATCAGTAATAAAAATGATAATAAATACTTATGGCAATATAGTTGACAACATAAGTTGCGAAGTTCATGCTGTGAAGTGAATCCACAAGTGTTGCCAGGACATCTTTTGCCGGTTTGATCAACTCACTGAGCTTGGCAGTACTGCCATCATCAAAGGTAAGCAGTATATTCCTCGCATGGCATATTGAAGCACCCATATAGGTGGTATCTTGAATTACGGCAGCTGCATTTTGCTGAAGAACACCGTCGAGGTATACCTGTATGGAATCAATGCCGGTACTTTTTACTATATCAATATTCCCGATAGTGAGAATGTATTTCTTTTCTTTCTCAGTGTTGAAATCCTCTCTTACCCTGATCATAGTTTCAGCCATCAGGGTATCATCATTCTGGGTAAGGGCAAAACTTGAAACAGTGGAATCACCCGACATAAAACCAACACCTATCTTATATCCCTCATCAAATGCGTATGAAGAAGAATATTTAAGACCTGAATCGGTATTTCCCGTGGATTCAACATCAATGCTGCCGATATCTTCAGAGTCGAGTGTGAAACCAGCAGTCAGTTTATAATCATGCTGCTGGAGCCAGGAATAATAAAAATGATAATCAGAGGCACTGATGGTGAAATTATTTTCAAGAAGTGAATCGAATGGATTGATATCATGCAGGTATTTTGGATGAAAAGCAAGCTTATGCGGCATGTTAACAATCATCTGATCACTTTCACCTGTTTTCTCAAAAAGCCTGTATGGGATAAAAAACATATGAAAATGACAAAGATCGGGTTTGAAATCATAAATGCCGGCAATAAGATCAAGCGTAACGCTGTCATTAAAACTTATGTCAGCTTTAAGATCAGCAGAACTGGAGCTTAGCATCTGATATCCTTTTGTTGTCGATATATAATTCACAGCATTGTTTAAATCTGAAATATTCCTATTCAGAGCATCCTTCAGATTCATGTTTTCTGTTTCAAATTTAGAACATCCCCCCCAGGATAAGAAAACTAGAATAGTCATAAAGAATACAACATGCTTTTTCATTGTGAACAGTTTTTAAAGTTGTTAATACATAATAATTAGCATAAAGTTAAGAAATATTTTATCAGGAAGCTAATTTAAAACAATGATGGATGCCAGTTTACGTTCACATTGGTTGGGGTGGGTCTTTAAGGATAACAATTTCAAATTGAAGATAATAATAATGTAATTAGCTGTTTTCTGGAAAATTATATATACCTTTGCCAAAATTTCTGATTTGAGAATAGCGCTATAAACAAATTTATCTTACACTTACTTATTTATTCCGGCACTTTTTTCTAAATCCTAAATTTGATAAGTAATCATAATACCAGGTTCTTATGAATCTTTGTTTACGACGGGAGCCATGCTGAGACTTTATATTGAACAGTCTGAAAAAAGGATACTGTCAAGACGGTAAATCAGACCCGGTATTATGGATGTAATTAATTTAATAAAAAACAAAATGAACATTTATGTAGGTAACCTTGATTTTAAGGTTAATGAAGACGATCTTCAAAAGGTATTCGAAGTATATGGAACTGTTACCTCTGTAAAAATTATTGAAGACAAATTCAGTGGCAGAAGTAAGGGATATGGCTTTGTAGAAATGGAAAATGATAAGGAAGCCAATAAAGCGATAAAAAGCCTGAACGGAACTGAAATAGAAAACAGGGAAATAGTTGTTAATGAGGCAAAGCCCAGGAAAACAAGGTATTAATATTCAATTAATGAATAATGTTTAAAGGAAAAGTTAAGTGGTATGATGAAATCAAAGGGTTTGGTTTCATCAAATCTGAAAGCGGTGAAGACATATTTGTACACCGGACTGGTTTAATTGATGCATATGATACACTAGAAACTGACCAGGAGGTCGTTTTTGAAGTAAAGCAGGGAGAAAAGGGTCTGGTAGCATATGATGTGAAAACTTCTTAGAGTAGAATTTTACATGCGGCAACTGGTATAACCAACCTTTCGTTCGGTCTCGGCAGTAATATTACATAGTCGCTCAGGGCTGTTGCTGATAAATACGGCATGTCCTGAGAAGGGGCCTGACTAATAAGAAGCAATGGTCTTTCAAAACTCAAACTCATGTGAAAGATAATATTTATCCCCAAGGCGATTGATAATTAAAAATATAACAATCAGATAATTATAAAATGAATTGACGAAAGGATATTTATGGGACGATCACAAGAAACATTCAGAAAGAAAGAGATTAAAGACAAAAAGGCTAAAAAGAGAAAGGAAAAGGAAGAGAAGAGATTGGCCAGGAAAGAGAATCAGAAAAAAGGAGGCCTTGATGATATGATCGCTTACGTTGATGAAAATGGTGTTATAAGCCCCACTCCACCTGATAAAAAAGGAAAGGGAGAGATTGATCCTCATGATATAGAGATATAACCGCGCAAAAGGATCAGCAAAAAAAATATCATCCCTATAGAATAATTCATTGCATTTTTTAACTTTGATAAGAGAATTTCCTTTTTATTAAAAGCATGAAGATAGTTTTTTCAATAATAATCATTGCTTTTATATCAGCATGCTCTGTCAGTGAACCTGTCATGCAAGAGGAAGAGCTTATGATTACACGCAAGTACGTGGGTAATTTGCTTGATTACCGACGAGTCGAAGGTGAAGGGCTGCTTGATCCGGATGTTATCTGGCTTAAAACCACATTGGAATCCAATTATGGTAAAATAGGTATTTACGTGAAGGGCGAGCTCGAATTGGATATCAATGAAAGACTGTACCTGCGACGGGCACATTCAGACACCCCGGGTATTGACCAGTGGAGCTATTTTCTTGAATCAAATAACGGTGAGGTGTTTTACCGGTTGCATGGTGCCCTGAAAGGGGAGGAAGTGCTATTTCCAAAGGAGCTGTTCTAGTTTTACCCCTATTATCTATGGCATATCAACCAAAAACCATATTTCACCAGGTTTGATCTGTTTGAAAGTTTGATCGTTTGAAAAAAAATCAAGATCAAACGTTCAAACTTTCAAACCAAGTCCATGTAATTTCACAGACTAATCACTCATCATTCTTAATTATTCACCACATTAAAAATTGCATCCAGCAGGCTGTTTCCCTCTTTTGTATCCTGCGACTGCTCCCAGAACATAATACCACCCAGATTATTATCGATTGCATATCTGGCTTTAAGCCTCATCGATACGGTATCATCATATGTGATAAATAAACTGTCCGTGGAATTGAAGATGTAAGGTGCTTTTGCTTTTTCATCCCAGTACCTGGCATAACCATTTTCATTCTCCATACTATCCCTGATGGCAGCATATGACAGCCATCCTCTCTGGGAACCCATGGTGGGCTGGTAGAGACCGCTGTCGGCTGTTGTTTGAACCTTCCATGACTTACCGTAAAAAGCAGCTCCTATAACCAATTGCCCCCTATCGACACCTAATCCCAGGCAGAAATCTACTATTCCCTCTATTGACCTGGGCTGCCAGTCAGGTTCATCCTTGTTTACTATGCTGTCATTGATAAATTGAAGGTAATCAGTTCCTTCAAGGTCTTCAAGGCTTATCAGTCCAAGGTTTGTATGATGGGCAGTAAAAGGTTGATTACCGCCGACAAAATCATATGTCATGAGATTCATATAATCAGCATATTTCATCACCTCAACCGTTTCCACATTTTCGAAATACTTATCCCATCCTGCGGCGGCAAAGGTAAGCGTAAGGTCTTTCCCGGTGGCATCCATGGCTTCCCTTAATTCCTTCATCAGGGCTGTGAAATTTTCCCTGTCTTCCGGCATGTAAGGGTTACCTATGCCGGGTAAACCCGGATATTCCCAGTCAATATCCAGCCCGTCAATCTCATATTCATTTATAAAATCAATCACACTTTCCACGAATATTTTACGGTTTTCCTCATTTGCAGCCATATCGGAAAACCCTCCTGATCCTCCCCAGCCGCCGCAGGCCACCATTACCTTCAGGCCCGGGTTTCTCTGTTTCTGTATTACCAGTTGTCTGAGATTTTCTTCCGATACAGCATTTCTGAAAGCCATTTTATTGTCTATAACTTCAGTGAACGAAAATATTATGTGTGTAAGTTTGCCAACCGGAATTTCTTCCGGTGCATAATTATTCCTGGCCATGTAATATGCCATTACGGCAATCTCGGAACTATCAACGGAAAAGTAGTTTTCCAATTCCAGGTTTTTAGCTGTACGGTCACCACATGAGCAGACCAGTACCAGCAGTATTGATGTAGTCAGAATAAATAATCTGTTCATTATATTATGATCTTTGGTTTTAGAGATGCTAATATACATTTTTTGCCCTGTTTTATTCAACATATATGATTATTCATATTATTCTTAACTTTCAGAGTAAATTCTGAAACTTAAATTTCTAATACTATGAAAAATATCTTCAAACCTTTTCCTATTATTGCCGGAGCCATTATTTTTGTGGCTGTCAGCTGCGTTAACGACACAAGTGTTAAAATACTGAAGGAATCGGATTACAGGAGGGCTGAAAAGATGCTTACAGCCCATACATCCCAGTTAGTATATAATGCGGATGTCAGACCTCAATGGATAAACAATGATTATTTCTGGTACCTGAACAGGATACAGGAGGGTAACGTATTTATCCTTGTTGATGCCGCTGCTATGGAACGCTCAAGAGCTTTTGATCATGAGATGCTGGCAAAGCATCTCTCTGATGAGCTGGGGGAGGAAGTCAAACCTTATGAGCTGCCTTTCGGGTCAATTTCCTTTTCTGAAGAGATGGGCTCTGTTTCTTTCAGTATTGAAGGACAGAATTACGATTACAGCATCGCTGAAAATTCATTGATTAAACAGGATGGTGCGAATTATGGTATCAGTAGCGCTGTGCTATCACCCGATGGATCAAGAGCAGCTTTTATCAGGGATTATAACCTGTGGGTGAAAGACATAAACTCGGGTCAGGAAACCCAGCTTTCCTTTGACGGGGTTAAGGATTTCGGTTATGCTACCAATAACGCAGGCTGGGCCCGCAGTGAATCACCGGTGCTTTTATGGTCGCCTGATTCACGTATGATAGCTACCTTTCAGCATGACGGCAGGGGAGTGGGTGAAATGTACCTTGCATCAACAAATGTCGGTCACCCCGTACCGCAGATATGGAAATATCCACTGCCTGAAGACAGCGTGATTTTCAGAATACACAGGGTGGTTATTCACCTGGATAATCAGAAAGTTGTAAGGTTGAAAATGGATCCTGACCAGCACAGGTCAACAATAACCGATCATATTGCAATCCGCGGAGGTCAGTTTGCAGATGTGGAATGGAGCCAGGATGGGTCTTTACTGGCTTTCGTTTCAACTTCAAGGGATCATAAGAATGAAATCCTGAGAGTTGCTGATCCATATACGGGTGAAGTCAGGGATGTATTGGAAGAGACCGAAGATACTTTTTTTGAATCGGGACATAGCATGATCAACTGGCATATACTGCCGGAAACAAATGAATTTATATGGTATTCACAGAAGAGTAACTGGGGACATCTTTATTTACATGATCTGGAAACAGGTGAACTGAAAAATCAGATAACCGAAGGAGATTGGAGGGTACTGGATGTACTTTATATAGATAAGGATAAGAAGACTATATACTTTACAGGTGCAGGTCGCGAACCCGGCACTCCATATTTCCAGTACCTTTACAGTGTTAAGACAGATGGCTCGGAACTTAAGCTACATACACCCGATAGTGCATTCCACAGTATCTCCATGAGCCCCGAAGGTGCATATTTTGTTGACAGCTATTCAACCCCTGTGAACCCTCCCGTGACAATTCTGAAGGATATTGAAAATGGTAATGTTCTTGACCTGGAAAAGGCAGATATATCTGAATTGATTGCATCGGGATGGGTGCCACCTGTTCCTTTCAGTGTAAAGGCCAGGGACGGTGAAACAGACCTTTACGGGCTTTTGTTTAAACCTTCTGATTTTGATGAGTCTAATAAGTACCCGATAATAAATTATATTTATCCAGGACCACAATCAAGCAGTGTGCGTTCAATGAGTTTTTATGCTTCAAGGGGCGATAACCAGGCAATTGCCGAGCTGGGATTTATAGTCGTGGCAATAAATGCAATGGGCACGCCGATGAGATCAAAATCCTTCCATGAAACATATTATGGAGATATGGGGGATAATGGACTGCCCGACCAGATAACAGGCATGAAGCAACTGGCTGAAAGATATAAATGGATAGATATAGATAAGGTCGGAATTTATGGAAGCTCAGGCGGTGGTTTTGCCTCAACCGATGCCATACTGAGATATCCTGATTTTTTCAAGGTGGCTGTCAGCTGTGCCGGGAACCATGATAACAGGAACTATGAAGATGATTGGGGTGAGAAATGGCAGGGATTACTTGAAGAATATCCTGATGGTACCACGAATTATGATAACCAGGCAAACCAGTTGCTGGCAGGAAACCTTAAGGGAAAATTGCTTCTTGCCCACGGTACTATGGATACCAATGTGCCTTATTATAATACGTTACTTGTTGTTAATGAGCTTATTGCAGCAAACAAGGACTTCGACCTTATACTATTTCCCAACAGGGGGCATGGCTTCAGTAATGAACCATACATGATGCGCAAACGCTGGGATTATTTTGTAAGGCACCTTATGGGAGCAGAACCGCCAGAGGAATTTGAGTTTGCCGTTAATACCTCCGGGAGGTGATGATATAAGATATAAGATTAACGATTGAAGATTTTAGATGTCTTTGAGCTGCCCTAAATGAATTTCTTCAATCTTAAATCGTTAATCTTATATC
>JAFGLJ010000060.1 GCA_016928075.1 Bacteroidales bacterium | reverse complement strand
GGAAGAGTAGGACGCCGCCAACCTTATAAAAAAGCTCAAGAGAAATCTTGAGCTTTTTTTGCAGGGAGCAGGGAGCAGGGAGCAGGGTTCTGCGCTCCGGGTTTCAAACATTCAAACCCACTCTTAACCCTGCCATCAATCCATCAATCCATTAATCCAGGAAAAGAATTATCTTAGCTTAATAATCCTGGAAAGAAATGACAGTAGTAGAATATATAGCAAAGGAACTCAAATCCCGGGGTGTGAAATACGTTTTCGGTATACCCGGGGGACCTTCTATTAACCTGATTGATGAATTACGAAAATCAGGCATTGAATTCATACTCACTTCAAATGAATCAGCAGCCGGTATTATGGCTGATGTTACAGGAAGACTGACAGGTATACCGGGTATCTGCCATGCTACGTTCGGACCGGGTGCAACTAATCTGAGCACAGGTATAGGAGGTGCCATGCTTGATCGTTCGCCAGTGATTGCTCTAACATCGGTAATGCCGGAGAAGTTAAGAAAACGTACAGTGCAAATGAATATTGATCATCAGTTACTCTTCGAGCCTCTAACAAAAGCCTCGGTTATAGTAAATAATGACAATATTACCGGTGTCCTTAAGGATGCATTTGAGCTTGCAACCGATGAATACCCGGGACCGGTGCACCTGGGTTTGCCATCTGATAAGCTTCTGGAAAGGGTTAATGAGAAAAAAAGCTACCCAGTTGAAACAGAAAGCAGAAAAGAATTGCTTATTGATGATGAACTTATAGAGTTACTGGAGTATTCAAAACGACCTCTTCTTGCACTGGGACTTACAGCATCAAGAGCAGGAATAAGGGATGAGATCCATAAATTCCTGGAAAAATATCCTGTCCCGGTAGTATTAACACCCATGGCTAAAGGTCTAGTAAATCAAGATCACTATTGCTATTGCGGAGTGTTATTCCATGCCTCTTCTGATAAGTTATCCGCAGTGATTAATGAAGCCGACCTTGTCATCGGACTGGGATATGACCCGGTTGAGTACAATTATGAATCATGGCTGCCCGATGTCCCTTTAATTCATATAAACACCGTATATACCGATATGCCGGAAGGCATTATGGTCAAGCAGGTTACAGGAGCCCTGGAAGGTTTGCTCTCAATGATATTACCTGTGCTCAGGACAAAACCCGGCTGGGATTTTGAGTTTATAGCTGACTGCAGGGACAGTATACATGATGCAGTAATGGAGGAAACCGGGCGATTCAGCCCGGTGACCGTTCTCAAGGTTCTTCGTGAGACTATGCCTGATAACCTCATAATGAGCCTGGATGTCGGTTCACATATACATCTTTTCGGCCAGTACTGGAATCCGGGTCCTGAAGGCAGACTAATAATGACAAACGGATGGTCGACCATGGGATTCGGCATACCGGCAGCCATTGCGGCGGCACTTAATATGCCTGAAGCACCGGTGGCATGTGTTACCGGCGATGGAGGCTTCCTGATGATGTGTGGGGAAATGGTAACTGCCCGCAGACTGAACCTTGGCATAGTATTTATCGTGCTGTGCGACAGGGAGCTTAACCTGATTAAAATCAAGGAACAGCGAAAAGGAGTTAAGAATATCGGTGTTGACCTGTATGAGGGAAGCCTTATAGGTGAAAAATCATTCCTCGGGGTACCTGTCAAAACATGTGATAACGAAGAATCATTAAGAGAAATACTTTCCGGTATCTATCCACTTGCAGGTCCTGAGATCATCGAGATTAACATTGACCCGTCAGAATATAATTCCATTATAGTAACCTGACAATAAGCAGATCACTTAGCTTTTTCTGCCTTATTATCTTTACTTTTGGCTGTTGTTTTAGCAGCCGGCTTTTTAGCTTTTGTGGTTGCTTTCTTTGCAGCTGGTTTTTCAGGCTCCTCTTTCTTCTCCTCCTTCTTCTTTTTTTTCTTGGTCTCCGCTGGTGAGGGTCTCTGGCCCACGCCATCCTTTTCAGGCTCGGATTTCAAATCCTCGCTATCGATAGGAGCTTTAACATCAGCTTTAGCCTTCACGTCCGCCTTAGCTTCACTGGCATCCGAAGCCTCAACAGGGGATGCAACGGAGGCGGGAGCCTTAACCTTTTCCTTCTCTGCTGAAGGTTCCTCCACTTCCTTAATCTTAGCCTTAGCCTGAGCCTCAGCCTCCTTTATTATATACCTTTTTCCCTTCTTCCTTTTCCTCCTCACTCCATATGACCCTCTTACTATTTTCCCTCTTTTAGTCTTTTTATCTCCTTTACCCATACTTTTATGTCTTAAATTCTATTTAGTTGATAATTGAGCCTTAAAGATAACAAATACTTGGAATAGTGGAATAGTGGAATACTGGAAAAAGGTGCGGACGCCCAATTTGGGAACCCCTACTCACTCTAAAAGTTCAATATCTATAACTACATCAATCCAATAATCCATCAATCCAATAGTCCAATATTCCATATAAAATCTCTAAATTAGTAATCATACTAAAAAGAGGATATCTTAATGAAGAGTAAAGAAGATTTTATATACCGGGCAGAAAAGGCAGATAAAGAGGATATACTTAAACATTTCAGATCATATTTCAGAACAGATGAAAAGCTTATTTACTTCGATGGCAATTCGCTTGGCATGATGCCTCTGAAATCTGAACAGGTTGCTCTTTATCTTATTTCTCATCAATGGGGTGAAAGGCTTATAAGGGGCTGGAATGATAACTGGTGGGATATGCCCATCAGGGTATCGCAGAAAATCTCAATATTGATAGGATGTGACAGTGATGAGGTGATTGTATGTGATTCAACTTCGGTAAACCTTTATAAACTTGTAAGTGCCGCTTTGAACATACAGAAGGGAAGGAAGAAGATAATAAGTGATGATCTTAACTTTCCTTCCGACCTCTATGTTATACAGGGCATCATAAACAATCTGGATGAAGGTCATATACTGGATCTGGTAGAAAGTGCGAATGGAATAGATATTGAATATAATAAGCTATTTCAAAAAATTGATAATAACACCGCTGTTGTAGTTCTCAGTTACGTTTCATTCAGAAGTGCATTTATGTATGATATGAAGAAGGTTACAGAATATGCGCACAGTCATGGTGCCCTTGTGATATGGGACCTTAGTCATGCCACAGGAGCTGTAAATATCGATCTTGGGTCCTCTGACGCAGATATGGCTGTTGGATGTACCTATAAGTATCTCAACGGGGGACCGGGATCACCTGCTTTCTTATATGTTAATAGAAAAATACAGGATTCCGTGGTCTCACCGATCTGGGCCTGGCTGGGAGAAAAAAACCCGTTTGAGTTCAGTCTTGATTACCGTGCTTCGGTTGGAGCCAGGAAGTATATGACCGGCTCTCCCAATATTTTGTCATTATGTACACTTGAACCATCGCTGGATATATTAATTGAAGCAGGGATGGATAATATCAGGGCAAAGAGCTTAAGTTTAGCTTCATTTTTGCTTGAGTTATATCATGCTTTCCTTGAGCCTCTTGGCTTTTGTCTTGGATCTCCTGAGAGGGAAAGTGAAAGGGGATCACATATTTCCCTGAAGCATGAAGAAGGATACAGGATATGTAAAGCTCTTATTGATGATAAACTGGGGAATTATGTTATTATACCTGATTTCAGACCTCCGGATAATATAAGGCTCGGATTTGCCCCTTTATATAACCGATTTGATGAAGTATATAGGGCGGTTCTTGAGATAGAAAATATTGTGAAGGAAAGATTGTATGAATCATACGATTTAAAAGCTGATTCTGTTACATGATATATTTTTCCCGGTTCTTATAAAAGGGCTATATTTACTTTATGAAATTCGATGTGCAGGTATATACCACACAAACCTCATCACGCTTAACATACGCGGTTGACCTTGTGTTGGGAAACATACTGGGTCTGGCATATACCATAACTGATTCTCCGTATGACGGCATACCACTGATCAATTATTCATATGACAGGTCAGTTGGAGGAATATTTATTCAACCCGAGGGTCTGCTTTTTCAGAAGGGTATCAGGATGCAGGAAATCTGGGTTGCTCATCTTGATGGGACACCACTTTTTTTTCAGCAGCCGCCTGAAGCAGGGTTTCAGCTCGACATATTTTCATTTGCATTTTATTTGGTTACAAGATATGAGGAGTACCTTACTCATGAACGGGATGAACACGAAAGGTTTGTGGCCGAGTCCAGCCTTGCCTATAAACATAATTTCCTGGACTTGCCTGTTGTAGATATCTGGGCTCAGCGCCTTGGCGTAACATTAAAGCTACTGTATCCCGACCTGGTAATTCCTGAAAAGAAGTATGATTACCTTCTTACAGTGGATGTTGACCAGCCTTTTAAATACAGGGGTAGAGGTTTATTTAGAAACCTTGGAGGTCTTTTTATGGACTTTGTAACGGATAATGAGCCGGGTAGACGCTTTAAGTGTATGACAGGCAGGATGAAGGATTCGTACGACACCTACGCTTATATAAATGATATTGCTGATAAATATAATTGCCCGGTATTATATTTTTTTACAACAGGCGACAGAAGCAGATACGACAGAAATATTAGCCCATACAAAAGGTGTTATAAGAAACTGATAAGGAGACTCTCAAAGAAACACAGTGTGGGTTTGCACAGTTCGTACAGTTCAGGGAACTTACCAAAATTGATTGTTAAAGAAAAAGAAAAACTTGAAAATGTCGTCCAGCAGAAAATAACCAAAATAAGACAGCATTATCTCTTACTGACTCTTCCTTATACCTTCCAGGCAGTTGAGGATACAGGCATTATGGAAGATTACACGCTCGGTCATATCAGGGAAGCAGGTTTCAGGGCAGGAATAGCCCGTCCCTTTAAATTCTATGACCTTTCCAGGGAGGAACCCAGTTCGCTAACGATTGTTCCTTTTCAATATGCTGATACCACTTTTCAAAAATACAAAAGATACGATCCGGCAGAAGCCATTGAGTCAGTTAGCAGGCTCATTAGCAGGACAAAAGAAGTGGGTGGTCTATTTGTCAGTGTGTGGCACAATACCTCACTTACTGACAAAGGTGAATGGAAGGGATGGCGCAGGCTTTTTAAATATACACTTGAAGAACAACAGCAATCTTCTATTAAATAAGATCCATACCAACAGCCAGCTTTTCGCATTCATTCGCATAGTGGGTTCGTATCATCTGAGCATCAGATGAACTCCAGTTCTTGATTGTGGTCAGTTTCAGATATCCGGCCATTTTCACATTTTACTGTCCGTGCAATATACTTCTTAAGCAGAGTATAATTATGGGTGGCGAATACCACAGCCCTTCCGCTCTTACTTATATTTATCAGTGTTTTAATAATATCCTCCGATGTGTCGGGATCAAGATTACCTGTTGGTTCGTCAGCGAGTATGATATCCGGATCATTAAGTAAAGCCCTGGCTATCACTACCCTTTGTTGCTCACCCCCGGATAGCTGATGTGGCATCTTATAGCCCTTTGTACCAAGACCAACTTTTTCAAGAACCTGACCAATACGTTCATCTATTTCCTGTTTGTTTCTCCATCCAGTTGCTCTCAATACAAACTCGAGGTTGGAATACACTGATCTGTCGGTAAGCAGCTGGAAATCCTGAAAAACAATCCCCAGCTTCCTTCTTAATAAAGGTATGTCCTTTTTACGCAAACTGGTCAGGTCGAATCCGGCAACCGCAGCTTCGCCTTCTTCAAGGGGTAATTGTGCATTTATAATTTTTATCAGGCTTGTTTTGCCACTGCCAACTTTTCCTATAAGATACACAAATTCACCTTTTTTAACCTCGAGGGTTACATCACTCAGCACGAGATGATCCTGCTGATAAATATTGCAGTCTTTGAAAGATATTATGGTGTCCAGAGGCATGTTATTTTCCTGCATGGTGTTCTTTTAAGATAAAAGACAAAAGTACAAAGGAAAAAGTACAAAATAAAAAGTACAAAGTACAAAGTTGGAGCGAAGCCCGCCTTCGCCGGAGGCTATGGCGGGCGAAGCGTCTGTAGAGGCAAGGCTTTGCGCTTCAAAGACTTCTTCAATCATAAAACTTCAATCTTATATCTTTAATCCTCCCTGCTCCCTGCTCCCTGCTTTTAAAATTAACATTCCAATGTTGATAAAATCAATACTAAAGCCCCAGATCAAGCGTTTTATAGTTGTAAATTAGCAAAAACTTTTAAGGCACTTGTTAAACATAAATTATTCATTTTAAATTATTTAAAATTCTGGTTTAAGACAGAAGATGGCAGTGATATGAATAAATTCCAGGTTTATAAAATGCATTATAACAGGCTGGTTATCATTATATCAGTCCTGATATTAAGTAGTTCTTTTCTATTGGCTCAGAAGCCGGAATCATACACATCGGAATTAACTGATTTTGAAAGAGGGAAGGATTTATACAAAAAGCAAAAGTATGCATCAGCATTAACACTTTTTGACAGTTTTGTAAATGCATCCGGCGATAGCATGGAAGAAGAAGTAGTTGAGGCTGAATATCTTGCCTCCTTATCTTCGCTCAGGCTATATAACAGTGATGCTGAATACAGGATGAATAAGTTCGCCGCCGCACATCCTGATGATCCTCTTGTGAACGATGCCTGGCTCGAACTGGCAAACCATTTCTACCAGACCAGAAACTACAGGAGGGCAATAAAATACTATGAACAGGTTGACAGGCTTGAACTGGATAATGAAATACTGCCAGCATACTATTTTCAGTTTGGCTATTCCCATTTTATGGATGGTGACAGAAAAAGGGCAATGCTTTTCTTCTCTGAACTGATGGATATTGACACCGAGTATACTAAGCCGGCTATTTATTATTTCTCATATATAGCTTATGAAGAAAAAATGTACCATACTGCTTTTGAAGGCTTTATGAGGTTAAAAGATGATGAGACATTCGGGCAGGTGGTACCTTTTTATATAGTCCAGATATTGTATTTAATGGAAGACTATGATGGTATACTTGATATGGCTCCGCAGCTTATTGATGCTGCCGGAGAAGACAGGAAGTCGGAGCTGTACAGACTTATAGGCGATGCTTATTTTAAAAAGGGTGACTACCGGTCGGCTGCCCTGAACCTGGAAGAGCACCTGAAAAGGGCTGAGAGAACAGGCAGGGAAGGTACTTACCAGCTTGCCTTTTGTTATTACAAGATAGAGGAATTTGATAAGGCAATAGATCTTTTCCAGGAAGTTACCAGGAGGAGGGACGAACTGGCACAGAACGCATATTACCTGCTGGGCGACTGTTTCCTGCAAAAGGGAGAGAAGAAAATGGCAAGGACAGCCTTCTCCTCCGCGGCACAAATGGAGTACGACAGAAGTGTGAAGGAAGAAGCACTTTTCAATTTTGCCAAGCTTACGTATGAAACCGATTATTCACCTTTTGGTGAAGTAATAAGGGCATTCCAGGAGTATATTGAGCAATTTCCAGCCTCTGAACATATTGAAGAAGCATACGAATACCTTGTGTCCGCGTATTTGAAAGTCAAGAATTACAGGGCTGCAATACAATCACTTGATCGTATTACTTATAAGGATGAAAGACTTGAGGAAGCATACCAGAAAGTAGCTTTCTTCAGGGGACTGGAACTTTATAAGAATCTTGACCTGAACTCTGCCATAGGTATGTTTGATAAATCTTTACAGTATGGAAAGTACGATCGTGCCATTAGAGCAAAGGCCCATTACTGGAAAGGGGAGTCCCTTTACCGGTTAAATGAAACAGACAGAGCCCTGGCTGAATATCAGGAATTTATGGGTATTCCAGGCTCTTCATCACTTGATGAATACAGAATGGTTTCTTATAATATTGGATATATACATTATAATAATGGGAATTATGCAGAAGCCTTAAGATGGTTCAGAGACTTTGAAACGGACCAACCAGGTACACGCGGCAAATTAATTACCGACGTTTATAACAGGATTGCAGATTGCTATTATATTGGCACGGATTACCGGCAGGCTATAAACTACTATGATAAAGTTATAGAAAGCTCAGCTACAGGAGCTGATTATGCATTATTTCAGAAGGGTTTTGCCCTTGGACTTATGCATGATCAGAACTTAAAAACACGTGTACTGACTACATTGATTAATGAATATCCGAATTCGATACTGACACCCAATGCCCTTTTTGAGCGTGGAAGAGCATATATAGCACTTGAAAATGACATTGAGGGTGAAAGAGACTTCAAAGACGTAATCAATTCACACCCGAATTCCGTATTTGTTCCAAGAGCAATGGTCCAGCTGGGATTACTCTATTATAACCGGGGTGATAATGAAAAGGCAATAAGCAGGTTCAAAGAAGTTATTGAAAAATTCCAGTCAACACCGGAAGCACGCAATGCTCTTACAGGCCTTAAGAATACTTACGTTGATATGAATGACGTGGAAGCCTATTTCGCTTATGCAAGAAATCTTGAGGGATATGCCGATGTGAGTACAAGTGAAAGGGACAGTCTTCTTTATATCTCGGGTGAGAATCTTTATATAGCCGGTAATTGTGAAAGGGCCAGCCAGGTATTCAGGAATTACCTCCATGAGTTCAGACAGGGCAGTTTCAGGCTTAATGCATGCTTCTACCTGGCTGAATGCCTGACAGAATCAGGTAAAACAGAAGAAGCTCTGAGATATTACCGCGAGGTGGCAGAAACACCTAATAACCCCTTCCTTGAGAAAACATACCAGTCTCTCTCCGGTATTTATTACCTGAAAGAGATATATGACAGCTCGTATTATTATTTCCATGAGCTTGAAAAAGTAGCTGAACTGCCTGATAATGAACTGAGGGCAAAGGTCGGAATGATGCGCTCAGCTTATAATATGGGTGATGCCGAAAAAACGATAAATTCATCGAGACGGCTGATGGAGTCTGATATGGTTACAGAAGAACTAGCCCGGGAAGCCAGCTTTATGAGTGCAAAATCAAATTTTGCGCTGGGTAATTATGACCTTGCACTGAGCGATTTCAGGAGGGTAGCTGTAGAAGTGACATCCAGCGAGGGTGCAGAATCAAAATATCGTGTGGCACAAATTCTTTTTATGAGAGGCGACTTTGATGATGCAGAAAATATAGTATATGAATTTATTGATCAAAACACTCCTCATCAATACTGGATGGCACGCATGTTTATTTTACTGGCTGATATAAGCCTTGAGAAGGGTGATGAATTTCAGGCAAGGGCAACACTCCAAAGCCTGAAAGATTACTACCAGATTCAAGATGACGGTATCCTCGATGAGGTGAATGCAAAACTGGATGAACTGAACAGGGATAATGAAATTAATCCTGATACTTTAAATATAAGGAATTATTAATTGAATATATAATTATGAATATAAGGATAGCATCCTATGTGTTTATACTGCTTCTGGTATTTCAGACAGGTTTGCATGCTCAACAAGGACAGGAAGAAATACGCCGTGAGGTTACCTTGTATAATCCTTTTAAGCCATCCCTGAATAAGGCTGTTAAAATGTACTTTCCCCCGGAAATCAGTGATACTGCTGTAACCGTACCGCAATTCAACTATACTATCAGTGCCAGCCCGTTTATGCCTGAATACGAAATCAAAACAATCAGTGCTGCCCGGCTGGAACCCGATCCTTTACCTAAATTATATAAAGGGTTCCTTAACCTGGGGTTTGGAAATTATTTTTCCCCTGTGGGAGAGCTTAATATCTCAAGTACCCGTTCACGTAATGGACTGGCAGGTATTTATTTAGCGCATGAATCCAGCTTTGGTAAACTGATGATCGATGATGCCACACAGGTATATGGAGGCTATATGGACAATATGGGCAGGATATATGGAACACGATTCCTGAGAAGGACGGCCCTGGCTGCAAATATCGATTTCAACCATATAAGGAGGTATGCATACGGCGGTGATCCCGTATTACTGTCAATGAACGAGATAAATAAGGATAGTTTAAAGATTCAATATTTAAATCCAAGAGCAGATATCAATATCTATTCAACCCGCATGGATTCTGCGAAAATGTTTTACGATATTGAGCTTTATTATAACCTTCTTTATCAAAACAGCCAGTATTACCAGCATCTGGCAGGTGTCAATGCCGACCTGGGTTATGATATGGATATTTTTTACGCCAGCCTTGATATTGGATATGCAATGATCACAATCCCGAATATAGAGGACAAATTCAGGCACCGTGTGAGGATCAAGCCGGCCATAAGCAAAAGAAGCAGTAACTGGAATTTCAGAATCGGCTTGCAACTCATTGCTGATGCAAGGTATTACGAAGAACCACCTCTTCCTGCTGAATATAAAACAAAACTATTCTTTTATCCCGACCTTAAGTTTCAGTTCAGTGTAATACCTACGATATTGAGTATGTATGTGGGACTTGATGGAGAGTATACAAGCAACAATGCCAGTGAAATAGTGTATATCAACCCCTTTGTCGTTACTCATAACCTCACCGGACTAATTGAGCCATCTGATGAACTTTATTCAATATTACCAACCGATACCAAACTAAGGGTAAAAGGTGGCATAGCAGGACATGCCAGTGCAAATACAGGTTACAGGTTAAATATATCATATTCTATGTTCGAGAATATGGTATTTTATATCAATGACCTGCTCGAGGGCAGGAGTTTTAATCCTATTTATGATAATGGTGAATTACTTAACGTGCAGGCTGAGTTTTCAACCAGATTAAGCGATGAAGTATCTATGGTGGCACAGGCAGGGTATTATAACTATAGTATGGAATATCTGGAAAAGCCATGGCATAAACCAGCATGGGACGCAAAACTTGGGTTAGACTATAATCTGCGCGATAAAATAATTGCAAACGCCAACATTCATGGACTCTCAAAAAGATTCGCCCGGGTAGGACCAATGTCATATTCGTCATCTACTGATTATGAGATATTTGAGATGCCTATGAACCTGAGCCTTAGTGTTGGTCTCGAATACCGGTATACAAAGATCCTTTCGTTCTGGGCAAGGCTTAATAATATTGCATTGAACAGGTATTTTGAGTGGAATTTTTACCCCTCGCAAAGGTTCCTTTTCATGGGCGGGTTCACTTATAGTCTTTAAAATTTCATGCGTTTATATAATAAGTTGGTATACAGCACAATACCTGTTAATTATTTGTTAAAAAATCAGCTTAATTTTAAGTAAATTGAAGCGGGAAATTACTATATTTTAATTATCTTTGTACGATTACTTAAGTATAGTTTAATCAGGAACTTAAAAGAGTTTTTTACCATATTTCCACTGGGGCAATTTAATAGTTGAATGAGAACTTATTTCAATATTGAATCAGAGGTAAAACTAAGCTTTAATTTATTTGATTAAATGACTGCTTTAAGAATTAAAGCGTTCAGGTAGATCTGTATCATAAAGAAATAAAGATAAGAACAGAAATATGAGTGAAAAGGATAACAGGCAAAAGGGTAACGGTGATTATTCAGCAGGTAGTATTCAGGTATTAGAAGGCCTTGAAGCTGTCAGGAAAAGACCTGCGATGTATATCGGGGATTTAAGTATTAAAGGTTTGCATCATCTTGTATATGAAGTTGTTGATAATTCAATAGATGAAGCCCTTGCAGGGTATTGTAACGAAATAAATGTTATAATCAACGAGGATGGTTCATTAACTGTTATTGATAACGGAAGGGGTATACCAATAGATTATCATGAAAAAGAAAAAAAATCAGCGCTTGAAGTTGTAATGACAGTTCTTCATGCCGGTGGAAAATTTGACAAGGAATCGTATAAAGTTTCAGGTGGATTGCACGGGGTAGGGGTATCTGTGGTAAATGCCCTTTCTGAAACACTGAGAGCTGAGATACACAGGAATGGTAAAATATTTTTTCAGGAATATAAAAAAGGAAAACCTGAGTCAGAAGTTCAGGAGCAGGGTTCCACTGAAAAATCAGGAACGATAATAACATTCAAACCCGATAAGAGTATTTTCTCAGAAACCGAATTCAGGTACGAAATACTTGCAACAAGGTTGAGGGAATTATCATTTCTGAATAAAGGAATAAAACTTACTATCCTTGACAGGAGGGAGATGCAGGAAAACGGTAATGGTGATACTTACAGAAAAGACGTATTTTTCTCTGAAACTGGCCTCCAGGAGTTTGTTGATTACCTGGATAATACAAGGGAGAAACTGATAGAGAAGCCTATTTTCATTACAACGGAGAAGAATGATGTGCCTGTTGAAATAGCCCTGCAGTACAATACATCGTTCTCCGAGAATGTACATTCATACGTTAATAACATTAATACCATAGAAGGCGGTACACACCTGGCAGGCTTCAGAAGAGGACTTACCCGCACATTGAAAAAATATGCCGAGGATTCAGGACTGACAGCCAAACTTAAATTTGATATCAATGGTGATGATTTCAGGGAAGGATTGACGGCTATTATATCAATAAAGGTAGCAGAGCCACAATTTGAGGGCCAGACGAAGACCAAACTCGGTAACTCCGAGGTGATGGGTGCTGTTGACCAGGCAGTGAGTACCATGCTTGCAAATTACCTGGAGGAAAATCCCAAGGATGCCAGAGCTATAGTACAGAAGGTCATACTTGCAGCTACGGCACGACACGCTGCACGTAAAGCCCGTGAGCTTGTTCAGCGTAAAAATGTACTCTCCGGATCAGGATTGCCCGGTAAACTGGCCGATTGTGCCGATCGTGATCCTGTAAATTGTGAAATATTCCTTGTGGAAGGTGATTCAGCAGGGGGAACAGCAAAGGCCGGACGCGACAGAAAATTTCAGGCTATAATGCCACTGAGGGGAAAAATCCTTAACGTGGAGAAAGCCATGCAGCATAAGATATTCGATAATGAAGAAATAAAAAATATTTTTACTGCCCTTGGTGTGAATATCGGAACTGAAGATGATAGCAAAGCACTGAATATCGAAAAACTGAGATACCATAAGATAGTAATAATGACCGATGCAGATGTCGATGGTTCTCATATCGCTACCTTGATAATGACCTTCTTTTTCAGGTATATGCAGGAACTTATTAAGGAAGGCTATCTCTATATTGCCACACCACCGCTATACCTTGTAAAAAAAGGTAAATACAATAAATATTGCTGGTCTGAGGAAGAACTGCGTAACTTTGTCGACGAATTCGGCGAGGGGAAGGATAAAAATGTAAGCATACAGCGTTATAAGGGCCTTGGCGAAATGAATGCAGAACAATTATGGGAGACTACAATGAATCCTGAAAACAGAACTCTCAGACAGGTCACTATTGAGAGTGCTGCCGAGGCAGACCGGATATTCAGTATGCTCATGGGAGACGAGGTTCCGCCGCGACGGGAGTTTATCGAAAAACACGCCAAGTATGCAAATATAGATGCCTGATAAGAATGTTGAATTGTTAAGTCGTTAAGTCGTTGAACCGGTTGTCGAGTAAATAGTATGAATTCATAGTCCAAACATATTCTTAAATCGTTAATCTTCAATCTTATATCATTATCACGTTTTAATATGAAGTACATTATTACTTTATTTATTTCTCTGTCATTCTTATTCAAGGCCAGTCCCCAAAACCCTGAAGAGGTTGTGAAATCAATATTTGATAACGCTCTTACAGATAATACAGCAGAGGAGCACCTGCTTTATCTGTGCAAAAATACGAAAGGGAGAATTCCGGGATCGCAGCAAGCATTGCATGCAGTGAGGTATACTATGAATGCACTCATTGAGGCAGGAGCAGATACAGTGTGGTTGCAGGAAGTGCCGGTTCCCCACTGGGAAAGAGGCAATGAACTTGCAGTATTAAAATCAAGGCTGGGGGCCCTGGAATTAACAATCTCAGCGCTTGGACTTTCAGTGGGTACAGGGCCTGGTGGTATAGATGCAAAGCTGATCGAAGTTCATGACTTTAAACAGCTTACTGAGATTGGCACCGGAAGGATAAAAGATAAAATCGTTTTTTTTAACAGGCCTGTTGACAATACCATAATAAATACTTTCTCAGGTTATGCTGGAGCTGTAGATCAGAGAGTCTCAGGTGCATCTGAAGCAGCGAAATTTGGAGCTATGGCAGTAATAGTGAGATCACCAACCCAGGCTATGCATGACTTTGTACATACCGGCGTGGTCAGGTATAAAGAAGATATACCTCGTATACCTGCCGTCTGCCTATCACCCAATGATGCAAACTTGTTATCCAGGTGGCTTAAAGAAGATAAGGAAGCTGTATTGCACCTTGTTTCTGATTGTAAGAATTATCCGGACACCATCTCATTCAACGTTATTGGTGAAATAACAGGGTATGAAAAACCCGGTGAATATATTACGGTTGGCGGACATCTCGATGCTTGGGATATAAGCGAAGGAGCTCATGATGATGGTGGCGGATGTGTTCAGTCCATAGAAACTATCAGGTTATTCCATGAGCTTGAGGTTAAACCCCGGCGGAGCATAAGAGCCGTAATGTTCATGAATGAGGAAATGACATCCACAGGGGGTCAGGTGTATGCTGATGAAGCAGGAAAAAGAGGTGAAATACATTATGCGGCGCTGGAATCAGACAGGGGTGTAATGAGTCCTCTCGGATTTGGATTTGGCAATGCTGATGATGAAAGACTTGAAGAACTATTCCAGCTTGCCAAATATTTCGAACCCTATGGGATCAGGTATTTTGCTCGGGGAGGAGGGGGCTCCGATATTTCTCCGCTTAGAAGATTCAATACACTACAGATTGGTTATATTCCTGATTCGCAGAGATATTTCTGGTTCCATCATTCAGCCAACGATACTTTTGAGCAGGTAAATATCCGTGAAATGCAAATGGGTAGTGCTGCCATAGCCTCCCTGATCTACCTTATTGATTTGTATGATCTTTAAGTTGAGAGGTTTAGGGGTTTAATAGTTTAAATATTTGTTTAATCGTTGAACTGTTAAATTGTTTAAACGGGATTTTGACACCCGCACCCAGTACCCAGTACCTGCTTAATATCCCTCAATTACACTTTTCAGCAGTTTCTCCACCCTGTGGGTAACCTGGCTGCTGCTGCAATCAAAATTATTTACCAGTACTGCAAAAATTAAATTCTTGCCATTTTGTGTTTTGAAATAGCCGGCATAATTACGTATTCTGGTTGATGTACCGCTCTTGGCTCTCAGGTTACCATAGAATACCGGGTCTTTAAAGCAATCTTCCAGTGTTCCGCTTTTGCCTGCTTCAGGTAATGATTCATAAAAGCAATCTGAATACCTGCTCTTACTTTTCATGAAATGCAGCAGGGATGTTATAAATGAAGCACTTATCGCGTTTGAACGCGATAAACCGCTTCCGTCAACTATGTATAACCCCTGATTACTGCCCTCAAGTTTTAAGGCAAGATATTCCCTGATTGCTTCAATTCCCCTGCCTTTTGAGGAATATTCTGTCATACTGCCCACAAATCCGAGGTATTTAATAAGTTGCTCTGCAAACATGTTTACACTTTCGGTATTGGTTACGGTGATTATTTCCGAAAGTGGTGGTGACCATGAAGTTGAGATAATAGCTTTATATGAAGAGCGGAATACCTCGGCAATATCAGGAGAAAGCCGCAGGCTCGTAGGGTTTTTATCAAAATGGATTCCTCTCTTTTCCAGAGCATCCTGTAATAAAATGGCTGCCAGCAGTGGAGGATCAGGAATTGAAGCCTTCAAAATGAAATCATCCCTGCCGGGAGGTATTTCTCCCCTGATAACAGCCTTGTCGCCATATGGTTCAAGATACACATAACCGTTGTCAGTATTACCATAAGAGATAAGCCTGTTTTCAATTATAAGGCCTGGTATATCAGGTTCAGTAAATGTTATTTCAGGACGGCTGCCCTCGGTTCCTGTTTTTAAATGTATGCGGTACATATTATCAAATATGCAAATGCCATGAGCTCCCGACCCGTAATAATTGCCCAGGTCAGACCAGGCCCATCCACCCGGGGCCGGATGGTAATCAAATATAGTGGCATCAGCAACCACCGCTCCATTTACCTCTTTTACGCCAGCATTGACTATATCATCAGCCCATTTATCTATGATATCTTTCTTATAATCGGGAAAATATTCGGAAAGTATAGAGGGATCAGCCCCACCCTTGATTACTATGTAACCATTAAGAGTAGAATCTGTAGTATTAAAGTGGCCTGTATAACCCACCCTGGTGGCAAACCTGAAGTCAGGGCCCAGTGTTTCAAGTACAACTGCGGTTGTTACAAGCTTCATCACCGAGGCGCTACCCAGAGCCATATCCTTGTTATGGTCAGTTATTATATCTCCTGACTCAGCATCCCTGAAACATATTGATATGCCTGCGTGCCGGAAAGAGGTATCATTTACAAAATCCCTGATATAACCATCAATCTGGGCTGATCCTGCAAGCTGTAAAAAGCTGAAGAAAATGATTAATGCGGATCTTATCATGATTAAAGTTAATTTAAACAACCAACGACTAATGGAATATTGCCCTTAGTCCGTTTGATATATAATTTATTGAGGCGCAAAGCCTTGCGCCTCTACCCCGGCGTTCGCTTCGTTCGACCGGGGTTTCCGCTTCGCCCGCCATAGCCTCCGGCGAAGGCGGGCTTCGCTCCAACTTTTTACTTTTTCCCCCGGCTCTCATTACATTCGGCCGGGG